>NZ_JBFUJW010000005.1:0-599043 GCF_056555145.1 Mycolicibacterium sp. P4_G11
CGGTTGCGGGGGAAGGTGTCTCGGGCGACGACGCGGCAGGTGCCCCTGCAGCTGGCGCCGTCGCGGCGGGCTCTGCCGGGGTGGTCTCGGCCGCCGGAGTCTTCGTCTCCGAGGTCTTCGTCTCCGAGGTCTTCGTCGCCGCGACCTTCACGGCCTCAGGCGTCGTCACCTTCTCCGCGCCCAGCGTGACCGTCGCACCCGACAAAGCAGCCGACGGAACAGCGGACGGTGCAGTATCGGCCACCTTCGCCGCGGGCGGCACCGGTGCGCCCAGCGCTTGTGCGATGGCTTGGCGAACGGCGACCGCCAGTACCGGGAGCAAGCCACCTCCCGGGGTCAGAAGCCCCCATAATCCCGTCGCCGGTGAGTACCCGTTGAGGAAGGCGTTGGTGAGCACGGCCGGGGCGTTGACGATCGCGTTCACAGCCGCCCCGAAGTTGCCGGCGCGCACCCCGTCGTACACCGCTTGCGCTGTGTCCCCAAACGCGCTCTCGACGCTGCCAACCATGCCGAGCGCAGAAAAGCCCACACCGACAAGAAGAGCGGGGCCTAGTTTGACGACGTCGGTGATGTGCTGCATGACCTGGCCGGGGATGTTGAGCATCTGACCTTGTAGCAATGCGAAGCCGGGGCTTATCACCAAGTTGAGCATGGCGGTGTATGCCGTGTTCAGGCCTCCACTGATCTGGCCGGCGGCCAGTTGTTGAGCTGCCTGCTGGAAAGCCGGCGGAAGTGCCTTCACGGCAGTGACGAAGCTGTTGCCGGCGGCGCCCAGGTCAGTGGCGATGGTGTTCGCGTAGCCGAGCTGGTTGATGATGATCTGCTTCAGGATGGGAGCCGGGTCGGCCCACACCTGCTGGCCGAGGGCCGAAACGTTGTTGAACGTTGTCGTGAGGACCTTCGCCCATTCGCTGATGGGATTGACCGACGCGGTCAACGTCGTCGCGAGGCTCGACACCGGGATCGCCGGCAGGTGCACCTGCTGCGGTGCCACCACTATCGGTGACAGCGCGATGGCACTCGCTCCGATCAGTGCCACCCCGCTCGTCATGCTGGTCCGCGTAATTGTTTGCAAAACTCCCCCTCAGTAATCGGTAACCTGCACCCGCAAATTACTTCACATTGATCACTGCGTGGGGCCAATTTCGCCACAAACTTTGCGAATTTTTGTGCACCACTTTCGCTATTCCATATTGAAATTCAACAGCGGAAAGTTAACCATCCAAGACAATTAACTACATAAAACTATTAGCGCAAAGATGTTGATATTTCGGACATGAATCGTTCTAGAACCCAGACGGCTCCTGATCGTGGATCGACGATTCAGGTATGCCCACGGCATCGTCATCGGGAACGAGCCCGCCGGCCGTCGCAATGGCACAGAGGAGAAGGCAGCTGCGGTGTGGGCGGCCTGGTTGATGGGCACGGAGCAGGGCAAGGTGGCGCGACGAAGGAGTGGGGTCGGTGCGCGCATGGATCGACGGGCCGACATCGATGAACGCCGTGCTCCCCGTGTGAGGACTACGGAGTCGCTGAAGGTCAGAGAATTTGAAGCAGTTCCAACGGGATCGCGGGTAGTGCTTGTGTCATTCGGTTAGCTCGGCCCTAGATCTTGCTCGCTGCGAAATCGGCTGCCTGCGTGACCTTTCCGGACTGCACGTAGGAACCGTGAGCGCCGGGGTCGAAGCCTCCGCCTTCCCAGCAGATCGGATCGGCCTGGGCGCACTGATCGATGGAGTTGGCGACATACTGCGGCGCCAGTTCCGGCAGCTGTCCGCCGGCGAGCATGCTCGCGAAACCGGTGCGCGGCGCACCGAACAGTGCGGTGGCGGCGACGTGACCGGCGACCTGCGGCGGCGCCGCGCTGGTGGCACCTTCGATCACCGCCGCACCCTGCGAGTAGCCGCCGAGCACCATCTTGGTCTTCGGGCAGTTGGCCGCGGTGGACTCGATGACCGAACGCGCTGCGTCGATGCCGGCCGGGGTGCTTTGGGCGAAGTCGTTGCTCGCCGGGTAATCGACCGCCGTCGCCTCAACAGAATGCGGCGCCACCCGGGCCCGCAGGTCGTCCACGAACGGGCGGCCCACACTGCCCAGGCCCGGCGGCTCCGTGGTGCCGCGGGCGAACACGACCTGGATGTCGGGGCAGGGTGCTGCTGCGGCGGGTGTCGCGATGAATGCCGGAACGGCTGGGGCAAGGGCCGCGAGGGCCATGAGCAGGGGGAGCTTGCGGGTCATACTTACCGATCGTAGGGCGGTGGCACGGCTACGCAACGCGTTTGATCCGTCACTACATTGGACGCGAGGTGATGTCCAGCCAGGCTTGGAATTCTCTCTTCTCCCGGCGCCGTTGCGCGCGCTTGTCGTGCGACCGTTCCATGGCCAGCCGCAGGCCCTTCGCATCAACCGAACCTCCGGCCCGATGATCCCTTGATACCGAATGGGTTCCATGAGTTTTCGATATCGGCGGTGCCGCTTTTCGGGCTGGCATCCGAGTGGGGTGGGCGCGGCGCAGATTGGTCGCCACCACCTCGCACCCGGCGCCAACCAGTAGCACCACCAATGCCGCCATTTCGTACTCTGCGTACATCATGATGGCGCCTTCTCTCCGTGCCCACCACGCCGGCGCACGGCCTCGGCCTTCGTGGCTGAGATTGTGATTTGTTGACACTCTCTACGATCGTCCGCCTACCGGCGCAGCGCCATAGCCCAAAGAGCGATATCTAGTCGCAGATAGATCGAGTTACTAGTGGGGCTACATCCACAGAGCGGCGATCACACCTTCGTGGCACCCATATCGACAGTCAATTGCGTTGCGGTGACGGCACGCGACAAATCCGACGCCAGGTAGATCACCGCGTCGGAGATGTCGTCGACAGTCGCGGGAAATGGGTCGCTGAGCATGCAGCCGAATGACATCAGGTAGGTCGGGTGATCAGTGAGCAACGTGCCGACGGTCGGATCCGCAGCAAGCACGGTGTCGACGCCCCACGGGTGGATGGAGTTGACCCGGATCTTGAACTCGGCGAGCTCGATGGCCGCCGACTTCGTCAGTCCGACCACTCCGTGCTTGGCAGCGCTGTAGTGAGCCTGGCCCGGCAATGACTTGATTCCGGCAACCGAGCTGATATTGATGATCGAGCCACCATTGCCCGCTGCAATCATATGCGGGACAGCGGCTTTCATCGTGCGCCAGACGCCGGTGAGGTTGACGTCCATCATCGTCTGCCACTCGTCGTCCGGCATCTCCCAGAAGCGCGCCCAGGTGCTGATACCCGCGTTGGCGACGACGACGTCGAGACGTCCGCCGAACCTGTCGACGCCTTCGTTGAGCACGGCATCCATGGCCGCAGAGTCCCGGACGTCGGCGACCGCCATCAGACACTTGCCGCCCGCGGCCTCGACGAGGCGCACCGTCTCGTGCAGGTCCGCCTCGCGGGGGCCGGGACACCCGCTGCGCGGCGTGACGTCGGCCGCGATGTCGATCCCGATGACCGAGGCCCCTTCACGCGCGAGTCGTATCGCGTGATTTCGCCCCATGCCCCGCGCAGTTCCGGTCACGAAGACGACCTTGCCGTCGAGAAGGCCCATGGCAACCTCCGGGTCTTGCTGATGCCACCGAAACGCCGTGGGATCAGTAAACGCTCGGCGATGGGGATTTGCTAGAGCCGACGGCGCGGGTACTGCCGTCGCAGCGCCACAGTCGAGTGCCCCCAGTCGGACTCGAACCGACACTTGGCGGATTTTAAGTCCGCTGCCTCTGCCAATTGGGCTATGGGGGCGGCGCTCACCCAGACCGCGCGGACACGACGTTAGCGCCTGCGCAGATCTCGACGTACCTCAGGCCGAGCATTGCGCCTATCGAAGCCGGCCGCGTCACCGCCGCCGTGGACGCACTCGGTCTCCCCGAGCGCCACGTCTCAGTGCAGCCGTGTCACCGGAGTTGCGTCGCAGGGCCTCGGAACATGTTCACCGACAATGGGATCGGACGCCACGCGGCCCTTGGTCGAGGCTTGGTCAGTCCAACGCGTCCCGTCCCATCGGCGAAACTCGTACCGGCGCAATGGATCGGGGTACCAGTTCGCACTCGGTGATTGCGCATTGGTGACCACAGCGCGGTCGGCCGAGGCAGCAGTCGCCATGGGTTCGGCCAGCATCAGCCCACGGCCAAGCGGGATTTCGCCGCCCAAGTTGAACCGGCCCTGGCGTTTGACGACCTCGGTCTGCGCGATCTCCAATGCCGCGGTGACGATGCCTCGGCCGGATTCGATGGCCGTGATCCGACCGCGCTGAACCACGAGAACCATCAGGTCCATGTCCAAGGAGACCGCCAACTCGACCTCGAGGGTGCCGGCCGACTTGCCGTTGACCAACACCTCGACGGTCCACGGGTGGCTGAACTCGATCCGGTGCGTCACCAGCTTCACGGTCTCCCGGGCCGCCGGGTTGTCGCCCGTCCGGCGGGCGGCGTCCATGAGCTCTGCAAATTTCTTCCATCCGTCGACGGCCAGATCAAGCAAGCTCTGCGACAGGAGGTCATCGATCTCCTTGGCCACCTCGCTCTCGACGAGAGACGAAACGCCGGGAAAGCGGGCAACGAGGTTGCTGACCGTCCCACTCTGCTGCAGCGAGTCGGCCAGCGCCTGAGTCGGTTCGACCGGCGCATCGCCATACAGGAGGTCTCGAACGGTCACCGTCTCAGTCAACGCGGATGTGCTCATCATCCACCCCTCTCAAGCTCACGACATCGGGCCGGGAATGCACCGCCACTTGAATCGCGTACGTCATCTCGTCGGCCGCCGGCCTCTCACGCAGCCTGACGACCGCCGGACCACAGGGCCGCGTGATGACCCGGACCCGCGGGGGCCGAAGTGCGCGCCGGCCGAAGTGGACGGCCGCGGCCAACAGGAGTACCGCAATGACACCAGCGACCACGACGACCGGCCACCATTTATGGGGCGGCGGCGGGATGATGGGAGGCGGTGACACCGGCGGTGTCGTGATAGGTGGCGGCACCGGCAGACCTAGGGTCACGATGGTGAATTCTCCAGTGTCCCAAGCTGATCCATCCGGACAGGAGGCGCGCACGGTATGACTGCCGACTGCGGCATCGCTTGGGACGGCAAACCACGTCGTGAATTCGCCGAGCCCATCGACAGCCACGTTGAACCGGGGTGGGGCGCCATCCCACGACAGCCCCACCGTCCGTTCGTGGTTGGCGCAGTTGAACTGCCAGCCGACGACCTGCACCGCGTCGCCTCCATGCCCTTGTGTCGGATCGAGCGAGATGGACGCCGCCGGCGTTCCCTGGTTCGTCACCGGGCTGACGACCGTGAACTGCTGACTGGCTGCGACGTCGGGATCGCCGGCGCAGGCGGCCAGCACCGTGTACTCGCCGTCGGACGCCGCCGGGGGAACGCCGAACGGGACACGGAAAGTGCCGGACGGGGCCTTGGTCGCCGGAGATCTGTCACCGTCCCAGAACAACAGCACGCTGCCACTGTCCGGGCAGGCAAAGCCCGTACCTGTCGCAGTCAATGCCGAGCCCGCGGGTCCCTTCGGGGTACTCAAAGTCAAAGTGGGTTTCGGGGTTTCGACCACCATGAAGGGCGCGGACGCCACCACTGATGCCTTACGCAGGGTCCCGCATACGGCGCTGACGGTGTGTGAGGCTGCCGGGCCATCCGGAACGGTGAACGCCAGGCTGCCAATGGCGGGGTCCACGGCCTTGGCGGCCAAAGGCTGGTCGTCCCACTGGAGGTGCGGCGCGTCGAGGCACGTCCCGAAGCCCTTGGGTGTAGCCGTCACCTGCGAGCCGGCGGGCCCCTTGCCGGGATCCAATGTGAGAGTGGGCTTCTCGGTCGCGTCGACGGTGAACGTCGCCGGAGCCACCGTGCGGGCCCCATCCAGGAGTCTGCACACCGCAGTCACTCTGTGCGCACCGGCCGGGCCGTCCGGCACCGTGAACGTCAGACCGGCAGATAGCGCCTGCCCATCCCACAGCAGGTGCGGGGCGTCCAGGCAATAGTCGAAGCCCGTGACGGTGGCCTTGACCTGAGCTCCCGCGCCACTGTGGGTGGGCTCAAGTGCGAGGGTGACCTGGTCCGTGGCCGGCACAGGTGCCGCGATGACCGGTGGTAGCGCTTTGAATGCAGGTAGAGCGGCCGTCGTGGGCGCAGTCGTTGTAGGCGCGGTAGTTGTGGACGACGGATCGGCGAAGACCACGCCCGCGCCCCCGAACAGGATCGCCAACGAGATCGCGCATCCGCGGGCCAGCGCACCTGCCGCGCGCCGCGAGTAGCGGCGAGAACGTAGCGCACCCATGGCGGCTCACCTCCTCTCACCTGGAAGCATCCGACGATGGCGCCTGTCCATCACGAGTACTGCAGTACTCGTTTCTCAGGTAGGTCGCTCGGAGAGGTGAAGTGCCGCAGCCAGAGCAGGCATCAGGACGTCAAGCCGTTGCCACCAAACACCCAGGTTTGGCTGCTAGCTTCGCGCCGAACCTGGGAAACGAGCCAACTTTTGCTGGAGGCAACCCGTGAACACGCTGGTCCGTCTGATCGCCGTCTTGGTCATCCCCGTCGTCCTGCTGGTGGGCGGCTGTGGGCACAAACAAGAAGCCGCGCAGGGAAACACCACATCGGATTCGATCCCCGCCGACCCGTCGGGCGACGCCGGTGACGCCGCGCCGATCTCCCAGACCTGCCCGGCGCAGGCCACCACGTCGTTCGCCAAGACCAAGTTCGTCGCGCACAGCGGCCTGGCCTTCGGCGCGTTCCACCGCTGGCTGTGGAAACCGTTCCAGGCCGGCACGTTCAAGAAGGGCGCCGACGGACGCATCAAGGCCTTCATCAAGGGCGGCCTCTCGGCGCTGTTCGTGAAGCGTGAAGTCCGGCTGGCCGCCACCGACGTGCAGGCCGACCCCACGCTGTGCAAGGCGATCATCGCGCCGCTCGACAAGCTCGGGGACACCGTCCAGGCCGCGTTCGACAAGCTGAAGGGCGGCGACGCCAGCGGCATCACCGACCTGAACACCTCGATCGGATCGATCGAATCCATCTCGCAGAAGGACGGCGTGCCGATCCAGGAGGACGAGAACGCCGACCTGACCAAGAAACCGGCCTAGGTCATTCAGCACGCCCCAGCAGCAGTGAGCGCTCCGCCTCATTGGTGCTGAGGTCGGCGGCCTGAGTGAACGCTGCCGACGCCTCGGAGGTTCTGCCCAAGCGCTCCAACAGGTCTCCGCGCACCGCGTGCGGCAGCGGCGATCTGGGCATGGGATCGGGGCCGAGCGCGTCGAGCACCGCCAGCCCGGCTTCCGCGCCATGCGCACGGCCGTGGGCCACCGCACGATTGACCTCGACAACAGCACCAGGGGCGGCGAAAGCGAGCACGTCGTACAGGTCGGCGATCCGATGCCAATCAGTGTCCTCGGCCCGGATTGCGCGGGCATGGCACGCCGCGATCGACGCTTGCAGGAAGTACGTCCCGACGGGTGCGCCTGTCGCGGCGAGCTTCTCCGCGCGGGCCAGTGCCTGCAGGCCGCGGCGCCGCAGCAGATGATCCCACCGGGCGCGGTCCTGATCGTCCAACAAGACGGGCGCTCCGTCGCGATCGGTACGCGCAGGAATCCGCGATGCCTGAAGTTCGACAAGTGCCTGCAGCCCAAGCGAATCCGGAATGTCCGGCACCATGGCGGCCACCATGCGCGCCAGCCGGATCGCTTCGAAGCAGAGATCGGGGCGCGTCCAATCCTCACCGGCGGTCGCCACATAGCCTTCGTTGAACGTGAGGTAGATGGCGGCGAGAACGTCGTCGATACGGTCGACGCGGTCGGCCCCCGCCGGCAGCTCCATGTCCACGCCGACGAGGCTCTTCTTCGCGCGGCTGATCCGTTGTGCCATGGTCGATTCCGGCACCAGGAAGGCGCGGGCTATCTCAGCGGTGCTCAGTCCCGACACCAGCCGCAGCGTCAGCGCCGCGCGCGACGCCGCCGACAGCTCGGGGTGACAAGTCAGGAACATCAGCCGGAGCACGTCGTCTTCGATGAAGTCGAGCTGCCCTTCGAAATCCGGCATGTCGACCTCCTCCAGCCGGTGCCCGACTTCCTCGGTCTTGCGGCGCAGTGTCTCCGCACGCCGGATGTGATCGATGGCGCGGCGCTTGGCCGCCGTCATGAGCCACGCGGCGGGGTTCGCGGGAATCCCGCGGTCGGGCCATTCCTCCAGTGCCGCAACGAGTGCGTCCTGCGCGGCGTCCTCGGCAAGGTCGATGTCGCGCGTCATGCGGGCCAGCGCCGCCACCAGGCGTGCCGATTCGGCGCGCCAGGCGGCGGTCACTGCGTCGGCGCCGGTCGAGCCGGCACCTCCGGTACGGGTCACCGCAATGTCAGGCGCCCGGTTCCGGCGCGCCTGCGGGACATCCGGTGTCCGCGGGGCCTTCGATCAGGTGCTGTTCGATCCGGCCTTCCCATTCCGGCCAGTACCGGCGATGCAGCTCGGTGAACTGCCGGCAGCCCTCGGCGGCCTCGGCCGGGTTGCGGTACTCCAGGATCGCGTAGCCGCCGATGATCTCCTTGCCTTCGGTGAACGGCCCGTCAGTGCTGCTCAGCTGCCCGGAACGCACCTCGTAGCCGACCCGACCCTCGCCCTGCCCCAGACCGCCGCCATCGAGGAAGATGCCATCAGCGGCATTCTTGGCGACGTACTCCCCCATCGCGTCCACCAGTTCCTGCGGCGGCGGACCTTGGTTGGGATCCATGATGACCAAACCCATGTAGCGCATTGCGTGACCTTTCGTCGTCGAGTCAATCCTTCACACACACGTCGAACGGACGGGGCCGTTTTCGACATTGCTACGGAAATGACTCGCGATCGAGCGAAAGTTCATCGCGATCTGGGCGCGACCGCCTACACGGTGACGGCGGCGTGCCGGGCCGGCTCGCTGCGGAAACGCGACGCCGGGCCGTTGATCCGCAGGACGCGCCACAGGATCTTGGCGATCGGGTTCATCAGGCCGGTGTCTTCGGCGAGCATGCGCACGTCACCGTAGATCTCGCGCAGCATCGTCCTGGATTCCGGCGCTCGCCAGAAGATCTCCTTCTTGACCGCCTTGGGAATCTCGAACTCACGCCAGAAGGAGCGGGGTGGCTTGGCGATCAACGACGCAGCCAGACGGAACGCCAGCGGATACATGATCGACAGCCCAAACCTGTTGAGCCGCCGCATCTCCGGGATGCGCCGACGCAGGAACTCGTGCGCGAACGAGATGTGTCGTGCTTCCTCGGCCACATGGATGGCCATGACGCGCTCCATGATCGGATGGATCGAACCATCCTCGCGCAGGATCGACTTCTGCATGTGGTCGATCGGCTCCTCGCCGCACAGCACCATCATGAAGAAGAACGTCGGCATCGGGCTCGCGAACAGCGGGAAGGCCCAGTTGAGCCATTTGACCCAGCGCGGCAGACCCGGGACGTCCACGCCCACGTGGTTCACCATCTCCTGGAACATCAGGGTGTGGTTGCCCTCTTCCACCGCTTCATGCAGGCAATGCCGGTACTCAGGGCTGCCGTTGGGCACCCAGAACGTGTACGCGAGGAGCCCGCGGATGAGCATGCTCTCGAACTGCTGACCGGCCTTGGCGATGTTTGCCTGGCGCCACATGCCGATCGCGATCCGCTTTTCCAGCGGTTGCGCCTGGTACCAGGCGCTCATGCCGATGGGGTCGCTCTTGGCCAGCACCCAGCGCGGGTCGTTCGCCGTCACCCGGAACTCCGGCGAATCCCACGAAACATCCAGATACGGATTGAAGTTTCGGCGCACAGAACCTGCTGAGAGCGTCTCCAGATTTGCGCAGTAGTCGATGTCGGCGCCCACGTCCATCCCAGCGCGCCACCTGCGGACCATCTTCGTAACAGCCATGACGTCGCCTCTTCTACGCATCGGAGCACCGTTGCTCACCCAGTCATATGGGACCCCCGGTCCCATATGATTGTCAAGGGTCGCTCTACCGCCGAACGTGAAGACGATGGTCAAAAATCGGCGGATGCTGACGATCTTCTTCACGCTCGGCTAGAGGTCGCCCAGCCCGAGGTGCTGCCTGACGGTGCCGGTCTGGACGGCCTGCCAACCGAGCCGGGTCAGCCCGACGTCGAAGCTGGAATGACTCGACGGGACCAAGACCCGCAGCAGCAGACCCGAGCGTTCGAGCAGTTGCATGGCCTCGGCGACCGCCCGCAGGTCGGGATTCTGAAACACATCACCGCGCGACGAGATGCCCGCGGAGAACATTCCGCGTGGAGCCCGGGCGCCGGTTCGCAGCCATGACACGACGTCCGTCATCGCTCCGCGCTCACTGTCGAACGACGATGATCCGAACAACGGCAGGATCGCCGCCGCGAGTTCAGCGACGGGCGCGGAAATCCACCACGGCTGGTCGCTGCTCGTCATGGCGGCAGTGAATCACGAGTTCTGCGGCTGCGCCGGAAGATTGGCGTAGTTCTCGACCGGAGAACGCCCCTTCGCGGCGCGCAGTGCCGCTGCCAGAAGCGCGTCGCGGAATTGCGGGTGCGCGATCGCAGCCAACGCCTCACCGCGTTCCCGGACGGTCTTGCCTTCCAGTTCCGCGGCACCGTATTCGGTGACGATGACGTCGACTTGGTGCCGCGGCGTGGTGATGACGGCGCCGGGCCCGAACCACGGCACGATCCGCGACCGCAGCTGGCCGTCCTTCACGAAAGTCGAAGGCAGACAGATGAGTGAGCGGTCCGACAGCTCCAGCCCGGCCCCGGCGACGAAGTCCTCCGCGCCGCCGATTCCGCTGAACTGTCCCGCGTCGATGGTGTCGGCAGTCACCTGCCCCTGAATGTCCACCGCGAGCGCGCCGTTGATGGAGACCATGTCGGTATTGGCGGCGATCACCTCCGGCGAGTTGACGATGTCGACGGGCAAGAACGCGACATCGCGATTGTCGTCGAGCCAGGAGTAGAGCTCCTGCGACCCGAACGCGAAGGTCGTGACGCTGACTCCGTCGTACTGTCCCTTGCCGGTGTTGCTGATCTTGCCGGCGCGATGTAGGTGCATGCAGCCGTCGGTGAACATCTCGGTGTGCAGGCCGTACCCGCTGCCGTCGCCCTCGGCCAGCAAGGTGGCAATCTGATTGGGAATTGCGCCGATTCCGGTCTGCAGCGTCGCCCCCGAACCGATGAAGCCGACGGCGTGCTGCGCGATCGCCCGCTCAACCTCCGTCGGCGGCACATCACCCCCGGGCAGGGCCAGCGGGGCGTCGGTCGAGCGCACCAGAATGTCGATCTCGTCGACGTGCAGTGAGTGACGGTGCGAGCCGTAGCCGAAAGTCCTTGGGTAGGCGTCGGAAACCTCGACGATGAGCAGACGTTGCGGGTCGGCGCCGGCGCGGCGCAACTCGTCGATGGTTCCGCCGGCGTGCAACGACAGCGAGCACCAACCGTCGGCATCGGGTGGCGTCGCCACTGTCGTCATCACCCGCGGCGCTTGCCGTTCCAGCAGTGGGGCGAACCGGCGAAAGTCCGCGGCCGCGAACTCGATGTCAGCGCCCATGTCCCGCAGCGCCCGCTCGATCGGGCCGAAGAAACCGGACACGTAGTGCACGCCCGGTCGCGAAAACAGTTCGGTACCAACGGCTAACAGCGCGCCGAACACTCGCAGGTTCGTCCAGTCCTGGCGCGCACCGAGCGCCCGCAGCACAGCCGGCGGCTGGCCGGGACCCAGGGTGATCCCGATCGTGTCGACCGGCCCCAGCCGGGCAGCCGCCTGGTCGGCACTGAGTTCGGTTGGCATCGCTGCCCTAGACGTCCATCTCGATCAGCACCCGGCGCAGCAGCTTGCCGGTTGTGTTGCGCGGCAACTCATCGATGAACACCACGTCGCGGGGCACCTTGTGCCGGGCCAGATTGTTCTTGACGAACGCCTTGATCTCATCGGGGTCCTGCGCAGCTCCCGGCTGCAACACGACAAATGCCCGCAGGCGCTTGCCCCACTCGACGTCGTCGACGCCGACCACGGCCGCGTCAAAGATGTCGTCCCGCTCCGCGAGGAGTTCTTCGACCTCTTGCGGGAAGACGTTCTCGCCACCGGAGACGATCATGTCGTCGTCACGGCCGTCGACGAACAGCAGCCCGTGGTCGTCGAAATGCCCCATGTCGCCGCTGGACATGTAGCCGTCGATGATCTGCTTGGTCCGGCCGTCGGTGTAACCGGCGAAGGGCGCGCCGTTGCGGACGAAGATGCGGCCGCGACGGTTGTTTCCCTTGATGCGTTGGTCGTTTTCGTCGTACAACACCACCTCGCACGTCACCGGCGCCCGTCCGGCGGTGCCCGGGGCGAGACGCAGTTCGGCCGGGGTGGCGACGCTGGCGATGGCGCATTCGGTCGAGCCGTACAAGTTGTGGAGCACGTCGCCGAAGGTGTCTTGGACCCGGTTGGACAGCTCCGGGCTCAGCGCCGACCCGGCGATGAGGATGGTGTTCAGCGACGAGGTGTCGTACTTGCCGATGACCTCGGGTCCCAGTTCGACGATCCGGTGCAGCATCGTCGGCACCGCGACCAGCATCTGCGCCTTGTGCTCGGCGATGAGCTGCAGGGTCCGCTCGGCGTTGAAGCGCCGGGCAGTCACCACCTTGTTGCCCAGAGCGGCGCCGACGGTGTAGGTGGCCCACCCGGTGCTGTGGAAGATGGGCGAGACGATGACCATGGTTCCCTTGCGCGGGAACGGAATTCGGTCGATGATCTGTGCCGTCGCCAAGGGCGACACCGAGCTGCGGGGTGCACCCTTCGGCAGGCCCGTCGTCCCGCTGGTGAGGATGACCGATCCACCCGCCTTGCTCGGCGCGGGCAGCGGCTCGATGGAGTTGGCCGCGATGATGGCGTCCAGGGTAAGCATCGACTCGGGCACGTCGACGCCCTCGTCGACCCACGTCAACCCGCGCGGCATGTCCGCGGGCAGGGCATCGAGCAGTCCGAGGAACTCGCTGTCGTGCAGCACCACCTTGACGCCTTCGCGCTCGCAGACCTGAGCGAACTGCGGTTTGGCGAACCCGGTGTTCATCAGCACCAGCCGGGCCCCGAGCTTTCCGCACGCCGCCATGGCAAGGACCAGACCACGATGGTCCCGGCACAGCAGCCCGACGACGGAGCCTTCGGTCACGCCCAGGCCCTGTAGCCCGCGCGCCAACGCCCAGGACTGGTCGTTCACCTCTCCGTAGGTCAAGGTGCCGCGTTCATCGACGAGCGCGGGCAGGTCCGCGTATTTGCGCCCGCCCTGGATGGCCATGGACGCCTGCGGACCGAATACCGGCGCGTTCTTGGCGGTCTCCACCATCACTCCAGGGTTGGACAGATCCAGAAATCCGGTCTCAACGAGCCGCTTCACCGCGTTCACGGACTCCCCGACACGGCCCAGCTTCTGCAGCACTCCACCGACGACGTCGAACACCAAAACCTCCCGAGTCTGAGGGGTGATCGACCCCACACGACTGGCACGTTAGCCGGTAGAACGCCTCGAGGACACCACCTACCCGGAGCTAGGCACTACACAACGTCAACTGCGGCCGTGGCAGCCGGTACCTGATGCACCCCTCGGTCACTGCGTCATCGATCTCGTCGACCGCGTCGCGGTCCAAGCAAAGACCCGAAATCCCCAATCGCCCAACAAGAGCGTGCCAGCGGATGTCGGCCAGTTCGCCCATCAGGTTGTCGACCACTGCCGTGCACTCGGCTCCGTCGCAATCAGCCTCGAGGCCGGCGATACACAGCCCGGGACGCCCGCGTAGGACCGATACACCGCATCCCATCTGTAGCCACACTCCACGCAGGCCCAGGCCCGCGCAGGAAGACAGCACGTCGGCCTGGTGTGCCGACGAAATCACCAGTCGGCCTATACCCATACGCGCCGCCCACAGAATCTCATCATCGGTGAGGTCGTCGCAGTGCACACCGATCCGCCCCGGTGCCACGCCGACGGCAAGTACCGCATCAAGCTCCCGCCCGCCAACAGCGCTGACCAGAAGTCCGCCGCGGACCACCCGGCGAGCGACATCCGACGCGGATAACGACGCTGCCGGGCAGGCAATTTCAATGCCCGGTACAGCGGACAGCAACATGAGACCTCCAAAAGCGGTGTGTTTCTCCAGGCTTACCCGTGTCACCAGCGACAACGGCCGGCTCTGCCAGAGTCTTGATGTGACCGCACCAAAAACTTGCGGCTTCTTAACGCCACTCGACCCCTTTGCCTCCAGGGTGTAAAGACGCTGGGCACCACCTGTGGGCACCAGCCAAAATTGCCAGACTCACCCTTTTGACCTGGTAAAACTCCGGCCAGTTCAGCCAGCTCGCGCCCGGAAATGCTCCCCGGATATGACCCATGTCACCGTGCCCGCAAGGACTCCGTAAATGAACGCGCGGAGCCCGTAAGGAAAGCATCAAGACCAGAGCCGGACCCACCGTGGCGGCGTTTACTTCGCCTCGTGGGCGCCGCCGAGACGCGCCCGAACGGAGCCAACATGTCTGTCGCGATTTTCGTCGTGCTGACCATCGCATTGTTCGCGGTGCTCGGCCTGATCCAGAAGGCGGTGGAACGCCTGTGAACTACGCCAACGCCATCGGCCTGGTGCTGTGTCTGGTGATCGCACTGTTCCTCGTCGCCGCGCTGCTCTTTCCGGAGCGGTTCTAGTGAGCCCCACCGCCGCAGGCATCACGTTCCTGCTCTCACTCATCGTCGCGCTCGCGGCGGTCCATGTGCCGTTGGGCGACTACATGTTCCGCGTGTACACGTCGGAAAAGCACTCGCGCGCAGAACGTCTCATCTACAAGGCGATCGGCGCCGATCCGCATGCCGAACAGAACTGGGGCGCCTACGCCCGCAGCGCGCTGGCCTTCTCCGCCATCTCCCTGCTGTTCCTGTTCGCCTTCCAACTGGTGCAGGGCCTGCTGCCGCTGCACCTGAACAACCCGGCCACCCCGATGACGGCCGACCTGGCGTGGAACACCGCCGTCAGTTTCGTCACCAACACCAACTGGCAGG
Source organism: Mycolicibacterium sp. P4_G11 (assembly GCF_056555145.1). Lineage (NCBI taxonomy): Bacteria > Bacillati > Actinomycetota > Actinomycetes > Mycobacteriales > Mycobacteriaceae > Mycobacterium > Mycolicibacterium sp. P4_G11. Next base: position 15,064 of record NZ_JBFUJW010000005.1, read on the forward strand.
CCTACTCGGGCGAGACCACCCAGGGCCACCTGGTCCAGATGGCCGGCCTGTCGGTGCAGAACTTCGTCTCGGCCGCCGTCGGCATGGCCGTGGCCGTCGCACTGGTCCGCGGGTTCGCCCGTAGGCACGCCACCGAACTGGGCAACTTCTGGGTCGACCTGGTGCGCGGCACCATCCGAATCCTGTTGCCGCTCGCGGTGATTGCCGCGGTGATCCTGATCGCCGGTGGCGTGATCCAGAACTTCCACCTGCACGACCAGATCGTCGACACCCTGGCCGGCGCCCAGCAGACCATCACCGGTGGCCCAGTGGCCAGCCAGGAAGTCATCAAGGAACTGGGTACCAATGGTGGCGGTTTCTTCAACGCGAACTCGGCGCACCCGTTCGAGAACGCGACCGCCTGGACCAACTGGCTGGAAATCTTTCTGCTGCTGGTGATCTCGTTCTCCCTGCCGCGGACCTTCGGCCGCATGGTCGACAGCCGCAAGCAGGGTTACGCGATCGTCGCGGTGATGGCCACGCTCGCCCTGATCAGCTGCAGCCTCATGATGCTGTTCCAAGGACAGCACCACGGCACCGTGCCCACCGCCATCGGGTCGGCGATGGAAGGCGTGGAACAGCGCTTCGGCGTGGCCAATTCGGCAGTCTTCGCCACCGCCACCACGCTGACCTCCACCGGTGCGGTGGATTCGTTCCACGACTCGTACACCTCGCTCGGCGGCATGATGACGATGTTCAACATGCAGCTCGGTGAGGTCGCACCGGGCGGTACCGGGTCCGGCCTGTACGGCATGCTGATCCTCGCGGTGATCACGGTGTTCGTGGCGGGCCTCATGGTGGGGCGCACCCCCGAGTACCTGGGCAAGAAGATCACTCCACGTGAGATCAAGCTGGCGGCAAGCTATTTCCTAGTGACCCCGCTGATCGTGTTGACCGGCACCGCTTTTGCCATGGCCCTGCCGGGTGAACGCGCGGCGATGCTCAACGCGGGCCCGCACGGCCTGTCCGAAGTGCTGTACGCCTTCACCTCCGCGGCCAACAACAACGGCTCGGCGTTCGCAGGCCTCTCGGTCAATACCGTTTGGTACAACACGGCTTTGGGCCTGGCGATGCTGATCGGCCGCTTCCTGCCGATGATCCTGGTGCTGGCGCTGGCCGGCTCGCTGGCCAAGCAGGGCAGCACTCCCCCGTCGATCGGCACGCTGCCGACGCACCGTCCGCAGTTCGTCGGCATGGTCGCCGGCGTGACGCTGATCCTGGTCGCCCTCACCTTCCTGCCGGCCCTCGCGCTCGGCCCCCTTGCTGAAGGAATCCACTAGATGTCCACCAACACCGCAACCGTCGGGATCGCTGACCCCGACCACCCCGCACAGGCCCACGGCGCCAAGAGCAAGGGCCGCGTGCAAGGCGGCCTGCTCGACCCCAAGATGCTGTGGAAGTCGCTGCCGGACGCCCTGCGCAAGCTGGACCCGCGCACCCTGTGGCGCAACCCCGTGATGTTGATCGTCGAGATCGGCGCCGTCTGGTCGACGGTCCTGGCCGCGTTGGAGCCCAGCTGGTTCGCCTGGCTGATCGTGTTCTGGCTCTGGCTGACAGTCGTTTTCGCGAACCTGGCCGAAGCTGTTGCCGAAGGCCGCGGCAAAGCGCAGGCCGCGAGCCTGCGCAAGACCCAGTCCGACACCATGGCCCGCAAGCTGGTCGGCTGGGCGCCGGGCAGCGCCGGAACCGAAGAGGAGATCGCCGCTCCGCTGCTGCAGCAGGGCGACATCGTCGTGGTCGAGGCCGGGCAGGTCATCCCTGGCGACGGTGACGTGGTGGAAGGCATTGCCTCCGTTGACGAGTCGGCAATCACCGGCGAATCAGCCCCCGTCATCCGGGAATCCGGTGGCGACCGCAGCGCCGTCACCGGCGGCACCACGGTGCTGTCCGACCGGATCGTCGTGCAGATCACCCAGAAGCCGGGCGAGAGCTTCGTCGATCGCATGATCGCGCTCGTCGAGGGCGCCAACCGGCAGAAGACCCCCAACGAGATCGCGCTCAACATCCTGCTGGCCGCGTTGACGATCATCTTCGTGTTCGCCGTCGCGACCCTGCAGCCGCTGGCCATCTACTCGAAGGCCAACAACCCGGGCGTGCCCGACACCGAGGCGCTCGATGCCTTCGGCGTCACCGGCATCGTGATGGTCTCGCTGCTGGTCTGTTTGATCCCCACCACAATTGGTGCACTGCTGTCCGCCATCGGTATCGCCGGCATGGACCGGCTGGTGCAGCGCAACGTGCTGGCCATGTCCGGCCGCGCCGTCGAAGCCGCCGGCGACGTCAACACCCTGCTGCTCGACAAGACGGGCACCATCACCCTCGGCAACCGCCAGGCGTCGGGCTTCCTCCCGGTGCCCGGTGTCACCGCTGAGCAGCTCGCCGATGCGGCGCAGCTGTCCAGCCTCGCCGACGAGACCCCCGAGGGTCGGTCGATCGTGGTGTACGCCAAGGAAACCTACGGCCTGCGCGCCCGTACCCCGGGTGAGTTGACCGACGCCACCTGGATCGAGTTCACGGCGCTGACCCGCATGTCGGGCGTGGATCTGCACGACGGCCAGCAGCTGCGCAAGGGTGCGGCCAACTCCGTCGCCGACTGGATTCGGGGCCACGGCGGCACCGTGCCATTCGAATTGGGCGAGATCGTCGACGGCATCTCCGCGGCGGGCGGCACCCCGTTGGTGGTCGGTCGCATTCAGCAGGGCAAGGCCGAAGTGCTCGGCGTGATCCACCTCAAGGACGTCGTCAAGCAAGGCATGCGGGAGCGGTTCGACGAGATGCGCAAGATGGGCATCCGCACCGTCATGATCACCGGCGACAACCCGTTGACCGCCAAGGCGATTGCCGACGAGGCCGGGGTTGACGACTTCCTGGCCGAAGCCACGCCCGAGGACAAGCTGGCACTGATCAAGAAGGAACAGGCGGGCGGCAAGCTCGTCGCGATGACCGGTGACGGCACCAACGACGCCCCCGCGCTGGCCCAGGCCGACGTCGGCGTCGCGATGAACACCGGCACCTCGGCGGCCAAAGAGGCCGGCAACATGGTCGACCTCGACTCCGACCCGACCAAGCTCATCGAGATCGTGGAGATCGGCAAGCAGTTGCTGATCACCCGCGGCGCGTTGACCACGTTCTCCATCGCCAACGACATCGCGAAGTACTTCGCGATCATCCCGGCGATGTTCGTGGCCCTGTTCCCCGGCCTGGATCTGCTGAACATCATGCGGCTGCACAGCCCGCAGTCGGCGATCCTGTCCGCGGTGATCTTCAACGCCCTGGTGATCATCGCGTTGATCCCGCTGTCGCTGCGCGGTGTCCGATACACCCCCAGCAGTGCGTCAAAGCTCTTGAGCCGCAACCTGTATGTCTATGGCCTCGGCGGCATCATCGCCCCGTTCATCGGCATCAAACTCATCGACCTGCTCATCCAGTTCATCCCGGGGATGTCTTAATCATGAATATTGGCAACCTGATTCGCGTACACGCTGCCGCCCTGCGCGCACTGCTGGTCCTGACCGTCATCACCGGTCTGGCCTACCCGGTGCTCGTCTGGGCCATCGCCCAGCTCCCCGGGCTCAAGGACAAGGCCGAGGGCTCGCTCGTCACCGCGGGCGGCAAGGTCGTCGGCAGCTCCCTCATCGGCCAGCTGTTCACCGACGCCAAAGGCAATGTGCTGCCGCAGTATTTCCAGGGTCGGCCGTCGGCCGCCGGCACCGGGTACGACCCGATGGCCAGCGGCGCGAGCAACCTCGGCCCCGAGAGCATTGTCGACACGCCCGGTGACCCGGCCGAGATCAAGGCCGGCAAGTCGGCCAGCGATGCCGGATTCAAGCCGAGCTTGCTGACCCAGGTGTGCACGCGCAGCTACGGCGTCGCGGACACCGAGGGCCTGGACCACAACGCCGGGGCACGTCCGTTCTGCACCTCGGACGGCGTGGGCGCGGTGCTGTCGGTGATCGGTCCGCGCGATGCCACGGGCAACGTCACGCATCCCACCAAGGTGGTCAGTGTGAACCAGCCGTGCGACACGACCACGACGCCGTTCGCCACGACCTATGAGGGTGTGCGCGTCGAATGCGCCAAGTACGGCGAGGATTACACCGCCGGGCAGATCGTCGCGATCCGCGGTTCGGCGTCGGCCGACCCGCAGGTTCCGGCCGACGCCGTCACCGCCAGCGGCAGTGGACTGGACCCCGACATCTCGGTCGACTACGCCGACCTGCAGGTGGGCCGGGTCGCCAAGGTCCGACACATCTCGGCTGACCAGGTCCGGGCTCTGGTGCAGGACAACACCAGTGGCCGTGCCCTGGGCTTCATGGGTGAGCCGCGGGTCAACGTCCTGCAGCTGAATCTCGCGTTGGACAAGCGATACCCGCTCGGGTCATCTGCCGGACTTCGTCCGGCAACCAGCTGACCTACTGGACAATGGGGTACATGGAAGTGCCGGACAAGCGGGGCGAGCTACGCATCTACCTGGGTGCGGCCCCCGGCGTGGGCAAGACCTTCTCGATGCTCGGCGAGGCGCGCCGCCGGCTCGAGCGCGGCACCGACGTGGTCGCGGCCGTGGTCGAGACGCACGGCCGCAAGAAGACGGCCGAGGCGCTGGAGGGCATCGAACGGATCCCGCCGCGGTTCATCGACTACCGCGGCGGGACCTTCGCCGAGCTGGATGTCCCGGCGGTGCTGGCCCGCCACCCCGAGGTGGTGCTGGTCGATGAACTGGCGCACAGCAATACGCCCGGCAGCAAGAACGCCAAGCGCTGGCAGGACGTCGAGGAACTGCTCGCCGCCGGCATCACCGTCATCTCCACCGTCAACGTCCAGCACCTCGAGAGCCTGAACGACGTCGTCGCCCAGATCACCGGCATCGAGCAGCAGGAGACGGTGCCGGACTCGGTGGTGCGCAGCGCCGCCCAGATCGAACTGGTCGACATCACCCCGGAAGCGTTGCGCCGCAGGCTGTCCCACGGCAACGTGTACGCACCCGAACGCGTCGATGCGGCGCTGTCCAACTACTTCCGGCAGGGCAACCTCACCGCCCTGCGCGAACTGGCACTGCTGTGGCTGGCCGACCAGGTCGACGCCGCGCTCGCGAAATACCGTGCCGAGCACAATATTTCGGATACCTGGGAAGCCCGCGAACGAGTCGTCGTGGCGGTCACCGGCGGCCCGGAATCAGAGACCCTGGTCCGGCGGGCGTCCCGCATCGCCTCCAAATCCAGCGCCGAGCTGATGGTGGTGCACGTCGTCCGCGGCGACGGACTGACGGGAGTCTCCGCGCCGCAGATGGGCAAGGTACGTGAGCTGACGACCAGTCTCGGCGCCACCCTGCACACCGTCGTCGGCGGCAGTGACGGTGACGTCCCCAGTGCCCTACTGGATTTCGCCCGAGAGATGAACGCCACCCAGTTGGTGTTGGGCACATCGCGACGGTCGCGCTGGGCCCGGCTATTCGACGAGGGCATCGGCGCCAAGACCGTCCAGAACTCCGGCAAAATCGACGTGCACATGGTCACCCATGAGCAGTCCCAGCCCGGCTGGTCCTGGTCGACGGCGACCCGCGGGCAGCGGCACCTGGCGTCCTGGCTGGCCGCTGTCGTCGTGCCGGCCATCATCACCGCCATCACCGCGCTGCTGGATCCGTTCCTGCACATCGGCGGCGAGAGCGCGGTGTTCTTCATCGGTGTGCTGATCGTCGCGCTGCTCGGCGGCGTGGCCCCGGCCGCCCTGTCGGCAGTCCTGTCCGGGCTGCTGCTCAACTACTTCTTCGTCGCCCCGCGGTACAGCTTCACCATCGCGGATCCGGACAGTGCCCTGACCATTGTGGTGCTGCTGGCCGTCGCGGTGGCGGTCGCCGCACTGGTCGACGGCGCCGCCAAACGGTCCAGGGAAGCCCGGCACGCCTCACAGGAAGCCGAGCTGCTGGCCCTGTTCGCCGGCAGCGTGCTGCGCGGCGCCGACCTGACCACGCTGCTGGAACGCGTCCGCGAGACCTATGCGCAACGGGCCGTCAGCCTGCTGCACGAGGAGGACGGCATCGTCGCGTGCGTCGGCGCACAACCCTGTGTCACAGTCGATTCCGCCGACACCGCGATCGAGGTCAGCGACGACGAATACTGGCTGCTGATGGCCGGCCGCAAGACCGAGGCGCGCGACCGTCGGGTACTCGGCGCCGTCGCCCGGCAGGCGGCGGGACTGGTGCGCCAGCGTGCCTTGGCCGAGGAAGCCGGCCGCGCCGAAGCCATCGCCAAGGCCGACGAACTGCGCCGCTCGCTGCTCAGCGCCGTCAGCCACGACCTGCGCACCCCGCTGGCCGCAGCCAAGGCCGCGGTGTCGAGCCTGCGCAGTGAAGACGTCGGCTTCTCCCCCGAAGACACCGCCGAATTGCTGGCCACCGTCGAGGAATCCGTCGACCAGCTGACCGCGTTGGTGGGCAACCTGCTGGACTCCTCGCGGCTGGCCGCCGGGGTGGTGAAACCGGAGCTGCGGCGCGTGTACATGGAAGAGGTCGTGCAGCGGGCGCTGCTCGGAATCAGCCGGGGCGCAACCGGTTACGGGCACCGTGGGCTCGAGCGAATCAAGGTCGAAGCCGGCGACGCCGTCGCACTGGCCGATGCGGGCCTGCTGGAGCGGGTGCTGGTCAACCTTATCGACAATGCGCTGCGCTACTCCGCGGGCAGCGTGGTGCGGGTGAACGCCGGACAGGTCGGCGACCGGGTGCTGATCACCATCGTCGACGAGGGGCCCGGCATCCCCCGCGGCGCCGAGGAGCAGCTGTTCGCGCCGTTCCAGCGCCTCGGCGACCACGACAACAGCACCGGTGTGGGACTTGGTCTTTCGGTCGCGCGCGGTTTTGTCGAAGCAATGGGCGGCACCATCTCTGCCACCGACACCCCCGGCGGCGGGCTGACCGTCGTGGTGGACCTGGCAGCCGCGGGAAAGGATCGGGTGTGACACGGGTTCTGGTCATCGACGACGAACCACAGATTCTGCGTGCGTTGCGGATCAACCTGTCGGTGCGCGGGTACGACGTCACCGTCGCAGCCACGGGCGCCGAGGCATTGAAGGCGGCCGCCGAACACAAACCCGACGTGGTGATCCTGGACCTCGGCCTGCCCGACATGTCCGGCATCGACGTGCTGGCCGGGTTGCGCGGCTGGCTCACGGCTCCGGTGATCGTGCTGTCGGCGCGCACCGACTCGATGGACAAGGTCGAGGCCCTCGACGCCGGGGCCGACGACTACGTGACCAAGCCGTTCGGCATGGACGAGTTCCTGGCCCGGCTGCGGGCCGCCGTGCGGCGCGGCGCGGCGGCATCCGAGACCGACGAGCCCGTCGTCGAAACATCCTCATTCACCGTCGATCTCGCGGCCAAGCGAGTGACCCGCAGCGGCAACGAGGTGCACCTGACCCCCACCGAATGGGGCATGTTGGAGATGCTGGTGCGCAACCGCGGCAAGCTGGTGGGCCGCGAGGAACTGCTCAAAGAGGTGTGGGGTCCGGCGTACGCCAAGGAGACCCACTACCTGCGCGTGTACCTGGCGCAGCTGCGCCGCAAGCTCGAGGTCGACCCATCACACCCCAAGCACCTGCTGACCGAGGCCGGGATGGGGTACCGCTTCCAGGAGTAGCGTCAGCTTTTCACTGCTTGCAGGGTGTAGGTCATCGGCATCCGGTCACGCTCGCCGGCGAGGACGTATTCCTCCTCGAAGTCGCTGCTGAGGATCATCGCATCCCCCAACGGATTCCATGGCACCTCGCGATGTTCTTCCAGCGCGGTGACGGTCAGCCCGGCCTCGGTGAGCGCGGTGAAGATCTCCCCGAGACCATGGTTGAAGCTGACCGACTCGGGCGCGGTGACGACACCCGAGCCGGCGTAGCTCTCGTGTTCGACGAAAACCGTTCCGCCATCCTCGAAGTAGGGATACTCCAGCACCAGCAGACCGTCCGGCCGCGGGTCGCAGATCGCCCACATCACGGGGTGTCCCTCGCGCATGAACAGCCGGCCCCCTGGCCGCAGCAGCTCGGCGACGACAGCCGCCCACCGACGGATGTCGGGCAACCAGCAGAGGGCGCCGATGCCGGTGTAGACAACGTCGCAACATCCCGCGCCGAGCGCCCCGACCGCACCATCCACGTCGGACTCGACGAAGCGCACGTCGGCGTTGGCCCGACGAGCCAGGTCCCGGCCCGCGTCCAGGGCGGCCGGCGAAAAGTCCAGCCCCGTTACCGAGCGGGCACCGAGCCTGGCCAGCGATACCGTGTCGGTACCGATGTGGCACTGCAGGTGCACCACGTCGCGGCCGTCGAGCTGCCCGAGCCGCGGCAAGTCGTAACGCACTACGGCCGAAAGGTATTCGGGGTCGTCGAAGTCAGCCAGGTCGTAGCCATCGAGTGCGGTGTGCAGCGGCACCCGCGCCTCCCAGTTCGCCAGATTGATGCTGCGCCAGTCGTCGATCACGGCTTCATCCTTACAGCTCGGCGCGTGCAGTTCGACTGATTTTTATCCGTCAGTTGGCCGACCACACGCGCTCCCCGTGACGCGAACGACGGCACCCTGATTTGCGCGGCAAGAACCCAACGCATCAGAGCCCGCAGATCATCCCTAATGGTTAGCCACCCTAGATATGCGGTACGTCACACCGGGCAGGCGGAATCGCAGCACCCCCGTTCGGCTTATACCAGGCAACTAGAACTTCAAGGACGGGGAAACAACATGAGCGCCATTCGTAACGTGGCCAACAAGGTGGCACTGACCGCCGTGGCCGCCTTCACGATCGCCGTCGGCGCCATCGCCGGCCCGGTCGCCACCGCCAGCGCCGCCGACGACTCCTGTGCGAACGTCGAGGTCGTCTTCGCCCGCGGCACCTTCGAAGGCCCCGGCGTCGGAGCCACCGGCCAAGCCTTCGTCGACGCACTGAACGCCCGCATGCCCGGCCGCAACATCGACGCCTACGGCGTGAACTACCCCGCCTCCCTGGACTTCGGCCAGGCCGCCGAGGGCGTCGCCGACGCCACCAACCGCATCGAGTCCATCGCCGCCTCGTGCCCCGCCACCAAGATCGTCATCGGCGGCTACTCGCAGGGCGCCGCCGTCGCCGGTTACAGCACCATGAGCAGCGTGCCCGCCGGGTTCGTCCTGCCCGCCGGCATCAGCGGCCCGATGCCCTCCTCGGTCGCCTCGCACGTCGCCGCAGTGGTCCTGTTCGGCACCCCGAGCCCGTTCGTGCTGAGCGTCGCCGACCGCAGCGCCCCCGCCATCAACATCGGCGGCGCGTACGCCGGCAAGACCATCCAGCTGTGCGCCCCCGGCGACCCGATCTGCGGTGGCGGCATGGACCGCTCCGCCCACAGCGCCTACAAGTTCAACGGCATGGCCAACCAGGCCGCGGACTTCGTCGCCCGCCAGCTGGGTGCCCCCGCCGCTCCGGCCGCGCCCATCGTCCAGACCTCGGACGACACAGCCAACTGAATCAACCCCAGCCGACGGCCGGAAGTCAGTCTCACGAGGACTGATTCCGGCCGCCGGTCTGTTATGACGTTGCCCAGGCTCCTACGCCGAACGTGGCGCTTAGCGTTGATTTTTCGCGCGCGTCACCGCGCTGGCCGTCACACTCGCCGTAGCACCCGGACATCGACCAGTCTCCTCCGCGACCTTCACGCGGCACCCTGATCGAACTATGGTGAAGTAGTCATATCTCGATAAGCCGAGACAATCAGGGGTGAACAGTAATGAAGGTTTCCACCAAGAACGTGTCGACGTGCGGCTGTCAGTGCAACGCATGCCGCGACGGACACCACTGCCACAACCGCCCGAACTGCAAGGTCTAACTAGAAATCTCGACCGTCGACCGTGGGGGTTGACGAGGGATTTTCATCGAATTTCCGCGGAAACCCCCACGCTCGGCGTCAGACAGACAGCGCGATGCCGTCCAGGATGTCGTGCTCGCTGACCACCAATTCCGCGATCCCCGCCCGCTGACCGAATTCGCGGGCCAATTCCTCGACGACGACCGACCCGCCGCCGATCACCGGCACCCGGCCCGGGTGCATGGGGCCGAGTTCGGCACGTTGCGCCCGTGGCATCGCGATCAGGTCGTCGCACACCTTGACGACATCGGGAATTCCGATGCGGGACAGGTGAATTACCTCGGAGTCGTACTCGGGTAGGCCCAGGGCCAGCGCGGCCACCGTGGTGAATGTGCCGGCCACGCCGACCCAGGTGCGGGCACCTTCGACGGGCACGACGTCCAAAGCCTCAGCCAACTTCTCGCGCACCACAGCACGCGCCGCCGCCACCTCGTCGGCGGTGGGCGGATCCGTCTGCAGGCATCGCTCGGTGAGCCGCACGCAGCCGATGTTGGCCGAGAAGCTGGCCACCACGTCCTCGACCGCGGCACCGGACCCGCCGAGCACCACCTCGGTCGAACCGCCGCCCAGGTCGACGACCACGAAAGGTCCTGTCGCCGGGTCCAATTCGCCGACGGCGCCGCGGAACGACAACGCCGCTTCCTCGGTCCCGGTGATCACCTCGGCCACCGCGCCCGACATCACCCGGCCCAGCAGCCGGGCCGTCATCGCGAAGAACTCGTCGCGGTTGCCGGCGTCCCGGGCCGCGGAGGTCGCGACCATCCGCACCTTGGACACATCGTGCGCCAGCATCACGTCGACGTAGTCGGCCAGCGCGGCTTCGGTCCGGGCCAGCGCGGCGGGCGCGAATTCGCCTGTGGCGTCGACACCTTCACCGAGGGTGACGATCCGCATCTCGCGATGGACGTCACGCAACCGACCGTCGGCGACATCAGCGATCAGAAGTCTGATGGAGTTTGTGCCACAGTCCACTGCCGCGACCCGCGAACTCACACCCACACCTTCGGATCCAGAATCCCGGCCATCGCCGGTTCGACCGCCAACAACGCCAGCGCCTCATCGCCAAAGGGGTTGATGCCCGGGCCTTTTGCCAACGAATGCGCCATCACCACATGCAGGCACTTCACCCGGTCCGGCATCCCGCCGCCGGAGAACGTCGTCCCCAGCGACTCGATGGCGTCCCGCTCGGCCAGGAACGACTCGTGCGCCCGCAGATACGCCGCGCTCAACTCTTCGGATGCCTGCAGACGTTCGGTCATGTCCCGCATCAGCCCGGACGACTCGAGCCGGCTGGCCGCAGCCGTCAGCGCCGGATGGGTCAGGTAATACAGGGTGGGAAAAGGAGTTCCGTCGGGCAACCGCGGTGCGGTCTTGACCACGCCGGGTTCGCCGTTGGGGCAGCGGTAGGCGATCTCCAGGACCCCACGCGGTTCCCGCCCCAGTTGGGCCGCAACGGCTTCCAGATCAGCAGCGTCAACCACCGGGCGGCGCCTGAGGTGCGGGCTGGTCAGTCGAGGGCACGGCGCCATCGGGGCCGGGCGGAACGACCGCCGGCGTCGGCGTCAGGCCGTGCGGCTGATCGGCAATGGTGTGCCACAGCGCGGTGTACCAGGGCTGGTTGCTCTTCGCGGTGGGCGACGGCGCGGGCGCGACGGGCGTCGCGACGGCACCGGGAGGCAGTTGCACCTGATACGGGATATCGCCCGGCATCACGAAGCCCAATCGCTCACGGGCCTGCGCGGCGATGTACACCGGGTCGGCCAACTTCACCTTTTGCTGCTCCAAATTGCTGATCTGCGAACGTAATTGGGACTCTGCCGTGGCCAACTGCTGCATCTCGGTGCGCTGCGCGAAGAAGGTGCGCACCGGTCCGGCGATGGTCAGGGTCAGCACGCACACCACGACGGCGAGAATCGCCGCCCGGCGCGCCGCGGACCCCAGCCGCTGCTCGGCATGGTGCTCGACCGACTCCGTGTAGGCCTGCCGGATGGGCTCGGTGACGGGGACGGGCAGATTTTCCGGGACCCGCCGGGGCTCGGCCTTGGGCCGGTTACCCGCCTTGGCGGCCGACGTGCCGTTCCCGGCGCGCCCCCGCTTCGCCTCGCCGGGTTTGGCGGGGCGAGAGGCGGGGGAACGCCGTTTGGGATCGGCCATATCGGTAGGTCAGACCCGCGAAACTACTTGGCTTCCACCGCAAAACGCGGGAACGCCAGGTCGCCGGCGTACCGCCCGGCGTCGCCCAGGGTCTCCTCGATGCGCAGCAGCTGGTTGTACTTGGCGACACGCTCGCTGCGGGCCGGGGCACCGGTCTTGATCTGGCCACAGCCGCACGCGACAGCCAGGTCGGCGATGGTGGTGTCCTCGGTCTCGCCACTGCGGTGGCTCATCATCGACTTGTAGCCGTTGGCGTGCGCCAGGGCGACAGCGTCCAAAGTCTCGGTGAGCGTGCCGATCTGGTTCACCTTCACCAGCAGCGCGTTGGCGGCACCCTTTTCGATGCCCTCTTCCAGGCGCTCCGGGTTGGTGACGAACAGGTCGTCGCCGACGAGCTGGACGCGGTCACCGATCGCGGTGGTCAGCGCCACCCAGCCATCCCAGTCGTCTTCGGACAGCGGGTCCTCGATGGACACCAGCGGGAAGGAGTCGAGCAGCGAGGCGTAGAACTCGGCCATCTGCTCGGCGGTGCGGGTCTGCTTCTCGAAGGCGTAACCCGTTCCGTCCGTGTAGAACTCGGTGGCCGCGACGTCGAGGGCCAGGGCCACGTCGCTGCCCAGCTTCAGGCCGGTGGCGTCGATGGCGGTGCTGATGAGCTCGAGCGCGGCGTACGTGCCGGCGACGTCAGGCGCGAAACCGCCCTCGTCACCGAGGCCCGTCGACAGGCCCTGCTTCTTCAACACGGACTTGAGCGAGTGGTAGACCTCGGCGCCCCAGCGCAGCGATTCCTTGAAGGTCGGGGCACCGATCGGAGCGACCATGAACTCCTGGACGTCGACGCCGGTGTCGGCGTGGGCGCCACCGTTGAGGATGTTCATCATCGGCACCGGCAGGATGTGGGCGTTCGGGCCGCCGATGTAGCGGAAAAGCGGCAGGCCGGCGGAGTCGGCAGCGGCCTTCGCCACGGCCAGGGAGACGCCGAGGATGGCGTTGGCGCCGAGGCGCGACTTGTCCGGAGTGCCGTCCAGGTCCAGCAGCGCCTGGTCGATGATGCGCTGGTCGTCGGCAGCCTGGCCGATGACCGCGGGAGCGATCTCGTCGAGCACGGCCTCAACGGCCTTCTCGACACCCTTACCGAGGTAGCGGGGGCCACCGTCACGCAGTTCGACAGCCTCGTGCTCACCGGTCGACGCACCCGACGGCACGGCCGCACGGGCGAACGTTCCATCGGTCAGTGCGATCTCGACCTCGACCGTCGGATTTCCCCGAGAGTCGAGAATCTCGCGGGCTCCGACCTGTTCGATGATTGGCACTTGGGTCTCCCTTTGGCGTCACGGACTCGTGCGAACGCCCATCAGCCTAAACGGTGCCAAGACCGGAAGTGCGGCAGCTACGGGTACCGATCTTGGCTACCTATCTTTGGTGCCCGTTCGCATATGCCGTCGCCCAGTCCCGCACGGCGCGGGCGTAGTCGTCGGACATGTTGTACGCGTGCAGCGCGTCCATCCAGCCGCGCGGGCTGGACAGATCCTTACCGCGGTAGCAGAGGTAACCCGCCGCCGACAGCGCCGCGTCGTCGATGTTGTCGGGGCTGGCGAAGCCGGTGTTGTTGGCGTCGACGCCGTACAACCGCCAGGTGTCCGGGATGAACTGCATGGGTCCCATGGCGCGGTCGACGGCGTCGTCGCTGTCCATGCTGCCGGAGTCGGAGTCCGGAATCCGCAGGTTGTTCATGGTTCCGTCGAGTGGCACGCCCCGGATCGGGGGCGTCACGTCACCGTTCGGGGCGATGGTCGCGCCGCGGTAGGTGCCGTGGTGGCTCTCGACCATGCCGATGCCCGCCAGCGTCGTCCACGCGATGTGGCACTTGGGGTTCTCGACCTCGGCGACGCGCGCGGCGTACCCATAGGCCTCCAGCGCCATGGCCGGAATGCCCAGCGGCGGTGCCAGGTGCTCGGCCCAGTCGCGCAGCTGATCGGCGCCCCGGCCCTTCACGTGGGTGTTGATCGGCGGCACGGCAGGCCCGGCCGGCGGCGGCACTCCGCGCAGGTAGCCGGGCTGAAACGAGCAGCTCGAGGCCATCAGGAGCGCCGTCGCGGCGACGACAGCGCTCGCCCGCAGCCAACGCGCTCGCAACACCGGTACTCCCCCATGCACTGAGATTCTCGACGGATTCGTCGCCCTGTCATCGTCGCATGCCGAGCTGAGTGCACCCCGGAGCGCAAGCTTTCCGGTACGTAGCAACGATGCAGCCGATCCGCTGATAAGGTTGGCTTGCCTTGCTTTGGCAAGGCAACCCTGTGTTGCCGTTTAGTCTATCTAAGGATTGCGGATGACCACCACTTTCGCGGTCTCGACATCGCTGGTCGCCGCGGGCCCCGGCGTTTCCTCACAGCTATTTGGCAGCTTGCTGATCGGCCTTCGTGAAGGCCTCGAAACTGCGATCGTCGTCACCATCCTCATCGCGTTCCTCGTGAAGTCCGACCGCCGCGACGCCCTGAAGTGGGTCTGGCTCGGAGTCGCCGGCGCCATCGCGATGACCATCGGCGTTTTCCTCACCATCCAGCTCAGCGAGAACACCATCTCCGGACTGGCGGCCGAGGCCATCGCCGGAGTCGCGTCGCTGGTCGCCGTCATCATCGTCACCACCATGGTGCTGTGGATGCGCAAAGCCGCCGCCACCATCTCCGGTGACCTGCGCGGCGACATGACCCGCGCGTTGGAGACCGGCGGTTGGGCCGTCGCCACCCTGGCCTTTCTGGCCGTCGGCCGCGAGGGCGTCGAGACGGCGCTGTTCATGGTCGGCTACGCCAGCGCCTCGACGGCATGGCCGCTGGCCGGGCTGCTGATCGGCCTGCTCATCGCCGTCGCCTTCGCCTACGGCATGTACGCCGGTGCGGTGCGGATCAACCTGGCGAAGTTCTTCAAATACACCGGCGCCTTCCTGGTCGTCGTCGCCGCCGGCATCCTGTCCTACGCGATCCACGCGCTGCAGACCGTCGGCTGGCTGCCCGGCCTGGGCGCCAGGGCCTTCGATCTGACGGGAGTCTTCAACTGGTCGTCGTGGTACGGCCAGGCGATCCAGGGCATCTTCAACATCAGCCCCACCCCATCTGTCCTGCAGTTCGTCTGCTGGCTGGCCTACCTGTTGGTCGTCCTGACGCTGTTCCTGCGACCTGTCGCAGCCAAACCCACCCCTGCTGCCACCCTCGAAAGGTCCGCTTCGTGAATCTCGCTGCCCTGAACGTCAAGACCGGCCTGGCCGCCTCCGCCGCCTTGCTCGCCGGTCTGACCGCGGTCTCCGCGTGTACCTCCAAGTCGGACGAGAACAAGTCCGCCTCCGGCGAGATCACCGTGACCGCCACCGACGACGCCTGCAAGCTGTCGGCGACGTCGGCCAAGACGGGCCCGAGCACGTTCGTCGTCACCAACAACGGCACCAAGGTCACCGAGTTCTACGTCTACGGCCCCGGCGACAAGGTGATGGGCGAGATCGAGAACGTCTCCCCCGGCCTGCAGCGCAAGCTGATCGTGCAGCTGCCTGAAGCCGGCACCTACAAGACGGCGTGCAAGCCCGGCATGGTCGGCGACGGCATCCGCGGTGACTTCACCGTCACCGGCGACACCGTCAAGATCGACGACTCCGGCAAGTTCAAGGACGCCGCGGAGTTCTACAAGAAGTACGTCATCGACCAGACCACCGCCCTGGTGCCCGCCACCGAGGCGTTCGCCGCCGCGGTGAAGAAGGGTGACGTCGCCGCCGCGAAGGCCCAGTACCCGAAGGCCCGCACCTTCTACGAGCGCATCGAGCCGGTCGCCGAGTCGTTCCCCGACGACCTGGACCCGCGGATCGACCTGCGCGAAGCCGACGTCAAGCCAGGCGACAAGTGGACCGGCTTCCACGTCCTGGAGAAGCAGCTGTGGGTCACCGGACTGCAGCCTGACGCCAACGCGCTGGCCGACCAGCTGGTCGCCGACGTCAAGGAGCTCGAAGCCGGCGTCAAGGATCCCAAGTGGACCATCGACTCCACCAAGATCGCCGGTGGCGCGCAGGAGCTGCTCGACGAGATCGCCAAGACCAAGATCACCGGCGAGGAAGACATCTTCAGCCACACCGACCTGTGGGACATCCAGGCCAACATCGAGGGCTCGCGGACCGCGGTCGGCTCGGTGGACCCGATCCTCGACGAGCGCAACCCGCAGCTGGGCAAGGACGTCGACGCCGCCTTCGAGAACGTCCAGAAGCTGCTGAACAAGTGGCGCCAGGGCGACGGCTTCATCTCCTACGACAAGGTGACCGAGCCTGAGCGGCAAGAACTTTCGCGCGCGGTCGATGCCCTGAGCAAGGAGGTCAGCGAGGTGCAGGGTGTCATCGCCAAGCAGTGAGCCCCAGCCGGGCACCAATGAACCGACCGTGACCGAGCAGGGCGGCCTCAGCCGACGCAAACTGTTCGGCGCAGCCGGAGTGACGGCCGCTGTGGTCGGCGCCGCCGCCACCGGCGCGCTGGCCGCCCGCTCGTCCGCGGCAGTGGTCGACAACAACCTGCGCAACCCGGTGCCGTTCCGCGGCACCCATCAGGCGGGCATCGTCACCGCCGCGCAGGACCGCATGCACTTCGCCACCTTCGACGTCACGACGGACAAGAAGGCCGACGTGGTGGCAATGCTGAAGAAGTGGACCGAGATGGCCGAGCGCATGACGCTCGGCGAAGAGGCCGTCGCACACGGGGCCATCGGGCTCAATCCATACGCACCGCCGGCCGATACCGGTGAGGCCCTTGGTCTTTCGCCCTCCGCGTTGACCGTGACCATCGGCTTCGGCCCCAGCTTCTTCCGCAAGGACGGCAAGGACCGGTTCGGCATCGACGCCCAGCGCCCGGCGCACCTGGTCGACCTGCCCAAGTTCCGCAACGAGAAGCTCGACCCGAAGCGCTGCGGCGGCGACATCGTCGTGCAGGCCTGCGCCAACGACCCGCAGGTCGCGGTGCACGCCATCCGCAACCTGGCTCGGGTGGGCTTCGGTACCGTTGCCGTGCGGTACTCGCAGCTCGGTTTCGGCCGCACCTCGTCGACGACTCTCACCCAGTCCACGCCGCGAAATCTGTTCGGGTTCAAGGACGGAACAAACAACCTCAAGGCCGAGGACACGTCCGCCATCGACCAGCACGTCTGGATCGCCAACGGCGACGGACCGGCCTGGATGACGGGCGGCTCCTACCTGATCAGCCGCCGCATTCGGATGCTCATCGAATCCTGGGACCGCACCGTGCTGGCGGAGCAGGAGCGGGTCATCGGACGACAGAAGGGCAACGGCGCACCCAACGGGTACACCGACGAGTTCACCCCGCTGGACTTCGACAGCAAGGGTGCCGACGGCGCGCCGCTGGTCGACCTCGACTCCCACGTGCGGCTGGCCTCGCCGGAGGCCAACAAAGGGGCGAAGATTCTGCGCCGCGGCTACAACTTCACCGACGGCTCGGACGGTTTCGGCCACCTGGACGCCGGGCTGTTCTTCATCGCGTTCGTCCGCAACCCGGCCGAGTCGTTCATCCCGATGCAGAGGTCGTTGTCCGACAACGATGCCCTGAACGAATACATCACGCACACCGGCAGCGGCATCTTCGCCTGCCCGCCAGGTGTGCGTGATGGTTCGTCGGACTACTGGGGCTCGACGCTGCTCGGCTGAGCGTCGGGCTGCTCGGCGGTGCGGTAGCGGTTGTAGAACGCGAGCGACGCGACCGCCGCAGCGCCACCGATGACACCCCACAGCGCGATCTGGAAGACCAGCGAGCCGAACAGGAAGTCGTAGGCGAGGGTCAGGTAGAGCGACCACGCCACGCGGTAGCCCGACCAGAAGGCCAGCAGGCCAGTGCTGATCGCGATGATCAGGCTCTGCTGGCGATCGAAGCGGTTGACGTGCTGTTCGATGACGGCGGGCACGATCTTCACGGTGATTCCTCTCTTTGGACGCTCGTTGATCGGCGTCGTTGGAGCAATCACACCGGGGCCGTTCGGCTACCGATCCCAAGTTCTGGGTGTGGGAGACGTCAGCCGGCGCGGCCGGCGGTGTTCCGCCAGCGCAGCGGTGGGGCGCCGAAGCGTCGGCTGAACGCCCGGCTGAAACCGGCCTCGGAGGTGTAGCCCACCGCCGCGGCGACCGCGGCCACCGACGCGGTATCCGTTCGCAGCAGCTGGGCGGCCCGGTCCAGCCGGCGATCGATCAGGTAGGCGGCGGGCGGGCGCCCCAGCAGCCGGGTGAACCGCTCGGCGAAGGCGGTCCGCGACAAGTTCGCCATCTGCGCGAGTTCGGCGACCGACCACGGCCTGGCCAGATCCTGGTGAACAGCCGAAAGCACTTGGCCCAGTACCGGATCCAACGCAGCGGTGAGCCAGCCAGACGGCGCCGAGGCGTCCCGCGACCACGCGCGCAGGGTGTGGATGAACAGCAGGTCCAGGATGCGCGAGATCATCACCGCCGAGCCGGGCCGCGGCGCCGCAACCTCTGCCACCAGCAGCCGCAGGCTGACCTCCAGCCACTCACGGTCCACGCCGCGCCCGGGCACCACGATCGCCGGGGGTAGCACCGACAACAGCGGATCGGCGACGGCCTCGTCGAGCGCGAACGTCCCGGTCACCCAGCGTGGTGAATCCTGTTGCGGGAGTTCATCTCCGTCGACGTAGCGGTCCGTGTCGGCTAGGCCGCGAACCGGCACGTTGGGCCCCGCCTGCAGCTGGTGCCGGTCACCCCGGGCCAGCAGTACGAGGTCGCCGTCGCACAGGATGACCGGTGGACCGTCGCCGCTCACCCGCAACCGGACGTCGCCGTGCTCGACGATGTGCAGCAGACGTTGCCCCGGCATCGCGATGTTGAACGGCACGGATCGGGGCGCATAACGGACGACGTCCTGGCCGCGCAGGCGGACGGCGTCGAGGATTTCGGAGAACGCATCCGATCCAGAAACCGGTGAATCAGCAAAGTTTGACGCCGTATCAGTCATTGAACTTGCCTCATCGTCCAAATACTGTCACCGCATGACCGAAAAACCAACAGTCGTCCTGGTCCACGGATTCTGGGGCGGTGCGGCCCACTGGGCCAACGTGATCGTCGAACTGAACCGCCGCGGCTACTCGTCGCTGCACGCGGTGGAGAACCCGCTCACCTCACTGGCCGACGACGCCGAGCGCACTCGCAAGATGGTCAGCCAGGTCGACGGCCCCGTCGTCCTGGTCGGGCACTCGTACGGCGGTGCCGTCATCACCGAAGCCGGTGACCTGCCCAACGTGACCGCCCTGGTTTACATCGCGGCCTTCGCGCCCGATGCCGGCGAGAGCCCGGGAGGGATCACCCAGGAGCTGCCGCCCGCTGCGGCCGCCAACCTCGCACCCGACTCCGACGGCTACCTCTGGGTCCTCCAGGACAAGTTCCACGAGAGCTTCTGTCAGGACCTGTCCGCTGACGACGCACTCGTCATGGCCGTCACCCAAAAGGCCCCGCTGGCATCGACTTTCGGCGACACCGTCACGGCACCGGCCTGGCGGTCCAAGCCGAGTTGGTACCAGGTGTCGACCCAGGACCGGATGATCCACCCGGACAACGAACGCCGCATGGCGCAACGGATGAACCCGCGCAAGATCATCGAACTGGACGCCAGCCACGCGTCGCTCGCCTCCCAAGCGACCGCCGTGGCCGACCTCATCGACGAGGCCGCGACTCAGACGTCCTGAGCCGGCCAGTGCTCCCGCCACTCGTCTGCTGACACCGCACCCAGCGGTGCGGCATCCAATTCCACCGCCACTTCGTCGCCGCGGCGGGCGGCGACGATGCGGCGCTCGGTCGCCCGCACGGTGTCGATGAATTCCAGAGCCACTGTGCGCAAAGCGCTTTCGGCGTCGACGTCGGGTGCCAGGGTCACCGAGGTCAGTCCGGCCGGAAGCAGATCGGCGGGCAACCCGGCCGTGCCGGTCCGTTCGATCAGCTTCTGCGCCAGGGCCAGTGCCGGCAGCGCCGTCGGCACCTCGTCCATGCACGACGTCCGCGCGGCCTTCTCCAGCGACTTACGCTCTTCCCACTGGGCGATCTGGTCTTCCAGCGAAATCTCTTGTCCGGCAAGCACTGCCGGCACGCGGTTGCCCAGTTTGCGGATCAGCGTGTCGGCGACGTCGTCGATGCCGAACGGGTGCAGCGGCGCGTCCTCGGCGATGCGCGCGTGGAACAGCACCTGCAGCAACACATCTCCGAGCTCCTCGCGGACGTCGTCGGCGTTGCCACCCCGGACCGCGTCGAACAGCTCGTACGTCTCTTCCAACAGATAGCGACGCAGCGAGTCGTGCGTCTGCTCGCTCTCCCACGGACCGTTGCTGCGCAGCTTGTCCATCATCGTGACGGCGTCGATGAGCCGCTCTCCGGGCTGCGAACCGTCTGCCGCGATGAGCTTCTCGCCCGCGGCGAGCCGGGCCCGCACCTGGGGATGCTCCGGATCGGAAGACAGCAGCACCGGCGCCGGATTGTCGGACTCGCCGTACGCCGGCCGGCCCGACGGTAGGGACCACGGCACCTTGACCGGCAGTTCCTCGGTGTACTGCACATCGCCGGTGAGCAGGACCAGCGCGTCGATCGGCATCAGCGACGGGCGGCGCGGATCGACCAGGACCACCGTCATGCGTTACCCCCCAGGTCGGTTATATCTACGTCACCGGGCGCTTTCCCGTCGAGCACCAGCAGCAGTCCGGCCACCGCGCGCGCCAGTTCCAGGTCGCGGATACGCGGTGCGCCCACGCCGGCACCGGCCCGTGGAATCGGAATCTGCACCGTCGACGTGGTCGCCCGGTAGTTCGCACCCGGATACATCCGCTTGAGTCGCAGCTGCCCGGAGTCCATGAGCGTCAGGGGCGTCAACCGGATGGTCGAGTCGGAGATCGCGGTCACCTCGGTGACGCCGTACTCGCGGCACAGCAACCGCAGCCGGGCCACGGCGACGAGCCGCTGCGCGGGTTCGGGCAGCGGCCCGTAGCGGTCCACCAGCTCTTCGACCACCGACGCCACCCGCGCGTGATCGGACGCGGCGGCCAACCGGCGGTAGGCCTCGAGCCGCAGCCGGTCGCTGCCGATGTAGTCCGGCGGCAGGTGCGCGTCGATCGGCAGATCGACCCGCACCTCCTTCGCTTCCTCAACGGCCGCAATGGTTTTCCCGTCCACGGCAGCGCGGTAGGCCTCGACGGCCTCGCCGACCAACCGGACGTACAGGTCGAAGCCGACGCCCGCGACGTGCCCGGACTGCTCGACACCGAGCACGTTGCCCGCACCGCGAATCTCGAGGTCTTTCATCGCGACCGCCATACCGGCGCCCAGATCGTTGTTCTGCGCGATGGTGGCCAGCCGGTCGTGCGCGGTCTCGGTGAGCGGCACCTCCGGCGGGTACAGGAAATACGCGTACCCGCGCTCGCGGCTGCGGCCCACCCGGCCACGCAACTGGTGCAGCTGCGACAGGCCGAAGGTGTCGGCCCGCTCGACGATCAGCGTGTTGGCGTTCGAAATGTCAAGGCCCGTCTCGACGATCGTGGTGCACACCAGGATGTCGTAATCGCGGTTCCAGAAGCCCTCGACGGTCTTCTCCAGCAGCTCCTCGGGCATCTGCCCGTGTGCCACCACGACGCGCGCCTCGGGCACCAGCTGGCGCACCCGGGCGGCGGCGCTGTCGATCGACTTCACCCGGTTGTGGATGTAGAACGCCTGCCCGTCGCGCAGCAGCTCGCGCCGCAGCGCCGCGGCGACCTGCTTATCGTCATGCGGCCCAACGTAAGTCAGCACCGGGAAGCGTTCCTCGGGCGGCGTGAGGATGGTGGACATCTCCCGGATGCCGGCCAGGCTCATCTCCAGGGTGCGCGGGATCGGGGTGGCGCTCATGGTCAGCACGTCGACGTGGGTGCGCATCGACTTGATGTGCTCCTTGTGCTCGACGCCGAACCGCTGCTCCTCGTCGACGATCACCAGACCGAGGTCTTTCCAGGTGACGCCGGTCGCCAGCAGCCGGTGGGTGCCGATCACCACGTCGACCGAACCGTCCTTCAAACCCTCGATCACCAAACGGGATTCGGCCGGATCGGTGAACCGGGACAGTCCCTTCACCGTCACCGGGAACCCGGCCATGCGGGCCGCGAAGGTCTGCAGGTGCTGGTCGGCCAGCAGCGTCGTCGGCACCAGCACCGCGACCTGCTTGCCGTCCTGCACCGCCTTGAACGCCGCGCGGACCGCGATCTCGGTCTTGCCGTAGCCGACGTCGCCGCAGATGACGCGGTCCATGGGGACCGGCTTCTCCATGTCGGCCTTGACCTCCGTGATGGCGGTCAGCTGGTCCATGGTCTCGGTGAAGCCGAACGCGTCCTCCATCTCGTTCTGCCACGGGGTGTCCGGGGCGAACGCATGGCCCGGCGCGGACTGCCGCTTGGCGTACAGCGACACCAGCTCGCCGGCGATCTCGCGAACCGCCTTGCGCGCCTTGGTCTTCGTGTTGGTCCAGTCACTGCCGCCGAGCCGGCTCAGCGTGGGCTCCGTACCGCCGACGTACCGCGACAACTGGTCCAGCGAGTCCATCGGCACGTACAGCCGGTCGGACCCGCCGCCGCGTTTGGCCGACGCGTACTCAAGCACCAGGTACTCGCGCCGGGCGCCACCGACCACCCGCTCGGTCATCTCGACGAACTTGCCGATGCCATGCTGGTCGTGCACCACCAGGTCGCCGGCCGTCAACGCCAGCGGGTCGACGACGTTGCGCCGTTTGGCGGCAAGTCTCTTGCCGTCGGTGACCGCGGCCCGGTTGCCCGTCAGGTCGGTCTCGGTGATGACGACGAGGTTGACGCCGGGCAGCACCAGACCGTCGTGCAGCGGACCCTTGAGCACCCCGACGACGCCGACCTTCGGCACCGCGCCGGGCTCCAACATCGTTGCGGCGACATCGGATTCACTGAGCTGCTCGACCACGCGGTGCGCGGTACCGGTACCGGGGGTGACCACCGCGGCGAGTCCGCCGGTGGCGATGTGCGCCCGCAACATCGCGAAGATCTCTTCGAGGCTCTGCTGGCTGCGGGCCGACGGCGCCGGCCGGATGTCGACCTCGACCGCCGTTTCGTTGGCCAGCTGGCTCAGCGTCCACCACGGGTGACCACCGGCGGCCGCGGCTTCCCGGATCTCCACGAAGTCCCGGAATCCCGAACCACCAAGCTGCTCAACGTCAATCGGCGCGTCGCCGCCCACGGCGGCCACCGACCACGAGGCCTCCAGGAACTCGCGGCCGGTCTTGATCAGATCGGCCGCGCGGGTCCGCACCTTCTCCGGGTCGCAGATCAGCAGCGGCGCACCGGCCGGCAGCCGGTCGGTGAGCAACGCCAGGTCGCCCGGACGCAGCACCGGAAGCAGCGCTTCCATACCGTCGACCGGAATGCCCTCGGCGAGCTTCGCCATCATGTCCGCGATGCTGCCGGTGACCTGGTTGTCGCTGCTGGGCAGGCTCGCCCCGATCTCGGCGGCACGTTCGCGGACGTCGGGCGTCAACAGCAGTTCGCGGCAGGGCACCGCGATCATCGTCTCGACGGCGATCTCGGGGATGGACCGCTGGTCGGCCACCGAGAACATCCGCATCTCGGTGACCTCGTCGCCCCAGAACTCGATGCGCACGGGGTGCTCGGCGGTCGGGGTGAAAATGTCGAGAATGCCTCCGCGGACGGCGAATTCGCCGCGCTTGCCGACCATGTCGACCCGGTTGTAGGCCAGCTCGACGAGCCGTGTCACGGTGTCGTCGAAGTCGGCTTCGCCGCCGATGGTCAACGTCACCGGTTCGGCGTCGGTAACCCCGCCGGCCAGCGGCTGCAGTAGCGACCGGGCCGTGGTGACCACGACCCGCAGTGGCGGACCGAGCCGGGTGTCGTCCGGCCGCGCGAGCCGGCGCAGGACGGTCAGCCGGGCGCCGACGGTGTCGACACCGGGCGAGAGCCGCTCGTGCGGCAAGGTCTCCCACGACGGGAACAGCGCCACGGCATCGCCGTGGACGGCCCGCAGCTCGGCGGTGAGATCGTCTGCCTCGCGTCCGGTAGCCGTGACCACCAGCACCGGGCCGGCGGCAGCCAGCGCCGCGGCGACCGGGAGCCGGGCACTGACCGGACCGACCAAAGCCTGCTCGGCGACGCCCTCGGCGGCCTGCCGCGTCAGTTCCTGCAGGCCAGGATCGGTGAGTGCGAGTTGAACGAGCCCCGCCAACGGGGTTTGGATCGATTGCTGCCCCGGGGAGGTCATGATGCCCCCGATTGTAGTTCGCAGGACTTCGTCAATATTGGGCACGGTCCCGTCAAAGGATCGTCAACGGGACGCTCACCCGGCATTTCCGGGCGCAGGCTGGAGCCATGACACTGCTCGACATCCTGCCGTCCCTGCGGGGCGCCATGCGCCCGCGCATCGACACCACCATCTGGCCGCTGACCACCCAGGTCGACGCCTTGGGACGTCTCTGCATCGGGTCGGTGGCGCTCACCGACGTCGCCGACGAGTTCGGCACGCCCGCATACGTTCTGGATGAGACCGATTTCCGCACGCGCGCGCAGCACTACCGCGCCACGTTGCGCGGTGTCGAGGTGGTCTACGCCGCCCAGTCCCTGCTGACCAGGACCGTTGCCGGCTGGGTGCACGATGCCGGCCTCGGCATGGCGGTGTGTTCGACGGCCGAGCTGGCCACGGCCCTCGCCGGCGGCATGGACCCGGCGCGCATCGTGGTCCACGGCAGCGGCAAGTCGGTCGACGAGCTGGCGACGGCCGCGGGCGCCGGGGTGGGCCGCATCGTGCTGGACTCCCCCATCGAGATGGCCTATCTGGCCGGCGTCGCGCGCCGGCCGCAGGCGATGTTGCTGCAGGTCCTGCCCGGTGTCGACGTGCTGCCGATGGTTCACCGGGCGCTGGCCACCCCGCAGCTGCCGCTGGTCGGGCTGTACTGCCACCTGGGCACGCAGATCGCCGAGCCGGAGGTCTACGTCGAGGCCGTCCGCCGGCTGGTCGACACCATGGCTGACGTGCGCGCCGCCCACGGCGTCGTGCTCACCGAGCTGAACATCGGCGGCGGGCACGCCATCGCCTACCGGACCGGGGAACCCGAGCTCGATGTCGCAGCACTCGCCGATTTCCTGGAAGACGCCCTCGACGCCGCCTGCGCCGCGAACCGGTTCCCCCGCCCCCGGCTCGTCGTCGAACCCGGCCGGGCGATCAGCGGACGCGCCGGGGTGACGCTGCACCGGGTGCAGTCGGTATCGGCGCGCACCGACGGACGCGCCGTCATCACCGTCGACGGCAGCCACCCCAACTCCGCACCGATCGCGAATTACACTGTGGCCCTTGCCAACCGGCACCCCCTCGGGCCCACGCGCCAGTCCACGATCGTCGGCCGCGACGGCACGGCCATCGCCGACGACCTCGATCTGCCCGACGACGTCCACCCCGGCGACCTGCTCGCCACCGCCTGCACCGGCGCGTATCACCACAGCACCGCGTCGAACTTCACCATGACGACCCGGCCGCCGGTCATCGCCGTGTGCGAGCGCCGGGTGCGGCCGCTGATCCGCCGGGAGACCACCGCGGACCTGCTGCTGCGCGACTGCGGCTAGCCGCCGAATTCCCGTCAGCCACCCGCTGCGCGAGGCGCTAGGTTGTTGACAGGGAATTCACAGTCCGGGGGGACGGCATGGCAGCACGGTCGGGGGCGACTGCCGAGTGTCGGTGACCATATCCGCGGTGAAGGCTTCCGACCCAGCACGCTTGGCCGATGGTGCGGCGCAGCTACGCGGTGTGGTCAAGCAGCTCGATGAGCTCATCTTCGACGAACAGCGAGCGCTGCATCAGCTTGGCGACGGCTGGGAAGGCACCGCCGCCGACGCCGCGAAGGCCAAGGGCGACTCGCTGGTTCAGCAGCACGAGGCGCTCAAGACGCGGCTCACCGCCATGCAGTCGGCGCTGGAGTCCGCCGGAACCAGCCTGACCGCGCTGCGCGGCACCATCATCGGCATGGTGCAGCAGGTCTTCGCACTCGGCGGCACCGTCAGCGATGACGGCACCGCCTCCGCTACCGGCTCTGGCCAGACATTCACCCCAGAACTCGCCGCGGTCTACACCTCGATCCTCAAGAGCCTGCTGCAGCAGTTCACCGCTGTCGACGAAGCCACCGCTGTCGACGAAGCCACCGCTGCCGCCCTCGACAACGCAGGCAGCGGCAGCGCCCGGAGCAACTTCTTCGGCGACCCACCGGCGTCACCCGCAGGTCGTGAGCTCGACAGCCTCAAGCCACCGGATGGCGCCACCGATACCGAGGTGAACAAGTGGTGGGACGGGCTGAGCCAGGAAGAACAGGACCGGGTCATCGCCGAGCGGCCGGAGTGGATCGGCAATCTCGACGGCGTACCCGGCGCCGCACGGGACCAGGCCAACCGCAATCGGTTGGCCAAGCTACGCAATGACCCGAATCTGACCGGCGAGGAGAAGGGCACCATCTCCGAGATCGACAAAGCCCTGGCCAAGCCCGACAGCCATCTGCTGGTGCTGGATTTCGACGGCGAGCATCCGAAAGTGGCTGTCGCGCTGGGCGATGTCGACACTGCTGATCATGTCAGCGTTTACGTGCCGGGGACCGGCGCAGTCACGTACGACAAGCCCGGCGAGGGCAACGACCTGCCCACCTACGTCGAACAGGCGGGCTGGCTGCGCACCGAGACACAGCGCGTGCTGGAGAAGGCCGGCAAGACCAACGAGACCGTCGCGACCGTCGCCTGGCTCGGCTACGAGCCGCCCGAGAACGTCGGGGAAGCTGCCAGCGCCCATTACGCGAACGACAACGCGCCGAAGCTGGCGTCGTTCATCAACGGCCTCGACAGTTCCCGCGACGCCGACCCGCATCTGACGGTGCTCGGCCATTCCTACGGTTCGACACTGGCCAGCGAGGCGCTGCAGCGCGGGACGGCCGCCGACGACGTCGTCTTCATGGGCTCGCCCGGCCTGGAGACCAACCCCATGCAGTATCTCCACGACACGACACCGTCAGACCTGCACCTGACCCAGGGTCACGTGTACGTCGAACACGCGAAGAACGACGTCGTCGCCAACCTCGGCCGGTATGGCTCGACCATTCCGTCGGACCTGCCAGGCTTCATCGATCTGTCGACCAACGCCGAGACCACACCGTTGGGACCGCGCGGTGAATCGACGGGACACAGCAAGTACTCGTTCGTCGACACCACGGCGCTCTACAACCAGGCCGTCGTCATGGCAGGACTGGGCCAGGACAACCGATTCGTCAAAGTGGAGGATTGATGTGGCGGCTATCGATAGCACTCATGCTCGCGGCGGTACTCACGGGATGCGGTCCGGTGTCTGAGATGTTCGGGTCGACGTCGTACACGGGTCGGGCAAAAGACGACTACGGCTACGGCACCGCAAGCGAATTGCAGCCCCTTTTGGCTCGCCGCGACGCCGAGGAAGTCCTCGCCGAACGCGACCGCATGATCGGCGACATCATCACCGAACTGACGCGCGTCATGCCCGGATCCCAGTGGTTCCCGAACCGCAACGAGACCTCGGTGATCTGCGGCGACTACGGATCAACCAAAGGCAGCCGGTACTTCGGCCGGAACTGGGTGGCAAAAATGCCGATACCGGCCGACCAATGGCAGCGGATTTCGCAGGCCGTCATCGACGTCGCCGCCAAGTACGGCTACACCAAAGTCGAGAGCCGCAGTCAGAATCCCGTCGGCGACCAGGCGACCGACATGATCATCACCGACAGCGAGGACGGCCGGCTGGCGTTCGGCGCACAGGTCGCCACGGTGCTCCAGGTGACGACCGGTTGCTACCTCACCGCCGAAGACAAGCGGCAAGCCCGCGAAGCCGCCCCGAAGTAGTCAGCCCTCGTGCAGTTCCGGGTCGGACTCGAGATGCGTCAGGCCGTTCCACATCAGATTGACCAGGTGCGCCGCGACCACTTCCTTCTTCGGTTCGCGGGTGTCCAGCCACCACTGCGCGGACATCGACACCGAGCCGACGAGCGCCTGCGCATAGAGCGGGGCCAGCTCCGGGTCGAGCCCGCGGCGGGAGAAGTCGCCGGCCAGGATCGAGCTGACCTGGTTGACCGCGTCGTTGAGCAGCGTCGAGTAGGTGCCCGACGTAATGGCCGCCGGCGAGTCGCGGATCAGGATGCGGAAGCCGTCGGTGTGTTCCTCGACGTACGTCAGCAGTGCCAGCGCCACCCGTTCGACCCGCACCCGCGACCGGTTGTTGGTCAGCGACGACGTGATGCCGTCGAGCAGCGCGGACATCTCGCGGTCGACGACGACGGCGTACAGGCCTTCCTTACCGCCGAAATGCTCGTAGACCACGGGCTTGGAGACATTGGCGCGCTGCGCGATCTCCTCGATGGACGTGCCGTCGTAGCCGCGCTCCGCGAACAGCGACTTCGCGATCTCGATCAGCTGCTGACGGCGTTCACTGCCGGTCATGCGCGCACGAGGGCTGCGCGCTCCGTTCTCCGCCGCTGCCATGGTCGCCAGCGTATCCGCTTGCACTAGAGTCTCTGGCGAGCAATCCGTCGTGGTGTAATCGGCAGCACCTCTGATTTTGGTTCAGATAGTTCAGGTTCGAGTCCTGGCGACGGAGCGAGGCTTGCCGAGCGACTATCGGCACAGCGCCAAGCAGCAAAGCGCGACATCGCGTAGAGAGAGGCGTACGTGACTCGAGGCGAAGCCGCCGTCATCGTCCTGGCCGCTGGGTCAGGCACCCGGATGCGCTCCGACATTCCGAAGGTCCTGCATACGCTGGCCGGCCGCAGCATGCTCGCGCACGCGCTGCACGCCGTGGCCAAGGTCAATCCGACGCACCTCGTCGTGGTCGTCGGCAAGGAACGCGAGCGGGTCACCGCACACGTGCACGAGATCGCGGGCGGACTCGGCCGGACCGTCACCGTCGCCATCCAAGACGAGCAGCTCGGCACCGGGCACGCCGTCAGCTGCGGCCTGTCCGCGCTCCCCGCCGACTTCGCCGGCACAGTCGTGGTCACCGCAGGTGACGTTCCGCTGCTCGACGCCGACACCCTCGCCAACCTCGTCGACACCCACGCCACCGCCACCGCGGCCGCGACGGTGCTCACCACCACCGTCACCAACCCCACCGGCTACGGCCGCATCCTGCGCACGCAGGACCACGAGGTGATCGGCATCGTCGAGCAGGCCGACGCCACCGAATCCCAGCGCGCCATCCGCGAGGTGAACTCCGGGGTGTACGCGTTCGACGCCACAGCATTGCGCTCGGCGCTGAGCCGGCTGCGGTCGGACAACGCCCAGCAGGAGCTCTACCTCACCGACGCCATCTCGATCGTGCGCGGCGACGGCCAGATCGTCCGGGCCCACCACGTCGACGACAGCGCGCAGGTCTCCGGCGTCAACGACCGGGTGCAGCTGTCCGAGGTGGCCGCCGAGCTGAACCGCCGCATCATCGCCGGTCACCAACGCGCGGGCGTCACGATCATCGACCCGGGCACCACCTGGATCGACGTCGACGTCAGCATCGGCCGCGACACCGTCGTCAAGCAGTGCACCCAGCTGCTGGGCGCCACCGACATCGGCGCGAAGTGCGTCATCGGCCCCGACACCACACTGACCGACATGGAGGTCGGTGACGGCGCCGAGGTGATCCGCACCCACGGGCAGCTGGCGGTCATCGGTGCCGGCGCCACCGTCGGCCCCTTCACGTACCTGCGGCCGGGCACCGAGCTGGGCGCCGACGGCAAGCTGGGCGCGTTCGTCGAGGTCAAGAACTCCAAGATCGGAACCGGCACCAAGGTGCCGCATCTGACGTACGTCGGGGACGCCGACATCGGCGAGTACAGCAACATCGGCGCGTCCAGCGTCTTCGTCAACTACGACGGCGAGAACAAGAGCCGCACCACCATCGGTTCGCACGTGCGCACCGGCTCGGACACGATGTTCGTCGCACCCGTGACCGTCGGCGACGGTGCCTACACCGGCGCCGGCACCGTGGTCCGCGAGGACGTGCCACCCGGAGCGCTGGCCGTTTCCAAAGGTGAGCAGCGCAATATCGAGGGCTGGGTGGAGCGCAAGCGGCCCGAGTCGAAGGCCGCGGAGGCCGCGCGCAAGGCGCGCGAACAGGGCTGATGACGCCGGTGAGGGCGATGCACGAAAACGGTGCCGAATCCGTGCACAGCACTCACACTCGAAGTCTGCTGTTGGTGTTCCGGTAACCCGGCAACGGTTCCTGGTTACCGACAAGTACCATTACGACGTATCGATCCCCCACCGCGAAAGCAGCACACAGTGGCCACGGACTGGACCGACAACCGCAAAAATCTGATGCTCTTCTCGGGGCGCGCGCACCCCGAACTGGCCGAACAGGTCGCCAAAGAGCTCGGCATCGAGGTCACCCCGCAGACGTCCCGGGACTTCGCGAACGGCGAGATCTTCGTCCGTTTCGACGAGTCGGTGCGTGGCTGCGACGCCTTCGTGCTGCAGAGCCATCCCGCGCCGCTGAATCAGTGGCTGATGGAACAGCTCATCATGATCGACGCGCTCAAGCGCGGGTCCGCCAAGCGGATCACCGCGATCCTGCCGTTCTACCCGTACGCGCGCCAGGACAAGAAGCACCGCGGCCGCGAGCCCATCTCGGCCCGTCTGATCGCCGACCTGCTCAAGACCGCCGGCGCCGACCGCATCGTCTCGGTCGACCTGCACACCGACCAGATCCAGGGCTTCTTCGACGGTCCGGTCGACCACATGCGTGGGCAGTCGCTGCTGTGCGGCTACATCGGCGACAAGTACGGCGACTCCGACCTGGTCGTGGTCTCCCCGGACTCCGGCCGCGTGCGCGTCGCCGAGAAGTGGGCCGACTCCCTGGGCGGCGTGCCGCTGGCGTTCATCCACAAGACCCGCGATCCGCTGGTCCCCAACCAGGTCAAGGCCAACCGCGTCGTCGGTGAAGTCAAGGGCAAGACCTGCATCCTGACCGACGACATGATCGACACCGGTGGCACCATCGCCGGCGCGGTCAAGCTGTTGCGTGAGGACGGGGCCAAGGACGTCATCATCGCCGCCACCCACGGTGTGCTGTCCGACCCGGCTGCCCAGCGCCTGGCCGACTGCGGCGCCCGCGAGGTCATCGTCACCAACACGCTGCCCATCACGCCGGACAAGCAGTTCCCGGCACTGACCGTGCTGTCGATCGCGCCGCTGCTGGCGTCGACCATCCGCGCGGTGTTCGAAAACGGCTCGGTCACCGGCCTTTTCGACGGATCTGCCTAACAATGGCCGCCCGCATCTACCACAACCCGAAGTGCTCGACCTCCCGTAAGACGCTGGATCTGCTGCGGGAGAACGGCATCGAGCCCGAGGTCGTGCAGTATCTGAAGACGCCGCCGACCCGTGCCGAGCTGGTGGCGATGATCAAAGATGCGGGCATCGACGTGCGCACCGCGGTACGCAAGCGCGAATCCCTCTACGCCGAGCTGAATCTGGCCGACGCCACCGACGAGCAGCTGCTCGACGCCATGGCCGAACATCCCATCCTGATCGAGCGGCCGTTCGTCGTCACCACCAAAGGCACCCGGCTGGCCCGCCCGATCGACGCGGTCCGCGAGATTCTGTGATCCTGCGCAGGGTTTGTGCCGCCGCTGTGGTGGCGCTGGCACTCACCGCGTGCGAGACGAAAACGCCTGACTACAAGTCGATCTGGTCGACGACGCCGACCACCAGCACGACGCCGGTGGACAAGGCCAGTCTGATTCCGTTCCCGGACTACCTGAACAAGCTCGGGGTGCAGAGCAAGCAGGTCATTCCCGACCAGCTCACCGACCTCAAGGTGACGCTGCCCCGGCCGCAGGGCTGGACGGGGTACAAGAACCTCAATTACTCGCCCGGCACTGTGACGATCGCCAAGAACGACACCTATCCCCTGGCGATGCTGATGGTGTTCCAGCTGTCCGGAGACTTCGACGTCAAGGATGCCCTCAAGCATTCCGACGCCGATGCCCTGCTGTCCGAGAACTTCAAGAAGCTCTACAGCTCGGGTGACGACTTCCAGGGCTACCCGTCGGCGATGATCGAGGGCAGCTACGACCTGCACAACCGCCGGATGCAGTCCTACAACCGGATCGTGATCGCCCAGCCGGCCCCGCCGCGACCGGGTATCCACTACCTGATCCAGCTGACCATCACGACGTATGCCGAACAGGCCAAGGACCAGGCCGGCGACATCGAGGCGATCATCAAGGGCTTCTCCGTCGGCCCCAAGTAGCGCTGCGGCACTAAGCTCGCGGTCATGAGTGAATGGACCGCCGCCGACCTGCCTTCTTTCGCCGGCCGCACCGTCGTCGTCACCGGCGCCAACAGTGGCCTCGGCGAGGTCACCGCCCGTGAACTGGCCCGCGTGGGCGCCAAGGTCATCCTCGCCTGCCGCAACACCGCCAAGGGCGACGCCGCAGCCGCGGGCATGACCGGCGACGTCGAGGTTCGGCCCCTGGATCTGCAGAGCCTGGCCTCGGTGAGTGAGTTCGCCGCCGGTGTCGACAAGGTCGACGTGCTGATCAACAACGCCGGCATCATGGCGGTGCCGTTCTCCCTGACCGAGGACGGCTTCGAGAGCCAGATCGGCACGAACCACTTGGGGCATTTCGCCCTGACCAACCTGCTGCTGCCCAAGATCACCGACCGCGTGGTCACGGTGTCGTCCGAGCTGCACATGCTGGGCTACATCAGCCTGAAAGACCTGAACTGGAAGTCGCGGCCGTATTCGGCATGGTTGGCGTACGGGCAGTCGAAGCTGGCGAATCTGCTGTTCACCAAGGACCTACAGCGCCGGCTGTCGCTGGCCGGTTCGTCCGTGCGGGCACTGACCGCGCACCCGGGCTACTCGGCGACCAACCTGCAGGGCCAGACCGGCAACGAGTTGGGCGACAAGTTCTGGCTCGCCGCCAACAAGATCGCCACCCCCGCCGCCTTCGGCGCCCAGCAGACGCTGTTCGCGGCGTCGCAGGACCTGCCGGGCAACACGTTCGTCGGCCCGAAATTCGGCTTCCGCGGGCCGACCGGGCCGACGCAGCTGATCAAGCCTGCCGGCCGGTCAGCACGCACCGCGACCGCCCTCTGGGACCTGTCTGCCCAGCTCACCGCCACTGAATTTCCGCTCTGAGGGGCGTTTCCGCTAGTCTGACTGACGATCACGGCGAGGGTAGGTCCACCAGGACCACCGTTATCGACGGGAACTTCACAGCACTGATGTGCGCTGATATCCCAGCCCTGGCCGTGCCACCCAGTAGATACGGCATCAGGAGCGATTCACATGGCCAAGAACGCGGCCCCCACCTCGAACAATCTGACCGCTGAGGTCCGCACCCGGACCGGCAAGGGCGCCTCGCGTCTGGCCCGTCGCGAAGGCCGCGTGCCGGTCGTCCTGTACGGCCACGGCACCGAGCCGCAGCACCTCGAGATCAACGCCCGCGAGTACGCTGCCGTGCTGCGTAACTCGGGTACCAACGCGGTGCTGACCCTCGACATCGCCGGCAAGGAGCAGCTCGCGCTGACCAAGCAGGTCGTCGTTCACCCGATCAAGCGCAACATCCAGCACGCCGACCTGATCGTCGTGAAGCGTGGCGAGAAGGTCACCGTCGACGTGAGCATCGTCGTCGAGGGTGACGCCCAGTCCGGCACCCTGGTGGCCCAGGACACCAACACCATCCAGATCGAGGCCGACGTCCAGTCGATCCCCGAGTCGCTGACCGTGTCGGTCGAGGGCATCGAGGCCGGTACCCAGATCCTGGCCGGCCAGGTCGAACTGCCCGCGGGCGTCACGCTGGTGACCGACCCCGAGGTGCTGGTCATCAACGTCGTCGCGGCGCCGACCGCTGAGGACCTCGAGGCCGAGGGCTCCGGCGAAGAGGCCGCTTCGGGCGAGGCCGCTGCCGAGGGCGAGGCGGCCGCAGAGGCCGCTGCCGAGTCGGAGTAATTCGCTTTGGCCGAACCGCTTTTGGTGGTCGGCCTGGGCAATCCTGGGCCGCGCTACGAAACAACGCGGCACAACGTTGGATTTCTGGTTGCCGACATCCTGGCCGAGCGCATCGGCGCAGGGTTCAAGGTGCACAAGAAATCCGGAGCTGAAGTCACCACGGGCCGGCTGGGAGGCCGGTCCGTGGTGCTCGCCAAGCCGCGCACCTACATGAACGAATCCGGTAGGCACATCGGGCCTTTGGCGAAGTTCTATTCCGTCGAGCCGGCCGACATCGTGGTTATTCACGACGAGCTGGACATCGACTTCGGCCGCATCCGGCTCAAGTTCGGTGGCGGCGAGGGCGGTCACAATGGTCTTCGTTCCATTGCTTCCGCCCTGGGCACCAAGGATTTTCAACGCGTCCGCATCGGCGTGGGCCGCCCGCCGGGGCGGCAAGACCCGGCGGCGTTCGTGCTGGAGAACTTCAATTCGAAGGAACGGCCCGAGTTGGGCACCATCCTCGAACAAGCCTCCGACGCAACGGAATTGCTGCTGCAGCACGGCGTCGAGGCGGCGCAGAACACCGTCCACGCCTGGTAGCCGATCTGCCCAAGAAAGCGCGAAAACCCCCAAACTCCAAGGAATTTGGGGGTTTTCTCATGCGGGTACTTCCCGCGTGCGCGGGAGGTTCGCCAGCAGAGCTATCCGCAGATGTGTTGCCGGTCAACGGCATCGGTGTAGCAGCTCCGGCGGCCCTGAGCACCCACGCGGGAGCTCTGGGTGGTGTCCTGAGTGCGGATGCCCGGGGTCGCCTTGATCGCCACGCTGCCGTTCGTCTCGCAGGTGGAGAGGCTTCCGGCGTCCTGACAGGTCGGGCGGGCACCTGCAACAGGCGCCATGATGCCACTGACCGAGGCCAGGCCCACCAGCAGAGCGACCATCCTGCGCTTGCTTTGATGAGTCATGTCACCTTCTCACTATTCGGGGAAGGTCGCCTGTCTCCGGTCCGTAATCGACGGGCTGAAAACCACTGACACGCCTTCCAATAACGCATGTTAGGTCGACTATATGTTTCAGCCAGATGACCGCGCCATTAACTCATGACGAACTCACATATAAGGGATTCATAGAATTACGCTGACCTGGCAACCTCTGAAAAACCGGTGAGCAAGGTCACCGGATGGTCGAGGAACCATCCCGCGCAACGGAATTCATAACGGTTGTCACCTGCGTGACTCGATTCACGGGCAGGACCACGCCAAGGTTCGGGAATCGGGATCGAGCGGCGTCTTGTTGGCTGCAGCCCGGTTGAACGCGTCCTGGCGGGCCTCCTCGACCGTGCGTCCGGCACCGCCGGCCACCACACCGGTTTCAGGGGCGTTGACATTGACGATGCACAACCGGTCGTTGGTGACCTCGTCACTGGTGCACTGGACCGCACCGGCACGCTTACACGCCGCGATCACCGCTGCGGAGGCAGCAGGGACGTCGGGCCCGGTTGCCGAGAAGCCGACGATGTCGCTGCCCCGCACCCCGGAGCCGACCGCCGCGGCGATGTCATTCGTGTCCTCGACCAAGCCCGCTGGAGCTTCAGCGCAAGCCGGCACCGCGGCGATGACGCACGCGCCGAACACCGCCACCACAGCCGCAATCACACGCCCCATGAATACGCCGGTCCTCTCGTCAATAATTCAGCGAGATTACCCGGCACTCACAGCTTTCGCTCAGCGAAGCGAGCAGCCCCGCCCGCGAGAAAAACGTAAAAAACCCCGATTTCCGAGGAAATCGGGGTTTTTCATGACTGTGCACGAAACCTAGCCGGTGACGAGTTCCACCGAGTTCGCGCGACGAAGCTTGCCCGACGGCGTCTTCGGGATGGTGCCCGGGCCCAGCACGACCACGTTGCGCGGCCGCACGTCGACCTCGGTCACGACCTCGTGCGCGACCTGGTGCTCGATCCGGCGCACTTCCACCGGGTCCTGCCAGGCGTTCGATTCGACGGCGACGGCGAAGGTCTCACGCGAATGACCGGCGTCGAGGCGCACCGCGACGGCGCAGCCCGGGCGCACGCCCTGCACGCGGCCGGCGGCCCGCTCGATGTCCGTCGGGTAGATGTTGCGGCCCGCCATGATGATGACGTCCTTCACACGACCGCAGACCACCACGTTCTGCTCTTCGGTGATGTAGCCGAGGTCACCGGTGTCGTACCAGCCGTTTTCGTCCTGCGTCGGCAGGAAACCGGCCATGGTGATGTAGCCGGGGGTGACCGATTCGCCGCGCAGCTGGATGACACCGACACCGCGCTCGGGCAGGACGTTGCCGTCCTCGTCGACGATGCGGGCCTCCAGGTCGCGCAGCAGCGGACCCAGCGAGGCGAGGCGACGGGTGTTGCCCTTCGCCGCGGGCACGGCGCGACGCAGCGCGGCCAGCAGATCGGCATCGACCTCGTCGACGACCAGGCCGGCGTTGCACGGCGAGAACGACACGGCCAGACAGGTCTCCGCCATGCCGTAGGCCGGCAGGATGGCCGACGGCTGCAGGCCGAACGGCTTGCCGGCGTCGATCAGGTCTTCGACGTCGGCGGGGTCGACGGGCTCGGCGCCGGACAGCGCGAACCGCAGGGTGGAGAGGTCGTACTCGCCCGGCTTTGCCTGCCGGCGCAGGCGCTTGGCGAACAGCGCGTAGGCGAAGTTCGGGGCCGCCGTCATGGTGCCCTTGTACTTGTCGATGAGCTTGGCCCACAGCAGGGTGTCGCGCAGGAAGTCCATCGGCGTGACCTTGACCAGCTCGGCACCGAAGTACATCGGGATGGTGAGGAAGCCGACCATGCCCATGTCGTGGAAGCAGGGCAGCCAGCTGACCATGACGTCCTTGTCGACGTCGTACTCGGCGCCGATGAACATGGCCTCGGCGTTGGAGAAGATGTTGCGGTGCGTGATCTGGACGGCCTTGGGCGAGCCGGTCGAGCCTGACGTCAGCTGCATCAGCGCGAGGTCGTCTTCGCCGGTCTCGACGGGGTCGATGGGCTCGGCTTCCAGCAGGTCGCCGACCTTGAGGACCAGCAGGCCCTTCTCTTCCAGCACGGGGGCGGCGACCAGGAACGGCTCGGAAATGATGACGGCCTTGGCCTCGATCATGCTGATGACGTTCATGGTGTCTTCAGCCCAGACGGCCAGGTCGGTCCGCGGCGTCGGCTGGTGCAGCATGGTGAGACTGCCGCCGCGCATCCAGATGCCCTGCACGGTCGGGGCGATCTCCACCGGGTAGCCGGCCAGCACGCCGATCTTGTCGCCGAGACCGATTCCGGCAGCGGCCAGGCCACCGGCGATGCGCCGGGCCCGCTCGTGGACCTCGCCCCAGGTGTGGCGCACTGGCTCGTGCGGCTCACCAGTGACCATGCCCCGCTGCGATGTACGTGCGTTGTAGTACATCTTGTCGGTAAATCGGCTCACGACAACCTCCTGAGGTCAGGCGCCACTGCCCGTCGTTCCATAGTCCGTCCGGTGCCAGGCGCACTTGTAGAGGCGCGCACGCACAATTCGGCCGCGGTTATATCTCGAATCGATGGCTCCGAGTGCGCGGGCGACGCTGCCCTGGCACGTCTCGATCCCTCACCGACACCGCCGGTGAGAGAAACCATTGCGTTCCACGCCTGGCCGCTGGCAGACACCATCGATCATCTTAAGAGACTCTTAAGTAGCTAACAAACTCTTAGCCGAATTGAGTGCTGAGTCACACCGCGATCAGGCCTGCCGACTGGGCGCCGGTACCACCCTGGCGCCGTGCACCGGGCCGCTGGCCACGCGTACCGTCCGGCACACCCCGGCGCCGGAAAGTTGGGTGCCGACCTCGACCGCGTGCTCCGCGGAGGCACACAGGAAAGCGCACGTGGGCCCCGAACCGGACACGATGCCCGCCAGCGCCCCGGCTTCGACGCCCGCCCGCAGGGTGCGCCGCAGCCCGGTGTCGAGGCTGACGGCTGCCGACTGCAGATCGTTGCCCAGCAGCGGCGCCAGTTCACGCGGGTCGCCGGACGCCAGCGCTGCCAGCAGCGGCTCGGGGTCGTCCAGCGAGGGCGGCCCACCGTCCCGGGCGTCGGCCCGGAGGTTGTCCAGTTCGGCGAACACCTTCGGCGTGGACAGTCCGCCCTCGGCGAAGGCCAGCACCCAGTGGAAGGTGCTGCGCGCCAGCACGGTCGCCAGCTGCTCGCCGCGGCCGGTCCCGAGCGCGGTACCGCCGTGCAGCGCGAACGGCACGTCGCTGCCCAGTCGGGCGGCCAGCGCGTGCAGGTCCCGCCGGGGCACGCCCAGCTCCCAGAGATTGTTCATCGCGACCAGCACGGCCGCCGCGTCGGCGCTGCCGCCGGCCATACCGCCGGCGACGGGAATCGACTTGTCGATCGAGATGGCGACATCGGGCGCCCGGCCGACGTGCTCGGCCATCAGTTCGGCGGCCCGCCAGGCGAGGTTGCGGTGGTCCGTCGGCAGTCCCTCGGCGCCGTCCCCGAGCATCTCCACCGACAGCAGGTCGGCGTTGCGGACCGTCACCTCGTCGAACAGGGAGACGGCGTGGAACACCGTGGTCAGCTCGTGGTAGCCGTCATCGCGGCAGTCACCGACGCCGAGGTACAGGTTCACCTTGCCCG
This sequence comes from Mycolicibacterium sp. P4_G11, assembly GCF_056555145.1. NCBI lineage: Bacteria > Bacillati > Actinomycetota > Actinomycetes > Mycobacteriales > Mycobacteriaceae > Mycobacterium > Mycolicibacterium sp. P4_G11. The sequence goes on from NZ_JBFUJW010000005.1 coordinate 53,778, forward strand.
GCACGCGGACGGTCACCGAACCTGTGGGTACCCACTCAGAAGCGGTATTTCCATCCGACGCAGACACGTCACGACAGTAACGCCCGCGGCGAGGGCCACAACACCAAGTGGTGAGAAACCCTGTCAGACAGGCTCAGTGGTTGGCGTCGACCTGCTGGTCGGACTCCGGAGTGGAGGCCTGCTGCTCGCGGTCCAGCTCGCCCGAACGCTGCAGCAGCCGCACGAAGTCGGCGATCGCCAGGGTCTCGCCGCGACGTGCCGGATCGATGCTGGCGGCCAGCAGTCGCTCGGCCGAGGCATTGCCCGAACCCGCCCATTCGGCGAAGGCATTGCGCGACGTCTTGCGGCGCTGCGCGAAGGCGATGTCGATCAGGTTGAACACCTGCGAACGGAAGCTGTCGTCGGTCGGCCACGGAGTCGTCTCGTGCCGGTCGATCCGGACCAGACCCGAGTAGACCCGCGGGATCGGCCAGAACACCGTCGGCGAGACCATGCCGTAGCGCCGGACATTGCCGAAGAACCGCACCTTGGCGCTGGGCACCCCGTAGTCCTTGGTGCCCGGGTCGGCGGCGAGCCGCTCGGCGACCTCGGCCTGGACCATCACCATGACGGTGCGGATGGTCGGGAATTCCGAGAGCAGGTGCAGGATGGCCGGCACCGCGACGTTGTACGGCAGGTTGGCGACCAGCGAGGTCGGCTGCTCGTCCAGGTCGGACGGCACCAGGTCGAGCACGTCGCGGTTCAGCACGGTCAACCGGCCGATCTCGCTGTGGGAGTGCTCGGCGATCGTCGTCGGCAGCTGGCGGGCCAGCACCGGGTCGATCTCGACGGCCGTCACCTTCGCGCCCCGGTCCAGCAGCGCCAGCGTCAGCGAGCCCAGACCCGGGCCCACCTCCAAGACGTGGGACTGCCGGTTCACCCCGGAGGCCGACACGATGCGGCGCACCGTATTGGCGTCATGCACGAAGTTTTGTCCGAAAGCTTTACGCGGTCGGAAATCAAGCTCTTTTGCCAGATGCCGGATTTCGGTTCGACCGAGTAGCCGGATCGTCATCGTGCCCCAATTCTCCCGCTACAAACAGGCCAGGCACCCCAACCTTGGCGGGCTCGCGTCACTTCAGCAATCGCGATCTGCTCTTCACGTGTCGCAAGATCAGCTCTCGCAGCATAACGCAGACCGCCTTGCCGCTCCCAGGTGTTCTGATCAAATTGGACTCCGCCGTAAAAACCGTTGCCGGTATTGATGGCCCAGTTGCCGGTCGACTCACACCGCGCCAGCGCGTCCCAGGCGGCAGGTTGGGTCACCGGCGGCACCTCGGTACCGGGTTTCGCGCCGATCCGCAGGACGCCGTCCCGCGCCGGCGTCAGCACCTGATTGGAGACCGGCAGCCGGCCGGTTTCGACACCGTTGACCGTGGCGACGGCGAAGGTGACGTTCTGGGTGCCGGGCTGGCCCGGATCCTCGACCACCTTGCGGCTCATGTTCAGCGCCGGATCGGGCACTGTGTTCATCGTCGGGGCCAGCGGAGATTCAGTGGTGACCTGCTGCAGCCGGATGCGGGTCACGTCGATCTGCATGCCCTCGGTCACCGGGGTGGCCGCGGCGGGGACGACGGAATCGCGCTGCTCCAGCGGCACGCCGGCGACGGCCAGCAGTCCGGCCACGTTCGCGGCGGCCAGGTGCACCTGGCGCGGCACGCCGCCGTCGACGATCGTCACGTTGCGGGCGCTGACCACCGGAAGCGACATGCCGGCCAGCGGCACGCGGGTGGCGCGGTCGGCCGCGACGGGCGCGGTGTCGGTCATGGACAGCTGCTTGAGGGCGTCCTGCACGGTGGCCGCGGTGGTCCACACCTGACGGGTGTTCTGGCCGTCCAGCGAGATCTCGAGGGGGCGGCTGCGGCGCAGCACGATGTTGTCGGACTCGTGCACGTCCTGGTCGGCCGCGGGGAACAGGTCGTCGCGCTCGCCGACGGAGAAGCCGTTCTCGGTGAGGACGTCGCCGATGCGGGTCTTCATGGTCTGCACCGTCATCGGTGCGCCGTCGATGGTGAGGGTGACGGTCTTGTGGGCCGCGACGGCGAACCCTCCGGCGACGGTCAGCGTGGCGAGGAAGGCCCCGGTCACGCCGCGCAGCATCGGCGAGCGCGCATCATGCAACTTGTTCAGAACATTCAAGGCGTCAATCCCGTGTCTGTTGGGCCCGAGATGGCCCCGAGCAGCGGCCGCGGTGACCACATAAAAGCCACCTCGACCGGGTTGATCACAGAACGGTAACGAACATGCCCAGGAGGCGGCAACCTGGACTAATGATACAGTCCATAGCTTTTCGAAGCATTTTCCGAGGTCACGGCGGCGATTTCGGCCGCTGAAGAATCTCTGATCTCGGCCAGCGCACGGACCGTGTACGGCAGGCAATACGACTCATTGGGCGCCCCGCGGAACGGATGTGGCGTCAGGAACGGCGCGTCGGTTTCGACCAGCAGCAGCTCCGCCGGAATGATCGCGGCGGCCTCGCGCAGCGCATGGGCGTTCCGGAAACTGACGGTGCCAGAGAGGCTCATGAGCCAGCCGTGATCGGCGCAGGTGCGCGCCATCTCCGCGTCCGACGAGAAGCAGTGGAAGATGACAGTCTCCGGCGCGCCCTCGGACCTGAGCATGTCGAGGACCTCGGCATCGCCGTCGCGGTTGTGGATCATCAGCGGCTTGCCGACGCGTTTGGCCAGGTCGATGTGCCAGGCGAAGGCCTCGCGCTGCGTCGCCTCGTCGGCGCAGCCGTCGAGCTTGCCCGGCCAGTACATGTCGATGCCGGTCTCCCCCACCGCGACCACGCGCGGATCGGTGGCCAGGGTCTCCAGGGTGCGTTTGGCCTCGTCGTCGAGGGCGTTGGCGCGAGTCGGATGCAGCGCGACGGCGGCGTACACGCGCGGATCGGCATGGGCCGCGCCGACCGCCCACTCGGCGGCCTCCAGGTCGTCGGCGATCGTGACCACCTTCTCGACGCCGACGGCCTCGGCCCGGTCCAGAATCACGCGGATGCTCTCGGCATCGGTCGCACCACAGGCGTCCAGGTGGGTGTGGGCGTCGACCAGTCCAGGCAGCGGTTCCGGGGCGGGCGGCTTCTCACGTTTGGCGCTCACAGCGACACCTTAAGGTGGGGGCAACATGAGCAGCCAGAATTCCCCCGGCGCCCAGGGGCCCTTCTACATCACGACCGCCATCGCGTACCCGAATGGCGCGCCGCACATCGGGCACGCCTACGAGTACATCGCCACCGACGCGATCGCCCGGTTCAAGCGGCTCGACGGCTTCGACGTCCGCTACCTGACCGGCACCGACGTGCACGGCCAGAAGATGGCCGAGGCCGCCGCGGCCGAGGGCATCTCGGCGGCGGAGCTGGCGAATCGCAACTCCGACGTGTTCCAGGCATTGCAGGAGAAGCTCAACATCTCCTTCGACCGGTTCATCCGCACCTCCGACGCCGACCACTACGAGGCGTCCAAGGAAATCTGGCGACGGATGAACGACGCCGGGGACATCTACCTCGGCACCTACGCGGGTTGGTACTCCATCCGCGACGAGCGCTTCTTCGCCGAGGACGAGACCGAGGTCCGGGACGGCGGCCGCTTCGCCATCGAGACCGGCACACCGGTCACGTGGACCGAGGAACAGACCTACTTCTTCAAGCTGTCGGCCTACACCGACCGGCTGCTGGCGCACTACGAGGAGCACCCCGAGTTCATCGGCCCCGATGTGCGCCGCAACGAGATCGTCAGCTTCGTCTCGGGCGGACTCAAGGACCTGTCGATCTCGCGGACCACGTTCGACTGGGGCGTCCCGGTCCCCGACCACCCCGAGCACGTCATGTACGTGTGGGTGGACGCGCTGACGAATTACCTGACGGGCGTTGGCTTTCCGGACACCGCGGGCGAGGCCTTCGAGAAGTACTGGCCCGCGAACCTGCACATGATCGGCAAGGACATCATCCGGTTCCACAGTGTGTACTGGCCGGCGTTCCTGATGTCGGCCGGAATCGCGCTCCCGGAACGGGTTTTCGCGCACGGCTTCATCAACGTCAAGGGCGAGAAGATGAGCAAGTCGGTGGGCAACGTGGTGGACCCCATCGCACTCATCGACGCCTTCGGCCTGGACCAGGTGCGCTACTTCTTCCTGCGCGAGGTGTCCTTCGGCCAGGACGGCAGCTACAGCGAGGAAGCCATCATCGGCCGGATCAACGCCGACCTGGCCAACGAGCTGGGCAACCTGGCGCAGCGCTCGCTGTCGATGGTCAACAAGAACCTCGGCGGAATCGTCCCGGAGCCAGGCGAATTCACCGCCGCCGACCTCGAGTTGCTCAAGCAGGCCGATGATCTGCTGGACACCGTGCGCGGCCACTACGACGTGCCGGCCATGCATCTGGCGCTGGAAGCGATCTGGCTGATGCTGGGCGCGGCCAATCGCTACTTCTCGGCCGAAGAGCCGTGGGTGCTGCGCAAGTCTCCCGCTGAGTCGGACCAGGCCCGCTTCGGCACGGTGCTATACACGACGCTGGAGGCGGTCCGGATCGCCGCGCTGCTGGTACAGCCGGTGATGCCGGCATCAGGGGGGAAGCTGCTCGATCTTCTTGGGCAGGACGCCTCGGCGCGGGACTTCCGCGCCGTCGGTACCCGACTGGCACCGGGAACGGTGCTGCCGACACCCGAGGGCGTTTTTCCCCGCTACCAAGCGGAGACCAAGGAGTAGCGAGAAAATATGGCGCAGAACGGCTTACACGAGCGGCTGCACGACGTCTACGAGGAAGTCACCCGCCGCAACGCGGGCGAGATCGAATTCCACCAGGCCGTCTACGAGGTTCTGACCAGCCTGGGCCCGGTCGTCGACCAGCACCCCGAGTACTCCGACACCGCCATCATCCGCCGGTTGTTCGAGCCGGAACGGCAGATCATCTTCCGCGTGCCGTGGATCGACGACGCCGGTGCCGAGCAGATCAACCGCGGCTTCCGCGTCGAGTTCAACTCCGCGCTTGGCCCGTTCAAGGGTGGCCTGCGGTTCCACCCGTCGGTGTACCTGGGCATCGTGAAATTCCTTGGCTTCGAACAGATTTTCAAGAACTCGCTGACCGGCCTGCCCATCGGCGGCGGCAAGGGCGGGTCGGACTTCGACCCCAAAGGCCGCTCCAAGAACGAGGTGATGCGGTTCTGCCAGTCGTTCATGACCGAGCTGTACCGGCACATCGGTGAGTACACCGACGTCCCCGCCGGCGACATCGGCGTCGGCGGCCGCGAGATCGGCTACCTGTTCGGTCAGTACAAGCGCATCACCAACCGCTACGAGTCGGGCGTCCTCACCGGTAAGGGCCTGACGTGGGGTGGTTCGCAGGTCCGCACCGAAGCCACCGGCTACGGCACGGTGTTCTTCGTCGACGAAATCCTGCGCAGCTCAGGGCAATCGTTCGACGGCAAGCAGGTGGTGGTATCCGGGTCGGGCAACGTCGCGATCTACGCCATCGAGAAAGTGCACGCGCTCGGCGGCACCGTCATCGGCTGTTCGGACTCCAGCGGCTACATCGTGGACGAGAAGGGCGTCGACCTCGAACTCCTCAAGGAGCTCAAGGAAGTGCGCCGCGGCCGGATCTCCGAGTACGTCGAAATGCGTGGTGGCGGCGCGCAATTCGTCGAAGACAACTCGATCTGGCAGTTGCCGTGCGACATCGCGCTGCCCTGCGCCACACAGAACGAATTGGACGGTGACGACGCGAAGGCGCTGATCGAGTCCGGCTGCCGGATCGTCGCCGAAGGCGCCAACATGCCGTGCACCCCGGAGGCGGTGAAGCTGTTCACCGAGGCGAAGGTCGCGTTCGCGCCCGGCAAGGCCGCCAACGCCGGCGGCGTCGCCACCAGTGCGCTGGAGATGCAGCAGAACGCGTCGCGGGATTCGTGGACGTTCGAGGAGACCGAGCAGCGGCTGGCCGAGATCATGGGCCGTATCCACGACCGCTGCCTGAGCACCGCCGACGAGTACGGACAGCCGGGCAACTACGCGGCCGGGGCCAACATCGCCGGCTTCATCCGGGTCGCCGACGCGATGTCGGCGCTCGGAGTCGTCTGACCTGGGCGTTGACCGCGATCGACGCCGGCGTCGAGTGATCTGGGCCACATCTGTGGGTAGGTTTGTCACATTCCGGGCGCCGCTGGTGTCTTGAGGGCATAACCAACCCGAAGGAGATGCAGTGATGACCGGAAACCAGAAGCCCAACCGCGTCGTCGTCATCGGCGGCGGCTACGCCGGCGCTCTGGCGGCCAATCGCGTCCGGATGCGCGACGATGTGGCCGTCACCCTGGTGAACCCGCGGCCCAAGTTCGTCGAGCGCATCCGCCTGCACCAGCACGCGGCCGGAAACTACGACGCCACCGTCGGCTACGACACCCTGCTCGGTGACGACGTCCGCCTGGTGGTCGACACCGCCACCCGCATCGACGCCGCAACCCGCACCGTCGAACTGGCGTCCGGCGACACGCTGGACTACGACTACCTGATCTACGCCGTCGGCAGCACCGGAACCGTCCCGGCATCGGTGCCCGGCGCCACCGAATTCGCCTATCCGCTGGCCGAATTCGAGCAGGCCGAGCGGCTGGCAGCCCGGCTGCAGGACGTGCCGTTGTCCGCGCAGATGGTGGTCGTCGGCGCCGGCCTGACCGGCATCGAGGCCGCTTCCGAATTCGCCGAAGCCGGCCGCAACGTCGTGCTGGTCGGCAGCAAGCTGGCGCCGTCGATGAGCGCACCGGCACGCCGCTCGGTGGCCAAGGCCCTGGCCAAGCTGGGCGTGACGGTCGTCGAGGGTGACGTCAGCTCCATCACCGCCAACCGGGTGACGTTGGCCGACGGACGCTTCATCAGCAGCGCCGTGACGGTGTGGACCGCCGGCTTCGGCACCCCGGAGCTGGCCGCCGCCAGCGGGCTGCGCACCGACGAACTGGGCCGGCTGCTGACAGACGAAACCCTGACCAGCATCGACGATCCGCGGATCGTGGCTACCGGCGACGCCGCCGCGCCGTCGGGGCAGCCGCTGCGGATGAGCTGCCAGGCCTCGAGCCCGCTCACCGTGACCGCCGTGGGCACTGTGCTGAGCCGCATCGCCGGCACCGAGCCGGCGGCGCTGGACCCGGTGTTCGCCGGATCGTGCGTCAGCCTGGGCCGCCACACAGCGACCATCCAGATCGCTCGCAAGGACGATTCGTCGACGAACTACTACATCGGTGGACGGGTCGGCGCCAAGCTGAAGGAAGCCATCTGCAAGGGCACGCTGTGGGGCATCCGGCGCGCGGCAAACAAGCCGAGCGCGGTGTTCGTGATGAAGGGTGGCAAGCGGGCCGAGCGTCTGGCGGAGGCCGTCAGCGCATGACCGGTTCCACCGGAGCAGCAGGGGGTGAACACGCCGAGCGGTTCACCCACCTGCGGCCGCTGCTCTTCACCATCGCCTACGAAATCCTGGGCTCCGCAACGGAAGCCGACGACGTGCTGCAGGACAGTTATCTGCGGTGGGCCGACGTCGATCTCGAGACGGTACGGGACACCAAGTCCTACCTGGCCCAGTTGGTCACCCGGCAGGCGTTGAACGCATTGCGGGCCGGCGCCCGGCGCCGGGAGGAGTACGTCGGCCCATGGCTGCCCGAGCCACTGCTGCTCGACGAGCGCGACGCGTCGTCGGATGTCGTTCTCGCCGAATCGGTTTCGATGGCCATGCTGGTGGTCCTGGAGACCCTGGGCCCCGACGAGCGGGCGGTGTTCGTGCTGCGAGAGGTGTTCGGGTTCGACTACGACGAAATCGCCGGGGCCGTGGGCAAATCCACCGCGGCGGTGCGCCAGGTGGCGCACCGGGCGCGCGAGCATGTGCAGGCCCGGCGCAAGCGGTTCACGCCCGACACCGAAAAATCGGCGGAGGTGACCACCCAGTTCCTGACGGCGGCCGCGACCGGCGACCTGGACGGCCTGATGACGCTGCTGGCTCCGAATGTCACCTGGACCGCCGACAGCGACGGCAAGGTCAGTGCCGCCCGTCGGCCGGTGTACGGACCGGACCGGGTTGGGCGCCTGGTGCTGGGGCTCATGCGCGGCGCCGCGGACTACGAAGCGCGCATCGACCTCGCGACCTACAACAACGCCCCGGCGCTGGTGCTGTACCTGGGCGAGCACCTCGAGGGCATCATCTTGATCGAGATCGAGGACGGCCAGATCAGCCACTTCTACGCCATGCGCAATCCCGACAAGCTCGGTGGAGTGCTGGTCGAGCGGGAGATCCGCCGCACCGTCTGACAAGCTGTGGGGCGTGCGAGTCGAGCGGTTGGCCGACCTGGGCGCCGCCCCGGGGGTCTTGAAGGCTGTCGCCGACGCCGCCGCTCGGCGCAGCCTGCCCCCGCCGGCCGCGCTGCTGGGTGACTGGTTCGGCGCGACGGCCGTCATCGCGCCGAGCGTCTCCATCGAGCCGGTGACTGCCACCGAAGTCTTCGATGCGCCACCGGGTTCCGGCGAGGTGATCGGCGGCGGCTGGTTCGGCTACCTGTCGTACCCGGACGGTGTCGGCCGCATACCGATGGCCGCGGGCGGCTGGTCGGATTGCGTGCTCCGGCAGGACGCGGCCGGGCACTGGTGGTACGAAAGCCTTTCCGGGGCAACGCTTCCCGAATGGCTCGCCGACCTGGAACCGGCGGCGCCCGCGCCGTACTCGATTGACTGGCGTCAGCCGGACCGCACCAGTCACCGCGCCGGCGTGCTGGCCTGCCTGGAGGCGATCGCCGCCGGCGAGGTGTACCAGGCCTGCGTCTGTACCCGCTTCACCGGACGGATAACCGGTGCGCCCGTTGACTTTTTCGTCGATGCCGTCGCGCGGACCGCACCGGCCCGGGCCGCGTTCGTCGCGGGCGAGTGGGGTGCGGTGGCGTCGCTGTCGCCGGAGTTGTTCCTGAGCCGCCGCGGCGAGGTCGTCACCTCTAGCCCCATCAAAGGCACGCTCCCCCTTTATCATTCGCCGTCGGAGCTGGCGTCGTCGGTCAAGGACGTCGCCGAGAACATCATGATCGTCGACCTGGTTCGCAACGATCTGAGCCGTGTCGCCACCACCGGGTCGGTCCGGGTTCCCGAACTGCTCGCGGTCAAACCCGCCCCGGGCGTCTGGCATCTGGTGTCCACGGTGACCGCACAGGTCCCGGCCGCGACGCCGATGGCGGCGGTCCTGGACGCCACCTTCCCGCCCGCCTCCGTCACCGGCACCCCGAAATGCCGCGCCCGCGAACTCCTCGCCGAATGGGAACCCTACGATCGCGGAATCTATTGCGGGACCGTTGGTTTGGCGTCACCTCTGGCGGGCACCGAACTGAACGTCGCGATCCGCACGGTGGAATTCGACGCCGACGGCGCGGCGATCCTGGGCGTCGGCGGCGGCATCACCGCCGACTCCGACCCCGACCGCGAGTGGGAAGAGTGCCTGCACAAGGCCGCCGCCATCGTCGGCCCCTGACCATCCGCGAGCAGACGTAAAACTGTCGAATTTCGCGGGAAAACGACAGTTTTGCGTCTGCTCGCGGAAGAACTGTCAGTCGCGGGACTTGAGGACGGCGTCGTAGAGCTCACGGCGCGACGGCGCACCCGGGTTCTCGGCGATCACCTGAGCGCAGGCGTCTTTGACGCGCGCTCCGTCGTCGACCAATTCCTGCACCAGCGCGACCAACGCGCCGATGTCCGCCACCGGCGTCGCTCCTGCCAGTACCACGGTGATCTCACCGAGCACGCCGTCGGCGGCCCACTCGGCCAACTCCCCCAGCGTCCCGCGCTTGATCTCCTCGTGGGTCTTGGTCAGCTCGCGGCACACCACAGCGCGCCGATCCGGCCCCAGTGCGGTCACTGCCTCGGCCAAGGTCTCGGCCAGGCGGCGCGGTGACTCGAAGAACACACACGTCCGTCGCTCGGTCGTGAACCCGGCCAGCCACGCTGCCCGGCCCTTGCGCGGTGCGAAGCCCTCGAAGCAGAACCGGTCCGAGGCCAGCCCGGACACCGCCAGCGCCGTCGTCACCGCCGACGGGCCCGGCAGGCAGCTGACCGGCAGACCCGCCTCGGCGCACGCCGCCACCAAGCGGTATCCCGGATCGCTGATCAAGGGCATCCCGGCATCGCTGACCACCAGCACGGTCTCCCCCGCGGCGACCGACTCGACGAGCCCCGCCACCCGGGACGCCTCGTTCTGGTCGAAGAAGCTGACGATGCGCCCAGCAGGACGGACATCCAGCGACGCCGCCAGCGCGCGCACCCGTCGGGTGTCCTCGGCGGCGATCACGTCGGCACTGCCCAGCGCTTCGATCAGGCGGGCCGAAGCGTCGCCGGGCTGGCCCAACGGAGTGGCCGCGAGCAGCAGCCGACCGGCGTCCGCGAGTGGACCAGAAACTGATGTCACCGGGACAGCCTACGATCGCTGACGTGACCGCCCCCGCTCTCGACGCATCCGAGGCCGAGCGCGAGGTCCCCGTGATCAGTCCGGCGCCGCTGACGCCCGCCGCCGATTTCGGCCCCACCGACCGGCTGCGCGGCTGGACCATGACCGCGGTGATCACCGCGCTGGCCATGATCACCCGGTTCCTGAACCTGGGCTCACCCACCGACGCGGGCACCCCGATCTTCGACGAGAAGCACTACGCGCCGCAGGCCTGGCAGGTGCTGCACAACAACGGCGTCGAGGACAACCCCGGCTACGGCCTGGTGGTGCATCCCCCGGTCGCCAAACAGCTGATGGCCATCGGCGAGTGGATTTTCGGCTACAACGGCGTCGGCTGGCGGTTCTCGGGCGCGGTATGCGGCGTCATCCTGGTGTTGCTGGTCGCGCGGATCGTGCGGCGCATGACGCGCTCGACTCTGTTGGGCGGCATCGCCGGGCTGCTGATCATCGCCGACGGCGTCAGCTTCGTCTCGGCGCGCACGGCCCTGCTCGACGTCTATCAGACGGTGTTCATCGTGGCGGCGTTCGGCGCGCTCCTCGTGGACCGCGACCAGGTGCGCGCCCGCATGCACGTCGCGATGACCGAAGGCCGCATCGCCGAGACGGTGTGGGGTCCGCGGCTCGGCGTGCGGTGGTGGCGCTTCGGTGCCGGTGTGCTGCTGGGGCTCGCGCTGGCGGTGAAGTGGTCGGGCCTCTACTACATGGTGTTCTTCGGCCTGATGACCGTCGCGTTCGACATCGCGGCCCGGCGCGCGTACCGCGTGCAGCGACCCTGGCTGGGCGCGCTGCGGCGCGATGTCCTGCCCGGCATGTGGGCGCTGACGCTCATCCCGGTCGGCGTCTACCTGGCGTCCTACGCGCCGTGGTTCGCCTCCGAGACCGCGATCGACCGGCACATGGAGGGCCGGAACATCGGCGAAGGGCCACTGGCCACGGTGCGCTCGCTCTGGTACTACACGCACGACGTCTACCGCTTCCATTCCGGGCTGACCAACGCCGCCGGCAATCACCACCCGTGGGAGTCGAAGCCGTGGACATGGCCGATGTCGCTGCGGCCCGTGCTCTACGCCATCGACAACAACAACGTGCCGGGCTGCGGCGCGCAGTCGTGCGTCAAGGCCGTCATGCTGGCGGGGACGCCGGCCATGTGGTTCATCGCGGTGCCGGTGCTGGCCTGGGCCGTGTGGCGGACGTTCGTCAGACGCGACTGGCGGTACGCGGCCGCGCTCACCGGCTACGCCGCGGGATACCTGCCGTGGTTCGCCGACATCGACCGGCAGATGTACTTCTTCTACGCGACGCCCATGGCGCCGTTCCTGATCATCCTGATCACGCTGATCCTCGGCGACATCCTCTATCCACGATCGACAGAACCGGAACGACGAACACTCGGGCTCCTGGTCGTCTGCTTCTACGTGGCGCTGGTGATCACCAACTTCGCCTGGATGTACCCGATCCTGACCGGGCTGCCGATCTCGCCGTCCACCTGGAACATGGAGATCGTGCTGCCCTCCTGGCGGTGATCCCTCCGGCGCATCGAACGCCTGTGCGATAGGATCGCGGGGTGTCCTTGGCGGTTCAGGGTTCGCTGTTCGACCATGCCGAACGGCGGTGGCTCGACGACGGCGCCTGGGTCGACGTCCGCGCCGGCTGGCTCACGGGCGCCGACACCCTTTTCGACGAACTGCTGACCGCAATTCCGTGGCGCGCCGAGCAGCGCCAGATGTACGACAAGGTGCTCGACGTACCGCGTCTCGTCAGCTTCCACGACCTGGCCCGGGAGCGGGCGCCGCATCCCGGGCTCGCGCGGCTGCGGGTGCGGCTCAACGACGCCTACGCCCACGAACTCGGCGAGCCGTTCACCACCGTGGGCCTGTGCCTGTATCGCGACGGCGCCGACAGCGTGGCATGGCATGGCGACACCATCGGCCGCAGCAGCACCCAGGACACCATGGTCGCGGTGCTGAGCCTCGGGGCGACAAGGGTTTTCGCGTTGCGCCCGCGTACTGCCGCCGCAGACGGCAGGCGCACCAGCGTCCGGCTACCGCAGGGCCACGGCGACCTGCTGGTGATGGGCGGCGCCTGCCAGCGCACCTGGGAGCACGCGGTACCCAAGACCGCCCGCCCCACCGGACCGCGGATCAGCATCCAGTTCCGGCCACGCGACGTGCGCTAGTTACTGGCCCCTGACCGTCGAGACCGACTTGGTCAGCAGCTCCGTCGCCTGCTGCGTGTTCACCGGCACGACGGGCCGGTCCGGCACGACGAGCGAGTTGGCGGTGACGATCACCAGGAACCTGCCGAAACCGGCGACGTAGTTGTAGAGCTGGCCGGTGGCGGGCTTGCCGTTGGCCACCGTCTCGAGAATGCGATGCGTGCCGACGGTCTTGACCCCGTCGATGGCCGGTGCCTGTACCTCTTCGACCAGACCCCGCAGCCCCGCACCGGAGAAGGCCACCTTCTTGCAGGCGTCACCCGGATCGGCCGGAGCGATCGGTTCGGACGTCTCCACCGCCAGGATGACGAACCGGTTGCCCTGGCCTTCTGCGGTGACGGCGGTCATGTTGCCCTTGGCGCCGGGTGAGACGGCCATGCCGGAGGCGAACTTGGCGCAGTCCGGTGGCTCGAATTTCAGGCCAGGGGGCAGTGTCTGCGGGGCGAACGCGCGCGGGTCGATACCCGTCGGCGCAACCGTCTTGACCTGGTATTCGGGCCCGAAAGTGCCCTTCAGATCAAGGATTTTGGTGATGTCGGGGTCGGCGACCACCTGGGCGTGGGACGTGCATGCCGCCACCAGACCGGCAGAGGCCACCGCGAGCACCGTTCTGCGCATTGTGGCGAATCTACCGGGCCGACCCGTCCACGGCCGGCAAGCCCCGCGCCGACCGCACGGCCGCGTCCAACAACGTCGCCGGGAGATCCGCGGGCAGCGCGGGCGCGACAGCCCCCGGATCGGTCACCATGGTGACCGAAACCGCCAGCGTATCGACGTAGGCGATCAGAGTCGTTGCCTGCGAATGGGTTTGCGCGCCGTTCTCGACACTGGTGGTGATGTGCGCCGTCATGCCCAGTGTCCGGGCGTCGGCGATCCGGGGTGCGTCGGTGCGGTCGACGGCCGCGCGCGCACGGCCGGTGCTCAATGTCCAGGACTGGCAGTCGCCGGCCAGCTCTGTCGCCGGGGCGTCGCCCGGCGCGGCGGTCACGTACACGATGCCGCCCGATCCTGACGCCGACCAGCCCCGCACCCCGTCAGCCGGTGCCGCCACCAACGCGCCACAGTCCGCCGGGTCCGCAACCGAACCGGACGGCATGCCCCAGAACGTCGTCGGCGCGGCGGGCGCGGGCAACGCCCCGAACTCGTAGCCCTGCAGCTCCTTGGGCAGTTGCCGGCGCATCCGACCGATGGCGGCCGGATCGGCGGGCTTCGCGGCCGCAGTGGTGGTCGGCCGCGCGGGTTCGGTGGTCGACCCGCACGCGGCGCACAGCAGAACCGCTGCCGACAACGCGAATGCGCGCATTTGCTGTTGATAGCACGGCAAACCCGCCGACCGTGGCAGATACCCGGTGCCACGCCGACGCATCTTTTGCGGACGCGGCACACCGCCGAAAGCTCGCGCCGCCCGCCGCGTCCGCCCCGTAGTCTGCATCCGACGACAGGAGACGGAAATGGTGTCGATGAAGGTGGCCGGCGTTGCGCTGGCCGTGACGGTGAGCGCGCTGGGCGCGAGTGCATGCGACTCGGGCTCGAAACCGGCACCGTCGTCGACGTCCAGCAGCGCCTCGAGCACCAGCGCCGCGGCCGCACCGACCTCGTCGGCGCCCGGCGCGCCGGCGGCTCCGGCAGCGCCGAAGAAGACCATCCGGGACTACCTGCGCGAGAAGAACATCACCGAGCAGCAGCTGCACCCCGGCGATCCCGGTGCGCCGACGCTCACCATGCCGCTCCCGCCGGGCTGGGTGGACGCGGGCGCGCTGACGCCGAAATGGGCGTGGAGCGCAAGCAAATTCGATGACCCGGCCATGAAGGCCGACCCTCCGACGATCATCGTGCTGATCTCGAAGTTGCCCGGCGGCAATGCCGACGAGGTGCTGGAGTACGCGCCCGGCGAGTTGCAGAACCTGCACAACTGGCAGGACGCCGGCACCAACTGCGACGCCAAGCTCGCCGGCTTCAAGGCGTGTCAGGTCGGCGGCATGTACAACCAGGACGGCAAGGATCGGCTGATGGCCCAGAAGACGGCGGCCATCCCGACCAAGGACGGCGTGATCGTGCTGCAGATCAACGCCAGCGGCACCAAGGAGACGATCGCGCCGCTGATGGATGCGACGTCGTCGATCGACAAGTCACTGAAGATCACTGTGCCCTGAGTCAGGCGCAGTTCACGCGCGGGAGAACACCGAGGCCGCGGCCACCTGCTCGGCGGTGGGCCGCACCCCGGTGTAGCGCTCGAACTGTTCGGCGGCCTGCAGTGCGATGACCTCGGCGCCGGTGATCACCGGAATCCCGGCCGCCCGCGCCGCGCGCACGAGCGGGGTCTCCGATGGCAGGGCGACCACGTCGAACACCGTGTGCGCCTTCGCAATAACTTCCGGTTCGAACGACAGATCGTCGGCTTCGGCCCCACCCGCCATCCCGATCGGGGTGACGTTGACGACGATGTCCGCGCCACCTGACGCGTCTGCCGCGTAGCGATACCCCAACCGGTCCGCCAGCCACCCGCCCGTCTCCTGGTTGCGGGCCACGATGGTGCCCGCCTCGAATCCCTTGTCCCGGAACGCCGCTGCCACCGCGCTGGCCATGCCACCGCTACCGCGGATGAGCAGCGTCTCCGAGGGCTTCAGGCCGTGCTCGTCGATGAGCCGCGCGATCGCCAGATAGTCGGTGTTGCAGGCCGTCAGCCGGCCCGCGTCGTTGACGATCGTGTTCACCGAATTGATCACGCGCGCAGACTCTTCCAGCTCATCCACCAGTGCGATGACGCCCTCTTTGAACGGCATGGACACCGAGCAGCCGCGGATGCCCAGGGCTCGGACACCACCGATCGCCGCTGCGATGTCCGTCGTGGTGAAGGCCTTGTAGATGAAATCCAGACCGAGCTCGTTGTAGAGGTAGTTGTGGAAGCGCGTGCCGATGTTGCTGGGCCGGGCGGCCAGCGAGATACACACCGAGGTGTCCTTGTTCAGCAGCGGACGCCCGGAGTACAGCGAGTCGGTCATCAGCCGACCGCTTTGATCACGTGCTGCGCCAGCGTGTAGATGTCGCGATACTGCTTGTGCGACAACGACAATTGCTTAGGTGTCGGCACGTCGAACTCGGTGACGATCATGTTCCGGTCGTCGCGTTCCCAGGTCGCACCGTAGTGCTCCAGAATCTTGCGCATCGGAAAGTTGTCGGACAGCACTCGCGCCGCGAACCGCTCGATGCCCGCGCCACGGGCAGCGGGCACCAGCGCATCCATCAGGAAGGTTCCGATACCCTTCCCCTGGTAGTCGTCACCCACCATGAAGGCCACCTCGGCGATAGTCGGGTTCTCGTGCAGCCGAACGAATCTCGCATCGGCGACCATCGGGCCGTCGGGCCCCTCCGCCCCGTCGGTCAGCACCCACACGAAGTGGTCCACGTAGTCGACCTCGAACAGGTAGGCCATCAGCGCGGGACTGGGTTCGTAGGCGGTCTGGAATCTGCGGTACATGGTCTCGGTCGAGAACTCGACGGGCCCCTGGCGCACTCGGGGGTTGTCGCCGGGCAGCACGGGCCGCAAGAACATCTGGCTGCCGTCGCTCAGCCGCACCGGCAGTGGCGTGATGAACTCCGCGAGCCGTTGGCGCGCCGTACGCACCAGCCGCTCGGCCATGCAGGGGACGTCGAGCATGGCAGTCAGGGCGTCGTGTCCGCCGATCCATCCGGTCAGCGGATCGGTGACCAGCACGGTGGCGTTGCGGGTGCCGCCCCGCAGCAGCGCGATCTCACCGACGATCAGGCCCGGGCCGAGGTTGTGGACGCTGAGTTCGCCGTCGGGGGCGGTGTGCGTCACCCGGACGCTGCCGGCGCTGATCAGGATGAACGACTGCGCAGGTTCGCCCTGCGTCATCAGCACCTCGCCGGGTTCGGCCGTCAACGGACGCAGCAAGGGCGCGAGCCGGTCAAGGTCCTCTTGACGGCACTTGGAGAAGAAACCCAGCGAGGCCAGTTCATCCGTCGTCGATTCCGGCACGTCGGAAACGTTACCGGCGGACGGCACGCCGCGTGGTGCCGTTGACACCGCCCTTTACTGAAAACGATTTTCGACAAGCCTGCGCGGTTCAGGTATCGTCGGCCACGCCTTATTGAAAACGATTTTCACTTAGTCGCTGGAGGTCCTCATGAAAGCCGGCATTCACCCCGACTACCACCCCGTCGTCTTCCAGGACGCCACCACCGGACGCACGTTCCTGACCCGATCCACCGCCACCAGTTCGCGAACCATCGAATGGCAGACCGCCGACGGAGTTCACACCTACCCCCTGATCGTCGTCGACGTCACCTCGGATTCGCACCCGGTGTGGACCGGCAAGCGCCAGATCCTGGATACCGCCGGCCGCGTCGAGAAGTTCAATCGCAAGTACGGCCGATGACCTTGCCGCAGGTTTCCCCTTACCCCGGCGAAACATTCGGCTCTCCTTCACGCACCATCCGGCCCCGGCCGCGCCCCGCGKGCCACACGCGGGGCGCGGTCACCACCGCAGCCTGGGACTGGCAGTTGCATGCCCGGTGCCGTGGACTGCCGGCCGAGGTGTTCTACACCGGTGATGACGACCGCGGCGCGCGGCGAATCGCGCACGAAGAGCACGCCAAGCAGATCTGCCACCACTGCCCCGTCCTGCGTGATTGCCTCGGCCACGCCATGGAAGCCGGTGAGCCCTACGGCATCTGGGGTGCGACGACACCGAAGGAACGAGCCGCGTTGCGCGGGTTCCCGAATAGGCCCGAGTTCAACCACTGAGGGCCGTATCGTCAACTCGTGACCCCCAGTGTTGGTCCCGTGCGCTCGCGGTGGATCCTCACGGCGGTCTCGACCGCGCTGTTCTGCGTACAGCTCGACTACTTCGCCATGAATCTGGCGCTGCCCCGCATGGCAGCCGATTTGGGCTCCACCACAACCGATCTGCAATGGGTGGTCAGCATCTACATGCTCACCCTCGGCGCCTTCATGGTGCCGGCCGGCCGCATCGGTGACATCTTCGGCCGCCGCCGCGCGCTGCTCGGTGGCATCGCCCTGTTCGGCATCGCCTCGGTGGGCTGCGCCCTGGCACCCACCGCCGTTGCCGTCATCGGGTTTCGGGCGCTGCAGGGCATCGGTGCGGCGTTCATCTTCCCGGTCTCGGTCAGCGCGCTGACCAACGCGTTTCCCGCCGAGAAGTCCAGTCAGGCAATCGGATTGGCGTACGGCATTGCCGGGCTGGGAAATGCCGCCGGCCCGTTGGTAGGCGGCCTGCTCACCCAGACACTCGGCTGGCGTGCGATCTTCTGGCTACTGGTGCCGCTGTCCGCGATCGCCTTCGGCATCGGTGCAAAGACCATTCCGGAGAGCTCCGACGACACCGCCGGCCGCCGGATCGATGTCCTTGGGCTGGCTCTCATCACCACCGGCATCGGGCTTTTCACCGTCTCGTTCGACCGAGCGCCGACATGGGGTTGGCTGTCGCCCCAGACGGTCACCGCGTTCGCCGTCTCGATCGTGGTGCTGACGGCGTTCGTCGCCGTCGAGCGGCGGGTCCGCGCTCCACTGGTGAACCTGACACTGCTGCGGAACCCGACGTTCGCCATCCTGGTGATCGCGGGCACCACCGCGAACGTCGCCTACACCGTGACGGTGTTCCTGTCGACGATGAACCTGCAGCAGGTCCACGGACTCACCCCCTTGGCTGCCGGCATCGCGTTCCTCGGGCCTTCGGCGGGAGCCGCCCTGGGCGGCGTGCTGTCCGGCCGGATCGCCGCCCGGTTCGCGCCGGTCGTGGTCATGGGCGCCGGGTGCACCGCGGCGGCGGTATCGCTTGCCGGGCTGGCTGTTTCGCAGCACTGGGTGCCGTACCTCGCGGCGTTGACGATCTGCGGATTCACCATGGGCCTGGTGTACGCCTTCACCACCGTGGCCACGCAGACGGTCGTCGCACCCGAGCGCGCCGGAGAGGCAGCGGGCGTCACCCTCACCGCGCTGGTCACGATCGCGGGCGTCGGTGTCGCGGTATCAGGAACCGTGCTGGAAGTCCTTCAGCACCAACACTTCACGACGGCAGCCGGGATCGAACGCATCCTGCTGGTGATCGCGGCGTTGCTGCTCCCGGCGGGACTCGCGGTGCTCTGGAGGGCGCGCGACAGGGTTGCGAACTTCACAGGAAAATATTAGCTGAGCTAGCAAAACTGTCGGTACCGTGGTGTCAACACCACCACACCGACGGGAGCAACGATGGGATTCGGACCGCCACAGGGCCGACCGACCGTCACCGACGACGAGATCGCCGCCATCATGGATCCGCCACAACGCGTCCGCACACTGCGAAACGTGTTGGACGCCACCGGCGATGCCCTCGACCCACTGATGGACCTGTACCGGCCATACGTCACCGGGCTGGACCGACTGCCCCGAGACGGACGCTTCCTGTTGGTCGGCAATCACACCGCATTCGGCTTCGCCGAGATACTGCTGATGCCGTACTTCACCCGCCGCGAGCTCGGAGTGCAAGTACGGCCCCTGGCCGAGCGGGGCCTGGCACAGGCCAAGGGCTTCGGCGGCGATCTGGTCGCCGCCTATGGCGGCGTGGTCGGCCACCCCGACACCGCGCGGGAACTGATGCGGCACAACGAGACCGTGCTGGTCTTCCCCGGCGGCGGACGCGAGATGCCCAAGTTCAAGGGCGAGGAGTACCAGCTGAAATGGGACGGCCGAAACGGTTTCGCGCGCGTGGCCATCGAAAGCGGATACCCGATCGTGCCCGTCGGCCTGGTCGGTAGTGACGACGTCTACGAACCCCTCATCGAACGCGACAGCCCGCTGGGCCGGCTCAGCCAGTCCATCGGCGAGCGGTTCGGTGGCCGCACCGACATGGCGATGCCTTTGGTGCGCGGCATCGGGCCGACACTGATCCCCCGCCCGCAGCGCATGTATCTGGAATTCGGCGAGCCGATTTCCACCACCGCGCCGACCAGCCGAACCAACCACGCCCGGTGGGTGGAGACCGTCAAGTCCACGACTCAGCAAGCGCTGGAACAGATCCTGGCCGACCTGCAGGAAGTCCGGGCCGGGGATCCGTATCGCAGCCTGAATCCGTTGGCCTGGTCGCGGGCAGCTCAGCCGCCCGAGGCCGTCGTCTGCGCGGGCTGACCACGACGGCGGTCGGGAGACCGTAACGTGAGTTGCCATCGGTCTGTATGCACCCGCATGCAGCAGAAAGGCTTAGCGAGATGGCACTCACCGACTACCAGCAGCTGTCCCTGACGCGCCGGGACAACGGCGTCCTGCTGATCACCCTCAACCGGCCGGAAAAGTACAACGCCGCCGACGAGGGCATGCACGCTGAACTGGCCAACATCTGGAAGGACATCGCGGCCGACCCGGAAACCCGGGTGGCCGTGATCACCGGCGCGGGAAAGGCGTTCAGCGCCGGTGGGGATCTGGCCATGGTCGAACGCATGGCCGGCGACTACGGCCGGGTCTCGCACATGCTCGACGAGATGAGCGACCTGGTCTACAACATGATCAACTGCGACAAGCCGATCGTGTCCGCGATCAATGGCGTCGCGGTCGGCGCCGGCGCCGTGGCCGCGCTACTGGCCGACGTGGCGATCATCGCCGAAGACGCCAAGATCGGCGACGGGCACGTCAAACTCGGTGTCGCAGCGGGCGACCATGCCGCGATCATCTGGCCGCTGCTGGCCGGAACCGCGAAGGCGAAGTACTACCTCATGACGGGCGAGATGATCGACGGCATCGAGGCCGAGCGCATCGGCATGGTCGCCAAAGCCCTACCCCGCGAAGAGGTTCTGGACGAAGCACTCCGGGTGGCCGACGTGCTCGCGACCGGCGCCCAGCAGGCCATCCGGCTCACCAAACGCGCACTCAACAACTGGCTCCGCAATGCCGGCCCCATCTTCGACCAATCGGCGGCCTACGAGATGCTGACGTTCCTCGGACCGGATGTCGTCGAGGGCTATACGGCGCTACGCGAGAAGCGCACACCGCAGTTTCCGTCGGCGCGATAGCCGCAGGGGCCTACGTGAGCTGGCAGCAGATCGAACCCTTTCTGGTAGCGCTCGCCATCGGGCTGCTGCTGGGCCTGGAGCGCGAGCGGAGTCACACGCGCAAACTTCCCGCAGGATCACGCTCGTTCGCGCTGCTGTCGCTGGCCGGTGCAGTCGCAGCGGGTTTCGGCCAATGGGCCGTCGTCGCGGTATTTCTCGGCGTCGGTGCGCTCGTCGCCCTCGCCTACTTCCGCACCAGCGACGAAGACCCAGGGACCACCACGGCGACAGCCGCACTTGTCGCGTACCTCCTTGGCGCCCTTGCCTATTCCCGCCCCGCGCTGGCCGTGGCCCTCGCCGTCGTCGTAGCCGGTCTGCTCGTCTCGAAAACCCGCATCCATCGTTTCGCCCGCGACATCATGACCGAGGTCGAACTGGAAGATGCCATCAAGTTTCTCGTCGTCGCGTTCGTGATCCTGCCGCTGCTACCGGATCGCGGGCTGGGACCGTACGGCGTCCTCAATCCGGAGAAGGTCTGGCTCCTCGTTGTGCTGCTCACCGGCATCGGCTGGGTCGGCTACATCGGTGTTCGGGCGCTCGGCCCGGAACGCGGCCTGCTCATCACCGGCATCGCGGGCGGATTCGTCTCAGCGAGCGCAACGACGGCGTCCATGGGGCGGCTCAGCCGCACGACACCGAGCTTGCGGGCGCCCCTGGCCAGCGCTCTGCTGGCCAGCCTGGCCACTTTTGTTCAGCTGCTCATCGTGATCGCCGTGGTCGATACCGAAGTGCTCAAGCGCCTATGGCCGCCCGTCGTCGCGGGTGCCGTCGTGCTGGTCGCGATCGCCGCCGTCGTCTACCGAGGAGCTGGGCGGCTCACCGAGGACAAGCCGTCCCCCGACCACGACGCCGTCGCAGCCCCCACAACCCGACCTTTCGCACTGCGGCCGGCGCTGATCCTCGCCGCCGTCCTGACCCTTGCGCTGCTGGTCGGTCGGTGGGGTGCTGATGTGCTCGGCGCCGGGGGCACTGTGCTCGCCGCGTTCGCCGCCGGCCTGGCCGATGCGCACGCCGGTGCGGTGGCCGCCGCGAGCCTTGCCGCCAAGGGCGATATCACCGTCGATACCGCACTCGTCGCCGTGGCAGCCGCGCTCGGCTCCAACCTGATCGTCAAAATGGTGCTGGCGTTCACCGCCGGTGGTCGTCGGTTCGGGCTTCGGTTTCTCGCCGGGATGACGCCGCCTGCAGTGGTTTTCGGAGTCGTCCTGGCCCTGACGATGACCGCGACGTAATTCTGATCGCCGGTCAGCCCTCGGTCGACACCGCCTCGACCAACGCATCCGCAGCGAGCAGACCCAGGTTGTTCGAGGCCAGCGGGCTGTCCCCGGTGAGCAGCCGGCGGTCCTGATGGACCTGTCCGGTCATCTGGTCATTGACCACCTTCAAGCCCTGGTCCTCCAGCGCCTCGGCGATGAACAGCCGCAGCCCGCCGGGCAGGTAGCCGATGTCCTTGTTGGGCCCCTTGTCCAGCGCGTCGGGGAAGACGCAGATGCTGTAGCCCTTGAACGGCGAGTCCTCCTTGCCGATCGCGGCCGCGAGCAGGCTCGCGGGACCATGACACAGCGTGATGATGAACTTGTCGTTGGCCAGTGCCCAGTCGAGGTCCTGACCGACCTCGGGGCTGAACGGGATGCCGACCTCGACGCCGTGGCCACCCGGGATGAACACCGCCAGGTAGTCGGAGTCGGGGCCCAGCTTGTCGGCGATCACGTCACGAAGATTCAACGGCTCCTTGAGCTGGGGCTTGAGCGCGGCATAGGTCTGGAGCACCGCCTCGTCCTTGCCCGGCATCGCCCACAGCTCCAGCTTGGCCGGGTTCCCAGTGATGGTGGCGACGTCGACGTCGAAGCCCGCCGCCATCAGATGGTGCAGCGGCAGCAGCATCTCGACAGGATGGTTCCCGGTGGAGAACATCGTGCCGTTGTCCATCAGCAGATATCGCTCGTCGGTGGCGATCATCAGCACCTTCCACCGCCCGCCGGTATAGGCGCCGGCATGCTGGACGCCACCGAAATCGGTTCTGTCCGAGGTGTATTGGCTCAACGAGTACGCCGAGGGAAAGAAGGCGTTGTCCTCAGCCGGATCGGGTGTCGGGGATTTGCTCAGTTCGGATTCGCTCACGACGGTGTCCTGACCTTGCGGGGATGTGGGACGACCCTGCCAGCCTATGAACTTCCCGACTATCGCGGTAGGTCCGCAGAACAGAAATGGGGCCGGTATTCACCGGCCCCATTTCAATCTCTGTGGAGCTAAGGGGAATCGAACCCCTGACCTTCTCGATGCGAACGAGACGCGCTACCAACTGCGCTATAGCCCCTTACCGGATGCAAAGGCTACCAGCACCGGTCCGTCACATAAAAACCGACTTACTGCCCGGCCGCCCGGGGCAGGTCGTACTCCCTGCCCATCCGGGCATATTCCAGGTGTTCGAAGATCGGATCCTCGTCGTCGATGTCCAGGACGGCGGCGCCCGGGCGGCGCAGCCGGGACGGCACGACGTCGAATTCCTCGTCTTGCGTGTTCTCCACGCCGTGCCGGGACCGCATCATGCGCTGGGCACGACGGCGCCGCAGCTGCTCTTCGATCCGCGTCTGACGGCGCAGGTACGCCAGGTACAGCACGGAGATGGCGCTGACCGTGCCGCACACCCACCACATGCCGGGCGACAGCGCGTAGGCGGCGATACCGGTGAACAGGATCGCCACCGCCATGCCGGACAGCATCCGGCTGCGGAACCGGTACTTGCGCTCGGCGGCCGCGACGGCGGCCTTCGACTCGTAGCGGTTGCGGCGCGCGTGCGACATCGAGTCGGCCAGCTTCGGCTCGTCCTCCGACACCGCCTCGACACCCGAGGTGTCGTCGACGTACTCGTAGTCGTGTTCGGTGCCGTCCTCGGCCTCTTCCTCGGCCTGTTCCGCGACAGCTTCGACAGCTTCGGCAGCCTCGTCAGCCGCGACGGCCTCGTGGACGTCGGTGGTCGGCTCGGCCTCGGGCTCGTCGAAGTCCGCCGCCGTCATCTCGTCGGTGTGCGCCTCCTCCGGCTCGAAGTCGGCCTCGGAAACGGTCCGGATCGCCATGGTCGGCGTCGCGACGTCGTCGAAAAGTGTTGGCTGCTCGTGGGTTTCAGGCTCGGGAACCGCTTTCATGCGCCCTGAGGCGCCGATCGGCAGCGCACCGGAGTCCATCTCGACGACCTCGACATCGAGATACGCCGATTCCTCGACGACGACCTGATCGGCCAGCACCACCGAACGCGGTGAATCGGCTTCCGGGTCGGCGACCGGGATCGAGTCGGTGGTCGCATCGCTGCGCGCGAAGTCCTCTTCGAACGCGGTGAGGTCCTCATCCTGTTTCCAGTGCGGGTCGCTGAAGTGACCGGTGGCGGGCCCGCTGCGGCGTCGCAGTCGGCTGTTGCCGTTCGTGTTGAGCACACGGGTCGCCAACGCGACATCGCTCGTCCGGCGGACGTTCTCGCGCTTGCTGATCAACATCGGCACCAGCACGAAAAGCCACAACACGACGAGGGATATCCACAGGAGGGATTGGGGGATGCTTGGCATGTCGCCGGCTCCTTTCCCCATCAGATTAGGTCGGTGACCAGCGCATCCGAAGCCGACGCGCCAGGGTCAATTACACACCTGTAATTCGCTACTTACAAGCACATCAGCCACAGATGTCACATCTGCAACACGGCCGTTTTCCGATTTGTGCACGATTTGCCGCGCCTACCGGGCAAAACCGTGCACAAATCACTCAAACCCAGGCGGCTCGCCCATCCCTGACCAGCGCCGATGACGCCGACTGGGACATCTCCTCCACCGTCATGGCCACCAGCAGATGGTCCCGCCACGCCCCGTCGACTTCCAGGTAGCGCTGCAGCAGGCCCTCTTCGCGGAAGCCCACCCGCGCCAGCACCGACCGGCTCGGACCGTTTTCCGGACGCACCGTCGCCTCGATGCGGTGCAGCCCGACCGGACCGAAGGCGTGATCGACGCCCAGCGCCAGCGCTGCCGTCGCGATCCCGCCGCCGGTGAACTGGCGTGCCACCCAATAACCGATCCACGCCGACCGCAGCGCTCCATGCGTCACATTGCCGATGGTCAGCTGACCGCAGAACTCACCGTCCAACTCGATGACGTACGGCAGCATTCGCCCGCGCCGGGCCTCCGACCGCAACCCCGAGCACAGCGCCGGCCATGACGAAACAGCATGGCGCGCAGTCCAATCCACCTCACCGACCGGTTCCCAGGGCTCCAGGTGCGCACGGTCGGTCAGCCGCATCCGGCTCCACACCGCGCCGTCGCGCAACCGCACCGGACGCAACCGGATCACTCCGGCATGCACGCGGATCGGGCCCACCGACAGCGGCCAGCCCGGATGCACAGCACTCGATCGCAACAGGTTCACGGCTCAGCCGCGCTGCGCCAAAAAGGCCACGTCAACGGACTCGCCGGTACGGATCTGTTCGGCCTCGGTGGGCACGACCACCAAGCAGTTCGCCTCGGCGAGGGTCGCCAGCAGATGCGACGCGCCCGGCGCGCCGCCCAGCGCCTGCACCAGATATTCGCCGGTGTCCTGATCACGCATCAACTGGCCACGCAGAAATCCCTTGCGCCCCACCACCGATGAGATGGGAGACAACGTGCGGGCCGGCACGACGCGCCGCATCGGCTGCCGCTTGCCCAGCGACATCCGGATCAACGGCCGCACCATCACCTCGAAGACCACGAGGGCGCTCACCGGGTTCGCCGGCAGCAGGAAGACCGGGACGCCGTCACGTCCGAGCGTTCCGAAGCCCTGCACCGACCCGGGATGCATCGCGATCCGGGCGACCTCCATCTCCCCCAGCTCAGCGAGGACCGAACGCACGCCCTCGGCCGCCGCACCACCGACGGCCCCCGCGATCACCACGAGTTCCGACCGGCTCAACTGTCCTTCGACCACGTCGCGCAGCGTCTTGGGATCGCCGTCCACGATGCCGACCCGGTTCACCTCGGCGCCGGCGTCCCGGCCGGCAGCGGCCAGCGCGTAGGAGTTGACGTCGTAGACCTGGCCGTTTCCGGGCGTCCGGGAGATGTCGACCAGCTCACCGCCGACGGAGATGATCGTCAGCCGCGGCTTCGGGTGGACCAGCACACGTTCGCGGCCCACGGCCGCCAGCAGGCCGACCTGCGCCGGCCCGATGATGGTGCCGGCACGCACCGCGACGTCGCCCGGCTGCACGTCATCCCCGGTACGACGCACATAGGCGCCGGACCGCACACCGCGCAGGACCCGGACCCGCGCTGTGCCGCCGTCGGTCCAGCGCAGCGGCAGCACCGCATCGGCGAGGGTCGGCATCGGCGCACCGGTCTGCACCCGTGCGGCCTGACGCGGCTGCAGCCGGGTGGGAGTGCGTTCACCAGCAGCGATGGTCGAGACCACGGGCAGAGTGACGTCACTGTCGCCGCCGGAGTCCGCACCCATCACGTCGACACTGCGCACCGCGTAGCCATCGATGGCGGCTTGATCGAACCCGGGCAGCGGTCGTTCGGTGACAACCTCTTCGGCGCACATCAGGCCCTGCGCTTCGGCAATCGCCACCCGCAGCGGTCGCGGCGCTACCGCCGCAGCCGCAACCCGGGCCTGCTGTTCTTCAACCGAACGCACAGCTCGCCTTTCTGGATACCTCGTACACCGTGGCTGACCACATGCTCGCGCATGTTCGGGCCAACCGTACCGCCGGTGTCAGGCGCTCAGCGCTCGGCAAGACCCAATCGCTCGACCAACCACCGCCGCAATTCCGGGCCGTAGTCGTCGCGTTCCAACGCAAAGTCAACCGCAGCTTTAAGGTAGCCGCCGGGATTTCCCAGGTCGTGTCGGGACCCGCGGTGCACCACCACGTGCACGGGGTGGCCGTCCTCGATGAGCAGCGCGATGGCATCGGTCAGCTGGATCTCACCGCCGACACCCTTCTGCACACGCCGCAGCGCGTCGAAGATGGCGCGGTCCAGGATGTACCGGCCGGCCGCCGCGTACAGCGACGGGGCGTCCTCGACCTTGGGCTTTTCCACCATGCCCTTGACGCGCAACACATTCGGGTTGGCCGCGTCGGGCACCGTCTCGACGTCGAACACGCCGTAGGCGCTGATCTCGTCCTTGGGCACCTCGATGGCGCACAGCACGGAACCGCCACGCTTGGCGCGCACCTTCGCCATGGTCACCAGCACGCCGGTCGGCAGCACCAGATCGTCGGGTAGCAAGACCGCGATGGCATCCTCGTCGGGCAGCAGCACCGGCTCGACGCAACTGACGGCGTGTCCCAGGCCGAGCGGCTCGGCCTGAACGACCGACTCCACCTTGATCAACGCGGGCGCCCGCCGCACCTTCTCGAGCATCACGTGCTTGCCGCGCGCCTCGAGCGTTCCTTCGAGGATGAGGTCCTCGACGAAGTGCGCAACGACGCCGTCCTTGCCCTCCGAGGTCACGATCACCAGTCGCTCGCCACCGGCGTCAGCGGCCTCGGCAGCAACCAGCTCGATACCGGGGGTGTCGACGACCGGCAGCAACTCCTTGGGCACGGTCTTGGTGGCAGGCAGAAAACGCGTGCCCAGACCAGCCGCCGGGACCACCGCGGTGCGCGGCATCGGCACTGAAGTCTGTGTCGTCATTGTTCACACGATAACGGCATTGCCTCGATCCGCCCCACCAAGGTGCGCATTGGTGGGGTCGGCGGCAACGTCAAAGTAGCCATTACCTGGACAGGTGTACAACACCGCAAGAGCAAATATGACACCGTGGTAATCGTGAGTCCCGAGGCCGGCAAGCGTGACCTGCGCAGCGCCATCCTGCGTCGACGTCGCGCCCTGACCCCCGAGCAGCGGCAGGCGGACGCCGAAGCCCTGACACTGCGAGTGCCGGAAGTGGTGGATCCCGGGGGCATTGTGTGTGCCTACGTGCCGATCGGCACCGAGCCCGGTTCGCCCACGATGCTGGACGCCCTGATCGAGGCGGGAGCACGAGTGCTGTTACCGGTGACCCGCCCCGACGCCCCACTGAGCTGGGGCTGGTATCGGCCCGGGCACCTGACGGAGGCTCAATTCGGGCTGCTCGAACCGGCTACACCGCATCTGCCGCCCGACGCGATCGGGCAGGCCGGTGTGATTCTGATCCCCGCGCTGGCCGTCGACCGTGCCGGTGTCCGGCTGGGCCGCGGTGCGGGTTTCTACGACCGCTCGCTGTCGCTGGCCGCGCCGGACGCGTTACTCGTGGCGGTGGTGTACGACGACGACCTGCTGCCGGAGCTGCCCGCCGAACCGCACGACGTGCCGATGACCCACGCCCTGTCGCCGAGGTCAGGGCTGGTCAGGCTAGGTATCTAGGAGGTACGGGAGGACGTCAGTCCTTGCCGCAGGTACATCCCGATCCGCAGTTGCAGTCCTCGCAGGTGCAGTCCGGGTTGTCGCAGCCGCTGCCTTTGGTGATGTTGCCAGTCATGCACACAATGCTATGTGTCCCGCCCTACTCCCGGAAGCAATTGCCGCCGTCACCGGTCCGCGGATCCCGCCGTCCCGGGAATGCCCGGGACCGAATAGCTGTTTTGGCACTTAGCCCGGTAGAGTGCCAACAAGTTTGACGACCTCGGAGGTTTCCGTGCCGACCTATTCCTACGCGTGTACCGAGTGCGACAACCGGTTCGACGCCGTGCAGGCATTCAGCGATGACGCGCTGACCGAATGCCCGAAGTGCCAGGGCCGACTGCGCAAGCTGTTCGGTTCCGTCGGCGTGGTCTTCAAGGGCAGCGGCTTCTACCGCACCGACAGCCGCGATTCGAAGAGCTCCAGCACCGCGGCCGCACCGGCCAAGAGCGAGTCGAGCTCTAGTTCGTCGGACTCGTCGTCGTCGTCCTCGTCGAGCAGCACGACGTCGACCGCACCGGCCGCCGCAGCGTCCAGCTGAGTTATCCACAGGCCGGACGCCTTCCGGCCTGTGTTTCCCGAGCAAAATCCCTACCGTTGCGGCATGGGGGATTCACTCGACGCGCCGTTGATCGGCCGACTGACACAGAAACTGCGGCCCGATTGGGCCAGGACCACCGCCGCGCGCCGAGTCGCCGCAGGCTTCCTGGTGGTCCTCGCGGCCGTCATCGAATTTCGCCCCGACCCACGGGACGGACAGGTCGCCGTCGTCGTCGCCAAGCATGACCTGTCCCCCGGCTCAGCATTGACTGTTGACGACGTCGTCGTCGAATCCCGTTCTACACCAAGCATTCCCGACGGCGCACTGCGCGAATCAAGCGCCGCGGTCGGCTCGACTCTGGCCGCTCCAGCCCGACGCGGTGAGGTCATCACCGACGTGCGGTTGCTCGGTTCCCGGCTCACGGCCGCTGCCGCCGGACCCGACGCCCGCATGGTGCCACTGCATCTGGCCGACGCCGCGCTCCCGGAGCTGCTGCGCTCAGGCGACGTCGTGGACGTCCTGGCGGGACCAGAGAGCACCGGCCCGGCAGCGGATGAGTCGTCGGCCGAGGTCATCGCCACCGACGCCCGGGTGGTGCTGGTATCCGAACGCCTCAAGTCACCGACGACCGGCGACGAACGCGTTGTGCTCGTCGCCCTGCCGCGGCACAGTGCCAACGCCGTCGCCGGGGCGGCTCTGCACCGGGCGATCACCATCACCCTGCACTGACCCGCAAAATTTCCCTGGCGGCCGATTTCGATTTCGTCACCAGACCGCATCTGTTGCGACCATCAGGCCGCTGCTTCCTGCGCGCAGCCCAGGCCAGCCTTACCGTTCGTGGGTACAGCTCGTATCACAGGGAGGGCAGTCATGCTTAAGGGCTTCAAAGAGTTCCTCGCACAGGGGAACATCGTCGATCTGGCGGTCGCGGTGGTCATCGGCGCCGCGTTCACCACGCTGGTGAAGTCATTCACCGACCAGGTGATCCAGCCGCTGATCTCCAGCATCGGCGCCGGGGGCGACCACTCGTACGGCGTCCTGCGCATCCACCTGCTCGGCGACAACTACATGGACCTGAACGCGGTCTTGAGCGCGACGATCAACTTCGTCCTCGTCGCCGCCGTCATCTACTTCGTGGTCGTGCTGCCGTACAGCAGGTTCCGCGCCGCCAAGGAGGATGCGATCAAGCAGGAAGTCGAACTGCTGACGCAGATCCGCGACCTCTTGGACAAGAAAGACCCGCTCGACAAGAAGTAGCGGAAACGACAAAGCCCCCGGCCACTGGCCGGCGGCTTTGTCGTATGTCGGTTCGAGCCGCTCGGATCAGTTCATGTTCCAGGGTTCGCCGTAGGTGGTCACCGAGTCACCGGTCTTGGCAATGAGCCGCGCGAAGGGACGCAACATCACCCCGCCGGCCGCGCCGGTCACCGTGCCATGCGCGTTCGACACCGCCACCGAACCGGCCGGGCCTGAGACGTCCACCGAGAACGTCGCGACTTCCTGGATGCCCGGACCGTTGCCGAGGTCAGCGGAGATCGACACACCGGGGAACAGGTTCGGTGTGATGATGCCGCCGAAACCCTGACCGGTGAACGTCGCCGGAGTCACGTCGTCGAGCAGGATGTTCGGCGTCTGATAGCTGAAGTTGATACCCACACCCAGTGACCACGGGAAGCCGACCTGGTAGCCCAGCTCCAACGTGCCGCCGAACTCATCGCAGCCCGTGCCCGCGCAGCTGTACTTTGCCCGACCCGAATGGAACCACTCACGGGTCAGCCGGTTGCGGTCCAGAGGGAACACACCGTTGAGGAACGTGTCCCACTGCTGCACCGTCAACGTCCGATCCTGACCGTCGACCAGGCTCAGCTCATCATCCAGACCCGCATGGGACGTACCCGCCGCCAGGAACAACGACGACACCCCGACCAATACCGCCACCAAAACACGACCGAACGCCGTCAACTTTCCACTCCCGGGCCTTGTTCTTCACTGTCATGCTCCCGGCAAAACGACGGGGCGGCGTTGACTGACCGATTCGGTCTGTCAACGCCGTCACCGAGTCACCGGTCTTGGCGATCAGCCGGGCGAAGGGGCGCAGCAGCACACCACCGGCCGCACCGGTCACCGTGCCGTGGGCGTTCGAGACGGCGACGGCACCGGCCGGGCCGGACACGTCCACCGAGAACGTCGCGACTTCCTGGATACCCGGGCCGTTGCCCAGGTCAGCGGAGATCGACACACCGGGGAACAGGTTCGGCGTGATGATGCCGCCACCACCGCCGACAAACGTGGTCGGGTTGACGTCATCGAGCAGGATGTTCGGGGTGGTGTAGCTGAAGTTGATACCCACACCCAGCGACCACGGGAAGCCGATCTGGTACCCCAACTCCAACGTGCCGCCGAACTCGTCGCAGCCCTTGCCCGCGCAGTTGTACTTTGCCCGGCCCGAGTGGAACCACTCACGGGTCAGCCGGTTGCGGTCCAGAGGGAACACACCATTGAGGAAGGTATCCCACTGCTGCACCGTCAACGTCCGATCCTGACCGTCGACCAGGCTCAGCTCGTTGTCGAGCCCCGCATGGGACGTTCCCGCCCCCAGGAACAGCGACGACACCGCCGCGACCGTCGCTACCAGCACCCGACCGAATGCCTTCATGGTTCCCACTTTCTGGGCTTGATGATGTTCATATGAAGTTCCTTGCAGACGCAGGGCGGCGCCGACAAGGCCAGCTAGCTGGTCTGTCGACGCCGCCCCGAATGCGTCGTCGGCGCCTAGCATAAGGCCTAGGTGCGATTTGCTCTCACCTAGTTCATATTCCAGGGTTCTCCGTAGGTCGTGACGCTATCACCGGTCTTGGCGATCAGGCGGGCGAATGGACGCAACAGCACACCACCAGCCGCACCAGTCACAGTGCCGTGGGCGTTGGAAACCGCCACCCCACCGGCCGGACCCGACACATCCACCGAGAACGTCGCGACTTCCTGAATACCCGGACCATTGCCCAGATCAGCGGAGATCGACACACCGGGGAACAGGTTCGGCGTGATGATGCCACCACCACCCGTGCCGGCGAGCGTGCCGGGGTTGAAGTCATCGAGCAGGATGTTCGGGGTGGTGTAGCTGAAGTTGATACCCACACCCAGCGACCACGGGAAGCCGATCTGGTACCCCAACTCCAACGTGCCGCCGAACTCGTCGCAGCCCTTCCCTGCGCAGTTGTACTTCGCCCGGCCCGAGTGGAACCACTCACGGGTCAGGCGGTTGCGGTCCAAGGGGAACACACCGTTGAGGAACGTGTCCCACTGCTGCACCGTCAACGTCCGATCCTGACCGTCGACCAGGCTCAGCTCATTGTCGAGCCCCGCATGGGACGTTCCCGCGCCCAGGAACAGCGACGACACCGCCGCTACCAGCGCTACCAGCACCCGACTGAATGCCTTCATGATTCTCACCTTCTGGGCTCGATAGTCCTGACAAATGACGCAGGGCGGCGCCGACAGAACCAGATGACCTGATCCTGTCGACGCCGCCCCGAATGCGTCATCGGCGCCAAGCATAAGCCCTAGGCGCTGCCGAATATCGGCTAGTTCATGTTCCAGGGATCGCCGTATGTCGTCACCGAGTCACCCGTCTTGGCAATCAAGCGGGCGAAGGGGCGCAACAGCACACCACCGGCTGCACCGGTCACCGTGCCGTGGGCGTTCGAGACGGCGACGGCACCGGCCGGGCCGGACACGTCCACCGAGAACGTCGCGACTTCCTGGATACCCGGACCATTGCCCAGGTCAGCGGAGATCGACACACCGGGGAACAGGTTCGGCGTGATGATGCCGCCACCACCCGTGCCGGCCAGCGTCGCCGGGTTGAAGTCATCCAGCAGGATGTTCGGCGTGGTGTAGCTGAAGTTGATACCCACACCCAGCGACCACGGGAAGCCGATCTGGTACCCCAGCTCCAACGTGCCGCCGAACTGGTCGCAGCCCTTCCCTGCGCAGTTGTACTTTGCCCGGCCCGAGTGGAACCACTCACGGGTCAGGCGGTTGCGGTCCAGAGGGAACACGCCGTTGAGGAACGTGTCCCACTGCTGCACCGTCAATGTCCGATCCTGGCCGTCGACCAGGCTCAGCTCATTGTCCAGACCCGCATGGGACGTACCTGCTCCGAGGAACAGCGACGCCAGCGCTGCTACCAGTGCTACCAGCACCCGACTGAATGCCTTCATATTCTCCCTAGCTCAGTAGGCGGTGCCAGCAAGCTGACCGCGCGACCGTCGCAAGACCTCCATGTGAATCTCACATGTTGCTCTTACCTTTTGCTCATCGTTGACACGAGGAAGATATCGGCGCGCGCACCGTCCGGCAATGCGAACGACGTAAAGACCTCGCATATATTCCCGAGCTGGAAAAGTTTGCTGGGAACCACCTGCGAGATAGGGCCGACCTCAGCGCCCCGCGGGCCCGAAACAGGGCGGAAACATGGTCTCAATGACGCCATTGACCGGCGTAATCAGGAGTTAACCTAATCAGCGACCAGCCGTTGTGAGAACTACGTGCTCAGCGGTGGTGCGGCGGGACGTTGTCCCGTAGCCAGCGATCTCGATCACCATCCGAAGACGGGGACTGCTCGTTACATTCATCGCGAGTTACGTCCGGTAGAACGTCACCGAACACCTTGTTAACTAGGTCGCGAGAGGGCCGTGTATCACCCATCACAGCCCCCTCGCAGTGTGATCAAGCTCACACTTTTGCCAAATCCGATTGTTCATGTTGGACGAACTCATAACGACTCCGTTCGACCGATAGCCCCAAGCGGAGCTCAGCTATTCAGATGTCGAGGCTCGACAGCTGCGCGATGATGTACGCCGCCAACGGCCCCAGCGTCGCCATGCCGTCGCGCACCGACGCGCGTGAGCCCGCGATGTTGACCACCAGCGTGCTTCCCGAGACTCCGGCCAGGCCACGCGAGAGCCCCGCGTCCGAAATGCCCGCGGCCAAGCCCGACGACCGCAGCGCCTCGGCGATACCGAGCAGCTCACGATCGAGCATGGTGCGAGTGGCTTCCGGCGTGACATCGCGGGGGCTGACTCCGGTGCCACCCACGGAGATGACCAGGTCGACGCCACCGATCACCGCGGTGTTGAGGGCATTGCGAATCTCGATCTCGTCGGCCGGGACCACGACCACCCCGTCGACCAGGAAGCCGGCCTCACCGAGCAATTCGGTGACCAACGGCCCGCTGTGATCCTCTTCGCCGTGCGCCGTCCGGTCATCCACGACCACGACGAGCGCGCGCCCGGCCAATTCCCCTGCCTGTTCCATGCCTGTCACCGTATATCCCGCCTCTGACATGCTCCCCGTGCCCGTCACTGCTGTGCCTTCCCGAGCGTGACCTGAACTGTCTGTGGTTTGCCCGCGTTGTCGAGGTAGGTCAACGTGACCTTGTCTCCGGGGGCCTTCGAGCGCACCGCAGCTACCAGTGCATCGGCACTGCTGATCACCCGGTCGTCCACCTTGGTCACCACCACACCGCTGGGCAAGCCTGCCGACTGGGCCGCACCACCGCTGGTGACGTCCACGATCCGGGCGCCGTCGATGGCCTTGTCGTTGCCGACCTGCACGCCGAGCGAGGCATGGCTGGCAATGCCGTTCTTGATCAGCTCGTCGGCGATGCGCTTGGCCTGGTCCACCGGAATGGCGAAGCCCAGCCCGATCGAACCGCTCTGCGACTGGCCGGAATCCCCGCCCAGCGTCGCGATCGCCGAGTTGATACCGACCAGCTCACCGCTCATGTTGACCAGCGCACCACCGGAGTTGCCGGGGTTGATCGCGGCGTCCGTCTGGATGGCGTCGAGCACGGTGTTCTGGTTCTTGGCATCGCCACCCGCAGCGACGGGACGGTTCAGCGAGCTGATGATGCCCTCGGTCACTGTGCCCTGCAGACCCAGCGGCGAGCCGACGGCCACCACCTGCTGCCCCACCACCAGATTGGACGACGAACCCAACGCGATGGGCGTCAGACCTGAAACACCCTTGGCCCGCACCACTGCAATGTCGCTGCTCGGATCCGTGCCGACGATCTGGAACGTCGCGGTGTTACCGGTGTTGAACGTGACCTTGGTCTGGACCGGCGGAGCCCCTGGGGGCGGGGCATCTTTGGCGCCGGCCACCACGTGGTTGTTGGTCAGGATCAGCCCGTCCGCGGACAGGATGATGCCCGAGCCCTCTTCGGACGACCGGCCCATGTCGGTCTCGAGCTTCACGACACTGGGCACCACCTTGGCGGCGACCTGCTCGACCGAACCGATCGGCGCGTTCCCCGCGTGCTGGCCGCGTGCCGAACCGCCCAGCGACGTCGAACTATTCGAGTAGTCGGGCTGAGCCAGCATCACGATGCCGCCACCGATACCCGCCGACACCAGTGCCACGGCCGCCATACCGGCGATCAAAGGCCCTGTGCGGGAACGGTTCTGGCCCTGCGGCCGCGGCGTGATGGACGGCCGGCCATTGTGCTGTCCCGTCCGGTACGGGTCGTACGGCTGCGAACCGTACTGCTGCGTCGAGTACTGCCCGGTCTGGTGCTGTCCGGTCTGGTGTTGCCCGGTCTGATGCTGGCCTGTCTGGTACTGGCCGGTGGGGTAGCTGCCCGTGGGGTACTGCCCGGTGGTCTGCTGTTGCTGATGCGTGGCGTACCGCCAGTCGTATGACGACCCCTGCTGCTGCGATGCGCCGTAGCCGGGCGCGGACTGATAGGAATCAGAACGCCGACCGGACTCGGGCTGCTGCGAGTACCTCGGGTGATTCGTCATTACTGGTCGACACTCTTCCTGTATTTCAGATCCGTTGCCGGGACAACGAACGACATGACCGAACGGTGCCCATTCGGGCTGAGAATCCACTGAGACACCACTGGCCGCACCCTAGACTTCCTCCCCCGTCCGGGCAGGTTCATTTTCCGTGGTCACGCCCGTTACGTCCAGCCCGGAGGGGCGGTGTGTTGCGGTCAACCCGGAGGGACGCCCCGGCAACACCAGATGGATCGACGTGCCGGGCGGCGTGCCACCGGGCACCGTGTCCTCGATCCGAAGTGCGCCACCGTGTTTCAGCACGACCTGCTTGACGATCGCCAGTCCCAGACCGGAACCGGGCATGGCCCGCGCCGTGGTCGACCGGTAGAAACGCTCGAACACCAGCGCCCGCTCCGGCGGCGGAATTCCCGGTCCCCAGTCGGACACCACCAGCTCCGCGTGCGTCGGGCTGATGCGTCCCAGCCGGACCCGCACCACCGAGCCGGCCGGACTCCACTTCGCGGCGTTGTCGAGCAGGTTCAGCACCGCCCGGGACAACCCTGCCCCGTCGCCGTACACCTGCCAGCCCGCGATATCGACGTCGAAGTCAATGTTGTTGCGGCGGCGGCGAACTCGTTCCAGGCTTCGGTCGACGACCTCGGCCATCTCGACCGGCTCGTGGATCGTCACTCCGGCGTCGTCGCGGGTCAGGTCCACCAGGTCGCCGACCAGGGTGGACAGCTCCTCGATCTGGGCGATGACGTCGGACTGCAGACCCGTCATCTCCTCCTCGGGAAACGGCGGCGCTCCGGGCGCCATGGCCGCCATCAGCAGTTCGACATTGGTCCGCAGCGAGGTCAGCGGCGTGCGCAACTCATGACCGGCGTCCGACACCAAGCGGGCCTGCCGGTCTCTCGACTCGGCGAGCGCCCGCAACATCATGTTGAAAGCCTCTGTCAGCCTGGCCAATTCGTCATTGCCGTACACCGGTATGGGACGCAGGTCATCGGTGCGGGCCACGCGTTCGGTGGCCTCGGTCAATCGGGCCACGGGTCTGAGCCCGGTACGCGCCACCGTGCCACCGGCGATGGCGGCGACGGCCATGCCAATTCCACCCACGATGAGCAAAATGGTGCCGAGACGCTTGAGCACCTCGGCGGTGGGCGACAGATTCTTGGAGATCAGCAGCGAATTACCCGACTGCAGGTGCACCGCCAGCACGCGCTGATAGTTGGTGGTACGCAACGACATCAGCAGCTTGCCGGCGATGACGTCCTTCTCCGGCGTGCCGAGCGGCAGGGTCTGCCCCTGCTGGTTCGCGGTGTAGATGGACTGTCCCGGGATCACGTACATCGCGTTGACGTCCGAGTAGGCGGTGCCCTCGATGGCCTTGCCGGGGTCGACGGCGAGGGAGCCGCTCTCGATGAGCAGTTGCGCGCGGCTGTGCAGCTGGTTGTCGATGTCGCCATACAGCGCCTTGGACACCACGACGTACACCGCGACCGACATCAGGACGACGACCATCGCCACCATCGACATCGCGAGCAGCATGACGCGCCATTTCAGAGACACCGAGCTGGCGTCGTGCTGCACCGCGCCATCGGGAGTCGTCACCGGCATCTGCGGCACCTCCCGCATCTTCCGGTCCACCGTTGCGCGAACCTTGCCGAGCATCAGGGTGGGGTCTCACGCAGCACGTAACCCACGCCGCGCACGGTGTGGATCAGGCGCGGTTCTCCCTCGGCCTCGGTCTTGCGGCGCAGGTACCCGACGTACACCTCGAGGGCATTGCCCGACGTCGGAAAATCGAAGCCCCACACCTCTTCGAGGATCCGGCTACGACTGAGCACCCGGCGGGGGTTGTGGATGAGCATCTCGAGCAGCGAGAACTCGGTACGGGTCAGGCTGATCGACCGGGAACCCCGGGTGACTTCGCGCGTCACCGGGTCGAGGCTCAGATCGGAGAAGGTCAGCGCCGCCGACTCGGTGCGGTCATCGGGTCCGGTCCGGCGGAGCAGCGCCCGCATCCGTGCCAGGAGTTCCTCGAGCGCGAACGGCTTCGGCAGGTAATCGTCGGCACCGGCGTCGAGGCCGGCCACCCGCTCGTCGATCGAGTCACGGGCCGTCAGCATCAGCACGGGCAGGTCATCGCCGCTGCTGCGCAGCTGACGGCAGACGCCACGGCCGTCCAACCGGGGCATCATGTCGTCGAGCACCACAGCGTCGGGCCGGTCGCTGGAGATGCGCTCCAGCGCCTCGACACCGTCTTGGGCCAGTTCGACCGAGTACCCGTTGAAAGTCAGTGACCGACGCAGCGATTCACGCACAGCGCGGTCATCGTCGACTACAAGGATTCGCACAGGCACAGTCTCACCCCACCATCTGAGAGCGGACTGAGAAGACGCGCCACGAGGGCGCGAGAAAAACCGTTACGACCGAAAGTCGAGATGGTTCAGACGCGGCGGTCGAGGTCGACGAGACCCAGACGCGCGGCCTTGAGCAGGCGACGCGGCACCTTGTGCGCCTGACCTGCGACGTTCACGCTGACCAGGCCGGTGGCCTCGGCCTTCCACTGCGCGCGACGGCTACGGGTGTTCGAGCGCGACATCCTGCGCTTGGGCACAGCCATGATGTGCACCTCTCTTGCTAAACGGAATTGCTTGCGGTCAGCCGCGCCACGAACAAACGAACAAGGCCAGCGGCGATTGCACCTCAGG
This sequence comes from Mycolicibacterium sp. P4_G11, assembly GCF_056555145.1. NCBI lineage: Bacteria > Bacillati > Actinomycetota > Actinomycetes > Mycobacteriales > Mycobacteriaceae > Mycobacterium > Mycolicibacterium sp. P4_G11. The sequence continues at coordinate 91,980 of NZ_JBFUJW010000005.1, forward strand.
ATAGCCGCCGACCTGCGTAGGCTCCAAAACGTCGCCCCAACCGGGCAACACGCAACTCACAACCCCCTTGACTCGGTACCGTCAGTACCGACTAACCTCCCTACCGGTTGGTTGAACGACGGGAGTGTGTGTGACATCACCAGCAGTCCGGATCGGTAACTGCTCGGGGTTCTATGGAGACCGGCTGGCGGCGATGCACGAGATGCTCGCCGGGGGTGAGCTGGACTACCTCACCGGCGACTATCTCGCCGAGCTGACCATGTTGATCCTCGCTCGCGACCGGGCCAAGAACGCCGACCTCGGATACGCCAAGACCTTCCTGCGCCAACTGGAGCAGTCGCTGGGTCTGGCCCTGGACCAGGGCGTGAAGATCGTCGCCAACGCCGGCGGCCTCAATCCGGCCGGCTTGGCCGCGGCGGTGCGGGCGCTGGCCGAGCGCCTCGGCTTGTCGGTGAACGTCGCACACGTCGAAGGCGACGACCTCGTCGGCCGCGCCGCCGAGCTGGGCTTCGGCACCCCGCTGTCGGCGAATGCCTACCTCGGCGCCTGGGGCATCGTGGATTGCCTGAACTCCGGCGCCGACGTCGTCGTCACCGGGCGGGTCACCGATGCCTCGGTGATCGTCGGACCGGCGGCCGCGCACTTCGGCTGGACCCGCACCGACTACGACGCGCTCGCGGGCGCGATCGCCGCGGGCCATGTCATCGAGTGCGGTACCCAGGCCACGGGCGGCAACTTCAGCTTCTTCACCGAGATTCCGGACCTCATCCGCCCCGGGTTCCCGCTGGCCGAGATCTCCGCGGATGGCTCGTCGGTGATCACCAAGCACCCCGGCACCGGCGGCCGCGTCAGCGTCGACACCGTCACCGCGCAGCTGCTGTACGAGATCACCGGGGCGCGCTACGCCAATCCCGACGCCACCCTGCGGGTCGACTCGCTGGAGCTGGCCGCCGACGGCGAGGACCGCGTGCGCATCTCCGGCGTGCGGGGCGAAGCACCGCCGCCCACGTTGAAGGTGTCGCTCAACAGCATCGGCGGCTTCCGCAATGCGGCGTCCTTCATCCTGACGGGCCTGGACATCGAGGCGAAGGCGGATCTGCTGCAGCGCCAGCTGGAAGCCAGCATCGCGGTGCGGCCGGCCGAGCTGCAGTGGACGCTGGCCCGGACCGATCATCCCGACGGCGACACCGAGGAGCGCGCCAGCGCGCTGCTGCACTGTGTGGTGCGCGACCCCGATCCGGCCAAGGTCGGACGCCAATTCTCCGCGGCTGCAGTCGAACTCGCACTGGCCAGCTATCCCGGATTCACGACGACGGCGCCTCCCGGCGACGGCCAGGTGTACGGCCTGTTCAAGCCCGGCTACGTCGACGCGGCCTTGGTGCCTCATGCGGCAGTACTGGCCGACGGCTCGCGGGTCGACATCGCACCCTCGGCGCAGACGCTGGCGCTGGGTCCGGTCGCCGACCCGGCGCTGCCCGAGCCGCTGCCGGCCGGACCGACCCGCCGGGCGCCGCTTGGCACCATCGCCGGGGCCCGCAGCGGCGACAAGGGCGGCTCGGCCAACGTCGGTGTCTGGGTCCGCACCGATGACCAATGGCGTTGGCTGGCAAACACATTGACGGTCGACAAGCTGCGCGAGCTGCTGCCCGAGGCCGCCGATCTGCCCGTGACCCGGCACCTGCTGCCGAATATGCGCGCCATCAACTTCGTCATCGAGGGCATCCTCGGCGAAGGCGTTGCGTACCAGGCCCGATTCGACCCCCAGGCCAAGGGCCTCGGGGAATGGCTACGAACCCGTCATCTCGACATACCGGAGGAATTGATTTCGTGAGCATCTGGACCACGCCCGAACGCGATGCGCTGCGAAAGACCGTGCGCGCGTTCGCCGAACGCGAGATCCTGCCGCACGTCGACGAGTGGGAGCGCAGCGGCGAGCTGCCCCGCTCGCTGCATGAGGCAGCCGGTGCGGCCGGTCTGCTGGGCGCCCAGGCGCCCGAGTCTGTCGGCGGTGGCGGCGGCGACGGCGCCGACGCGGTGATCGTCTGCGAGGAACTGCACTACGCCGGCGTGCCCGGCGGTGTCTTCGCGTCGCTGTTCACCTGCGGCATCTCCACGCCGCACATGATCGCCTCCGGCGACCAGCGACTGATCGACACCTACGTGCGACCGACATTGCAGGGCAAGATGATCGGCTCACTGGCCATCACCGAACCCGGCGGCGGCTCGGACGTCGGACACCTGACGACGCGCGCCGAGCGCGACGGTGACGATTTCATCATCAATGGCGCCAAGACTTACATCACCTCGGGTGTGCGGGCCGACTATGTGGTGACCGCGGTGCGCACGGGCGGCCCTGGCGCAGGCGGGGTTTCACTGATCGTGGTGGACAAGAACACGCCCGGTTTCACCGTCAGCCGCAAGCTGGAGAAGATGGGCTGGCGCTCGTCGGACACCGCTGAGCTGTCCTATGCGGACGTCCGCGTCCCGGCCGCCAACTTGGTGGGGCCGGAGAACTCCGGCTTCCTGCAGATCGCCGGCGCCTTCGTCTCCGAGCGGGTCGGCCTGGCCGCCCAGGCGTATGCGAGCGCGCAGCGCTGCCTGGACCTGACCGTGCAGTGGTGCCGGGACCGGGAGACGTTCGGCCGGCCGCTGATCTCGCGGCAGTCGGTGCAGAACACCCTGTCCGACATGGCCCGTCGCATCGATGTGGCCCGGGTCTACACGCACCACCTGGTGGAGCGGGAGTTGGCGGGAGAAACGAACCTGATCGCCGAGGTCTGCTTCGCCAAGAACACCGCCGTCGAGGCCGGTGAGTGGGTGGCCAACGCCGGCGTGCAGTTGTTCGGCGGCATGGGCTACATGGCCGAGTCGGAAATCGAGCGGCAGTACCGCGACATGCGCATCATCGGCATCGGCGGCGGCACCACCGAGATTCTCACCTCGCTGGCCGCCAAGACGTTGGGATTCCAATCGTGACACAAGCAAGTAGCGGAGCGGATTGCGCATCATGACCCAGCTCAAATCCACACTCAATTCTGCGTCGACCGGGTACACCGAAGCCGCCGCCACCATGGCGGCCAAGCTCACCGAGCTCGATGCCGAGCACGCCAAGGCCGTCGCCGGCGGTGGCGCGAAATACGTTGACCGCCACCACGCCCGCGGCAAGCTGACCGCGCGTGAGCGCATCGAGCAGCTCGTCGATCAGGACTCGCCATTCCTGGAGCTGAGCCCCCTGGCCGCCTGGGGCAGCGACTTCGTCGTCGGCGCCAGCCTGGTCACCGGCATCGGCGTCGTCGAAGGCGTCGAATGCCTGATCGTCGCCAACGATCCGACCGTCAAGGGCGGCACCAGCAACCCGTGGACGCTCAAGAAGATCCTGCGCGCCAACCAGATTGCCCGCGAAAACCGGCTGCCGGTGATCTCGATGGTCGAATCGGGCGGCGCCGATCTGCCCACGCAGAAGGAAATTTTCATCCCCGGTGGCGCGATGTTCCGGGACCTGACCCGGCTGTCGGCGGAGGGCATCCCGACCATCGCGCTGGTGTTCGGCAACTCGACCGCCGGCGGCGCCTACATCCCCGGCATGTCCGACCACGTGGTGATGATCAAGGAACGCTCGAAGGTGTTCCTGGCCGGGCCGCCGCTGGTCAAGATGGCCACCGGCGAGGAGTCCGACGACGAGTCCCTCGGCGGTGCCGAAATGCACTCCCGGACATCGGGTCTCGGTGACTACTTCGCGCAGGACGAGCTCGACGCCATCCGCATCGGCCGCCGCATCGTGGCCCGGCTGAACTGGCACAAGCAGGGCCCGACGCCGGCGCCGGTGGTACCGCCGCTGTACCCCGAAGACGAACTGCTCGGCATCGTCGGCGCCGATCTGCGGATCCCGTTCGATCCGCGCGACGTCATCGCCCGCATCGTCGACGGCTCGGACTTCGACGAGTTCAAGCCTCTGTACGGCTCCTCGTTGGTGACCGGTTGGGCGAACCTGTGGGGCTACCCGGTCGGCATCCTGGCCAACGCCCGCGGCGTGTTGTTCAGCGAGGAGTCCCAGAAGGCCACGCAGTTCATCCAGCTGGCCAACCGCTCCGACACGCCATTGTTGTTCCTGCACAACACGACCGGCTACATGGTCGGCAAGGCGTACGAAGAAGGCGGGATGATCAAGCACGGCTCGATGATGATCAATGCCGTCTCCAACTCGAAGGTGCCGCACATCTCGCTGCTCATCGGCGCCTCGTACGGCGCAGGCCACTACGGCATGTGCGGCCGGGCCTACGACCCCCGGTTCCTGTTCGCCTGGCCCAGTGCGAAGTCCGCCGTGATGGGCGGTGCGCAGCTGGCGGGCGTGCTCTCGATCGTCAGCCGGGCGGCCACCGAGGCCCGGGGCGGCCAGGTCGACGAAGCCGCCGATGCGGCGCTGCGGGCCGCCGTCGAAGCGCAGATCGACGCTGAGTCGCTGCCGGCGTTCCTGTCCGGCAGGCTCTACGACGACGGCATCATCGACCCCCGTGACACCCGCACCGTGCTGGGAATGTGCTTGTCCGCCATTGCCAATGCCCCGATCGAGGGGACGTCGAACTTCGGCGTCTTCCGGATGTGAGTATCAGATGATCACGAAAGTATTGGTTGCCAATCGGGGCGAGATCGCCCGCCGGGTCTTCGCCACCTGCCGTCGGCTCGGCATCGGCACCGTCGCGGTGTACACCGATCCCGACGCTGCCGCGCCGCACGTCGCCGAAGCTGACGATCGGGTGCGCCTGGAAGGTCGCACCGGTTACCTCGATGCCGTGCAGCTGATCGCCGCGGCCAAGGCATCTGGCGCCGACGCGATCCATCCCGGTTACGGATTCCTTTCCGAGAACCCGGATTTCGCGGCCGCGGTGCAGGATGCCGGGCTGACCTGGATTGGCCCGCCGGTGGCGGCCGTGCAGGCCATGGGCTCCAAGATCGAGGCCAAGAAGCTGATGTCGGCGGCCGGGGTTCCGGTCCTGACCGAGCTGGACCCCGACACCGTCACCGCCGACCAGCTGCCGGTGCTCATCAAGGCGTCCGCCGGTGGCGGCGGCCGCGGCATGCGGGTGGTTCGCGAATTGTCCGCGCTGCCGGCCGAAGTCGCGGCGGCGCAGCGCGAGGCCCAGTCCGCGTTCGGCGATCCGACGGTGTTCTGCGAGCGCTATCTGGCCAGCGGGCACCACATCGAGGTACAGGTGATGGCCGACGCGCACGGCACGGTGTGGGCCGTCGGCGAACGCGAGTGCTCCATCCAGCGCCGGCACCAAAAGGTCATCGAGGAAGCACCGTCCCCGCTCGTCGAGCGGACCCCCGGGATGCGCGAGAAGCTTTTCGAGGCAGCCCGGTTGGCGGCCACCGCGATCGGGTACACCGGCGCCGGCACCGTCGAGTTCATGTCCGATGCGAACGGCGATTTCTTCTTCCTGGAGATGAACACCCGCCTGCAGGTCGAGCACCCCGTCACAGAGGAGACCACCGGACTCGATCTGGTCGAGCTGCAGCTGGAGGTGGCCGACGGCGGCGCGCTCGCCGCGGAACCGCCCGCCACGCAAGGACATTCGATCGAGGCCCGGCTCTACGCCGAGGACCCGGCGAAGGACTGGCAGCCCCAGGCCGGTACGGTCCACCGATTCGAGGTGCCGGGCGTCCGAACCGAGTTCAGCCTTTTGGGCCGAGCCGGAACGCGCCTCGACTCCGGCATCGTCGACGGTTCGGTCGTGTCGGTGTTCTACGACCCGATGCTGGCCAAGGTGATCTCGTTCGCGCCGACTCGTGACCGGGCCGCGGCGATCCTCGCCGACGCGCTGTCCCGGGCTCGCATTCACGGCCTGCGCACCAACCGCGACCTGCTGGTGAACGTGTTGCGGCACCCCGCTTTCCTGGCCGGTGACACCGACACCGCGTTCTTCGACACGCACGGCCTGGCCGAACTGGCGGCACCGGCGGACACCGATGTCACGTTGGCCGCGGTCGCGGCGACGCTGGCCGATGCGGCACACAACCGCGCCGCGGCAACCGTTTTCGGCGCCGCACCCAGCGGCTGGCGGAACCTCACGTCGGGCTACCAGAGTCGTTCGTACGCTGACGCGGCCGGCGCCGAGCACCAGGTGCGGTACCGGTTCACGCGCGACGGCGTCGACCTGCCCGACCGCGACGACGTCACCGTGGTGACCACTGACCCAACTCGGGTCGTGTTGTCGCTCAATGGTGTTGAACGTTCGTTCGACGTCGCCCGTTACGGCGCCGACGTGTTCGTCGACTCTCCCGCCGGCGCGGTGCATCTCGTGGCCCAGCCGCGCTTCCCCGACCCGGACGCGGCGGTGGCCCAAGGTTCGCTCCTGGCCCCGATGCCCGGTCTGGTGGTCCGGGTCGGCGCGGCCGTCGGCGACGCGGTCACGGCCGGCCAGCCCCTGATCTGGCTGGAAGCCATGAAGATGGAACACACCATCGCCGCACCGGATTCCGGTGTGCTCACCGAACTCAACGTGCAACCCGGCCAACAGGTCGATGTCGGCGCCGTGCTGGCCCGCGTAGAAACCCCCGAAGGAGAATGACCGTGTCTTTCATCGAATCCGAAGAGCGCCAGGCGCTGCGCGAGGCCGTCGTCGGCATGGCCTCCAAGTTCGGCCAGGACTACTTCCTGGAGAAGGCCCGCGCCGGCCAGCACACCGATGAATTGTGGGCTGAGGCAGGCAAACTCGGCCTCCTGGGCGTCAACATGCCCGAGGAGTACGGCGGCGGCGGTGCCGGCATGTACGAGCTGAGCCTGGTCATGGAAGAGATGGCCGCGAACGGCTGTCCGCTGCTGATGATGGTGGTCTCGTCGGCCATCAACGGCACCATCATCTCCAAGTACGGCACCGAGGCACAGAAGAAGCGTTGGGTTCCGGGCCTCGCCGACGGCTCGTTCACCATGGCGTTCGCGATCACCGAACCCGACGCCGGCTCCAACAGCCACCGCATCACCACGACGGCCCGCCGCGACGGCGGCGATTGGATCCTGTCCGGGCAGAAGGTCTTCATCTCCGGCATCGACCAGGCCGACGCCGTGCTGGTCGTCGGGCGCACCGAGGACCACAAGACCGGCAACCTGAAGCCGGCACTGTTCGTGGTGCCCACCGATGCGCCCGGGTTGAGCTGGACCAAGATCGAGATGGAGATCATCAGCCCCGAGAGCCAGTTCCAGGTGTTCCTGGACGAGGTGCGGCTGCCCGCGGATGCCCTCGTCGGCTCCGAGGACGCCGCCATCGCGCAGCTGTTCGCGGGCCTGAACCCGGAGCGGATCATCGGTGCGGCGATGGCCGTCGGCACCGGTCGCCTCGCCATCCGGATCGCCACCGAGTACGTCAAGACCCGGCAGGTTTGGAAAGTCCCGGTCGGTGCCCATCAAGGCATCTCGCACCCGCTGGCCCAGATTCACATCGAGCTCGAGCTGGCCAAGCTGATGATGCAGAAGGCCGCCACGCTGTACGACGCCGGCGACGACTTCGGCGCCGCCGAGGCCGCGAACATGGCCAAGTACGCCGCGGGCGAGGCCTCGGTGCGCGCGGTCGATCAGGCCGTCCAGTCGCTCGGCGGCAACGGCCTGACCAAGGAGTACGGCATCGCTGCCGCCGTCACGGCGTCGCGACTGGGACGGATCGCTCCGGTCAGCCGCGAGATGGTGCTTAACTTCGTGGCGCAGACCTCGCTGGGTCTGCCCCGCTCGTACTAAAGAGGGACCTCATGACCGCACTGGTCCATTACTCCGTCGAAAGCGGTGTCGCCCGGCTGACGCTGGACTCACCGCACAACCGCAATGCGATGTCGACCGCGCTGGTGGACCAGTTGCGGCAGGGCCTCACCGATGCCGCTGCCGAACCCGGCGTCCGGGTGGTGGTGCTGGGCCACACCGGCGGCACCTTCTGCGCCGGGGCTGACCTGAGTGAAGCGGCCGGACGCAGCCCCGGCGACCTCGCGACCGCCCGGGCCCTGGAGGCAGCACACCTGTTGCGATCGATACTGGAGTTGCCCATTCCGGTGATCGCCGCGATCGACGGTCATGTCCGGGCCGGCGGCATGGGACTGATCGGTGCCTGTGACCTGGTGGTCGCCGGTTCTGCCAGCACCTTCGCGCTCACCGAGGCCCGGATCGGGGTGGCGCCGTCGATCATCTCGCTGACGCTGCTGCCGAAGATGACGGCCCGCGCGGCCGGCCGCTACTTCGTCACCGGCGAGAAGTTCGGCGCCGAGGAGGCCGAACGGATCGGCCTGGTGACGGTCGCGACCGACGACGTGCCGGCCGCTGTCGCGAAGCTGACGGACGAGATCACCAAGGGCTCACCGCAGGGCCTGGCCACGTCGAAGGCGCTGACCACGGCGTCGATCCTGGCCGATTTCGACCGCGACGCCGAGAAGCTGGCCAAGCAGTCGGCGAAGCTGTTCGTCTCCGACGAGGCGCGCGAAGGCATGATGGCCTTCCTCCAGAAGCGGCAGCCGAACTGGAATAAGTGATCCACATCCCGTAACGGATCCGACATCGATGCGGCCACAGTTTGCAACATCAGCCTTGCAAGTCCCTGTGATAGTCGTAGGCTCGACTTGATGAGCACCCCAGGTTCGCGCGCACAGATGCGCGTCGTCGATACCGACCGGATACAGGTCGCTCACCTCCTCAGCGATGCGGCCGCGCAGGGACGGCTGCCGATGTCCGAGTACGAGGACCGGCTGAACCGCGCCTATTCCGCGCAGACGTACGCCGAACTGTCGAAGCTGAGTTCCGACCTGCCGTACATCACCACCGCGCCGTGGGAAGCGGGCGGCGAGTGCCACCCCGCACCCTCGACGCTGTTGTTGGCGATCATGAGCGGATTCGAGCGGCGGGGCCGCTGGAATGTGCCGCAGCGGTTGACGTCGTTCTCGTTGTTCGGCGGCGGCGTCATCGATCTGCGGTACGCCGATTTCACGTCACCGGACGTCGAGATCCACTCGTACTCGATCTTCGGCGGTCAGACCATCCTGCTGCCGCCGGAGGTCAACGTCGACGTGCACGGTGTCGGTGTGATGGGCGCGTTCGACCACCTCGGGCAGCAGGGCACCCCCGGCGCCCCGCGCGTCACCATCCGCGGCTTCTCGCTGTGGGGCCGCGTCGGCATCAAGTCCAAGAAGCGCAAGCCACTCGAGTCCGCCTAACCGCGAGCGGCCGTGTTTGTACGGCAACACGCCGCTTTTCGCGTGCACTTCGGGGCCACTCGTCAGTGGCGAGCGACCCCAAAATGAACACCGCCCCGGGTATGGCCGCGCAACGACGGACGCACGCACGCAGGAAATCAGCGGCGACGACGCCTTGACCGCAGGTAGTCACCGACCACCGCCGCACCCAACCCGTCCAATTCGGGTTCCACGACGCGACCTTCGACGCGCCGGGCCACCTGGTCGATGAACCGGGCCAGGCCTGGATCGCTCCCCAGCCGGAAGATGGTGATCTGCGCGCCCATTCGGGCCACCTCGTCGAAGCTGCGCACCGTGAAGGCGATGGTGCGCGGATGCGGCGGGTAGTCGAAGAACGTCTCGGTCCCGTTGCGGTACTGCTCCAGGTGGGCCGTCGGCTCGCCGTCGGTGACGACCAGGATGACCGGCTGCGCATTGGGATGACGACGCAGGTGCCGGGCGGCCAGCAACAGTGCGTGGTGCAGGTTGGTGCCCTGTTCGTAGACGCCTTCCAGCCCGGTCAACTCGGCCGCGGACACCGTGCGGGCGTGCCGGCCAAAAGCGATGATCTGCAACGCATCTGACCGGAACCGGGTGCTCACCAGATGATTGAGCGCCAGGGCGGTGCGCTTCATCGGCAGCCACCGGTTCTCCATCACCATCGAGAATGAGGTGTCCACCAACAGCGCCACCACAGCCTGGGTGCGGGTCTCGGTTTCTGAGATCTCCACATCGTCGACGCTGATCCGCAACGGCCCGTCGGGGTCCGTGCCCGCCTGCCGCAGCACCGTGTTGGTCAATGTGCGCGTGACGTTCCACGGCTCGGTGTCACCGAACTGCCACGGCCGGGTGGCCCCGGTCAGCTCGCCGGCCGCACCGGCCCGACGAGTGTCCCGCTCGCCGTGACGACCGGAAAGTTGTTGCGCGACATCACGCAGCGCCGCCTGACCCAACTGGCGCATGGCCTTCGGCGACAGCCGCCACTGCCCGTCCGAGCCGCGGTCCAGGAAGCCCTGATTCATCAGGGTGCGTTCCAGCTCCGCCAACGAGCGCGCATCGACAGCGGCCTCGTCGCCCAGCTGCCGGGCGAGCATGTCCAGATCGACGTCGTCCATCTGGGCACCGGCGTAACTCTGCGAAAGTTGTTCCGCCAGTTGCTCCAACTCGGCGATGTCCGCCATCGCCTGGGCGGCCTCCCCCATGCCCAGCGGGTTGTTTCCCGTGAAACTCCGCTCCCCGGTCCAGTCTTCGCCGGGGCGGGCGGCCTGCAGGTTGCCGTCGAGTCGGTCGAGCGCGTTCATCAACGACGGTGACCCGAATGCCTGCTGTGCCAACGCATCCAGCTCGGCGCGCTGGTCGGGCGACAGACTGTTGCGGAATCGCTGCGCGGCCGCGGCCCGCTGCGCCAAGGAGTCCAGCAGCTCGTCGACGTTCTGCGGATTCTCCGGGAAGAACTGGCCGTGCTTGGCCATGAAATCCTGGAAATCCTGTTGGGTGTCTTCGCCTTTGGCGTGCTTCTCCAAGAGGTTGTTCAGGTCGTCGAGCATGTCGTTGACAGCCTGACGGTCCTCGTCGGTGGCGTTCTCCAGCGCGTCCTTCATGCCGGCGAACCGTTGGTCCAGCATCTCCCGGCCGAGCAGATCCTTGATCTGCTCGTACTTCTGCCGGGCCTCCGCTGAACGCCAGTCGTATTCGGACAGCTCTTGTACAGCTTTCGCCGGCGACGGCGACAACGACTCCAACTGCAGTTCGCCGAACCGCGCGTCGTCGTCGAGCGCCCTGGCCAGTTCCTTACGCTCGGCAAGCACGGCCCCGTCGAGCAGCTTCTTGATCTCCTGCAGGGTGCCGTCAAGGTTGTTGCGCGACAGCAGCTCCCGACGACGCCGGTTGGCCTCGGCGGCCAGCCGGTCGGCACCGCGCATGTTCTGGGTACCCCGACGCAGGAGTTCGGACAGCGCGCGCCGGGGCGACGCGCCCTCCATGACGTCCTGGCCGATCTGCTCCAGCGCCTCCCTCAGGTCGACAGGGGGCGCCAGCGGATCCGGGCCGCCGGTGTAGCGCGAATACCGCGAGAGGTGTTCAGCCATAAACCGTTTCGCCGTCGTCGGAGGTCTTGTCGATGCGCTTGGCCAGATACAGCGCTTCCAGCGCCAGCTCGACGGCCGCCGCCCGCTCGCCGTCGGACTGGGCATCGAGCCGCTCAGCGATCGCCTCGATGACGGGCAGGTCGGGCAGTGCAGCCAGGACGTCCTTGGCCGACACCCGCTCCCCCGTCGTCACCGGCGAATCCCCTTCCACCGCAGCGACCAACGAACCGACATCGATGCCGCCGAGCAGTCGCTGTGCGGTGTCGGCGGTGGCGCGACGCAGCAGGTGCTCCAGCACCGCCTGCTCGCGCCCCTCCTCACCGGACTCGAATTCCAGCTTGCCGCGCAGCACGCCGATGATGGTCTGCAGGTCGACGACCCGGGCCACCGGATCCTGTTCGCCCAGAATCGCCGAACGGTGCTGAGCCGCGGCGCCAACGGTTTCGGCCGCGGCGATGGCGAAGCGGGCCGAGACACCGGAGCGCTGATCGATCGACTGCGACTCGCGCAGGTACCGCGCGAAGCGGCCCAGAATCTGGAGCAGGTACCCCGGAACCTCGGCGGCCAGGTGGGCCTCCTGCTTGATGACGCCGACCTCGGCGTCGAGCTCCAGCGGGTAGTGCGTGCGAATCTCGGCGCCGAAGCGGTCCTTCAGCGGCGTGATGATGCGGCCACGGTTGGTGTAGTCCTCGGGGTTGGCGCTGGCCACCACGAGCACGTCGAGCGGCAGCCGCAGGGTGTAGCCGCGGACCTGGATGTCGCGCTCCTCCATCACGTTGAGCATCGCGACCTGGATGCGCTCGGCGAGGTCGGGCAGCTCGTTGATCGCGACGATGCCGCGGTGCGCCCGCGGGATGAGGCCGTAGGCAATGGTCTCCGGGTCGCCCAGGCTGCGCCCCTCGGCCACCTTGATGGGGTCGATGTCGCCGACGAGGTCGGCGACGCTGGTGTCCGGCGTCGCCAGCTTCTCGGTGTAGCGCTCGCTGCGGTGCTTCCAGGTGATGGGCAGGTCGTCGCCCGAAGTCGCAGCCCGGCGGATCGACTCGGGTGTGATCGGCGAGTAGGGGTGCTCACCCAGCTCAGAACCCTCGATGACCGGGGTCCATTCGTCCAGCAGCCCGACCAGACCGCGCAGCAGGCGGGTCTTGCCCTGGCCGCGCTCGCCCAGCAGCACGACGTCGTGCCCGGCGATCAGCGCGCGCTCCAGCTGCGGCAGCACGGTGTCCTCGAAGCCGAAGATGCCGGGCCACACATCCTGGCCGTCAGCCAGCGCAGCCAGCAGGTTCTCGCGGATTTCGGTCTTGATGCCCCGTTCCCGGTGGCCGGTCGCTTTCAACGCGCCGACGGTCTTCGGCAGATCGGCTGGCAGGTCGTTAGGTGATGTCACGACCTCCACGCTACGACGGTGCTCGGTGACCGGCAGCACCTTGGGCTCCGGAGCTTTACCCAGTACCCTCGGTATCGTGAACTCGCTCGACTGGACGAACCGCCCCACAGACCTCGAGTTCGGCCCCGCCGCGTGGCAGAGCCGACTGCTCGGCGGACTGACCGCGGTGTTCGTCCGACCGGTAATTGCCCTGCTCACGCTGGTCGGCATGGTCGTCAACCGGTTCCGTCCCGCGCTCGTGCAGCGGGGTCGCTACGACATCATCGACCCCGCCTTCCGCGTCTTCCGCCCGTTGCCGGGCACCGAGGTGACGTCCATCGCACTGCCCAATTGCCCGGCCGAATGGATCGTCGCGCCCGGCGCACGGGATTCCGATCGGGTGATCGTGTACTTCCACGGCTCCGCGCTGATCACCCTCGGGCTGAACTCGCACCGGCGCTGGGCCAGCAAGCTCTCCGCAGCGACGGGCGCCCGGGTTTTGAACGTCGGCTACCGGCTGGCCCCGCAGGCCACGATCGAAGAGGCCGTGAGCGACGGACTCGACGCCTACCGCCTGGTGCTGGCCTCCGGGGTGGACTCCACGAAGATCGTGTTCGCCGGCGACTCGGCGGGCGGCCTGATCGCCGCCGACACCGCGATCGCCGCGCGCGACAGCGGCCTGCCGGTGCCCGCGGCACAGGTGCTGCTGTCGGCCCTGACGTCGTCGGACATGAACCTGAAGTACAACGCCATGCTGGAATCGCGCGACGTGCTGTTCCCGTTCATGGCGGTGAAGTACATCTACACGGTCTTCGCCACGAAGAACGGCACCCACCCCGTGCCCCAGATGCCCACCGAAGCCGACCTGCACGGCCTCGGCCCGACGCTGCTGCAGATCGGCACCAACGAGATGCTGCGCAACGACTCCTTCGCGCTCGCCGACGCACTGCGGGCGGCCGGCGCCCAGGCCTGGGTTCAGGTGTGGGACGCGGCAATGCACATGTTCCAGCTGAGCTTCGACGTCAACCCGGACGCCCGCAAGGCCGTCTCCGAGATCGTCGCGTTCTTCGAATACGCCACCACTCAGAAGCACGACGAGGTCGCTTCTTAGCCCTCAACAGCGTTGACCCTGCGCCAGCGGCGTGAGCCACTCGACATTTGTCGCCATAGCCTCAGGGTCAACGACGACGACCAGACTCGATTGACCATTCAGCCCGCAGGAAGGTGAGCAACCTGCGGGCTGCCGGAGTGACCGCGGTCGACGCCCATGCCAGTGCGATTTCTCGCTGATAGGTGTTGGGCGTCAACGGGATTTCTCGAACCTTGCGCGAAGTGTGCTCGTCATGCGGTAGCAGCGCTATTCCCATACCTCGTCCGACCAACTCGCGGATGGTCGAGAACTCCGTGATCTCCACCGGCACGTGCGGCACGAAACCCGCATCACGGCACCAGCTTTCAGTCGCTTGGCGCAGGTGATAGCTGGCCGGGTTGGCAATGAACGTCTCGTCGTGCAGCTCATCCAAACGGAGACGACGGCGGGCAGCGAGCGGATGCGCTGCGGGTAGCACGGCCCTGATCTGTTGGCCGCCGATAACTGCATGCTCGACGTCGCCGGGCGGAGGGATCACCACCGCCACGTCGAGCATCCCGGACTTGAGGTCGGCGGCCAATTCACTGCCGTGCGCCTGTTTGATCTGCAGCCGGATTCCTGGTGCGCGCCGGTGGAATTCAGTGACCAGGTTCGGCACCACGCCGGCCCCCATCGTCAAGGGGAAGCCGAACCGAATGGTGCCGTGTTCAGGGTCGGCTTCACCGGCGATGGTTTCGACGATCGCTTCCAGTTCCCGCAGCGGGCGCCGAGTCTGCTCGGCCAGGTGTACCGCTGCCGGTGTCAGGCGCACGGTCCGGCCCTCCTGGGTGAGCAATTGAACGCCGAGCGTCTTCTCCAATGCGTGGATACGTCGACTCATCGACGACTGCGGAATCCCCAGGCTATCCGCGGCGCGGGTCATGTGTCCGCCTTGGGAGTCAAGCTCCTCGAGCGCCCGTAGCTGTGGCGCAAGCAGACTCATCCATTGATCCATATTCGGATGGTAATCGCCAAAACATTCATTGGACGGATTGAAGTTGTCGGAGTGATGCTGGATTCATCGAGACAAGGAGCAACAATGAATACCGTTGAACCCGATGTCGCCGACGTCCTCCTCATCGGTGGCGGCATCATGTCGGCCACGCTCGGCGCCATGCTCAGTGTGCTGGAGCCCGAGTGGCGAATCATGTTGATCGAACGGGCATCCGACATCGCAACCGAGAGCAGCGGACCGTGGAACAACGCCGGCACGGGCCACTCCGGCTACTGCGAGCTCAACTACATGCCAGACCCCGCAGACGGCGCGGCGGCCACTGAGATCGCCAAACAATTCCAGCTGTCCCGCCAATGGTGGGCACATTTGGTCGAGCAGGGCCTGCTGGACCCAGCGACCTTCGTCCACGGCACCCCGCACATGGACGTGGTCTTCGGCGACCACGACGTGGCATACCTGCGACGGCGGTTCGAAACCCTCAGCGCCGACCCACTGTTCGCCGAGCTCGAGTTCAGCGACGATCCCACGACGATCGCGCGCTGGGCACCCCTGGTGATGGCCGGTCGCGGCTCGGAACAGCCGGTTGCGGCGACCCGGCACCCCGGCGGCACCGATGTCGACTTCGGAGCGCTCACCCGCGGGCTGACCCGAATTCTCGCCTCGAACGGCGGCGAGGTCCGACTCAACCACGACGTGCGCCGACTGGCCCAGGAACCCGACGGCACCTGGCTGGTCAGTGGCCGACGTACAGACTCGCGCAACAGGTTTCAGTTCAGGGCGCGGCACGTGTTCGTCGGTGCCGGCGGATTCGCCCTCCGCCTGCTGCAGCGCGCCCACCTGCCCGAGGTCCGGGGTTACGGTGTCCTGCCCGTCGGCGCCGCCTTCCTCCGATGCTCGCGACCCGACGTCGTCGCTCAGCACGACGCCAAGGTGTACGGCCAAGCCGCGATAGGTGCCCCGCCGATGTCGGTGCCGCACTTGGACAAACGCGTGGTCGATGGCGAGGACTACCTGATGTTCGGCCCGTATGCGACATTCAGCACCAAGCTCCTCAAAGGCGGCCGGCTCACCGACTTCTTCACGACGCTACGGTGGCACAACCTGCATGTGCTGGCCGCCGCGGCCGCGCAGAGCCTGCCGTTGGTGCGGTACCTGATCTGCGAGCTGCTCACTCCACGCAGCGGGAAAATCAAACAGCTGCAACGGTATTACCCCGGCGCTGACCCGCAGGACTGGGAACTGGTGCCGGCCGGGCAGCGAGCCCAACTGGTCACTCCGGACGCCGAACGCATCGGCGCATTGCGATCAGGAACCGAACTGGTCGCCTCGGCCGACGGCACCATCGCCGGGCTGCTGGGTGCATCGCCGGGAGCCTCGACCGCCGTGCCGATCATGCTCGACCTCTTGCAGCGGTGTTTCCCCGAGCAATGGACCACATCGTGGCAGGAGCAGATGAACGGCGCACTCCACGATCGAGATACCGCTCCGGCGCTGGGCCTCTAACGCCAAATGGCCAGGTCTGCACGAGTCACCTGCGTGCAGACCTGGCCACTCAGTCAGCAAGACCTAGTGGGCGAAGTGCCGGGCTCCGGTCAGGTACAGCGTGATCCCGGCGGCGGCAGCGGCAGCGGTGACTTCGTCGTCGCGGACCGAACCACCCGGGTGCACAATGGCTTTCACGCCGGCGTTGGTCAGGGTCTCCAGGCCGTCGGGGAACGGGAAGAAGGCGTCCGACGCCGCAACAGCACCGCGCACCCGGTCACCGCCCCGCTCGACCGCGAGCCGCGCCGCGTCGACGCGGTTCACCTGGCCCATGCCGACACCGACGGTGGCGCCGTTGGCGGCGACCACGATGGCGTTCGACTTCACGGCACGGCAGGCGCGCCAGGCGAACACCAAGTCGGCCAACGTCTCTGGATCGGCCGGAGTGCCGGTCGCCAGGGTCCAGTTGGCAGAGTCATCGCCCGCCGCGTCCAGCGCGTCGCGCTGCTGCACCAGCAGACCACCGCTGACCTGACGGAACTCGGTGCCGCCGGGCTGCGGCTCGGAAGCCACCAGGATGCGAATGTTCTTCTTACGGCTCAGGATTTCGACGGCACCCGGCTCGAAGGCGGGGGCGACGATCACCTCGGTGAAGATGTCGGCGACGGTCTCGGCCATCTCCTCGGTCACCGCCGTGTTGGCCGCGATGACGCCGCCGAACGCGCTCAGGGGATCGCACTCATGCGCCTTGCGGTGCGCATCGGCAACCGAGATCGACGACACCGCAATGCCACACGGGTTGGCGTGCTTTATGATCGCCACGCAGATGTCCTCGTGGTCGAACGCCGCCCGCCATGCCGCGTCGGCATCGGTGAAGTTGTTGTAGGACATCTCTTTTCCGTGCAGCTGCTCGGCCTGCGCGAGCCCCGGCCAGCCGGCGTCGTCGCTGTAGAGCGCGGCCTTCTGATGCGGGTTCTCGCCGTAGCGCAGCACATCGGAGCGACGCCAGGTCGAACCGAGCCAGGCCGGCATGCCCGCGGCAGACGCCTCGTCATCGCCCGGCACGAGCACCGATCCCATCCAGGAAGCGACGGCCACGTCGTACTCGGCGGTGTGCCGGAAAGCCAACGACGCCAACTTCTTCCGCTCTTCGAGCGTGAAGCCACCGGCGTTGACGGCAGCCAGCACGCCGTCGTAGCCCAGCGGGTCCACGACGACGGCGACGCTCGGGTGGTTCTTCGCCGCGGCGCGGACCATCGACGGGCCGCCGATGTCGATCTGCTCGACGCACTCGTCCTCGGAAGCACCCGACGCGACGGTCTGCGTGAACGGATACAGGTTCACCACAACGAGTTCGAACGCCTCGACGCCGAGCTCGTCCAGCGCGGCGAGGTGCTCGGCCTTGCGGGTGTCGGCCAGCAGACCGGCGTGCACGCGCGGGTGCAGCGTCTTGACCCGGCCGTCGAGCACCTCCGGGAATCCCGTGACCTCCTCCACCGGCGTGACCGGGATACCCTCGGCAGCAATGGTGTTCGCAGTCGACCCGGTCGAAACCAGGGTCACTCCGGCCGCGTGCAGCCCGCGGGCCAGCTCCGCCAGGCCGGTCTTGTCGTACACGCTGATCAGCGCGCGCCGAATCGGTCGTCGCGTCATCCTATGGCCGCCTTTCGTCCACTCCACGTCACGCCGCGGAGGGCCACCGCGGCGATCACATCTACCAGCAGTCGTCGCTCGACGACCTTGATCCGTTCATGCAGCGACGATTCGTCGTCGCCGTCGAGTACCGCCACCGGCTCCTGCGCCAGGATCGGCCCGGTATCGGTACCGGCATCCACCAGGTGCACCGTGCTGCCGGTGACGCGCACTCCGTACGCGAGGGCGTCGGGCACCGCGTGCGCTCCGGGGAACGACGGCAGCAGCGCCGGGTGGGTGTTCAGCACCCGGCCTTGGAAGCGCGCCAGAAACGTCGGTCCGAGGATTTTCATGAAGCCCGCCGACACCACCAGATCCGGCTCATGGGCGGCGACCGCTTCGGTCAGCGCGACATCCCAGGCGGCCCGGTCGGCGTGGTCGCGCAACCGGGCGGTGAACGTCGCCGCACCGGCCGCCGCGCCGATCTCCAACGCTTGGCAATCCCGGTCCGTTCCGACCGCCACGACGCGCGCCGGGTAGTCACCAACCGCTGCTGCCAGCACCGATTCGAGCAGCGAACCGGTCCCCGAGGCCAGGACGACGAGCCGCGCCGGCGCAGTCGGGGGCACACGGAGCGGTTGCTGCACGGGAGCAGCCTAGTGGCCGTCGTCGTCGACGACGAAATGCGCCTCAGGGTCCTCGTCAGGGTCGAAGGCGATGTGTTCGCCGATGCGATCGGTGGTGCCGGACTGATACGCCTCGGCCGGCGCCGGGGTCATGTCCGGTTCGGGACGGGCCGGCCGCCGAGGTTCGGCGGGTTTGGCCACCGGCTCAGGATCGGGTTCGGGCGCTGGCTCAGGTGCCGACTCTGGGGCGGACTCGAACGCCGGGCCGCCCGCGAAATGCGAATCGTCGTCAACATCCACGGCAGCGGCCGGGACGTCGCCGAACAGCACCTCGGTCACGGGTTCGTCGTCCTCGACGATCTCGGCGTCGGCCGGTTCGTCGTCATGCGGTTCTGCCACCGGCGCGACGGGCACCGGCCGCTCCGGGCGACGCGTCAGGCCGCCGGCCATCGCCACCGTGAGACCGCCGATCGACACGAACCACAGGAACACCCCCGGCCCGAACGTCGTCTGGTCCACCCCGAGCTCACCGAAGTTGCCAAGGCGACCACTGCCGGCGATCGCGAGCATGACCATCATCACCGCAGCCAGCAGTGACGCCACCGCCAACTTCGCGAACGCAATCGGCCACGGGGCCGGGCGCCGCGCGCACTGCTGCCCCACCGCCACCGCCGAGGCCGCTGCGATGATCAGCAGCGCCACCCATACCGGACCCAACGGAGGTGACGGCACCGCGGCCAGCACCGGCACCGCGGGGACGTCGCCGCCGAGCACCGTGAACGAACTGAACGTCGCCAACCCGATGTGCACACTCGAGCCGACGGCCACCGCCGCGGATCCGACCATGACGTTCGGGATGTACAGCGCAGACAGCACGGTCAGGCTGAGCTGGCCGAACACCGAGTCGGTAATCCCGAACAGGTCGTGCATCGTCGACCAGTGCACGACCATCGAACCGACCGCGACCAGCCCAGACAAGCCGAGCAGCGCCAGCACCCCGGCGAGCGCCGCGCGCAGCGCTTCGGGGAGCCAGTAGGGCAGGTGGGCGTCGGTCAGGAGTCGTCCCTGCAGCCGCGAGCCGACGCCGATGGCCGCGCCGACCGCGTGCACAGCCAGCACGCAGCCGAACGCTTGGAGGGCGTTGGGGGTCTGCAGCTCGGTGAGCACCGACGACGCATCGTGGATCACCGCGATCGCGATTGCCGCGATCAGCAAAGGTCCGCCGAGGGCCGACGCGACGATCCACCGGACGACGAACCACGACGCACCCGGCCGCGTCGCCGCCGCCGTGGTGCGGGCGGTGCCCCACACCATCGCCAGCAGCGGGGCCAGCGGCATCACGCCGAGTTCGGCGCCGGCGATCGACACCGGCACGCCGTGCACGCCCAGCCACATGCTGGCCATCGCGCCGAACGCGCCGGTCAGATCGCTATTGGCGATGACCAGCTGGATCAGCGTCAGCGCAGCGATGATCGCCAGGGCGATGCCCGACGGGCCGAACGCAACCCGAAGCAGGTCACGCGCTTGGCGCGTACCGACTGGTCGGTTATCCACTAGCTGGGTCACTCCTCGCGCAGGTCTCACCCGCCGGTTGCGAGTGCCCTAGCGATTATGACGACGCCGGACCCGATTACTGCGGAGCCGGGGGCTGCTGGAAAGTCGTTGTCGGCTCGGAAGCACCCGGAACGCTCGGCGACGAGCCGTACGACGACGATCCGGCGACGGCCTCAGACGCCGACGGCTGCGGGGCCGATGACTGCTGCGGGGCCTGAGACTGACCGGCAGACGACTGCGGCTGACCGAACGCGGGGAAACCGGTCGGAGGGGTCGGCGGGCCCGAGTCGGCACCGTGCTGCGGCGCACCCTGCTGACCGGTGTAGCCGCCGATGGGGCCGTTCTGCGGCTGCTGCTGGTATCCGCCCTGCTGACCGAAGTGCTGGCCGGTCTGCTGGCCGTATTGCTGCTGGGGCTGCTGGCCGTAGTACTGCGCCTGCGGGTTGTAGCCCTGTGCCGGTCCGCCGTAGTTGTACGGATCGGGCTGCGGGCGCGGCGCGGGCGGCTGGATGACGCCGGCGTCGAGCAGCAGCGCAGCCACGGCGCTACCGGCCTGCAGCACGGACAGCACCAGCACGGTGTAGAGGCCCCACTCGACCTCGATGCCCTTGGGCGCCTGCACGATCTCGTTGATGACCAGCAGCAATGCCAGCACCGACAGGATGGCGACCCACGACTTGAAGCTCTTCTGCTTCGGCAGCAGGCTGACACCGGCGAGCAGCGCGGCCAGGACAGCGACCACGATCGGAGCCTGGGTCAGGATGCTGCCGGTGCCCGCGTCGAGGCCGCCGGCACCCAACTGG
Source organism: Mycolicibacterium sp. P4_G11 (assembly GCF_056555145.1). Lineage (NCBI taxonomy): Bacteria > Bacillati > Actinomycetota > Actinomycetes > Mycobacteriales > Mycobacteriaceae > Mycobacterium > Mycolicibacterium sp. P4_G11. The sequence goes on from NZ_JBFUJW010000005.1 coordinate 112,818, forward strand.
GGCGCGAAGTTGAACCCGAAGATGAGCAGGCCGAGCGCCGCCACCGCGGTGGTCAGGTACTCCGGCAGTTTGCTCGGGCCGGCCGGCGCGGCGGGCGCAGCCGGGATCTGCTCGGGCAGGCGGTTGAACTGCTGGGTCGGCCCTCCGAACTGGTTGGGCTGCTGGGCGGGCGGATAGCCGGGGTTACCGGGCTGGTACGTCATGACCTCTCCTGTACCTGTCGACTCGACCAACCACGCTAGCGCACTTCATTAAGGGTGCCCTGCATGAGTTGAGCGCGCTGACCACCGGCCTGACCGGCCGCGACGGTGCTGAGCAAACTTGCCGACACGTCAGGCCGGGACGCGAACCGGACCCTGCGCCGCGTCCTGTTCCGCCTCCTCGATTTCCCGCACCAACGGCAGCACCTTGGCCCCGAAGTACTCGATTTCCTCCTGGAAATGCAGGAAGCCGCCGAGGATCAGATCGACGCCGCGTTTGCGGTAGGCAGCAATCCGTTCGGCGATCTGTTCCGGAGTTCCGATCAACTTGGTACGAAAACCGTCGTTGTACTGCACCAGGTCATCGAAGCTCGAGTCCGCCCACATGCCTTTCTTGTCGCCGGTGGAGTTGCCGGCCTGCTGCACGGCCTGACGGAACCCCTCGACAGCAGGCCGGTTCGCCTTCGCGACGATCTCCCGGAGGACTTCTTTCGCCTCCTTCTCCGTATCGCGGGCGATGATGAAGCCGTTCAGCCCGAAGCGGACTTCCCGGGCAACCTGGCGGGCGTGGTCGCGAACGTCGACGAGTTGTTCGGTCACGCCGTCGAAGTCCTTGCCGTTGGAGAAGTACCAGTCGGCGTAGTAGCCGCCGTTGCGTCGTGCGGCGCTCGAGTTGCCGCCCTGGAACAGCTCCGGGTTGGGACGGTCGGCCGTGTTGAGCGGCTTGGGCTTCAGCGTGAAGTCGTGGATGCGATAGAAGTCGCCCCGGAAGTCGACGTCGTCCTCGGTCCAGATCTTGCGCAGCACCTGGAGGAATTCAGCACTGCGGCGGTAGCGCTCGTCGTGTTCCAGCCAGGGCTCGCCCAGGTGCGTGAATTCGTCCTTGAACCAACCGGAGACGACGTTGACGGCGAAGCGCCCGTTGGACAGGTGATCAGCGGTGGCGCCGAGCTTGGCCAGCACAGCCGGCTGCCAGAGGCCCGGATGAACGGCCGCAATGACTTTCAGCCGTTCCGTCGCCAGCAGCAGGGCAAGGCTGAAACTCGTTGACTCGTGCTGGTATTCGGCGCCATAGCTGGCCTCGTACCGAACCTGACTGAGGGCGTACTCGAAGCCGTTGTTCTCCGCGGTTTGTGCGAGCTTCTTGTTGTATTCGTAGTTCCAGTCGGTGCGCTGTTCGATGTCACTGGTCACCAGGCCGCCGCTGACGTTGGGCACCCAGTAGGCGAACTTGACGTGGTCGGCGATGCGTTCAGTCGTCATGCGCCCATGTCAGCAAGTGCTGTGCCCAACGTCGTGGGTAACGTTCGCGATGAAGTTATCTCCATCTCGGTTCACGGGCGTCTCGAGGCTGCCGTCTCCGCCAAAACACCAGGTAATACGCATTGTTCGGCTTTCTGGCCACCCACCCTTGCGCCCCATACTGAAACACGTTCTAATTCACCGTATGGACTACGGGCTCGTACTTTTCACCAGCGACCGCGGCATCAAGCCCGCCGCCGCCGCCAAACTGGCCGACGATCACGACTTCACCACCTTCTACGTGCCCGAACACACGCACATTCCGATCAAGCGCCAGGCCGCTCATCCCACCACCGGTGACGAGACCCTGCCCGACGACCGCTACATGCGCACACTCGACCCGTGGGTCGCGCTCGGGTCCGCCGCATCGGTCACCTCGCGGGTGCGACTGTCGACCGCGGTGGCGCTGCCGGTCGAGCACGACCCGATCACGCTCGCGAAATCGATTGCGACGCTGGATCACCTGTCGGGCGGCCGCGTGTCGGTCGGCGTCGGATTCGGTTGGAACACAGACGAACTCCAAGACCACAACGTCCCGCCGGCCCGGCGGCGCACCATGCTGCGCGAGTACCTGGAGGCGATGCGCGCGCTGTGGACCCAGGAAGAAGCCGAGTACGACGGTGAATTCGTGAAGTTCGGTCCGTCGTGGGCGTGGCCCAAGCCCGTGCAGTCGCACATTCCGATCCTGGTCGGAGCGGCCGGCACCGAGAAGAACTTCAAATGGATCGCCAAGTCGGCCGACGGCTGGATCACCACGCCCCGCGATTTCGACATCGATGAGCCAGTGAAGCTGCTGCAGGACACCTGGGCCGCGGCCGGACGTTCGGGCGCACCGACGATCGTCGCGCTGGACTTCAAGCCGGACGCCGACAAGCTGGCGCGCTGGAAGAAGCTCGGCGTCACCGAGGTGCTGTTTGGGTTGCCGGACAGCGACGACGCGACCGTGTCTGCGTACGTCGAGAAGCTGGCCAAGAAGCTGAGCGACTTCGCGATCTGAGATCTGAGGCTCTCCGGCGCTTTTGGCGTCGGAGAGCACCTCACCGCCGTGCCACGATTGATCCATGCGGATACCAGTGCTGGTTGTCGCCGCTTGCGCAGGGCTGCTCGGTTGTTCAACGGAAGAGGCTGTGTCCGCCCCTTCCTCGACAAGCACCTCTCCATCGGTCGTCTTCACGACTCCAGGGCCACCGGAGATCGAGGAGGACTGCGGCGTGGTCCATCAATACAGAACCGAAACGACGCACGCCATTCGAGGCAGCAGGAACATCGACTGTGCCGAGGCGCACCGGGTTGGTGAACTGTGGTTCGCCACTCCCAGTCGAAGCGCGGGCTACGACGTCGAGTTCGAGAACTGGAGATGCCTTGCCGAAAGCGGCGGAAGGTTCCTAACTCGCTGCACCCGGTCCGACTCGGCGGTGGTGCTCCTGCAGAACCGACAAGCGGAGTAGAGCCCGTCAACTGTTGACGGAAACGGTTCGCCGCCATACTAGTTCGAGGTTTGGACGAACCAACTTGGGGCGGGCGAACGTCGCCACATTTGTGACGTAGCGGAGAGCACCTTGGTGAGCGAGACGGCTGACCTTTTGCCTTCGCTTTGGACGTCGGACAGCCACGGCTGCGCGCGACTCCGCAACGTTGTGCCGAATTTCCGTCAGGGCGCGAACGGCCACCGCCATAGACTGAGGGACATGGGGCGGCTTGTCGGTGGGTGGGGCCAGTGTCGATCCTGAAGATTCGCGGCACGAATCCGCTAACGGTGGTCGAGGGCGGCCGTGATCTGAAGCGCAAGGCTGAAGACCTCGACGAGTTGATCGGCAAGCAGGTATTTGCCGTCCAGGAACTCGAGCAAGATTGGAAGGGCAAGGCGGCCAACGCCGCCCGTGGAGCCGCCTACCGGAACATCGAGCGCCAGCACCGCTTCCACGAGATCACCGATGCCATGGCGACGGCCATGATCGCCGGCGGCCGGATCCTCTCGACACTGCGTGACGTTCTACTCAACTGGGTCAGCACGGTGTCCCAGATGTTCAATGTCTCCGACGACGGCATTGTCACCACTCGCCCGCCGCGGACCGGCGGGGCCTGGGACAACATTGCGGCCGCCTTCACGAAATGCACGCAAAACATGATCAAGGCGTTCATGGACCAGGATCAGAACCTGGCGAACAGTCTGAAAACCATTGCGGACGGCAACACTCCGGGCAACAACCCGAGGCCAGTCCCGGGCTTCACCCCTGGCATCGATCCAGACAGTTTCAATAACGGCCAGATCGGGTTCGAGCAGACGATGGCTGGCTTTGGTGACCCAAGAACCGGCGAGGGCGGTGTGGGCGTGCCAAATACCGATCTGTCGATCATGGGCATGACGCCAGATGGCCGCATGTTCACCATCCAAGGGGATACCGGCAAGGGCATGAACAAAGGCAAGGACAACATGCCCGGGACAGGCGGTCCCGGAGACCGTCCATCTAAGGATGAAGGCGGCGGCGGGAACAACAACATCATCTACTGGAAGATGGACGAGCACGGGAAATGGGTCGTCGATGAAGTGGTAAAGAACCCGTTCAAACCGGAACTCGACAAGAACGGCGACCCACTCGACATCTCGACGATCCCAACGTCGACATTCAACGTCGGCGACACCATGTACGCCTCAGTGATGAACGTGAAGAACTGGAACAACAACACCTGGCAGACACGTAGCGCCGACCTCTGGCAATCCACGGACGGCGGAAAAACCTGGAAAGTCGCTGCCACGTGGCCCAACAACGACAAGCTCAACAACCCATTTCAAGTCCAGAGCTTCGCCCTATCCCAAGACGGCCAGACCGTCTACATGTACGGCACTCAGGACGGCCGTACCAACGACGGACTGCACGCCGCCCAAGTCCCCGCAAATCAAATTACTGACCGATCCGCATACAAGTATTGGGACGGAAGCTCATTCACCGTCCATGACCCAAATGCGAGTCCGCCCATCATCAAAACGCCACCAGGGGTCAGCGGAATCGGAGAGCCCAACGTGCACTTCTACGAGAACAAGGTGCTGGTTACGTTCAATGACGCGTCCGGCGGCATCTATACAAGTTCCTCAGCCAACGGAAGCACAGGTTGGACTGCGCCTACTCAGGTAGTGCAGCAGGGTGGGGCGTACGGCGCGTTCCAATCACCTTTCTCGGGAGGCGACTCCATCGATTCCACGCTGTCACTGTGGAATCGATACGGAACGGCGCTCTACCAGATTGAAAACTCGGACACCAAAAATCTCGGGGCGTACTGACATGCGCACACCACAACTGGCCGTGGTTCTATTGACGCTGTCGCTCCAGTTGACGGCATGTTCACAGCCCAAGGACATTTCACACACTCCAGCGATACCACGCGACGTCGAATTTCCAGACCTCAGCACATTCACCGCAGCTGATTCCAGTAGGTATTCAATACCGAGCGACAACAACTCAGTATTCGGTTTCTTGACGCCCCTAGGTCTAGATTGCGGCCTTGCCGGCGGCCGCGAGTCACGACCTGACGGCATCAGTTGCGTCGGGCCAATTCCAGGCCGCGCGCACCAATGGTCGCTTCGTGCCGAACGTGGCAGCGGTGCAAAGATACACATTGAACTAAACAAGAGTGGACCTGGAATTTTCACGCCTCCGAAGCCACCGTCACGAACGTTGGCTCGCCGCGAAGCACTACAGATCAACCAGGGCGACATCGCTTGCGGGATCCTTGATGCCGGAACCCCGGCCTGTCACATCGGCGATCACGGGTTCGTTGTGAACCCCGACAATGTTGTCCTTTTCTAAGGGGTCCTGTAGCAATGCGTTCATTCACCAGCCATTGTTCTCAAAGAATGCTAATTGCCACAGCAATTATCGTCGCCGCTATCGGCTGCACGCCAAGTACACCCAAACAACCAAGCGGGACGGCACCTGGCACACCTCCGGGCTTCGGCTTTCCAGACCTCAGCAGCTACACGCCTGCAGATCCGCACAGTTACTATTCAGATGGGCCGGAGACGTCCACCGAGTACCGTTTCACGACACCGAGCGGGCAGCGGTGCCGCATGCGCGTCACCAAATCGTATGCTCCATCGATCGGCTGCGCGGGCCCGATTCCCGGTCGGGATGGCGAGTGGGACATGGGTTTCGATACTGGTTACGGCGTTGGAGGCCAGTCCACTTCGGCGGCCTATCCCGACGAGCCTGCCCAGCCGACAGCACCAACCTTGCCGTTGCATCACGTCCTGCGATTCAACGATGGCAAAGCACAATGCGGCATTATCGACAACGGTACCGCCGCCTGCCTCGCCAACCATGGTGGCTTCCTGGTGGGTACGGGCAAGCTGACCTTGTTCGAGAAATCCCCAAACGGATGATCCCTACGCTACTAGTGCGGAAAGGCCAAAACGGCCTCGCCGCAATAGTTCTCATTGCGGCAGTCGCGTGCACTCCCGCAGGATCCGAGCAACCGACGAGCAGCACTTCAGCCACGACGTCACCCTCTACCGTCGTCGGTTTTCCAGATCTGTCGAAATTCATCGAGGCCGACCAGCACACGTATTTCAGCAGCGGACAACGCTATTCGGGGATTGCTTTTCAGACACCGAGCGGAATGATCTGTTCTTCAAACGATTACCCCGAGCGAAAATTTGCAAGGATCACCTGCTGGGGCCCTCTGCCCGGCAAACCCGGCCAATGGGAGCTAGTCGCAGGGCAGTACAACGCCGCCACGATCAAGGACATCACCGCGCGGGCCCCAGTTGGAGCATCCGAAGCTGGAACATCTGAACCAACAACAGTTCTCCTACCCACTCGTCATGTTGTCAAGCGCACCGAGGACGCCCTCGTTTGCGGCGTCATCGACAATGGAACGCCCGCATGCCGAATCGGCGATCACGGATTCGCTCTCACAACCGATCAACCCCTGCTGTTCTGACAAATCGAGATTGACGAAATTGTCGCGAAACCTGCTGCAGAACAACCATTTCGTCGATCTCGACGCCGCAGATCAGGCCAGTACAGCCCGGTTGCCCTCGTCGGTTGAGGTCACGACGATCTTCGCTCCCAGCGGTTCGCCGTCGCACAGCAAGGCCATCAGGTCAGCATCGGTCGTCGTCGCCAAGAACCGACTCCCGTCGCCGTCGAGGCGCCCAATGATGATGCCGGTGTTGGGAGTCCAGTCGTATCGGACGGTGTAGGTCTCGATGGTCGCCGGGCCGTTCGCATGCTCGACGACTGCAATCGTCGGCCACGACGCAACCTCGGCACACAATTCGGCGCTGTCGTCCGCCACCCAGTCGGCCGGATCGGTCGAATAGATGCCGACCGAGAACTTGCTTGCGATGCCGCCGTTCGCACCGACCAGCGCGAATTTTCCTGGGGTTTCCCGCATTCGGGTGACGGCCTCAGCGATGCCGTGCAATGAGTAGTTGTTTCCCGGGCCGCCGAAGTACGGCAGTCCGCCGGTCAGCGTCAGACCACGCGGGTCGTCAGTGGATAGGTCGACGCCGTCGCAGATGTTGAACACCGGGAACGGGAAGCAGCTGTACAGGTCGAACGCCGAAACGTCGTCGAGCCCAATTCCGGCTACCCGCAACGCTTCTTCCACAGCCAGCACCGATGCCGGGCTGGCACCCACGTCGGGACGGCCGAGCAGTTTCTGCTCCTTCATGTCCGCATGACCACGCAAGTACACCCACTTGGATTCCGGCACACCAAGTTTGCGCGCCGACTCCACAGACATGAGCAGCGCCGCTGCGCCCATGTTGACCTGGTCGCGGGCCACCATCAGCCGCGGATACGGGTCACAGATCATTCGGTTCTTGTCGGTGACGGTGACCAGCTCGTCGACGGTGCGCTCAACCGGCGCCGACGAATACGGGTTCTTGGCAGCGACTTTCGACATCGGAGCGAACAGCTCCCCCATGGCCTGCCGGTAGTCCTGCACGGACAAACCGAGCCGCGCACGCCGGGCGTTGTCCAACAGGCCGTATTGCACCGGCGCACCGATCAGCCCGTGGCGAACGGTGTAGTCGTCGAAGATGCCGTCGTAACCGTAGCCACGGTCTTCGAGCTGACCGTCGATGGTCTCCGAGTGATCGGGCTTGTCGTCGCGGCCGTCGAAATACCTGAGGCTCGAAGTGTTCTCCGACCCCATGACCATCACGACGTCGGCGCGGCCGGCCACGATCTCACCTGCGAATTCGGTGATCAGATGCTGCGGGCTCTGCCCGCCGATGACTTCCAGCACCGCGCGGGCCGGGTCAGCGCCGATGCGCTGCGCAACCGAGCGCGGGTAGTTGTTGGACTTGCCGAGCGGCGCGGGTGTGCGCCCGGAGATCTCGAACTGGCGGGTGCCGGCGATGGTGTCGATCGCTGCGGCGACGGCCGCGCCGTCGGCCCCGGTGTCCTGCAGCGCCGCCTGCGCGGCTGCGGTGGCGAGGTCAACCGACGACATCCCGCGGTAGTCGGGGTCCTCCAGTCGCTCGGTGAACTGACCGACACCCACGATTACCGGCGTACGCGGATCGACACCCATTACAAACCTCCAGGCAACTGTTAATTCGATAGGCTAACCGATTGCGATGAAGACGCCACAATGCGGGTAGCTGCACATTCACGTCAGGAGGTACCCCCGGGGCGACGCACGGTTGAGCAATGGCCAGATCGAAGTCGATCACGATTGGCGCGCCGGGATGCGCTGTCGGTGACGACCACTACATTGCTTGCGTGACCAGCCAACACCACGGTTTCGTCATTTCGCCGACCGGCAGCTGGACCTTCTAACCCACGACAATTCCAACGTACAACTATCTAGACGTACATCTAATTCGACGTACAATTGCCAGATGAATTGGCCCATCAGACCCATGTCGCTCGTGGTCGGCGGTGTCGTACCGCCCGAGAACGTGGTGGGCCGCGTCCGCGAACAGCAGGAAATCCTGGCCAGCCTGCCCGACGGCGGCGCTGCGCTCGTCGGCGACCGCCGACACGGCAAGACATCACTGTCCCGCCTCGTCGCCCACACCGCGCGACTGCAGGGCCTGACCGTCGTCTCGGTCAGCGCCGAGCGGCAGACCTACGCCGAGTTCGTCACGGCCCTCGCCGCCGAACTCGGCCGCGTCGACAACGCCCTGCGCCAGGAGGTCGACCGCTGGAAGGTGGCAGTCGGCACCGGACCGTTCAAGTTCGAGCGAGTCCGCGCCGACGCCGCCCTCGACGACCTGTTGCAGCGCGCCGTCGCACGCACCAAGAACGGCCCGCTGGTGCTGTTCATCGACGAGGTCACCGTCCTGGCGCGGAATCTCGAACGCGAAAAGCCCGGCGGCGGCGACGCATTCCTACATCTGCTGCGCCGGTTCCGTCAGGACAACTCCGGCCGGCTGGCAACCGTCCTCTCCGGTTCCATTGGCTTCCACCATGTTTCGGAAGACGCGCTCAGCTCGGTCAACGACATCCGCAAGGTCACCGTCGGGCCCATCCGCCACGACCACGCCACCTACCTCGCCGAGTGCCTGCTGCTCGGCGCGAATGTCCCGACCACCGACCGGCACCAGGTCGCGGAATCCGTTGCAGCCGCGGCGGAGAACGTGCCGTACTACATCCAGCACCTGGTGGCGGGCGCTGCGCGGGAGGGCTCCGTCAAGCCGGACCGGATCGCGGAATTGCTCGCGGCCGCCATCACCGACCCGCACGACCCGTGGGACCTACGGCACTACCGTGACCGACTGCGCAACTACTACGGCGACGACGCCCCCGCCATCGCCGGCCTGCTCGACATCTACGCCCATGCCCCAACACCTTTGAGCGTCGACGCAACACTGCAGTTCTTGAAGACCGAGGGCTCACCCATCGGCGACCGCGACCAGCTGGTGTCCTTCATCGAACGCCTCGAGCAGGACCACTACCTCCGCCGCGTCGGCGACGACGACTGCTTCGCCTCCGGTCTGGTGCAATCGGCGTGGCGCGCCATGAGGCGGTAGGCCATGACCCACCCTGCCTTCTCCCCCGGCACCGTCGACCCCGCGGACCTCGACGCCCGCACCGTCGGCCGCGGCCCACTGCTCAAGCGTCTGACGGACCGCATCGTCAGCTCTGCGCAGGACGGCTCCCGCCCGCACACCTTGCTCATCGCACCGCGCGGCGCGGGCAAAACCCACACGCTTCAGGTAGCGATCCATCGGGCACTGAAACAGCGCAAGGCCGCCAAAGCCACACTGCTGCTGGCACTTCCAGAGGACGCACTGGCCATCGGCAGCTACCCGGATCTGCTCATCGAGCTGCTGCGTACTCAGGGCCAGGAGATCCACGAGCGGGCTCGCGATCTCCGCGGCGACGCACTGGAACTCGAACGGGAAATCCTCGACCTGGCTGCGGGTCGCATGGTGCTGGTCGCGATCGAGAACGCTGACCGGATCTTCGATGCCATCGGCGAAGCGGGCCAGGGCAGCTTCCGCGCCTGGGTCGAAACCTCCACCGCCGTCTTGGTTTTCGCCACCGCGCCGGCGCTGTTTCCGGCCGTCTCGTCCCGCACCCACCCGTGGTACGGATCATTCATCATCGAGGAACTACCTGACCTCGCCGAAGCCGATATCGCCGAACTCCTCGCGCAGCACGCCCGTGACCGCGAATTGGCTTCGTACGTCAAGACTTCCGAGGGGCGCGCCAAGATCGGCGAGGTGGCGCAGATCATCGGCCGGGCGCCGCGCGCCTGGCAGATCATCGCCGAGACCGTCGACCGAGCCGCACTAGAGAGTGTCACTCCCGCCGCCGACGCGGTACTCGAACAGCTGACGCCGCACTATCAACAGTTGTTGTGGCAGCTGCCGGCCGGAGAACAACGCCTCGTCGTCGAACTCGCCCGCGCCGACGGTCCGCGGACGGTGACCGATCTTGCTGCTGCCGTGGGTATTTCGAATCAGTCGGCATCAGCGGCCCTGGGCCGCCTCACGGCCGGCGGTTGGGTCCACGCCGCAAAAGCGGAGTACGGCGATCGCCGCGCCACCTGGTACGACCTCAGCGACCCGCTGCTCCGGAACTATCTGCACCACCGCGAGCGCCGCCAACGCTGACGCTGACGCCGCGAGCGTGCCGAGCGAGCGCGCGTAAGCCGGAACTGCGATCTGCGCCCTTCCGAGCGAACACGACCCGACGCCTTGACGAACCTGTCACTTAGTGACACAGTTGGGCTGTCACTAAGTGACAGGAGGGTAGGGCAATGAGCGACAAGCAGGACCAGGCGCGGCTTGCGGTGTCGCGCATTGCCTGTGCCCTGTTCTGGGAACGGGGCGTCGCCGGAACCAGCGGTGACGACATCGCAGCGACCGCCGGGCTCTCCACCCGCACCATCTGGCGCTATTTCCGCAGCAAGGAGAGTTGCGTCGAACCCCTGCTCGCCAAGTCAGCCGACCGGTTCCTGGCGAGCGCCCGGCGCTGGCCGCACGAACTGTCGTTGTCGGAACACCTTGCGGCAGATGCCATTGCGCATCCGCTGTCACCGCAGGACATCGAGGACGAGCTCAGCGCGATCCGGCTGGCGACCATGACAGCATCCGACCCCGCCCTGCGCACTGCCTACCTGATGGTCCACGACCGCATGGAGCGGGGACTCATCCCGGTCATCGCCGACCGATTGGGCTTACCCGACGACGATCTCACCGTCCGCCTGTGCGCGGCGGCAGTCACGGGCGCCTTCCGAGTCGTCGACGAAGACGTCAGTAGGGCAATCGTGGTCGACGGCAAGAGCGTCAGCCAGGACGAGGCGCTCACGCTCATGGACCGGGCGATCCGCGAAGCCACCAACGGCAGGCTGGGCGGCCCAGTCAAACACTGAAAATCCCATACTCCTCACGAGCCGGCGACGCCGGCCCGGCGAACAAGCTTGTCCAAGAAAGGAATTCCCATGGCGCTACCCGAACTCATCTCGGTCGAAGACCTTTTCGACGCACCCGAGCGCACGGCGGCGACGATCTCGCCCGACGGAACCAGGATCGCGTACCTGGCACCGTGGAAGAACCGTCTGAACGTCTGGGTGCAGGACGTCGACGACGACGCGACCGCACGGTGCGTCACGGCCGACGAAACGCGCAGTGTGTACATCTACCGGTGGACCGACGATCCACGATGGATGCTCTACATGCAGGACGCTGGCGGTGACGAGAACTGGCATGTGTACCGCATCGACCTGGAGAACCCGGACACGCCCGCGGTGGACCTGACCCCGTTTCCCGGGACGCGAGCGAGTTTCGAACTGCCCAAGAGGTTGCCGGGCAAGGCCATCGTCCAGATCAACAATCGCAATCCCGAACTGTTCGATGTCTACGAACTCGACATTGCCACAGGCGAACTCACGCTTCGCGCGGAGAATCCCGGCAACGTCGTCAACTGGCTCAGCGGGCCAAGCGGCGACCTGTTCACCAATACGCTGACCGCGGAAGGCGACGTCGAGATCTCGCACTGGGACCCGGCAACGAGCACCCTTCGTCCGGTCAAAGTCTATGACGGCAGCGACTACCCGGTAGGCATCTTCCCCGTCACCGTCACACCGGACGGCAAGGGCATCTGGCTCCCCTCTTATGAGAACAGCGACCGGTCTCGACTGGTCGTGGTCGACGTGGCCGACGGCACTGAGACCGAGATCGACAGCCACCCGACATTCGATCTGGGCAACCAGATGGTCCTCCCGTCGCCGTTCATCCTCAGCCAGCGGACCGGTGATCTGATCGGCGTCCGCTACTACGGCGAACGCCAGGTCATCCACCCGTTGGACCCGAATTTCGCTGCGGTGCTGGAGAATCTGGCCAAACTCTCGGACGGCGACCTCGCCAGCGTGTCTTCCGACGACAGTGGGGAGCGGTGGGTGGTCAGCTTCACCCATGACCGTGATCCGTGGGCCACCTATCTCTACGACCACTCGACTGGCGAAAGCCGGCTGCTGTTCCGGCCTTACGCGCGTCTGGACCCCGATGCGCTGGCCCCGATGACACCCGTGACCATCACGTCGCGCGACGGGCTGAACCTGCATGCGTATCTGACGCTGCCGGTCGGGATCAAGCCTCTTGACCTGCCGTTGGTCCTGCTGGTCCACGGCGGTCCGTGGGCGCGCGACTGCTGGGGCTTCCAACCCGATGTGCAGCTGCTGGCCAATCGCGGATATGCGGTGCTGCAGGTCAACTTTCGCGGATCGACGGGCTATGGCAAGGCCTTCACCAAAGCTGCGATCGGGGAATTCGCGGGCAAGATGCACGACGACCTGATCGATGCCGTGGCCTGGGCCGTCAAACAGGGCTACGCCGATCCGGACAAGGTGGCGATCTACGGCGGCTCGTACGGTGGCTACGCCGCGCTGGTGGGCGTGACGTTCACCCCGGACGTGTTTGCAGCGGCCATCGACTACGTCGGGATCTCAAGTCTCGCAAACTTCATGCGCACCCTGCCCAACGTGGCCCGGCCCTTTCTTGCAACCAACTGGCACACGTACGTGGGCGACCCCAATGACCCTGCGCAGGAGGCCGACATGCTGGCCCGCTCCCCCATCACCAAGGTGGATCAAATCCGCACACCACTGCTGGTTGTCCAGGGCGCCAACGACTCTCGCGTCGTGCAAGCCGAATCCGACAACCTCGTCGAGGCATTGCGCATCCGCGGAGTCGAGGTCGAATACATGGTCAAGGCCGACGAAGGACACGGATTCCTCAACCCCGACAACCAGATCGACATGAACCACGCCGTCGAGCGCTTCCTGTCCCAGCACCTGGGCGGCCGCGTCTGACGGCGCATTCGCCGCCACAAACAACAATGCCCCGCACCAAGGTGCGGGGCATTGTTGAAACTACTGAATTACAGCGACTGCAGGATCTCGCGCGCCAGCGCAGCGGTGGCCGACGGGGTCTTGCCGACCTTCACGCCGGCGGCCTCGAGGGCCTCCTGCTTGGCGGCGGCGGTGCCCGACGAGCCCGAGACGATGGCGCCGGCGTGGCCCATGGTCTTGCCCTCCGGCGCGGTGAAGCCCGCGACGTAGCCGACGACCGGCTTGGTGACGTTGGCCTTGATGTAGTCGGCGGCACGCTCTTCGGCGTCGCCACCGATCTCACCGATCATCACGATGACCTTGGTCTCCGGGTCCTTCTCGAACGCCTCGATGGCGTCGATGTGGGTGGTGCCGATGACCGGGTCGCCGCCGATGCCGATAGCGGTCGAGAAACCGAAATCGCGCAGCTCGTACATCATCTGGTAGGTCAGGGTGCCCGACTTGGAGACCAGACCGATCGGGCCCTTGCCGGTGATGTTGTTCGGCGTGATGCCGACCAGCGCCTCACCGGGGGTGATGATGCCCGGGCAGTTCGGGCCGATGATGCGGGTCTTCTGACCCTTCTCGACGTTGTAGGCCCACGCGTAGGCGCTGTCCTGCACCGGGATGCCCTCGGTGATCACGACGAGCAGCGGGATCTCGGCGTCGATGGCCTCGATGATGGCGTCCTTCGAGAAGGCCGGCGGCACAAAGGCGATCGACACGTCAGCGCCGGTCTCCTTCATGGCCTCGGCCACCGTGGCGAACACGGGCAGCTCGATGTCGTTGCCGTCCTTGTCCACGTGCGAGACCTTGGTGCCGGCCTTGCGCGCGTTCACGCCACCGACGACCTGGGTGCCGGCCTTCAGCATCAGCTTGGTGTGCTTGGTGCCCTCACCGCCGGTGATGCCCTGGACGATGACCTTGGAATCCTTGTTCAGGAAGATAGACATAAGTAGTTGGCTCCCTTACTTGTTCGCCAGCTCGGCGGCTTTGTCGGCACCGGAATCCATGGTCTCGGCCTGGATCACCAGCGGGTGGTTGGCCTCGGCCAGGATGCGACGGCCCTCTTCGACGTTGTTGCCGTCGAGACGAACGACCAGCGGCTTGTTGGCCTCGTCGCCCAAGGTCTTCAGCGCGCCGACGATGCCGTTGGCGACCGCGTCACACGCGGTGATGCCACCGAAGACGTTCACGAAGACGCTCTTGACCTGGCTGTCGTTCAGGATGACGTCCAGACCGGCGGCCATCACCTCGGCCGAGGCGCCACCACCGATGTCCAGGAAGTTGGCGGGCTTCACGCCGCCGTGGTTCTCACCGGCGTACGCGACGACGTCCAGCGTCGACATGACCAGACCGGCACCGTTACCGATGATGCCAACCGCGCCGTCGAGCTTGACGTAGTTGAGGTCGTGCTCCTTGGCCTTGAGCTCGAGCGGATCGGTGGCGTCCTTGTCCTCGAACTCTTCGTGGCCGGGCTGACGGAAGTTGGCGTTCTCGTCCAGGGTGACCTTGCCGTCGAGGGCGAGGATCTGGTCGTCCGGGGTGCGCACCAGCGGGTTGACCTCGACCAGGGTGGCGTCCTCACCAACGAAGACCTCCCACAGCTTCTGGATGGTCACGGCCGCGGCGTCCAGCACCTCGGCGGGCAGCTTGCCCTTCTCGGCGATCTCACGAGCCAGCGCCAGGTCGACACCCTTGACCGCGTCGACGGGCACCTTGGCCAGGGCGTCGGGGTTCTCCTCGGCGGTTACTTCGATCTCGACGCCGCCCTCGACCGAGCACATGGCCAGGTAGGTGCGGTTGGCGCGATCGAGCAGGAAGGAGATGTAGTACTCCTCCGCGATGTCGCTGGCCTCGGCAACGAGCAGCTTCTTGACGACGTGGCCCTTGATGTCCAGGCCGAGGATGTTCTGCGCGTGGGTGAGGGCGTCCTCCGGGGTGGCGGCGTACTTCACGCCACCGGCCTTGCCGCGGCCGCCGACCTTGACCTGTGCCTTGATCATGACGGGCTTGCCGATTTCTTCGGCGATCGCCTTCGCGTCATCGGCGGACTCGGTGACCCGGCCCGGTGTAGTAGGAACGTTGTGCTTGGCGAACAGCTCTTTCGCCTGGTACTCGAAGAGATCCATGAGCTCTGAGAAATCCCGTTCTGTCTGCGTTGACGGTTGAATTCACTTCAGCATTGGGCCGCACTGGCTCGCTCGGCACTTTAGCCACGTACTAATGAGTAGCCTGCACCGCCTACCACCCATGTGGTACATCTCACCCGACAGCCACGAGTGAGGCAAATCACAGTTCCCGGCCAATGGCATCGATAGGTTGCCAATCGGTTCTGATTTTCAGTACCGTCATGGGCGGTCTCGGTAACGGTACGGTCACGGAGCAAAGGAATTTTCGGTTGGCTGAGCACGATTCGTCTGGTACTCCCCTCGGAGAGGCGACGAACGCCGGCATCACCGAGAATGCTGACCGCACCACCATCAAGCTATCCCGCGCTATGAGCCCCGCCGAAGTGACCGACATCATCCCGTTCAACGAGTTCGGCGATCTGCACGATCTGGACCTCTCCGAGAGCGCTTTCGACCGCGATTCCCGCGTCAACGCCGCCCCCGAGCTCGACGATCTGGACGACACCGACGACCAGACCCCCCTGATCCTGACTGTCCCGGCCGAATTCCGGCAGCCCGAGGGCGCCCAGCGCCTCTCCGCGAGCGCCTACCGCGACAGCCACACCGATACCAGCAATGGTCTCGACGACACCGACGTCATCGATCTGCGCGCGAGCCGCGGCACCCACCGCAAGCCTGAGCCCGTCAACGGCGTGAAGGGCCGCCTGGTCGCCGCTGCCATGGCCGTCGGCGCCACCGCCGCCGCCGGGTACTCCATGATGACCAGCGCCGATCAGCCGACCAGCACCAAGCTGGCCGCCGATCAGGTCCTGGCGTCGGGTTCCGCCGGCTCGAGCGATGGCATCCAGATCGTCAACGTGGCACCCGCTGCCGCGTCCGGCGCCGTACACGCCCAGGAACTGGCCAATGGCGCCGCCTTCGCGCAGGAGCGCGCCGAGCGCGAAGCCCGGCTGGCCCGCCCGCTGTTCGTGATGCCGACCAAGGGCGTGTTCACCTCAGGCTTCGGTTACCGCTGGGGCGCCCTGCACGGCGGTATCGACATCGCCGGCCCGATCGGCACCCCGATCGTCGCCGTGTCCGACGGCGTTGTCGTCGCCGCGGGTCCGACCGCCGGTTACGGCGCCTGGGTCAAGGTCCGTCACTCGGACGGCACCGTGACCCTGTACGGCCACGTCAACACCTGGGTGGTGTCGGTTGGCCAGCGCGTTTTCGCCGGCGACCAGATCGCCACCATCGGCAACCGCGGCAACTCGACCGGCCCGCACTGCCATTTCGAGGTGCTCATGGGCGGCAGCCAGCGCATCGACCCCGTGCCGTGGCTGGCGCAGCGTGGCCTGAGCCCGGGTAGCTACGTCGGCTGATTCGTGACGGACGACAACTCCGCCGATGGGCCGTTGTCCGACCCCACCCAGACGTTCGGGCGCCAGTCTGACGACGAACCCAGAACCGGCCTGATCCGTCGGGTGCCGACGGGTCCGTTCCCCGCTGCTGACGCACCGGCCACCAGCATCATCCGCCGCACCCCAACCGGCGCCATCCCTGTCGCCGACGCTCCGCAGACCAGCATCATCGAGCCCGCGACGGGCCTGATCGCCGCTGAGGATGCTCCGGCGACCACGATCATCCCGGCTTCGGCCCCGATTCCAGCTGCCGAGGACACTCCGACACCGGCACCGAAACCGCCGCCCGGCCCGTTCGCCGCCTGCGCCACCGCCACGGCCTGCATCTTGAGTGGCTGGGCGACGGCGGTCATCGCCACCTCGCTGATCGCCGGGTGGTGGCGCACCGATCCGCTGTTCTGTGTCGCCATCGGATTCCTCGCCGCGGTCGGCTGCGGCGCCACCATCGGCGGGCAGATCGCTGTCCTGCTACGGCGCCGCACGGGCCGGGTGGTGGTGGTCGTCGGTGCCCTGGTGACGCTGGTGATCTTCGCCAGTTTGTTCGTCGCCGGGGCGAAACTGCCGCCGATCGTCTACGGCATCCCGGTGCTGCCCATCGCGAGCATGGTGCTCGCGATGCTGCCCGTCACCGGGCGCTGGTGCACCAAAATCTGACGCACCGAGGCGAATCCGGCTAAAAATCAGCGAGATCGCACCGTCTGATTTTCGCGCGCGGCGACGTTAAAGCTTCTGTACGGGCGCGTGATTGTGCATCAACTTGACCCGGCCGGAACTGCCGAAATCGATGAGCGACATGGCCGATTCGCCGACGCCGCTGACCTCTTCGACGCGACCCAGACCGTACTTGTCGTGCGTGACGCGGTCGCCCGGGGACAGCACCACCAGCGGCTTGTTGCGGTTCGGCGCCGGCCGCATCGGCGACGGACGTCCACCGCCCAGGCCGCTCGAGCCAGCGGACCCGTAGCGGCTCGGTGCCGACAACGATGGTGGCGGCTCGACCCGCCGCCAGTCGATCAGCTCTTGTGGAATCTCTTGCAGGAAGCGTGATTCCGGGTTCAGCATCGGCTGCCCCCACGAGGACCGCACCTTCGCGCGGCTGAGGTACAGCCGCTGCCGCGCCCGGGTGATGCCGACGTAGGCCAGCCGCCGTTCCTCGGACAGTTCGGTCGGATCGCCGAGGGCGCGCATGTGCGGGAACATGCCGTCTTCCCAGCCGGTCACGAAGACGACGGGGAATTCGAGGCCTTTGGCGGTGTGCAGCGTCATCATGGTGACGACGCCGTCGCCGTCTTCGGGGATTTCGTCGGCGTCGGCCACCAGGGAGACCCGCTCCAGGAACGCGGCCAGCGCTCCGGTGTCGGGCACGTCCTCGTCCAGTTCCTCTTCCTGCAAGGCCTGCGCATTGGCCAGGTCGGTGCTGAATTCGTGTGCGACGCTGACCAATTCGTTCAGGTTGTCCAGCCGCGCCTGATCCTGCGGGTCGCTGGAGGCCTCCAGTTCGCGGCGGTAGCCGGTGCGGTCCAGCACTGTCTCCACCAGGTCACCCAACTCGCCGTCGAGCCCGCCGCGCAAGCTGTCCATGAGCTCGACGAAACTGGCAATCGCTTTCTCCGAGCGGGAGTTCAGCATCGGCACCCGGCCCTCGGCGGCGGCCTGCAGGGCGTCGTTGAAGCTGGCGCCGGTGTTCTCGGCGTACACCGCCACGCAGGCTTCCGCGCGGTCGCCGATGCCCCGGCGCGGGGTGTTGAGGATGCGCCGCATGCTCACGGCGTCGCCCGGGTTGTCCAGCACGCGCAGGTACGCGACGATGTCGCGAATCTCCTTGCGCTCGTAAAAGCGCATGCCGCCAACGACTTTGTACGGAATGCCAGCCCGGATGAAGATGTCTTCAACCGCCCGCGACGAGTTGTTGGTGCGGTAGAACACCGCGACGTCGCCGTAGGTGAACTTGGTGTCGATACCGCTGCCCTTGGTGGTCAGCGTGTCGATCTCCTCGGCGATGAACCGGGCCTCGTCGTGCTCGTTGTCGGCGACGTAGCCGACGATCAGTTCGCCCTCACCGGCGTCGGTCCACAGCTTCTTGTCGCGGCGTCCGGCGTTGCGGCTGATGACGCCGTTGGCGGCCGACAGGATGTTCTGGGTGGACCGGTAGTTCTGTTCGAGCAGAATGGTTTTCGCGTTCGGGAAGTCGCGCTCGAAGTCCTCGATGTTGCGAATCGTCGCGCCGCGGAACGCATAGATGGACTGGTCGGCGTCACCCACGACGCACAGTTCGGCGGGCGGGACGTCATCGGAGCCTTCCGGTGCGTGGTGCCCGACCAGCTCGCGCACCAGTACGTACTGGGCGTGGTTGGTGTCCTGGTACTCGTCGACCAGGATGTGCCGGAAACGCCGCCGGTAGTACTGCGCGATCTGCGGAAAGCTTTGCAGCACAGCGACTGTCTCGCCGATCAAGTCGTCGAAGTCCATGGCGTTGGCTGCCCGCAGCCGGCGCTGATACTCGCCGTACACCTCGGCCACGATGCGCGGCAGGTCCTCGTCGGCCTCGGACGCCTCGGAGGCGGCCTGCAGTGGGTCGATCAGTTCGTTCTTCAGGTTCGAGATCGCGGTGGCCAGCATGCGCGGCGAGTACCGCTTGACGTCGAGGTTGAGGTCCTTGCCGACCATCATCAGCAGTCGGCGCGAGTCATCGGCGTCGTAGATGGAGAAGTTGGAGTTCAGCCCCGGCAGCAGCGAGGCCTGGTTGCGCAGGATGCGGACGCAGGTGGAGTGGAACGTCGACACCCACATCGACTTGGCGCGCGGGCCGATCAGCTGGACCACGCGCTCACGCATCTCGGCGGCGGCCTTGTTGGTGAAGGTGATGGCCAGCACCTGGCCGACGCCGACGTCGCGGTTGCCCAGCAGGTAGGCGATGCGCCGCGTCAGCACCGCGGTCTTGCCCGAGCCGGCTCCGGCCACGATCAACAGGGGCGAACCTTCATGCAGCACCGCTGCGCGCTGCTGTGGGTTGAGGCCGTCTAGAAGCTGATCGGTGTCGGGGGCTGCGCTCGTCATATCAGCTCAAACTTACCGCTGCAGACCGACAACTTTGCGCTGGCACCGGCCGGGATGGCACACTCGAAACGTGCTCAATGCGCAGCAGCGATTTTTCTACGGGTACCGGACGCCGGTACCCGGGGTTTAGCTGCTTCCCTTCAGCCCCGTGGTCCGCATCCGGATCCGGGGCTCGTTTGTTGTGTGAGGCCTGAATTCGGATGACACCAGAATCCACCAACAGCGAGGAAAACATGTCAACCGAAACCGAACTCCCCAACATCGACGAGCTCCGCCTCGAGATCGACGAGCTGGACGCCACCATCCTGGCGGCCGTCGCCCGTCGCACCGAGGTCTCCAAGCTCATCGGCAAGGCCCGGATGGCCTCCGGCGGCACCCGACTGGTGCACAGCCGCGAGATGAAGGTCATCGAGCGCTACAGCGAGCTGGGCCCCGAGGGTAAAGACCTCGCGATGCTGCTCCTGCGCCTGGGCCGCGGCCGCCTCGGCCACTAGCCCCATACCGGGCGGCGTTTCCTGCGTCACACTAGGGTTTGAGGCATGGCTGATCACACTCCCGCTGCCGACATCTCGACCACCACAGCCTGGAAGTCGCTCAGCGCGCACCATGCCGCGGTCGAGACGACGACGCTGCGCGAGTTGTTTGCCGACGACCCGGACCGTGGCCGGGAACTGACGCTCACCGTCGGTGATCTGTACATCGACTACAGCAAGCACCGGGTGACCCGCGAGACCCTTGCGCTGCTGCTCGACCTGGCCCGCGCGGCCGGGCTGGAACAGCGCCGCGACGCCATGTTCGCCGGCCAGCACATCAACACCTCCGAGGACCGCGCGGTGCTGCACACCGCGTTGCGGCTGCCGCGGGGTGCGTCGTTGGTGGTCGACGGTCAGGACGTGGTCGCCGACGTGCACTCAGTGCTCGACGAGATGGGCACGTTCACCGACCGGCTGCGCAGCGGCGAGTGGACCGGCGCCACCGGGCAGCGCATCACGACGGTCGTGAACATCGGTATCGGTGGCTCCGATCTGGGGCCCGTGATGGTCGACCAGGCCCTGCGCCACTACGCCGACGCCGGCATCTCGGCCCGGTTCGTGTCGAACGTCGACCCAGCGGACCTGGTTGCCAAGCTCGACGGACTCGACCCTGCCACAACGCTTTTCATCGTCGCCTCCAAGACGTTCTCGACCTTGGAGACCCTGACCAACGCGACTGCGGCCCGCCGCTGGCTGGTCGCCGCACTCGGTGATGACGCCGTCGCCAAGCATTTCGTGGCCGTCTCCACGAACGCAAAGCTGGTGTCGGAGTTCGGCATCGACACCGCCAACATGTTCGGCTTCTGGGATTGGGTCGGCGGCCGCTACTCGGTGGACAGCGCCATCGGGCTCTCGGTCATGGCCGTCATCGGCAAGGAGCGGTTCGGCGAGTTCCTGGCCGGCTTCCATCTGGTCGACGAGCACTTCCGCACCGCACCGCTGGAAGCGAATGCGCCTGTGCTGCTTGGCCTCATCGGCCTGTGGTACTCGGATTTCTTCGGCGCGCAAGCGCGCGCGGTGCTCCCCTACTCCAACGACCTGGCCCGCTTCGCGGCCTACCTGCAGCAGCTGACCATGGAGTCCAACGGCAAGTCGGTGCGCGCCGACGGCACGCCGGTGAGCACCGACACCGGCGAAATCTTCTGGGGCGAACCGGGCACCAACGGCCAGCACGCCTTCTACCAACTGCTGCACCAGGGCACCCGGCTGGTGCCCGCCGACTTCATCGGGTTCAGTGAGCCGACCGACGACCTGCCCACCGCCGACGGCACCGGCAGCATGCACGACCTGCTGATGAGCAACTTCTTCGCCCAGACACAGGTGCTGGCGTTCGGCAAGACTGCCGAGGAGATCGCGGCCGAGGGCACCCCGGGCGACGTCGTGCCGCACAAGGTGATGCCCGGAAACCGGCCCACCACTTCGATTTTGGCGACCAAGCTGACGCCGTCAGTGGTCGGGCAACTGATCGCGCTGTACGAGCACCAGGTCTTCACCGAGGGCGTCATCTGGGGCATCGACTCGTTCGACCAGTGGGGCGTCGAGCTGGGCAAGACCCAGGCCAAGGCCCTGCTGCCCGTCATCACGTCCGACGCCGCACCCGCCACGCAGTCCGACAGCTCGACCGACGCCCTCGTGCGGCATTACCGAGCGGAACGCGGCCGCGTTTCGTAGTGATTTGTGCACGAAAATCCGCGGTCCGCGCGGAAAATCGTGCACAAATCGCTAGGCGAAGTACTTGGTGAAGCGCGGCGGGACGAGCTTCATCACCTCGACCAGCGGCCACCACGGCCAGCCCGGGACGACAGCGCGGCCCTTCTCCTTCTCGATGGCGTCGACCATGGCCTTCACGCCGGTCTCGTTGTCGACCATGAGCATGGTGGACTTGGACTTGGCGGTCATCTCGGACTCGATGTAGCCGGGCTCCAGCACCGTGACCTTGATGGGGCCGGACGGGTACTCGGCGCGCAGCGATTCGCCCAGCGAGGTGACGCCGGCCTTGCTGGCGGCATACGCGGCCTTGTACCCCGGGACGCCCACGTTGCCGAGCACCGACGACACCAGGACCAGGTGACCCCGGCCCGCCGCCTTGAAGATCTCCAGCGCCGTTTCGATCTGCACCAGTGCCGCAACCAGATTCGTCTCGATGGTCGCCTTGTTGGCCCACAGTTTCCCGCCGCCCAGCGGGTAGCCCTTGCCGATGCCGGCGTTGACGATGACACAGTCGATGCCGCCGAGTTCGTCGGACAGCTCCTGGAACACCTTGGGCACCTGGTCGTGGTCGTTGACGTCGAGCGACGCGATGGCGACCGTGACACCGGGGTACTGCGCCGTCAGTTCGGCCTTGAGTTCTTCGAGGTTGTCCAGCCGGCGGGCACACAGCGCGAGGTCGCGCCCCTTGGCGGCGAACTGCCGGGCCATACCGGCGCCCAGGCCCGAGCTCGCTCCGGTGATGAGGATTTTCTGCCGAGTCATGACTGCAGCGTAGCGAACTCGACACGTGTCAAGAAAGGTCGCAGGGTGCAGGATCGACGTATGAAGCTCGCCGCCCTGTTGGTCATCGGGTTGGGCATCGCGTGGGGTCCGGTGTCCTCTCCCCTCGCCCACGCCGACACCGATCCGCTGTTCCGCCTGGTCGACACCGCAGCCCAGCGGCTGCAGACCGCCGATCCGGTCGCCGCCGTCAAGTGGATCAACGGCGGCTCGATCGAGGATCCCGCGCGGGTCGATCAGGTGCTGTCCGCCGTCGGCGCCCAGGCCACAGCGTCGGGTGCCGACCCCGCGTTCGTGCGGCAGGTGTTCACCGACCAGGTTCACGCCACCGAGGGCATCGAGTACCTGCGGTTCAGCCAGTGGAAGTTCGATCCGGCCACCGCTCCCGTGGCGGCGCCCGATCTGTCCCAATCACGCACGGCGATAGACGGTTTCAACCACACGATGGTCACCGAGATGGCCGCGCAGCAGGGCGTTCTGCACGGCCCGGGCTGTGCCGTCGCACTGGACGCGGCCCGCACCCAGGTGACCGAGCAGCGGCACCTGGACCCGCTGTATCAGCAGGCACTGGCAGCCGCGACCAAGAACTACTGCAGCTGAATCACTTGAGCAGCTTGGACATTCGCCGGTCGGCCAGCACCTTGCCACCCGTCTGGCACGTCGCGCAGTACTGAAAAGACTTGTCCGCAAAGGACACCTCACGGACCGTGTCGCCGCACACCGGGCACGGCAGCCCGGTGCGGGCGTGCACCCGAAGCCCAGACCGCTTCTCCCCCTTGAGGGTTGCCGCGCCCTGCCCGACCGATCGACTCACCGCATCGGTGAGCACCGAGATCATCGCGTCGTGCAGCGTCCCCAACTGTTCGTCGGTCAGCTTGCCCGCGGTCGCGAACGGGGACAGCTTGGCCACGTGCAGGATTTCGTCGCTGTAGGCGTTGCCGATCCCGGCAATCGTCCGCTGGTCAGTGATGACGTTCTTGATCCGGCCGGTGTTGCCGGCCAGGACCGCACCCAATTCCGTCGGCCCGAGTGACAGCGCGTCCGGTCCCAGCGTGGCGATCTGCGGGACCGCCAGCGGATCGTTCACCAGCCAGACGGCCAACCGCTTCTGGGTCCCCGCCTCGGTCAGGTCGAAACCCGGTGCCTCACCCGGCTTTCCGAGATGCACCCGTAAAGCGATCGGGCCCTTGCCTGGTTTGAGCGGCGCGGGAGCCAGCTTCTCCGACCAGCGCAACCACCCCGCCCGGGACAGGTGCGTGATCAGGTGCAGGTCGCCGACCTGCAGGCCCAGGTACTTGCCCCAGCGGTTGGCCCCGGTGACCTCGTTGCCGTACAGCGCCGTCGGCGGCGGATCGAAGGTCTTGAGCACAGAGAAGGCGGAGACGTCGACGCGGCCGATCGGCAGACCGACCGCATGACGACGCAGGTGATCAGCGAGCGCCTCGACCTCGGGAAGTTCCGGCATGGGTTCAGGCTAGCGACTGGAGGTACCGCATGCTGTACACATGGCAGACCGCTCGGCGCCCGCCCCGGCCACCAATCCGCTCCGACGCATGCTGGTCATGAACGCGGTACCGCGCCGCTGGCCGTTCGCGCTGCGGGCCGCGGTCTGCATGATGGTGCCGATTCTCGCCGGGTGGGCCGCCGGAGACGTGTCCGCCGGGTTGGTCGCGACGATCGGCGGATTCACCTCGCTCTACGGCAGTGGGCGCCCGTATCTCAACCGCGCGATGTACCTCGGCGCCATCGCCGTCGCCTTCGCGGTGGTCGTGGCACTCGGCGACTGGGCCGCCGCGACCCCATGGTCCGCCGTGCTGGTGGTGTCGGTGATCGCGATGATCGCCGTGCTGATCTGCCAGGCTCTCTCCGTCGGACCACCGGGCGCCTACATGCCGGTGCTGGCCTGCGCGGCGGCGGTCGGGATCGCGGCCGAGCACCTGAGCCCGTGGCGACTGGGTGCGCTGGTGCTGGCCGGCGGTGCGTTCTCCTGGGTGGTTCACATGGCGGGCGTCCTGGTCCGCCCGCGCGGGCCGGAGCGCGCCGCGGTGGCCAGTGCGGCCGAAGCGGTGGCCACCTACATCGAAACCTCGTCGCCCGACGCCCGGCACCGTGCCGCCCAACTCCTGCACGAAGCGTGGATCACCCTGGTGACGTTCCAGCCGGTGCGGCCCAAACCGGATGACGCCCTGTATCGGCTGCGGATGACGAACCGCCGGCTACACGTGCTGTTCGCCGAAGCCATGGCCGCCGCCGACCGCGGCCAACCCATGTCGGTCGACGGCGCCGCGTCGGCACGGCAGCTGGGCGCGGTGCCCGACGACATCGGCGGCAGTTTCGAGGGCCTGATCCCGCTGGGACGGCCGTCCGTCGGCACCCTGCTGCGTCGGGCCGTGACGCCGGGGGCTCCCCCGCTGACCGCCGCACTGCGCACCGCGGTCGCCGTGGCGATCGCCGGTACCGTGACCGTCGGCCTGAACATGGACCACGCCTACTGGGCCATGGCGGCGGCAGTGCTGATGCTGCACCAGGGGTTCGATTGGCGGCGCACAGTGCAACGCGGCATCGAACGCACCCTGGGCACCTGGCTCGGTCTGCTGCTGGCCGGGGGCATCTTGGTCGCCGCGCCCGGTGGTCCCTGGCTCGCCCTGATCGTCGGCACGCTGCAGTTCGTGATCGAGATGTTCGTGGTGCGCAACTACACGGTCGCGGTCATCTTCATCACGCCGGCGGCACTCACCATCGCCTCCGGTGGTCACCGCATCACGAACGTGCTCGACTTCCTGCTCGCCCGCGGCATCGACACCGTGATCGGCTGCGCGGTAGCACTTCTGGTGCTGTGGCTGACGCGGCGCGGACATCCGGCAGCGCGCCCCGCCGAGTCGATCGCCGCGACGCTGGATGCCGTCGCCGTCGTCGTCAGCCATCTCGCCGCGGGCGCGGTCACCACCGATCAGGCCCGCAATGACCGTCGCGATCTGCAGCTGCGCGCGATGGCCATGCTCCCGGTCTACGACACCGCCATCGGCGGGTCGACCAGGGACCGGATTGCGGCAGAACGACTTTGGCCGGCGATCGTGGCCACCGAGCAACTGGCCTACCGGACGCTCGCCGCGGGTTGGGCCACCGAACGGTCCGAAGCTCCGATCACCCCCGACGACGCCGAGCGGCTGACCGCAACCATCGGCGACCTGGCCGAAACAGTCCGCACCGGACGTCCGGCAGCCGACATCATCGAGCCACCGGCCTTCGGCGCCACCGAGTTACAGGCGATCCGGGCGTCGCTGACGTAGTGATTTGTGCACGTTTTTCCGCGCCGACCGCGGAAAATCGTGCACAAATCGCTAGTTCTCGATGGCGCGCTGCACCAGACCCAGCGCCCAGCCGACGACAGACAGCAGGATCGCCGCCCAGATCGCAGTGAACCAGAACTGGTCGATCGACAGGCCCCAGTGCGTGGTGTTCTCGGTGATCCACGAGGTGATCCACAGCATCCACGCGTTGATCACGATGTGGACCAGGCCGAGCGTGAGGATGTACAGCGGGATAGCGAACAGCTGCACGATCGGCTTGATGATGGCGTTGACCAACCCGAAGACGAACGCGACGACCAGGATGATGCCGACCCGCTCCAGTTGGCTGCTGCCCACCGGGAAGACGAAGGCGATCCCCGACACCATCTTGGTGACCACCCACAACGCCAGGCCGGTCACGGCGGCCCGCAGCAACAACGATTTCATACCGTCGATTCTGCCCGCAGCAGATAGATGTCCATGATCCAGCCGTGCCGAGCCCGGGCCTCGGCACGCTCCCGGGTGATCCGTTCCCCAACGTCGGCGACGGTGCCGGCGATCAGCATCTCGTCCGGGGTGCCGAGGTAGGCGCCCCACCAAATACGGGTCTGCGGTGGGCATTCCAGGAACGAGCACTCGCCGTCGAGCATCACCACCGCGGCACCGGCCAGCCCGTGCTCACGCAGCTGACGGCCCGTCGTGATCAGCACCGGCTCGCCAATGTCGTTGAGCGGGATGCGATGTCGGGCGGTGAGTGCCTGGATCGCGGTGATGCCGGGGATGACGTCGAACTCGAATTCGACGTGTTCGGCGACCCGGTCCAGGATCCGCAGCGTGCTGTCGTAGAGCGACGGATCGCCCCAGGCCAGGAAGGCGCCGACGCCGTCGGGCCCGAGTTCGGTTTCGATGGCCTGCGCCCACAGCCGGGCCCGCGCGGCATGCCATTCATTCACAACGTCGTGGTAGGCCCGACCATCTACGGCCTTCGCCCGCTTGGGATCGGGCAGCGCCACGAACCGGTAGTCGGGGCTTTCGATGAACCGCTCACAGATCAACCGGCGTAGCGCGACGAGGTCGTCCTTGGTGTCACCCTTGTCCATCGCGAAGAACACCTGGGTGTCATTGAGCGCCGCGACGGCCTGAGCGGTGACGTAGTCCGGGTCGCCGGCACCGATACCAATGACGTGGATAGTGCGCATCCGCGAAGGCTAGCGGTCTACGGCGGCTTCACTTTTATCCAGTACCGCAGGTATTGACTACCTCCGGTATCGGACGTAACTTCGAGACACCGGACACTTTCGAAGGGATGTCAACGATGACAGCTTCGGTCAAGGGCCAGACCAGTCGCGCAGAGTTCGCCGAGCGCCTGCTCAAAGGCTCGGTGCGCAAGTCTTACGCGCCGATCGTCGACATCGACTGGGACGCGCCGATCGATCCGGACAAGTACTTCCTGCCACCGAAAGTGGTGTCGCTGTACGGCACGCCGATCTGGGAATCGATGAGCCGGGCCGAGCAGATCGAACTGTCCCGCCAGGAACTGGTGAACACCCTCTCGGCGGGCATCTGGTTCGAGAACATCCTGAACCAGGCGCTGCTGCGCAAGATGATGCACCAGGACCCGACTGCGAGCACGACCCACTACGAGCTGACCGAGCTGGGTGACGAGACCCGGCACATGGTGATGTTCGGCAAGGCCATCGAGAAGGTCGGCGCCGATCCGGTGCGGCCGAAGTGGTACCAGCGCACGATCATCAACATGCTGCCGTTCGCCTTCCAGGGCTCGATGCTGTGGGTGGCGGCGCTGATCGGCGAGGAAATCTTCGATTCGCTGCAGCGGCAGATGATGGACGACCCCGAGCTGCAGCCAATGGTGCAGCGGCTCATGCGGATTCACGTCACCGAAGAGGCCCGACACATCCAGTTCGCCCGCGACGGGCTGCGCAAGCGCACGCCCGAGATGTCGTGGCCGAAGCGCTTCTGGATCGGCAATCTCAACGGCGTGGGTGGGCTGTTCTTCCGGTTCCTGTTCACCAACAAGGTGCAGTACCGCCGCGTCGGCCTGGACGCGCGGGCCGCCCGCCGGATGGCGCGGACCTCGCCGCACCGGATCGAGACGCAGATCGCGGGCTTCGCGCCGCTGGCCTCGTTCCTGGAGGAAGTTGGACTCCTCGGCCCCATCGCGCGCCGGCTGTGGCGACGCAGCGGATTCCTGCCCGGCGGCCCCATCGCGCCCGCGGCACGCGCGGACATCGCCGACGCCGAAGACCTCTATGACGGACCCGCCACCATCGACGGCCGCGAGGTGCGGGTCCGGCTGGCCGGACACCTGGATCCGATCGACGGCCAGTACCACTGGCGCGGAACGGTTTTCGAGGCACTCGATGAGCTGCCCCGCACCCCCGTCACCGTGGCGGTGGGCGACCGCACCGCGACGGCACGGGTCACCGAGCGCAGCCAGCAAGGCGGCTACGCCGTCAGCGGCGCCGGTTTGCCGCCGTTCCCGCTCACCTAGCGGCCACTGAATGGGCCGTACCCGGCACACAAAACTAGAACACGTTCTAACATCGGGTCATGAGGTTCACCTACGCCGAAGCGATGACCGACCCGTCCTACTACATCCCGCTGGCCAAGGCAGCCGACGAGGCCGGCTACCACGCGATGACCATCCCGGACAGCATCGCGTACCCCTTCGAGTCCGACTCGACCTACCCGTACACCGCCGACGGCAGCCGCGAATTCCTCGACGGCAAGTCGTTCATCGAGTCGTTCTCGCTGATCGGCGCCCTGTCCGCGGTCACCACCAAGCTGCACTTCAACATCTTCGTGCTGAAGCTGCCCATCCGGCCGCCGGCCCTGGTGGCCAAGCAGGCCGGGTCCCTGGCCGCGATGTTCGACAACCGCCTTGGCCTGGGCGTCGGCACCAGCCCGTGGCCCGAGGACTACGACGTCATGGGCGTGCCGTTCGCCCGCCGCGGCAAGCGCATGGACGAGTGCATCGACGTCGTCCGCGGCCTGACCTCGGGTGACTACTTCGAGTACCACGGCGAGTTCTACGACATCCCCAAGACCAAGATGACGCCCGCGCCGACCAAGCCGGTGCCGATCCTGGTCGGAGGCCACGCCGACGCCGCACTCAAGCGCGCGGCCCGCAACGACGGCTGGATGCACGGCGGCGGCGACCCGGCCGAACTCGACCCACTGCTGAAGAAGCTGGCGCAGTACCGCGAATCCGAGGAGCGCATCGGACTCTGCGACGAGTACCAGATCCACGTCATCTCGATCGACGGCTTCACCGTCGACGGCGTGAAGCGCCTCGAAGACAAGGGCGTCACCGACGTCATCGTCGGCTTCCGGGTGCCCTACATCATGGGCGAGGACACCCAGCCGCTCGACGAGAAGATCAAGCACCTCGAGATGTTCGCGGAGAACGTCATCGCCAAGGTCTAGTCGCCGCGAGGACGCGAAACCCCCAAAACCAGCACGTTTTGGGGGTTTTCGCGCGGTGGTTACAAGTCGATGATGTGCATGGCGGCCTCCTCGGCCGAGGCCGCACCACCATCGATTCCGACATCGCCGCCGGTGAGTTCACCGTCCTGATCGCCCGAGACAAGGCGGCCGGACCGCTGGTCACCCACCTCGTCGTCACCCCACTGCTCGTCGACCGTGTCGACATCGTCGAGTTGCATTGCGGGGTCC
Source organism: Mycolicibacterium sp. P4_G11 (assembly GCF_056555145.1). Taxonomy (NCBI): domain Bacteria; kingdom Bacillati; phylum Actinomycetota; class Actinomycetes; order Mycobacteriales; family Mycobacteriaceae; genus Mycobacterium; species Mycolicibacterium sp. P4_G11. The sequence goes on from NZ_JBFUJW010000005.1 coordinate 142,708, forward strand.
GGCTCCTCCTCGGCGAGGAGTTCATCGAGCGTCTCGTGATCGCGCGGCTCGCGCCAGGCGTCCGGCGGTTCGTAGCCTTCGTCCAGCAGGTCGTCGACGCCGCGGTCGATCAGCATGTCCTCCTGGGTCAGCTGATCGTCGTCGTCGACGCCGTCCTCGTCTGAGCCGCTCATGGCTTCACCTTGCCACGTATCGCCAAATCCCGCGACCAACTGCTCACCAACCGGTGAGCAGACGTGAACACCCCCAAAACCATCGCGCTTTGGGGGTGTTCACGTCTGCTCGCGGGAATAGAGATCACAGCGTGCGGCTGATGATCTCCTTCATGATTTCGCTTGTGCCGCCGTAGATCTTGTTGACCCGCGCCGCGGCGTAGGCGCGGCCGATCGGGTACTCCATCATGTACCCGTAGCCACCGAAGAACTGGACGCACCGGTCGACGACCGCCACTGCCCGGTCGGCGGCGATCAACTTGCCCATGGAGGCAATCGCCGGATCGTTGTCGCCGTCGATCAACGCCTGCACGCAGTAGTCCACCGTGGTCTTGATGGACAGCACCTCGGCCTTGAGCTCGGCGAGCTGGAATCGGTTGTGCTGGAACTTGATCAGCGGCTTACCGAACGCCTCGCGCTCCTTGGTGTACTTGATGGCCTCCAGCACCGCGGCCTCGGCCATGCCGGCGCAGATGGAGCCGATGACCAGACGCTCGCGAGCCAGCTGCGACATCAATTGGTAGAAGCCCAGCCCCTCCTGCTCGCCGAGCAGGTTGGCGACCGGTACCCGCATGTCGGTGAAGAACAGCTCGCGGGTGTCCTGGCCGTGCTGGCCGACCTTCTCCAGCACCCGGCCACGCTCGAAGCCCGGCAGGTCGTTGACCTCGGCAACAATGAGCGAGACACCCGCCGCCCCTTGAGTGGGATCGGTCTTGGCGACAATCACCACCATGTCGCACAGAGATCCATTGGAAATAAAGGTCTTTGACCCGTTGATCACGTAGTCGTCGCCATCGCGGATCGCGGTGGTGCGGACGGCCTGCAGGTCCGAACCGGTACCCGGCTCGGTCATCGCGATGGCCAGCACGGCCTCGCCGCTGATGATCTTCGGCATCCAGCGGGCCTTCTGCTCCGCGCTGCCGTACGTGTCGATGTAATGGGCCACGATCGGCGAGTGCACCGACCAGCCCGAAGCCGAATCATGTGCCAGCGCAAACTCTTCGGCCACCACGGCCGAGAAGCCGAAGTCGCCGCCCGCGCCGCCGTACTCCTCGGGCAGGTCCAGGCCCAGCAGGCCGGCGTCGCCCAGCTTGTTCCAGAACTCGCGGTCGACCTGGTGATTCTTGGCCCACCGTTCCTGGTTGGGCGTGGCCTCTTTGGCCAGGAACGCCGCGGCGTGCTGACGCAGCTCGCGGTGCTGATCAGTCTCCCAGCTGGCCCGGTACTTCGGGAAAAGCTCTGACATTGGTCCACCTCGCTAGAGTTCCGCGTGCTATACAACTGTATAGGCCCCTGTTCATGTGTACAGTACATTGATCTGGTTGTCGACGGGAGGTCTGATGGTTGATCCACGGGCAACTGTCGATGACCTGACGGCCAAGGCGCGTATTCGCAACACCGCGCTGGACCTCTACGCCAAACACGGCGAGGACCGAATCTCCTTGCGCGCCATCGCCGCTGAGGCCGGCGTCACGGTGGGACTGGTGCAGCACCATTTCAAGACCAAGGCTGGCCTGCGGGATGCGGTGGATCAGCTGGTGGTCGACTACTTCGCCAATGCCCTCGCCGACGTCCCCGAATCCGCCTCGACGGCAGTGCGCGACGATGCCGTCCGGGACATGCTGCGGGCCAATCCGACGGTGGTCGACTACGTGCGCCGGGCCCTGCTGCAGCCCAACGTCGCCGACAGTCACCTGATCGACGTCATCGTCGACCTGACCCAGCGCGAGGTCCGGGCCGCCCGCAAGACCGGACGCGCCTCGACCACCCGACGCGAGAACACCCAGGTCGTCGCCGTGCTGGCCCGGCAGATGGGCGAACTACTGTTGGCACCCATGGTCGACGCAGTGTGGCAACGGGTGGCGCCGGATACGAAACCACCGCGGCTGCGGGTGGCTGTCGACGAGGCCGCGCAATGACCGTCACCGTCGACGCATTCGAGGTCGCGGACACCGCGGACTCATGGACCGCTGCCGGCTTCACCGTCGACCCGGACGGCGTATGCCGGATCGGCGGCGTCCGGGTCCGGTTGGTCGGGCGTGACCGCGGCAAGGGCATCGTCGGCTGGTCGCTGCGCGGGCTGCCGTCCGACGCTCCGCTCGACGGCATTCCCACCACCCGGTCGGACACCCTGGCAACGACGCCGGCCGTGCACGCGAACGGCGCCATCTCGATCGACCACGTCGTGCTGCTGTCGCCAGATCTGAATCGGACCGTTGCGTCGCTGGCGGCGGTGGACGTCCACCCGCGCCGGGAACGCGACGGACAACTCGGCGGACGACCGATGCGTCAGATCTTCTTCCGCCTGGGTGTGGTGATCCTCGAAGTCGTCGGCTCAGCCGAGACGACGGGCGACGGGCCGTCGACGCTGTGGGGTCTGACCTTCGTCGCCCAGGACATCGACGCCACCGCCGCGTTCTTCGGCGACCGCACCGCACCAATCAAACCGGCGGTGCAGCCGGGACGACGAATCACCACGCTGCGCCACCAGGAATTCGGGATGTCGGTCCGCACGGCGATGATCTCCCCGCACGTCCGGGACGCTAACCTCGCACCATGACCGACCGCGGCCCCGTCTTCGACGGCATCTCGATCGGGCGGCCCGCGACCGGCGCGCTGATCGACGCCGGCTATCGCACCCTCGCGGACCTGCCCGCCGATCTCAGCGAGCTTCTCCCCATGCACGGCGTCGGACCGAAGGCCGTGCGACTGCTCCAGGAGGCGCGCCAGTCATGAGCGACTCCGACACCGATGACATCGTGGTCATCCACACCGATGGCGGCTGCCGCCCCAACCCCGGTCCCGGCGGCTGGGGCGCGGTACTGCGCCTGCGTCACCACGTGCGCGAGATGTGCGGCGGCGAGCCTGGTGAGACGAGCAACAACCGGATGGAGCTGACGGCGCCGATCATGGCGCTCGAAGCGTTGACGCGGCCCGTCGTCGTGCACCTGCACACCGACAGCACCTATGTCCGCAACGGCATCACAAAGTGGGTGCACGGGTGGGAGCGCAACGGCTGGCTGACGGCGTCGAAGCAGCCGGTGAAGAACGTCGACCTCTGGAAGCGGTTGCAGGCCGCGTGCGCCCGGCACGAGGTCGAGTGGTTCTGGGTGAAGGGGCACGCCGGCGTCGCCGACAACGAGCTGGCCGACCAGTTGGCGACCCGGGGTCTGGAAGAGGCAGTCGCTGTCGGCGCACTCACTCCCAGATAACGGGCGGAGGTGCAGTATGTGGAGTGTGCGGTAGTCGTCGAACCACACGTCATGTCGGGACTCGCTGTTCCGCCAAGGAAACCGTTTCCGACGTGTTGGACGTTGCGGAGTTCCTCGACCGTGACTGCGCCGTGGCATCCTGGTGGCCACGATGTCAGCAGAAACAAGCTGGACCATACGTCCCCGAGAGGGGTTGGGTCGGCTCGAATTCGGCATGTCCCCGGCGCAGGTGGATTCACTGTCGGCGACGTACGGCACCATCACCGGTCGCGGTGCTGATCGCATCGCCGACGACATGCTGCGGGAGACGCTGGAGATGTTCGGCGACGCGATGACCGACGACGAGAAGCAGGCCCTCATCGCCGAGTACGCAGACAACGGCCCACCCGCAGACAGCGTGACCGAAACCCGCGGTGGCCTCGTGCTGAGGTACGAGGCCGACCGCCTCTGCGAAATCATGCCCGCCGGCCCACGCCACCCGCTGTTCCTCGACGGCAAGGACGTCTTCGTACTGCGCGGTCTCGAACCACTGGAGTTGCTGGAGCGGCTGAACGAAAGCCCCGGACGCTATGCCGATAACGAAGCGGCGTTCGACAACCTCGCCATCTCGGTGAACGGGTTCTGCGTCAGCGATTCGACTACCGGTGTGCTGGCGCTGGATGCCTCCGACGGGCGTTTCCGCGAACGTACGGCGACCTTGCGGGAAGTCCCCTATCTCCCCGAGCAGGAGATGCACCGCTACGTCCGGCACTCGTTGCGGACAGTCACTGATCGGCCACCCCGGCACAACTGACACGTGCTGTCTCCACGCGATCGAAACCTATTGCGGCCATTAACGGTTGAGATCCCGCGCAGAACTCAATTCACGCTATTCCCAGACGACATCCTCCGGCGTCTTGTCCGGCCGCAGCCCCCGCCAGCTGGGCTGGCGCAACCGACTGTCGGTGGTGCGCTCGCTGTAGCGCACCTCCCCCACCAGCTCGGGCCGCACGTACGTCACGCCTTTGGCATCCAGGGTCGAAAGTGGTGCGGTAAAAGGTGATTCGCTGGTTTCGAGCGGCTGCAGCAGCGCCCGCAGGTCGCCCAGCATCTTGTCGGTGAACCCGGTGCCGACCCGCCCGGCGAACTGCAAACCGCCCTCAGCAGGCACCCCCACCAGCAGTGCCCCGATGCCACTGGTGCGGCCGCCTTCCCCGGCACGCCAGCCACCGATCACCACTTCCTGGGTTCTCCAGAACTTGTCCTTGACCCAGGCCTCGGACCGTCCGGGCCGGTAGCCGGAATCCCATTTCTTGGCGACCACGCCTTCGAAACCGCGGTCACCCGCATACGTCAAGGGATCCTCCGCGGGCAGCAGCGGCGGCACCGTCAATGCGCCATCGGAGGCCAGCGTTTCCAACAGCTTTCGCCGATCCCGGTACTTCGCCCGGCTCAGATCACGCCCGTCGAGGGCCAGGATGTCGAAACACCAGAACTCGATGTGGGTGTCGGGGCCGCGGTTCTGCATGGCCTGAAAACTCGGTACCCCATCTTGCAGCGCCACCACCTCACCATCGAGGATCACGTGGTGCTCGGCGAGATCGGCTGCCAGGGACTGCAATTGCGGGAACTCGTCCGTGATGTCCCGCCCACTGCGCGCGGTGAGCCGGATCCGGCCGTGGTCGGCGTCGACCAGCAATCGGTAGCCGTCCCACTTACCTTCGAAGGCCCAGTCATCCGGCGACAGTCGGCCCACCGAGCCATGGGTGGCCAGCATCGGTTGCAGCCGTTGCTCTTTCATCCGTCGGACCAGCCAGTTCTTGCCTTCGGTCTGGATCAGGACATACCGCCCGGAAACCCGGCTGCCGTGGAGATCGACGATCACCTCGCCGCGTTCGCCTGAGTCCCGGAACTTTTCGGTGTCGTAGGTGCCCGCATCCCAGATCGTGACGTGCCCGCCGCCGTACTCGCCCTTGGGAATGTCTCCTTCGAAGGTCGCGTACTCCAGTGGGTGATCTTCGGTGTGCACCGCCAGGTGGTTGACGGTCGAGGTGTCCGGAAGGTTCTTCGGCACAGCCCAACTGACCAGCACGCCGTCGCGTTCCAGCCGGAAGTCGTAGTGCAGCCGGCGGGCGTGGTGCTCCTGGATGACAAAGCGGTTGTTCTCCCCCGACGCCGGCTCGGCAGCAGGCACCGGCTCGGGTGTCTGGCCCGGGTCGCGCATGCTGCGGTAGGTGGTGAGCCGGTCGGCCACGGGCGCACCTGCATCCAGTCCCGCGAGCAGGTCACCGTCCCGGTTCAGCCGGGTCAGCACCTCGTCGAACCGCAGCTGGCGCAACCCGGTGTCGTCGAGTTCGTCCCAGCTCCGCGGCGCCGCCACCGTCGGCTCGTCGCGGCCGCGCAACGAATACGGCGCCACCGTCGTCTTGGCTGACGAGTTCTGGCTCCAGTCCAGGAACACCTTGCCGGCCCGCACGCTGCGGGTCATGGTCGCGGTGACCAGCCCGCCCATCGATGATTCGAGCTGCTGGGCAACACGTTTGGCGACGGCCGAGGCGCCGCGCGAGCTGACTGGCGAGGCCAACGGCACATAGAGGTGCAGCCCCTTGCTGCCGCTGGTCAGCGGATAGGCCTCCAGGTCCATGCCGGCGACGAGGTCGCGGACCGCACGGGCCACCTCGCACAGCTGCGCCATGGTGACGTCGTCGCCGGGATCGAGGTCGAACACGATGCGAGTGGCCGGGCCTGGAGCATCGCCCACGAAACGCCATTGCGGCACATGCACTTCCAGTGCTGCCTGCTGGGCGATCCAGGCCAGCCCCTCGACGGTGTCGATGATCGGGTAGACGGTCGTCCCGCCGCGATGGGTGATGGCTCCGCGATCCAGCCACTCCGGCGCCGACGACGCCAGATGCTTTTCGAAGAACGGCTGCTGCGCAACACCATTGGGCCACCGTTTACGGGTCACGGGGCGACCGGTGATGTGCGGCAACATCGCATCGGCAACGGCCAGATAGTAGTCGAACACGTCGGCTTTGGTGGTCCCGGTCGCCGGGTAGAGCACCTTGTCCGGGTTGGTCAGCCGCACCCGTCCGAATTGCTCCACTGCTCAAGTATCCAAGCCCAGACGCGATCATGGGCCATACTTGGGTATGCGGTCCATCTGGAAGGGGTCAGTCGCCTTCGGACTGGTCAATGTGCCGGTGAAGGTGTACAGCGCCACCGAGGATCACGACATCAAGTTTCATCAGGTGCACGCCAAGGACAATGGCCGCATCAGATACAAGCGGGTGTGCGAGGTCTGCGGCGAGGTCGTCGAGTTCCGGGATATCGCCAAGTCTTTCGAATCCGAGGACGGGCAGACCGTCATCATCACCGATGACGACATCGCGACCCTGCCCGAGGAGCGCAGCCGCGAGATCGAGGTGGTGGAGTTCGTTCCCGCCGATCAGATCGATCCGCTGATGTACGACCGGAGCTACTTCCTGGAGCCCGACTCGAAGTCGTCCAAGTCGTACGTGCTGCTCGCCCAGACGCTGGCGCAGACCGATCGGGTCGCCATCGTGCACTTCTCGCTGCGCAACAAGACGCGGCTTGCGGCGTTGCGCGTCAAGGACTTCGGCAAGCGCAACGTGATGATCGTGCACACCCTGCTGTGGCCCGACGAGGTTCGTGACCCGGATTTCCCGGTGCTGGACAAGGAAGTCGAGATCAAGCCCGCCGAGCTCAAGATGGCCGGGCAGGTGGTGGACTCGATGACCGACGACTTCCACCCCGAGCAGTTCCACGACACCTACCGCGAGCAGATGGAAGAGCTCATCGAAGCGAAGATCGCGGGCGGCGAGGCGTTCACCACCGAGGAAGCGGCGACCGAACTGGACGCGACCGAGGACGTCTCCGATCTGCTGGCCAAGCTGGAGGCCAGCGTCAAAGCCCGCAAAGGCTAATTGAAACGTGTTCTAGAAATCTGTTCCCGCAGCGCCTCAATCTTGCTAGCGTGCCTAACAACGACCACGACGAGGCGAATGAGGCACACGTGATTCTGGACAGATTCCGACTCGACAACCAGGTAGCCGTGGTGACCGGCGCGGGCCGCGGCCTCGGCGCGGCCATCGCCGTCGCATTCGCCGAAGCCGGTGCTGACGTGGTGATTGCCTCGCGCACCGAGTCCCAGCTGCAGGACGTGGCGAAGCTGGTCGAGCAGGCCGGCCGACGGGCGCACATCGTCGCCGCCGACCTCGCACACCCGGACGAGACCGCCAAGCTCGCCGCCGTCGCGGTGGAAGCCTTCGGCAGACTAGATGTCGTCGTCAACAACGTCGGCGGCACCATGCCCGCGCCGCTCATGTACACCTCGCCGCAGGATCTCAAAGACGCCTTCACCTTCAACGTGGCCACCGCGCATGCGCTGACCCAGGCGGCGGTCCCGCTCATGCTGGAGCACGCCGGCGGCGGCAGCGTCATCAACATCACCTCGGCCGTCGGCCGGTTGGCGGGCCGCGGTTTCGCCGCGTACGGCACCGCCAAGGCCGCATTGGCGCACTACACGAAGCTCGCCGCGATGGACCTCTGCCCGAAGATCCGGGTCAACGGCATCGCCCCCGGTTCGATTCTGACCTCGGCGCTGGACATCGTCGCCTCCAACGACGCGTTGCGCGATCCCATGGAGAAGGCCACCCCGATGCGCCGCCTCGGTGACCCCGAGGACATCGCCGCCGCGGCGCTGTATCTGGCGTCACCGGCCGGCGCCTACGTCACCGGCAAGGTGCTGGAGGTCGACGGCGGCCTCACGTTTCCCAACCTCGACCTACCCATCCCGGACCTGTGAGGAACCCTTACATGCCAATCAAAGTCGCCGCAGTCGGCACTGGCAACGTCGGCCGCCATGCCCTGACTCAACTCATCAATGACCCCGCCTACGAACTGACCGGCGTCTGGGTGTCCTCGGCCGCCAAGGCCGGCAAGGACGCCGGAGAGCTTGCCGGACTTGAGGTTTCGACCGGAATCAAGGCCACCAACGACCTCGACGCCATCCTGGCCGGCAAGCCGGACTGCGTCGTCTACACCGCCATGGCCGACAACCGGCTGCCCGACGCACTGGAGGACTACCGGCGCATCCTGGCGGCCGGGGTCAACGTGGTCGCCAGTGCGGCAGTGTTCCTGCAGTACCCGTGGCAGGTGCTGCCCGCCGAACTGATCGCGCCGCTCGAAGACGCCACAAAGGAGGGCTGTTCGAGCCTATTTGTCAATGGCATCGACCCCGGCTTCGCCAATGACCTTCTCCCCCTTGCCCTCATGGGCACCTGCCAGAGCATCGAGCAGGTCCGGTGCATGGAGATCGTCGACTACGCCACCTACGACAGCGCGACGGTGATGTTCGACGTGATGGGCTTCGGCAAGCCCATCGACGAGCTGCCGATGCTGCTGCAGCCAGGCGTGCTCAGCCTGGCCTGGGGTTCGGTGGTGCGCCAGCTGGCCGCGGGCCTCGGCATCGAGCTCGACGAGCTGACCGAGGAGCACACCCGGGTGCCGGCGCCCGAGGACTTCGACATCGCGTCGGGCCACATCCCCGCGGGCACCACGGCGGCCATGCGGTTCGAGGTGCGCGGCATGAAAGACGGCCGCCCGGCCGTCGTGCTGGAGCACATCACCCGTCTGCGTGACGACCTGTGCCCCGACTGGCCGCAGCCGGCCCAGGAAGGTGGCTCGTACCGCGTCGAGGTGACCGGCGAGCCGTCGTACGCCCTTGACCTGTGTCTCAGCAGCCGCAAGGGCGACCACAATCACGCCGGACTCGTGGCCACCGCGGCGCGCGTCGTGAACGCCATCCCCGCCGTCGTCGCCGCCGAACCGGGCATCCGGACGACGCTGGATCTGCCGCTCATCACCGGAAAAGGCCTGTACCGCCCCAACTGACGCCGCCGAAAATAGAGTCATTCGTCGCTAGCGGGTGACCTACCTCTCAAAGCCAGAATCACTGCGTCCGATTCTGAGCCTTTGAAAGGGCCCGCTATGCACACCGCCGCTCGACCGTTCGCTTCCGTCGGCGTGTCCCTGGCTGGGGCCGCGGCTATCGCCGTTGCCCCGGTCATGGCGCCGACCGTCAGTACCCAGATCCACCACATGGAAGCGCAGATCGAGCGCACCGCCGTACGCCTGACCGCCGCCGTCGACCCCTTCGCCGCATTCGGTGCAGCGTTCAAGAACACCGTCGCCAGCCTGCAGACCATCGTCAGCACGGCGCAAACCAACGGGCCGACGCCGATTCTGACCGCAGCTCTCAACAACCAGCTCGCCGCGCTCCAGGACCTACTGAAGCTGGTGTCGTCACCCGGTTCGGTGAAGGTCGATCCCAGTCCGCAACCGGCTGTTCCCTTCGCGTCGGCCCCGCCGCTGCTGGACGCGCTGGGCAGCACCCTCGGCCAGATCGGGACCAACCTCACCACCGCGGTACCGCCGCTGTTGGCCGCCGCCGTCAACGACCTGGCGAAGGGCAACGTCGAAGACGCGACCAATCAGCTGCTGCTGGTCGGCTTGAACGCGTTGATTCCGCTGACCAATCTGCTCACACCCGCCATCAACTCGATCGCCTACCCGCTGCAAGGTCTCGTCACAGCCATCGACAAGCTCGGCCCGCTGGGAGTCATCGCCGCCAACCCGCTGCAGAACGCCGTCAACGTGCTCAACACGCTCAACCAGGGCTTCGGTGGGCTGCAACCGTCCAATGCCCTCGTCATCGTCGGTGGTCTGCTCGGCCCGCTGATCCAGGCGCCCGCAGCGCTGGGCGCCGCGGTGCAGGACGTCATCGACGCCACGCGCACCGGCGACCTCGGCAAGGTGGCCACCTCGCTCATCTCGATTCCCGCGACGGTCCTCAACGGGGTCCTCAACGGCGGCTACGGCCCGGACCTGTCGACTGTGATCAACACGGGCCTGCCCGGCGTGCCGCTGTACGCGGGCGGACTGCTGACCTCGTTCGGCATCAACATCGGCGGTGGACCGCTCGGCTTCACGGTCAACCTGCCGGGCCCGGTCGCCGCGCTGCAGCTCATGCAGAAACTCGTCGCCGACGCGCTCAAGCCGCCGCCGATCACGACGACCAAGACGGCTGTCGCAGCCACCGCACCGGTCGCTGCCAACTCGGTGCCCGCCGCCGACGCGACGACCGTCGCACTACCGGCCGCGGCCGTCGTCAAGGCCCTGCCGGCTGCGCCGTCAAAGACCACGGCAACCACCAAGCCTGTTGACCAGACCACGACGAAGACGGATACGACGAAGACCGACACCACGAGTTCGACGGAGACGCCCACGAAAACTGGTGCGACAAAGCCTGATTCGTCGACCGGGACCGGGACGACCAAGCCCGCGGACGCCGGCGGCAGCAAGACGGACACGACGGGGCAGGGCACGGGCGCTGATCACACCAAGGGCGGCGACACAAAGGCCGGGGACACCAAGGGTGCGGACACCAAGGCTGACTCGAAGCCTGCCAAGCCCGCCAAACCCCACACCAAGCCCAGCAAGACCGATGCCAAGCCCGCCAAGGCATCTCACGGCGCCGAGCACGCCAAGTAGGACATCGAATGTTGGCTGGTGGTCGAGGATTTCGCGAATTATCGACCACCAGCCGACACTCGGGGCGCACTAGCTCGAAGCCGCGGCCTGAATCAGCATGTCCGCCAGGGCCGCGGTGGCCGGGGTCAGACGGTCCATCGGCTGCGACGCCAGATAGACCTGCCACCTGACGGTGTGACTCAATTCGATGGCTCGCAGATCGTCGAATTCCGCGCATTCCGACGCGGGCATGAAGGTGGTCCCCAGCCCTTGGCGAACCAGTTCACCCACAACCGAGAAGCCGGCCGGAATCACATGGACGGGCCGCGACTGGGCGCCCGCCGCCAGAAAAGCGTTGTCCATCAAGGAGCGAAAGCCCCAATCCGGCGGGAACCCGATCAGGTCCTCAGCTGCCAGGTCGAGCAGGCCGACCGTCTGCTCCGACGCCATCGGGTGATCAGCGCGGCACACGAAGAGCATCGGTTCCTCGAACATCAACCGCATTTCGAGTTGCGGAGGAAATCTGTTGGGCACCGAGACCAGAGCCAGATCCAAGGAGCCGTCGACCAGTGCCGACAGATATGCCGAGGCACCAGATTGATTGAGTTGCAACCGAAGTCGCACAAAGGGGTGCGCTCGGTGAAACTCGCCGAGCACCTGGGCGACATTCATGGGGCCGTACGAGATCAATGACCCGAACTCGACGGTACCCATCAGCTGGCCGCGACTGGATGCCACCGATTCTGCAGCCGAACCCGCGACGCGCAACAGTTCGTGCGCCTGGGCGAGGAATCGTTCGCCGGCGACGGTGAGCTCGATCTGCTGACGGGAGCGATCGAACAACTGCACACCGAGCTCACGCTCCAGCTTCGCAATCGACGTCGAGATGGCGGACTGCACGACATGGACCCGACGTGCGGCGCGGGTAAAGCTCCGCTCGATGGCGACCGCCACAAAATGCTCGACCTGCCGTAGCTCCACGCGGCAGATTATCTACGTCGTAGATGGGACTTATCAATATCTGTCGTTAGACGTGCTGACCGATCGGATGTCTCATGGTTCTTGTGAACACCGGGTCGACGCAGCTCATCGGGCGCGACGCGGAACTCACGGTGCTGCGGGACGCCATCGCGTCACCGCCGCGCGGACAGGTCATCGTCATCTCCGGGGCATTGGGCTCAGGAAAGACATCCCTGCTCGTCGCGGCCGAGCGCCAAGCTGATGCGTTGGGCCATCGCGTCCTCGGAATCGCCGGATTGCCCGGTGAGACCGGCACTCCGCTGGGTGGCCTCCATCGACTCCTGCGTGCGTTGAACGACGCCGAAGCCAATCCATACGGCCGGGCCAACATCATCGAAACCCTTTTCAGTACAACACTGTTCGGCGATCAGATACACACCGCCAGACTGGCCACGGCGCTGCTCGAACTCTTGGACGCGGTACCGCGGCGACAGCCGGTCCTGGTCACCGTCGACGACGCCCACTGGCTCGACGAGCAGTCCCGCAGCGTTCTGCTGTTCGCCGCCCGCCGCAGTGCGGGCCGCCCGATCACCGTCGCGCTGACGCTGCCGGACACCGTTGCCGCGACGGGGCTGGCGGGTCGGTCGGCCGTCGAAATTCCGCTCGCACCAATGACTCTCGACCAGTCGATCGAGCTGCTCGAGGCTCAACCCACACCGCCGAGCGGACTGCTGCGCGAGCAGATCCTGAAACAGTCCGCGGGCAACGCCGCTGCGATCATCGACTTTTCCAGCACGACTGCCGGCGCCACCCCCTCGGCGGGCTACGCACCGGACCCACTGCCGCTGCCGATCAGCGTCCATGCGATCTATGCACAGCACCTGGCCCACCTCCCCCCATCGACGCGTGCCGCGCTCGTCGTCGTCGCGGCCGCGTCCGCCGCAGATCTGCACGGGCTGCCCCCGGGAGCAGTGGCCGACCCGGCGGTCCTGGCACCGGCAGAGACCGCAGGCGTCGTGCGGGTTGAATCAGCACGCATCAACCCCGTCAATCCGCTCATCCGGTCTGCCGCGTACTACGGGGCGCCGCTGACCGCTCGGCAAGACGCGCATCAACTCCTGGCGGATGCGCTGAATGCGTTGCCGCAGCGCCAGGCCTGGCACCGCGCCCATGCCGCATCATCGGCCACCGGCAATCCACATGACCGGGTCCGCGCACTGACCGCACACGGGATGACCACGATGTGGCATGACGGGCGGGCTGCTGCCGTGACCCTCCTGACCGCGGCCGAGGAAGCGCTCCGGCTGGAACCCGCGCTGGCCTGGGAACCGCTGCGCGTGGCGGCCGCCGCGGCATTCCTGTCCGGTGATCCGTCCGCGTATCGGGACACAGCGAAGGCGCTGCAGCGTCTTGATGACTCGATGCCGGTGACCGCGGGCGGCTCGTCGACTTCGCGACTGTGGGTCCGGGCGGTGACCGACTCGCTGCGCACGCAGGCCGACATGGCCTCGTTCAGCAGCCGACCGATCGAGAGCCTGGGAGTTCTGGACCTGAGCCTGATCGGGCTGGCGGCCGGCGTGACAGACGAGTCCGAGCTCAGCATCCGAACTTTGCGGATCGCACAATCCCTGATGACACAACATGATTCGACGAACGGGCACGCGCTGACGACCGCGGTCCTGGCCTGGTCGTGTGTCGACACCGGGCGCTGGGACGAGGCCCTGCGGATCACCAGCCAACTACACACGCTCGGAGCTGTCAGCGATCAGCCACTGGTGACCGCAACCGGGGACCTGATTCGAGCGACGGTCGCAACGAGGCGCGGCGACACCGCATCGGCTCGGGTCCAGCTGACCGCGGCCCTCAATGTGCTGGACTTCCAAGACAACCGATTGCACTCCGCGCAGGCACACCACGTGCTCGGGCTGATCAATATCGTGGAGGGCAACGACCTCGGCGCCTATGGCCACCTCGCCGAACTGTTCACCACCTCCGGCGTGCCACTGCACCCGCACGTGTCCTTCCGCGCTCTCGCCGACTTCGCCGAGGCGGCAGCGCGGACGGGCATGGCCGACGACGCAAGGCGCAGATTCACCGCAGCCCTGACGCACCTGCCGCAGCCGCGCTCCGCTCGCCTCGACCAGCTGCTGAACCACGCCTCGGCTCTGCTCAACGTCGGAGATGTCGGCGACGCCCTGGCCCGGACGCTCGCCGACCCCGCCGGTGAGCAGTGGCCATTCGAACGCGCCCGGTTGCGACTCAGTTACTCAGGCTGGCTTCGGCGCAGCCGCCAACGCAAAGAAGCCCGCCAGCACATCTCCGCCGCACTGGCGACCTTCGAGAAGCTGGGGGCCAGACCCTGGCTGGAAATCTGCGCGCGGGAGCTGCGCGCATCCGGCGTTCCCACGGCAGCGCCGGCGATACCGTCCACCGGACAGCTGAGTCCCCAGGAGCATCAGGTCGTCTACCTCGCCGGCCGCGGCCTGACGAACCCGCAGATCGCGGCACGCCTGCAACTGTCGACTCGCACCGTGTCCGGATACCTCTACCGGTCATTTCCGAAGCTGGGCGTCACCAGCCGGCATCAGATCCGTGACATCCCGCCGCCGCCCGACACATTTCCCCAATCGCAAGGTTTCGGCTAACCTAACTTTTCTATTCGCAGACCCGGATAGAGAGTGAGTGCAGTGCTGACCGAGACCCGCGCACCGTCGCGCCCAACCTGGTCCTTGCTGGGCCCGGCGTTCGTCGCCGCCATCGCCTATGTGGATCCCGGCAACGTCGCGGCCAACATCAGCGCGGGCGCGAAGTTCGGCTTCCTGCTGGTGTGGGTCATCCTGCTCGCGAATGTCATGGCCGGCCTGGTGCAGTACCTGTCAGCCAAGCTGGGCCTGACGACCGGCCGCTCGCTGCCGGAACTGGTCGCCGAGAACTGCCGCACCCCAACCCGGATCGCATTCTGGGTACAGGCCGAAATGGTCGCGGTCGCAACCGATCTCGCCGAGGTCGTAGGCGGCGCCATCGCGCTGCAACTGCTGTTCGACCTGCCCCTGCTCGTGGGCGGCGTGATCACCGGCGTGGTCTCCATGTGCCTGCTGTCGGTGCAGAACCGCGGCAGTCAGCGCGCGTTCGAGCGAATCATCGCCGGGCTGCTGGCGATCATCACCATCGGCTTCCTCACCAGTCTTTTCGTCGATCCGCCCGCTGCGGGCGATGTGATCGGCGGCATGGTGCCGCACTTCGCCGGAGCCGAGAGCCTCCTGCTGGCCACCGCGATCCTGGGCGCGACGGTCATGCCGCACGTCGTCTACCTGCACTCCGGCCTGGCCCGCGACCGGCACGGAAAGCCGGAAGCCGGCGCTCCCCTGCGCCACATGCTGCGCGTCACCCGCTTCGATGTCGGCTTGGCGATGGTCGTCGCGGGTGCGGTGAACCTGTCGATGCTGCTGGTCGCGGCGACGCACCTGCAGGGCGTCGAAGGCACCGACACCATCGCGGGCGCACACGCCGCGGTCGGCAACGCCCTCGGTCCGGCGGTCGCGCTGTGCTTCGCCATCGGCCTGCTGGCTTCGGGCCTGGCGTCCTCCTCGGTTGGCGCGTACGCCGGCGCGATGATCATGCAGGGCCTGCTCAACCGGTCGTACCCGCTGCTGCTCCGACGGGCGGTCACGGTCATTCCGGCACTGGTGGTGCTGGCCGTCGGCTTCGACCCGACGCGCGCATTGGTCATCTCCCAGGTGGTGCTGTCGTTCGGCATCCCGTTCGCGCTGATTCCGCTGATCCGGCTGACCAGCAACCGCGCCGTGATGGGCGAGAGCATCAACCACCGCGTCGTCACGACACTGGGATGGACTGTGGCCGTATTGATTTCGGCGCTGAACGTGGTGCTGATCTACCTGACCGTCACGGGCTGATCGCGGCCGCGATCTCGCCGCTGCGGACGGCCACGTTCGACAGCAGCGTCGCGCCGAGCCCGTGGCTGTGTTCGACCGTCGCGCCGTTGAGATAGATGTCGCCGGGAGCACCCGGCCTGGCCACCAATTTGTAGTCGCGGGTGGCCATCGGGCGGCCCCGCTCGTCGAACTCGTAGCAGGAAGCCAGCTCGCCCAGGAACGCCGACACATCCATCGGCGCATAACCGGTCGCGTACACCACGGCGTCGCAGCGCACGGTCTCGGTCGTGTTGTCGATGAGGTTGCGCACGCCGAGGCGCACCTCCGCCTCGTCCTCATCGGCGCCGACGACGGCGCAGGCCCGGTGGATGAACAGTCGAAGGTCCCCGCTCACGCGTTCTCCGTACTCGCGCTCGTACAGGTCCGCGATGAGGTCGACGTCGACGGCCGAGTAATTCGCCGACCGGTGATAGTCGAGTAGCCGCTGCCGCTCGACGCTGTCCGCGCCGTAGAACTCGTCGACCGCCGACGGATCGAAGATGCGGTTCACGAACGCACTGTCGTCGGCGAGGCTGTACCCGTACCGGCTGAACACGGCGTGCACCTCGGCGAGCGGATAGGTGTGGTGCAGATAGGCGACCACCTCCGCGGCGCTCTGACCCGCCCCCACCACGGCGAAGCGACCGCGCGCCACGGAGCCAAGGGCCGCCAAGGCGCTGAGCAGTTGGTGGCTGTGCCACTGGCGCAGGCTCGGCCGCGTGCCGGCGGGCAGTACCGGATGCAGACCCGTGCCCAGCACCAGGGTGCGCGCCGAGATGACCTCGTCGGGGTCCAGCCGCACCGCGAATCCGGCATCATTCGCCGTCACCCCGGCCACGCGGTGGCCGTAGCGCACGTCGGCGGAGAACTGGTCGGCCGCCCACTGCAGGTAGTCGTGGAACTCGTGCCGGCTGGGAAACACGTCATGACGACCGATGAAGTCGACCAGCCTGCCGCGCTCGCTGAGATAGTTCACGAACGTGAAGGCACTCTGCGGATTGCGCAGCGTCGCCAGGTCTTTGAGGAACGGGATCTGCATCCGGGTGCCGGGCAACAACATGTCGCGGTGCCAACCGAAGCGCGGCTGGGCATCGACGAATCGACCGCGCACGCCACGCTCGGCAAGGGCCACCGCCAGAGCCAGATTCGACGGCCCGAATCCGATCCCCAGCATGTCGGCCTCAAACACGGGTCAGCCGAGCGAGATAGAGCTGATGCACCATGTCCCGGTTGATCAACACCACGAAATCGGCCATGTCGAATTCCGGGTCGTAAGACGGTTCCCCACAGATCACGCCACCGATCCGCAGGCTGCCGGCGACCATCGGCGGAATCCGTACCCGGCCCGGATCGGGCAGCTCTGCCAGCGGAGTTCCGTTGACCTGTACTGGATTTCGTGGTGTGACCCGGAATTCCTCGGGCGCCGGATGCTTCCGGAAGGCCCGGTCCAGGACGCCGCGCACCAGCGCACCGCGCGGACCACCATCCTCCATGCGCACCGACAGACTGCCGATCGCCCACCGGTAGCCGGTCAGTTCCTGATACCGCAGGATGCCGGCCCACAGCATGGCCATCACCGCGCCGCTGCGATGGTCGGGATGCACACTGGCCCGGCCCAACTCGACCAGCGACGGCCGCAATGCGTCGATGCCGGTGCTCATCTCGAAGTTGGTATCGGTGAAGATGCCGCCGGCCGCCAGGGCGCCGTCGGGGGGCAGCAACCGATAGCAGCCGACGATCGCCCCGGTTTCCTCGTCGCGAGCCAGCAGATGATCGCTGTACGCATCGAAGCGGTCGGTGTCGATCATCTCGCCGGTGCGCGGTCCTCGAATGGCTTGCGGGAGTGCAGCACCCAGCTCCTCGGCGAACGTCTGATATCGCAAGCGCTGGGCCGCTTCGACCTCGTCGGGGTCATCGGAGATGACGACGCTGTACCGCCCCCCTGAGAAGAGAACAGCAGCGCCGACCATAAGGTTTGAACGTATCCGCATCCAGGCCCGGCCGTAGCAACTTTGGCTAATCCACAGTATCGGCGCGAAGGGTTTGCCGGGCCCCTATCCGGATGAGCAGCGCCACGGTCACGGTGGCGACGGTGGCAGCCAGCGCGGCGGCGGTCAGAGCGGACTGCATGCCGGCCGCACTGGCCTCGCGCGCGAACGTCGCGAGTGCCGGACGCATCCGGTCGGGTACCGCCTCGAGCGCCCGGAGTCCGGCGCCGGCGGCCAGCCCGTCACTCAGCTGCCCGGCAGCGTCGGCGCCAAGCCCTGGTACGGCGGAAAGCCGCGCCGCGGCAAGGTCGCCCGCGTGCCGGCTGAACAACGCACCGAGCCCGGCGACGCCGGCCAGAATGCCGATCTGGCGCGCGGTGCTGACCGTGCCCGTCGCCATCCCGGCGTTGGCGACCGGCACGAAACGCAGCGCCGCGTCAGACGTCAGCGCAGACAGCCCGCCGAGCCCCAATCCCGCCACGACGGACCCGGCGATGAAATGCGTCCACGTCGTACTCGCGTTTACTGCGGTCATCATCCACATGCCCACGGCAATCAATGCGACGCCGGCGGGTATGGTCGCCGCCACCGGTATCCGCCGCGCCGCGAGCATCGCCAATGGGGCACCCACCACGATGGCCAGCGTCAGCGGCAATGCCCGCAATCCGGCGCCAAACGGACTGAACCCCAAGGTGTTCATGAAGTACAGCGCGAGGTAGTTGGTCGACGCGATCAGCGTCCCGCTGGCGGCGAACGCGGCCAGGGAGACACCGGCGAAACCGGGAACGGAAAGCAGCCGCACATCCAGCATCGGCTCGGCCTGGCGTAACTCGTGCCACGCGAAGGCGGCCAGCGCAGCCACGCAGAATGCGCTCAGCCCCAACATGATCGGGCTGCTCCACCCGAAGCGGTTGCCCTCGATCAGCACGTACACACCGGCGAACAACGCCGCCGTCAGCACCACCGTGCCCCAGACGTCGACCGGACGGGAGTGTGCCACGACGGTTTCCGGGACGGCGAAGATGACGATGTACAGCGCGAGCACCCCGACCGGCAGGTTGATCAGGAAGATCGACGGCCACCCATACGCGGTGACCAGCGCGCCGCCCAGCAGCGGTCCGACGGCACCGCCGGCCCCCAWCGCCGCGCCGTACGCGGCGATGGCGCCCGCCCGATGCCGTACATCGGGGAACGCGGCCGCGATCATCGGCAGCGACACCCCGAGCAGCACCGCGCCGGCCGAGCCCTGTACCGCCCGAAGTCCGTTGAGCACGTCGATGTTGCGGGCCAGCGCACACCCGGCGGACGCGAACATGAACACCACCAGCCCGCCGAGGTACAACCTCCGCCGCCCCAACCGGTCGCCCACCGTCGCCGCGGTCAGCAGCAATCCGGCCATCGGCAGCGCATAGGCGTCGACCACCCACTGCAACCCGGACAGGTGGGCGTCGAGAGAAGCCTGGATATCGGCCAGCGCCGCGGCGACGATCGTCATGTCGAGCAGCAGCATGAACACCACGACGCAGACCGCGGTCAGGGTCAGTCTGGCGTTCACACCTGCAGTTTGCACCGGCAGGTGCGCCCTGCGTGTCCGTAAGGTCGAACACATGACGAGAGATTTCCGGTTCGGAGTCGGCCTGCGGAATACGGACAGTCGGTCAGCGGTCCAGGACGCGGCGCGCCGCGGTGAGGACCTCGGGTATGACGTCCTCCTGGTGCCTGACCATCTGGGCGCGCCGGCCCCGTTTCCGGTGCTGGCGACTGCCGCCGCGGCGACCAACTCCCTGCACCTGGGCACCTTCGTCTTCAACGCGTGCTTCTACAAACCGGCGCTGCTGGCTCGCGATATCGCGGCCATGCGCGACCTGACCGAAGGGCGTTTCGAGACGGGTCTGGGCGCCGGATACGTCAAGGAAGAGTTCGACGCCGCCGAGCTGCCGTTCCCCAGCGCCGGGAAGCGGGTGGAGTACACGGCGCATGTCACCTCGTACCTACGCTCGCACCTGCCCGATGTGCCGGTGATGATCGCCGGCGCAGGCGACAAGCTGCTGACCGTCGCCGCGCAGCAGGCACAGATCATCGGGCTGACCGGCGGCGGACCGCGCACCGACGAGCACGATCCACTTGCCGAGCGAATTTCGTTCGTACGCAACGCCGCCGGTGCCCGGTTCGACGAGCTGGAGCTGAATCTGGCCATCACCGCGGTGCCGACCGACGGGTCCGGGATCCCGAACCTGTCGATGACCCGACACTTCCAGCCCGAGCTCAGCGATGCCGAACTGATGACGACGCCCGGCGTGCTCAGCGGCAGCACCGCCGACATGGCCGACCGGATCCGTGAACTCCGGGATCGCTACGGGGTGAGTTACTTCATTGTTCAGCAGCAGCATTCGGAGGCCTTCGCGAAGGTCATCGCAGAACTGCGCTGAGATCGGCGGGCGCTTGTAACGCCGCGCCCATCAAATTCGATTAGTAGAACTATGTATCCGCAAACGGCCGAGTCTTCCAGCCTCCGACAGCGCAACTTCGTCTTCCTCGCTGTCGTCCTCGGCATGCTGCTGGCCGCGCTCGACCAGACCATCGTCGCGACCGCGCTGCCGACGGTCGTCGCGGATCTGGGCGGCGCCGGTCACCAGTCCTGGGTCGTCACGAGTTACCTGCTCGCCTCAACGATCGTGACGGCGGTGGTCGGCAAGCTCGGCGACATCTTCGGCCGGAAGAAGGTCTTCCAGGTCGCGATCCTGCTGTTCCTGGCCGGGTCGGTCCTGTGCGGGCTCTCGGAGTCGATGGGGATGCTGGTCGCCTCGCGGGCGCTGCAGGGCCTGGGCGGTGGCGCCATCACCGTGACGGCCGTCGCCGTGATCGGCGAGGTCATCCCGCTGCGCGAAAGAGGCAAGTATCAAGGCGCTTTGGGCGCGGTCTTCGGTGTCACGACCGTCGTCGGCCCATTGCTCGGCGGGCTCTTCACCGACCATCTGGGCTGGCGGTGGGCGTTCTGGATCAACGTGCCGGTGGCGATGGTGGTCATCGCCATCGCGGCGGTGGCCATTCCGGAAATGGCCCGTGCCGGCCGCGCCGTCGTCGACTATGCCGGCATCGTCCTGGTCGGGCTCGGTGCCGCGGGCCTGACGTTGGCGACCAGCTGGGGCGGCACCACCTACGCGTGGGGTTCGGCGACGATCATCGGGTTGTTCGCTGCCTCGGTGTTGGCACTCGTCGGCTTCGTCATGGTGGAACGTCGTGCGCCCGAGCCGATTCTGCCGATGCGCTTGTTCGCCAACCCCGTCTTCACGGTGTGCTGTGTGCTCTCGTTCGTCGTCGGGTTCGCGATGCTGGGTGCGCTGACGTTCCTGCCGACCTACATGCAGTTCGTCGACGGCGTCTCAGCCACCGCGTCGGGGCTGCGCACCCTCCCGATGGTGGCCGGTCTACTCGTCACCTCACTGGGCAGCGGTGCGATCGTCGGCCGCACCGGCAAGTACCGAATCTTCCCGATCGCCGGCACGGCGATCATGGCACTGGGATTCCTGCTGCTGTCCCGGATGGACGCCGACACCTCGACGTTGACCCAATCGCTGTTCCTGCTGATCCTCGGCAGCGGCATCGGGCTGAGCATGCAGGTGCTGATTCTGGTGGTGCAGAACACCGTCGACTTCGCCGATCTCGGCGTCGCCACCTCCGGCGTCACCTTCTTCCGCACCATCGGAAGTTCCTTCGGCGCGGCGATTTTCGGCTCGATGTTCGCGAACTTCCTGAGTGCCCGCATCCCAGCTGGAGCGCCACCCGATCCGAAAGTGCTGCACAGCCTTCCGCACGAGACCGCCGCACCGATCATCACCGCCTATGCCGATTCCCTGAGTCAGGTGTTTCTGTTGGCGGCGCCGGTCGCGGTCGTCGGATTCGTCCTGGCGCTCTTCCTCAAGCAGGTGCCGCTGCGCGACGCTGCCGCCAGCGGAAGCACCGACATGGGCGAGGGTTTCGGCATGCCGACCACCGAGTCGCCGGAGAAACTCCTGGAAGTCGCTGTCGGCCGGCTGTTGCAGCACAGCAACGGCATTGACCTGGAAGCGGTTGCGCGCACCTCGAACAGCCGACTGGGCACGGCGCAATTGTGGGTGCTGATGCTGATCTACCGGTATGCCGCGGCGACCGGGGCCGCGGACCTGCTCGACATCGCGGACGATCGGCGCGTGCCACGGCAGGTCCTCGAACCGACCTTCGATCGGTTGGTTGCCACCGGATTTGCCATGCGCTCTGGAAGCGAATACACGCTGACCCCGGCCGGCTCTGCCCAGGTGAGTGCGGCTCGCAATGTGATCTCGAGCTGGATCACCGAAACCCTCACGCAGTCAGACGAATTCCACGGTGCACCCGAGCGCATTCATGTCCAGAGTGCACTCGACCGCATTGCCCGCGGTGTGCTCATCGAACGGGAGTCGGCCCGGGGGACGAAACTCGGCCCACCGCACCAGTCTGTCGCCGACCTGCCCACCACCCGGATGCGCGCCGCCCGGCCGGAGGAGCCACCGACCCGGCCGTTCCGCGCGCACGCCAGCTTGCCCCGCCGCTGAGTCACCCCGTCCGGTGCAGGGCAGCCGCTTCGAGTTTGTGGACGAAGTCGCTGATGTCCGCCGCGGTGGCGGCGTCGACGGTCTCCCATCCGACCGCGACGTCGTGCGCGACGCGCAGTAGCGCGCGGGCCCCTCGTCGATCAGGAGCCGGCTCAGCCCAAGTGCGGCACAGATTTTCAGCGCCGGGGCCAGCACCCATTGGGCTTTCTCGTCCTCCCCTGCTGCCGCGAGACACCGGGCGTATTGAATCCTGGCCTGCATGTGCGCACGGGGCCGCTGCAGCTTGTCGATGTGATCGAGCCGGACGCGGGCCCGCTCGCACGCGGACGCCAGCGCCTCCGGCCGGCCGTCGAGCAACAGCACCCTGATTTGCGCGTCTTCCCTGAATTCGGCTGTCAGATCACCGATCTCATCGAGGTCTTGCAGACCGTGCGCCATGACGCGCCGCGCCAGCGCCTTGTCGATCTCAGTCCCGGACAAGGCCGCGACGCGAATGTGCGTCAGCTTCAACCCCGCCTCCAGACGCGGCAGTCCCAGCGCCCGAGCATGCCCGATGCCATCCGCCAGTCGATGCTCAGCAGCGGCGCTGTCGCCGCGGGCATTCTTCAGGTAGGCGCCCGCGCGGTAGGTTGCGAGCATCACGTCGACGATGCCGCCCTCGTTGCCGAGTTCATGCGCCTCGTCGAGCAGGACCTCCGCCTCGTCGAGTTCTCCACGCTCATACAGCAATTCGCCCAGCAGCGCGCCGGCGAGTTTGGCGATGTACGTCGGCCGCCCGGACGGCAGCAACGCAATCCTGATCGCGTGCCGCAGGTGCGCCTCGGCACCGGCGACATCGAGCTGCTCGTTCGCGGCCAGGGCCGCGATGAGATACCCGTAGCCGACGGTCATCGGCCCCGCGATGGACCGCCGGTATTTGTTGGCCCACCGATGCCAGCGCAATGCGCCGTCGAAATCGAACTTGCGCAATGCGGCGTACGACGCGGTGTACGCCGCGCGGCACAGCACAAACGGCGCCAGGGTGTCGGCGTGGTCCACGCACGCTTGCGCAGCCGTCTCGGTGAACGCGTCGATGTGGTCGGCATGTCCGGCCATCACGACGCGAAGCAGGTCCAATTCTCGTCGGACATCGTCGATTTCGTCGTCGTCCAGGATGTCGATGTTGTCTTCCGCGAGCTGCAACGCGTCAGCCACACCGACCGGCCGGCGAAGGACGACGTTCGCCCACGCCAAGTTCGCCTGCAGCCGCGGCCGCTCATCTGCCAGGTGCGGCAGCAGCTTGGCCGCCAAGCCGGTCAGCATCATGAGCTCGCATTGTTCGAGCAGATCGGGAGA
Organism: Mycolicibacterium sp. P4_G11; assembly: GCF_056555145.1. Classification (NCBI taxonomy): domain Bacteria; kingdom Bacillati; phylum Actinomycetota; class Actinomycetes; order Mycobacteriales; family Mycobacteriaceae; genus Mycobacterium; species Mycolicibacterium sp. P4_G11. The sequence goes on from NZ_JBFUJW010000005.1 coordinate 166,451, forward strand.
CACCTGCTCGACGGCATCGACGGCTTGTTCGTCGTCTCCCGCGAGCATCCAGTGATCGACGGCCTCGTTGTACATCCGATGCTTCATGAACCAGCGTGCGGCAATCCGATGCAACTCGCTGACGCGGTCTTCGTCGTCGCGCTTGAGCCGGTGCAGCAGATATTCGGAGAACAGGTTGGAGTACCGGAACCAGGTGCCCTCCGGGTCGGTACGGCGGAGGAACAGGTCACGCTTTTCGATGTCTTCCAGCACGTCGCGGCTGCGCGGATTGCCGGTCAGCGCGGCCGCCAGGCCACTGCAGATTTGCTTGGTGATGCACGTCGCCGACAGGAACTCGACGAGTTCGGGTTCCAGGCTGTCCAGCACGTTGGACGTCAGGTAGTCGCCGATCGCCCTGTCCGATCCGGAGAGCCTGCCGACGATGGCAGCCGCATCGCCGCCGTCCCGCAGGCTCAACGAGGCCAGCTGCAGGGCCGCCGGCCAACCGTCGGTCGACTCTTCGAGCCCGGCGACCGTGGCGCCGGACAGGTCGAGTCCGCACCGATCGACCAGGAGGGTCCGCGCCTCACCGACGTCGAACCTGAGCAGCGATGCATCGATCTCGACCAGCTCACCCTGCACACCCAGCGTGCCCAGCGGCAGGCCCGTGCCCGTCCGGCTGGCCACGATCACGTGCAGATGGTGACAGCCCTTCTCCAGCAGGTAGGCGAGGGTGTCGAGGCTGTCGGCGCTGGTGATGCGGTGCCACTCATCGATCAGCAGGGCCAACGTCTGCTTGTTGGAGTGCAGCCAGTCGATCAGCATGTTGGGCACCTGCCGGAGCGCGGAATCGGGCCGTTCATCGAATTCCTGCTGCAGCACGTCGGCGAGCTCCGGCAGCATGACGCGCACCGCCTCGATGAGGTGCGCCACGAACCAGAGGGCATTGTTGTCGTCGCTGTCGACGGTCAACCAGGCCGCCCGCAGTCCGTCGCGGACCAGCGTCTCGCCCCACTGCGTCGCCAGCACGGTCTTGCCGTACCCGGCCGGCCCGTGGATGAGCACCAGCTTCGGCCTGCGTCCAGAGCCGAGCCGATCCAAGATGCGTTGGCGCGGCACCGGTGGGCGGCTGAACGTCGGCGGCCGGAACCGGGCCGGTGAGCTGGGCGGATAGGTGGACCGGCCCGATCCGTCGGTCCGCAGTCCGATCCCGCCGGTGGAGCGTCCCCCGGTATCCGGCGACGATTCCATCCCGTCGTACTCGACTTCCGGTAGCTCCAGCGGTACCTCGGCGATGTTCAGGCCGATGCGGGCGCCCGCGGCCCGCAGCAGCTCGCCGAATTCCGCGGCCGTTGCGGGGCGCTGGGCGGGATCGACGTTCAGTCCCTGCTCGAGCGCCGTACAGACCGGGTCGGCCACCCCGAGCGGACGCAGGTCGGGTATCGGTCCGGCCAGGACGCGCTTGGCGAACGCGATGGGGTTTTCACCCTTCTGGAACGGGAACGGCGGCTCCCCCTTGAGCAAGGTGAAGATCGTGGCGGCCAGCCCGTAGATGTCGAAGGCCGCGGTGGGCGTCGCCCCTTCGAACAGCTCGGGCGCGGTGTAGGACGGGGAGCCGACGAAGACGCTCATGGTGGCTTCCCGCCCGCCCACGATGCGCGCGATGCCGAAGTCGCACAGCTGCGGTTCCCCATAGGCCGAGAGAAGTACGTTGGGCGGCTTGACATCTCGGTGCAGCACGCCGGCGCGGTGTGCGGTTTCGAGGGCCCCTGCCAGCCGCACCCCGACCGTCAGCGCCTCCCCGACGGCCAGCGGCCCGTGCTGCTTGATCCACGCCGACAGTGTGTTGCGGCCGAGGTACGGCATGACGATGAACGGCCGTCCGGTGAACGTCAACCCGCTGTGCAGCACCGGCACGATGTTCGGGTGACCTGATACCCGTCCCATCGCCCGCTGCTCGCGCTCGAAGCTCTCCAGGTCGACGTCGTCCGAGTCAGTGTTGAGGACCTTGATCGCGACGACCCGGTCCAGCGACGGCTGGCGGCACCGGTAGACCACGCCGAACCCGCCGCGCCCGACGGGCTCGGCACCGTAGAAGCCCTCGGCTTCGAGCTCCGCGACGATGCCGGTCGCGACGCCGCGTTGCGTTTCGTCGGGTTCGGACACGTCAGACGCCTTCGGTTCGGTTGCTGTCTTCACTTTCAATTGTCGGCTCGGCGGGCCGGAATGGGGGCCACCCGCGGAAATTGATGCCCCTTTGTTCCGCAGAGACAACGATTCGGACCAGATCGGCAAAAGATTGTCTCGCCGGTACCTGGGTCGCGCCGCGGTCGCGCCGTACCGTTCTTTTATCAGCTTCCCGTTGAGAAACCGCCAAATATCAACGGATCAAATACATTTCACCAACCTCAGGAGTAGAACCATGTTCGAAGCCAAGTTCATCTTCGACGGCATCGTCATTTTCGGCATCGGCCTGTGGCCGCTGCTGCTGGTCGTCGCCGCCGCCGGTGTCCGGTGGTTCAACGCCCGTCGCAGCGCCGCTGCTGCCGCCGTCCACTCGGTCGCATTGCCGCACGTCGCAGCGCCGGCCCGCGCGCGCACCCTGGCCTACGCCGGCAGCCAGTAGCAAATGCGGGCGTGAGCCCGCCCCTAAAGCCATAGAGTCGAGCGATGGCTCGCAGTCACGACACCGGGGTGCTCTCCGCCGAGACCGCCGCGATGATCGTGGACCGGTTGAGCGACAAGCTGCCGGCCATTGCCCGCTCCCTTCAGGAGTTGCTGGTCCAGGAGCGATCGGAAATGGCCGGTGAGGGCGAGCTGACAGCGCTGCTGTACGACGCGGTGCAAGGCAATCTCGAAGCATTCTTCCCCGCCATCCGCCACGGGATACCCATCGATCGCATCGAGCCGCCCACGGCTGCGCTGGAGCACGCGCGCCGGTTGGCACAGCGCGGCACCGATATGGACGAATTGGTCCGGGCCTATCGACTCGGACACCAAGGCGTCCTCAAACTGATCCTCGACGAAGTCCGGGCCGCGCAGCTCGAGACCGAACTGGGGTGGCGGGTCTTCGAAGAGATCGCCGCCAGCTCGTTCACCTACATCGACCGGGTGTCGCACCAGGTGGTGACCGCCTATCAAGCCGAGCGCGATCGATGGTTGGCCAATCGGAACCAGATACGGGCTCTACGGGTACGCGAGGTGCTCGACGGCGGCGATCTCGATGTCGATGAGACGACCGACCTGATCCAGTACCCCCTGCACCGCAGCCATCTCGCGCTCATCGTCTGGTGCGCCGAGCAGGCCGGCGGCGACGAACTGGACGCCATGGAGCGGTTCGTCACCAACCTCGCTGCCACGCTGGGAGCTCGGGAGCGTCCCCTGTTCGTGGCGTCGGATCAGATGACCGGGTGGGCCTGGATTCCCTTTGCTTCCGATGCCGTCGACACCGCGGTGAGCCAGATCCGCGAATTTGTCCGGCTCCGGGCGGACGCGCCATGGCTGGCCGTGGGAAACCCGCTCGACGGACTCACCGGATTCCGCCGGTCACACCGCGAGGCCATCGCCGCCCGTGCGGTGGCGATGGCACCGGGGGCGCCACCACGGCCGGTCACCGCTGCCGACGAACCTGGCCTCATCGTCGCAGCACAGTTCAGCTCCGACCTGGACAACGCCCGCTCCTGGGTCGCCCGGGTCCTCGGCCCGCTGGCCACGGATACCGACGGTGACGAGCGGCTACGGGAGACCCTCCGAGGGTTTCTGCGCAACAGCTCCAGCTTCAAATCCAGCGCCGACGAGCTGCACCTGCACGTCAACTCGGTGAAGTACCGCGTCCACCGCGCCATCGAGCGTCGCGGCAGACCAATCGAAGAAGACCGCATCGACGTGGAAGTCGCACTGCTGCTTTGCCATTGGTTCGGCACCGCGGTCCTCGCTCCTTAACGCAACCTGTGGATTCCGGCAAAGTCCGTACACCATCCGGGTCGACAGGGGACGCTGTGAGGAGAACCAGCAGTGCCACCAGGCGCTGCCGTAACCGAGGAGCGCTTGGTGTACGCACGCTCAACCACGTTTCAGGCCGAGCCGGCGTCGATCGATACCGGTGTTGCGTACATGCGCGACACCGTGCTGCCCGCTCTCGAGGAGCTAGGGGCGGCAGGAATGTCCCTGATGGTGGATAGGCGCCTCGGCCGGTGCATCGCCACCAGCGCCTGGGAGTCCGAGGCGGTGATGCACTTGACGGCACACGCCGCCCGGCCGCTCGGGGAACGAGCAGCGGAGCTGATGCACGGCACCCGCAAGGAGATCAACGAGTGGGAGGTCACGGCACTGCACCGCGACCACCGCTCGCCGCAGGGCGCCTGCCTGCGGGTTGCGTGGTTCACCGTCGAGCCGCATCAGGCAGACCTCGCCACGGACTTCTACCGGACGTTGGTCCTGCCGGCAGTGCAGCAACTCGAGGGATTCTGCAGCGCCAGCCTCATGCTCGACAAACCATCTGGACTCGCCGTGTCATCGGTGACGTTCGACAGCGCCGCGGCCCTCGACCGCAACCGTGAGCAGGCCAGCGAGGTGCGCACCGAGAAGCTCGGGCAACTGGGCGGCAACCTGGTCGATATCTGCGAGTTCGAGCTGGCAATTGCTCACCTGCGAGTGCCCGAACTCGTCTGAACAAGACCGTCTCGATGGGTCAGGTCTTCGATTGACCGCATTTTCGAATCTATGTTAAATTCAATTTTATGACTGAGGCATACATCGTCGACGCCACTCGCACTGCCGTCGGCAAGCGCGGCGGCGGGCTGTCCGGCACACACCCCGCCGACTTGGCCGCGCATGTGATCAAGACCGTGGTGAACCGTCACGACATCGACCCGGAAGCCATCGATGACGTGATCCTCGGGTGCCTCGACAACATCGGTTCGCAGGCCGGTGACATCGCCCGCACCGCGGCCCTCGCGGCCGGCCTGCCCGAATCCGTCCCCGGCGTGACGATCGACCGTCAGTGCGGCTCGGCTCAGCAAGCGGTTCACTTTGCCGCACAAGCGGTTATGAGCGGCACGTGCGACCTCATCGTCGCGGGTGGCGTGCAGAAGATGAGTCAGTACCCCATCTTGAGCGCGTTCGCCGCCGGCGAACCGTTCGGCGCCACCGACCCGTGGACCGGCTGCGAGGGCTGGCGGGCACGCTATGGAGATCAGGAGATCTCGCAGTTCCGTGGCGCGGAACTGATTGCCGCCCACTGGAAGCTGACCCGCGAGGACAATGAGCGGTTCGCATTGACCAGCCACCAGCGTGCCGTCGCCGCCATCGCGGAGGGGCGCTTTGCCCGGGAGATCACCGAACTCGCCGGAATCAGCGTCGACGAAGGGCCGCGAGCCGACACGTCCCTGGAAAAGATGGCCGGCCTGAAGCCTCTGGTGGACGGCGGCGTCGTGACCGCCGCAGCGGCGAGCCAGCTCTCGGACGGCGCAGCCGCATTGCTCGTCGCCTCCGAGGCTGCGGTGGACCGGTTCGACCTCACCCCGCGGGCCCGCATCCACCACATGTCTGTGCGCGGGGCCGATCCCGTGATGATGCTGACGGCCCCGATCCCGGCCACCCAGCACGCCTTGAAGCGTGCCGGACTGTCCATCGACGACATCGATGTCGTCGAGATCAACGAGGCGTTCGCACCGGTCGTCCTCGCCTGGCTCACCGAACTGAACGCCGACCCCGCCAAGGTCAATCCCAACGGCGGCGCCATCGCCCTCGGCCACCCGATCGGCTGTACCGGCGCCCGCCTCATGACCTCGATGCTGCACGAGCTGGAACGCACCGGCGGTCGGTACGGACTGCAGACCATGTGCGAAGGCGGCGGGCAGGCCAACGTCACCATCATCGAGCGGCTATAGGCCATGGAGCGCACGCTCTACACCGCGGACCACACGGCTTATCGCGAGACGGTGCGCGAGTTTCTCGCGCGTGAAGTCGTTCCCCATCAACATGATTGGGATCGGGACCGCTGGATCGATCGCGCCGTATTCGCTCGCGCCGCCAAAGCGGGAATCTACGCCCTGCAGATCGACGAGCAGTACGGCGGCGCCGGCGAATCCGACTACCGCTACCGGATGGTGGTGTGCGAGGAGGTCTCCCGGATCAACGCCTTGTCGTTCGGTCTGACCGTCAGCTTGCAGGATGACCTGGTTCTGCACTATCTGCTCGACCTGACCAACGACGAACAGAAGCAGCGCTGGCTGCCCGGGTTCGCGGCCGGCGAGATCATCGGCGCGCTGGCCATGACCGAACCCGGCGCCGGCAGCGATCTACGCGGCATTCGCACCACTGCCCGGCGCGAAGGGGACACCTGGATCCTCAACGGGCAGAAGACATTCATCTCCAGCGGCATCATGTCCGACCTGGTGGTCGTTGCTGCCAGAACCGATCCCGAGGCGGGCTCGCGCGGATTCAGTCTGTTCGTCGTGGAGCGCGATACCCCGGGCTTCGAACGCGGACGCAAGCTCGACAAGATCGGGCTGCCCGCTCAGGACACCGCTGAACTGTACTTCCGGGACGCCGAGGTACCCGCGACGAACCTGCTGGGCGAAGCGGGAATGGGCTTGCCGTACCTGATGAGCCATCTCCCACGGGAGCGTCTCGGCGTCAGCGCCAAAGCGATCGCCACGACCCGCGCCATCTTCAGCAGCACCGTCGACTACTGCCGGCAGCGCCAGGCGTTCGGCAAACCGCTCACGGACAAGCAACACATCAGGTTTGAGCTCGCCGAGATGTCGACGGAGATCGATATCGCGGAGTCCTACGTCGATCGTTCGGTGTTGGCATACAACGCCGGAACGCTCAGCGCGATCGATGCGGCCAAGGGCAAGTGGTACGTCAGTGAGCTGCAAAAGCGCGTGATCGACCGCTGCCTGCAGCTGCACGGTGGGTACGGCTACATGACTGAATATCCAGTGGCCCGAGCCTATCTCGACACCCGCATCCAAACGATCTACGGCGGAACGACCGAGATCATGAAGGAGATCATCGGCCGCGATATCGCGGCCTGCTGATCCTCAGATAGGAGACCAGCTGTGGAGTTGTCAGCCGAAGAGCGGCAGGTCGTCGCGACTGTGCGGGACTGGGTCGACCGTGAGGTGCGGCCCGTCGCACGCGATCTCGAACACGCCAATGAGTACCCGGAAAAGCTCATCGACCAGATGAAGCAGATGGGCATCTTCGGTCTGGCGATCCCGGAGCCGTACGGCGACGCGCCGGTGTCCACCCAGTGCTACGTCGGGGTGACCGAGCAACTGGCGCGTGGCTGGATGAGCCTGGCGGGAGCCATGGGTGGCCACACCGTTGTCTCCAAATTGATCCTGAACTTCGGCACGGACGACCAGAAGAGCCGCTACCTCCCGCGGATGGCCACCGGAGAGATCCGGGCAACCATGGCGCTGACCGAACCCGGCGGCGGCTCCGACCTGCAGGCGATGACCACCGTCGCCCGTCGCGACGAGCACGGCTATGTCATCAACGGGGCCAAGACGTGGATCAGCAATGCCCGCCGGTCCCAGCTCATCGCCCTGTTGTGCAAGACCGACCCGGCGGCCACGCCCCGGCACCGCGGCATCAGCATCCTGTTGGTCGAACACGGTCCGGGACTGATCGTGTCCCGCGATCTACCCAAGCTTGGGTACAAGGGCGTCGAGAGTTGTGAGTTGGCCTTCGACGACTTCCGCGCGCCGCTGGACACCGTCCTCGGCGGAGTGGAGGGGCAGGGCTTCGCACAGATGATGAAAGGTCTTGAGACAGGCCGGATTCAGGTCGCATCCCGCGCGCTCGGCGTCGGTCAGGCCGCTTTCGACGATGCGCTGGCCTACGCCCAGCAGCGCGAGAGTTTCGGCGTCCCGATTTGGAAGCACCAGGCTGTCGGCGGCTATCTGGCCGACATGGCCACCAAGCTGACGGCCGCCCGCCAGCTGGTGCTGCATGCGGCGCAGCGGTTCGACGCCGGCGAACGATGTGACATGGAAGCCGGCATGGCCAAGTACTACGCGTCTGAGGTCGCCATGGAGGTGGCGCTCAACGCCGTCCGCATTCACGGAGGTTACGGCTACTCGACCGAATACGACGTCGAGCGTTACTTCCGCGACGCGCCTCTGATGATCGTCGGCGAGGGCACCAACGAAATCCAGCGCAACGTCATCGCAGCGCAACTCGTCGCCCGCGGTGGACTGACCGCCTGAGAACTGGCCACCCTGCCGACGAACCGGCCCTTCACCAACCTCGGATGGCGAAGGGCCGGAACAGCATCAGGCCGTCGGCGAATGCACGGCCCGAATCTTGTCGACGACGATCTTGGCCGTCTCCGCACACGCCGTCGTCCCGCCGTTGGCGTATTCCTTCACCGCATCTCCGACATTCCACAAGTTCGCGATCGGGGTGTCGTGCGGCAGGTCGAAGCCCGCGACGGCGCGCTGCGGCGGCCAGCCGTCGCGGGTAACCGCGATCGACAGGATGCGGGCATCGGTGAAGCCGTCGATCTCCGCGCGCAGATCAGCCAGTAGCAGTTCGGTTTCCGCGTTCTCGTCGAAGTCGCCGACCGCGGGTTTGGGCACCGAGGTCCCCGCATAGAGGTGCCAGCCCTCCGGCGCCATCTCGGGACACGTCTCGGTGAAGTTCGCGACGTAGCACAGCCGCCGGGTCTTCGCGAAGCTCAGCATGCCCGGCGCCTTCAACAGCTTTCGCCGGCTGGCGAAGTTGACGGTGATCATCGAGCACGGCCGGTTTGCCGCATCGACCTTCGCTACGTAGTCGGCGGGCAGATTCTGGCTGCCGACCAGCTCGACCGTCGCGAACGGACCGATATCACTCACCACGAAACCGCAAGAGATATCGACAGTTTCACCGCCGTGGACCACAGTGGCTCCGGTGATCCGCCCGTCCGTCAGGTGCAGCTGCTGCACCTCCGACGAGAGCCAGACCGCTCCCCCGTTCTTCTCCACCACCTCGGCGAGCGCCTGCCAGATGCCGATAGTGCCCTCGGGGCAGAAGCCGAACTTCTTGAATGCGCTCTTGCGAGTGAAGTACGTCAGAAACACCCGCGCCGGCAGTTCCTCGGAACCCACCGCGAAGACCGATCCGCACATGTTGCGGAAGATGCCATGCACCGACTCGTTCTTGGTGTACTTGGCCACCCAGTCGGCTGTCGAAAGCTCGTCTTCCGGCAACCCCGAATCGTTTCGGGCCGCGCCGATTCCACTCACCAGCTTCGCGCCCTGGCGCGTCAGCTTGGACAGCAGGAATCCCCAGCCACCGCCGGTCACGTCGACGTCTTTATCGCCGATGCGGTAGAGAATCGGCGGTTCCGCGGCACGGACGTCGAACTTCGCGCCGACCTCGTGGAACGTCTCCTCGGTGAGGCCGCCGGTTTCGATGACGATGGCGCCGTTGTTGACCTTGAACCCGTCAATGTCGCGCGTCGACGCCCGCCCGCCGACGACCTCGAGCCGCTCGACGACCAACGTCCGGTAGCCGAGGTGCGAAAGCCGCGCCGCGGCGAACAGCCCGCCCGCGCCGGCGCCGACGACGAGTGCGTCAAATGTGTTTGGCATGGATTCTCCTCAGTACGAAGCCGGCAGGTCGAGCATGGTTTGGGCGACGAAGTTCAGCACCATCTCGCGACTCACCGGTGCGGTGCGCATGAGACGGGCCACGAACCACAGTTCGGCCAGTCCGTACTCCTTGGAAAGTCCGTTGCCGCCATGGGTTTGGATGGCCTGGTCGAGTGCCTTCAGCGACGCTTCGGCCGCGGCATACTTGGCGATGTTCGCCGCCGCAGCAGCGTTCCCGCCGTCGTCGAATATCTGCGCGGCGCGTTGGGTAGCCAGGCGGGCGAGCTCGACCTGGATGTGGCAATCGGCGATGGGGTGCGAGATGCCCTGGTGCGCCCCGATCGGAACCGACCAGACCGCACGGTCTTTCGCATAGGCGACGGCTTTCTCGACCGCGTAGCGGCCGATGCCTCCGCTGAGCGCCGACGCCAGAATCCGCTCCGGATTGAGCCCGGCGAACACCTGCCTGAGCCCGTTGCCGGCGGTACCGATCAACGCTTCGGGTCCGACCCGAACGTCGTCGAAGAACACGGTGAACTGATGATCCGGAGAGGTCACGGTCGTCTCCAGCAATTGGAGTGTGACTCCCGGCGCATCGGTGGGTACCACGAAGAGCGACAGCGGGTTCCGCCCACTGTCCGCAGCGGTGCCGTCCCGCGCCACCACGAGCAGTGCGTGCGCTTCGTCGGCGGCGGAGATGAAGTACTTGCCGCCGGACACCAACCATCCGTCGCCGTCCTGGCGGGCGGTGGTCTTCACCTGGTGACTGTTGGACCCGGAATCCGGTTCGGTCAGCGCAAACGCCATCTTCAACGAGCCGTCGGCGATGCCGGGCAGCCAGCGCTGCTTCATCTCGGGCGAGCCATGAGCGGCCAGGATCGAACCGCAGATGGCCGGCGAGATGACCGTCAAGAGCAGCGGAATGCCATGTGCGGCCAGTTCTTCGATGACGATGGCCAGCTCGGACATGCCTGCACCGCCACCGCCGTATTCCTCGGGCAGGTGCACCCCGAGTAACCCGGCCGCGCCGAGGTCCGCCCAGAGTTCATCGACCTTCCCACCGGCGCGCGAACGTTCCAGGAAGTACTCCGCGCCATATTTGTCGGCGATCTTGGCGACAGTGTCGCGAAGCATCGCGTGGTCGGCGGTGTCAGCAACCAAGCTGGTGAGCGTCATTTTGATCCACATTCCGTTGAGCTACTTCGTAGTAATTTTGAATCTATAATAAAATAATGACCTATCGGGGGTCAACGCTGCCGCCTCGGCGACAGTGTCAACCCAGTTCGTTACCCACTACCGCGACGAGCGATACGCAGGCACCGGGGCGTCCACCGAGGTTGTGTGTCAATGCCATTCGCGGCTCGGCCAGTTGTCTGTCGCCGGCCTCGCCACGGAATTGCAGCCAGCATTCATAGAGCATGCGCAACCCGCTGGCACCGACCGGATGGCCGAACGACTTGAGGCCGCCGTCGACATTGACCGGCAACCGCCCGTCGGCATCGAACTCACCGGCGAGGCTGGCACGCCAGGCATCGCCCCGGCCGACGAACCCCAGATCCTCCATCAGCACCAGCTCCGTCGGAGTGAAGCAGTCATGCACCTCGGCGAAAGAGATGTCCGCACGCGGGTTCTCGATCCCGGCCTGCGCATACGCGTCGCGTGCCGAGCGGACGACTTCGGGGAAGGTGGTGAAGTCGTAACCGGGGTCCACCGCTCCCCGGCCCGGTCCGGCCGCCAGCGCAACACCTTTCACGTACATAGGCTGGTCGGTGTACTCGGCGGCGCGCTCTGCGGGAACGATGACCGCGCACGCCGCGCCGTCGGATACGCCCGAGCAGTCGAACACACCGAGCCGTCCGGCGACGATGGGCGCGTGCGCGATCTTCTCCTTGGAGACCTCTGAACGGAACTGCGCCTTCGGGTTTCGCGCCCCGTTGCGATGGTTCTTCCAGGCCACGTGCGTCATCGCATCGCGCATCGCGGCGGGGTCGACACCGTAGCGGGCGCAGTAGGCCGGGTCGAGCAACGAGAACGCCGCCGGTGCGGTGAGCGAAAGCTCCGAAGCGGTACCGTCGCCCGGCGGATCGCCCCGCAGCAGTCCCGAGTAGCCCGAGTCTTTCAGCTTCTCGACCCCCACGGCCACCACCATGTCGTAAGCACCGGACGCGACGGCGAAGCAGGCATTGCGGAAGGATTCGGATCCACTGGCGCAATAGTTTTCGACCCGCGTCACCGGGGTGTAGTCCAAGGCGAGCGCCTTGCTCACAGTGAGCCCACTCTGGCCGGTGGCCAGCGTGCCCAACCAGTACGCGCCGACGCCGGCCCGATCCAGCTTCGGGTTGGCCGTGAAGCATTCATCGATCGCCTCGATGATGAGGTCTTCGGCAGACGCACCGAACCGTTCGCCAAATCGGGTGCATCCCATGCCCACCACAGCGACCTTGTCGCGGATGCCGCTGCTACTCACAGGAGTTTCGCCTTCCAGAAGTAGTTGTGGACACCGCCCGCGCTGTGCAGACAGCGGAACGTCAAACCAACGCGGGAGCCGACAGCGATGCGGTCGGCTCCACCGTCCGCGAGCTCGAGGGTGTACCGGCCGCCGCCGTCGAAGTCGACGACTGCTCCGACGACGGGCGGCGCAAGCGAGTAGGCAAGCCGGTCCACCGTGAACGTCGCGACGGTCCCGGCCTCCGCACGCAGCGGCCGCCGCGTCATCTGATCGACGACGCCGCACTTCTTGCAGACCCGCACCGGCGGTAGATGAACGAACGAGCAAGCAGTGCAGCAGCTTGCGGTGAAACCGAACTTCCAGTCGCGCTCGCGAGCAGACGGCGGAGCTGCGACCCGGTCGGGTTCCGGTCGCCGCGGCGGCTCCTGCTCGAGCAGTCCGCGCCACGTCAGGTACGTCAGGTAGTCGACGTCGGCACCGGCCGCAAGCTGCTCGGCCACAGATGCCGACTGACGCCGGACCTGCGCGGTGACGCGCAGGGCGATGGCGTCGGCCCCGTCCGCCGCCGAGATCACCAGGATCGTCTCGTCGGGTTGCGCGACGTCCAGCACGTTCGCCAGTGCGATGCCCAGATCAGCGGCGCCTGCGTGGCCGACGGGCGACGTCGTGAACGTACGCGCGGCCCATTTCCGGACCGCCGTGTTCGGCGACACCACGACCACGTGATCCGGGTCGTCGACCCCGATCTGGGAGCGCACCGTTTCGATCAGCGGCAGATACTCCTCGAAACCGAAGCGTTCCTCCCACTGCGCGCCCTTGCCGCCGGGTACGCGCCAGCGGTCGAGGAATTCTGCTGTCGCGCCGGCATATCCGATGATGTCGGCGATCGTGTCAGTGTCGCCGAACAGGAAGGCCGCCGCGGCGTCGGCGCCGTCCTTCTCGTCGGAGGACCCGGCACGCCCGACCCGGACATCGGACAGCACCGCCATACCGCCCGATGCGGACGCGGCCCGGAATGCCGCGACAGCGCTGCGCGCCGACCCCACCATGTCTACTGCAAACGCGCTCAGCGGTAGGCCGAGCGCGGCGTGGATGGCGGTGGCGTTCGCCTTGTCCGCGTACGCAGGCGTGGTGGACGAGAAATACAGGGCGCCGGCCGGTCTGTTGCCGAGAGCGGCCTGCGCGGCGGCGACACCCAGCGTCGTGCTGTCCTCATCGAACGATGCGACGACCCGACGGCCCCGCAACCGGTGCGACGGCAGATACGTGGCGTACGAGACGATTCCGGTCATGGCGCCTCGATGATCGCCGCCATACCCTGCCCGCCGCCGATGCACATCGCCTCCAAGGCGTATTTGCCTCCGCGGCGACGCAGTTCGTGCGACAGCGTCGTGAGGATCCGCACGCCGGTCGCACCGATCGGATGCCCGAGTGAGATGCCCGAACCGTTGACGTTGAGCCGGTCGAGATCGTCGAATCCCCAGCCCTTCATCACTGCCAGCACCTGAACGGCGAACGCCTCGTTCAGCTCGACCAGATCCATGTCGTCGAACGACAACCCGGTGCGGGCAAAGAGTTTTGCCACCGCCGGCACCGGGCCGATACCCATCACCCGCGGTTCACAGCCAGCCGCGGCCCAGCCACGCAGGAAGGCGAGCGGCTCCAGACCGAGCTCGTCGAGCCGGTCCTCGGCGACCACCAGACACGCCGCGGCAGCATCGTTCTGCTGGCTGGAGTTCCCGGCAGTCACGGTGCCGCCGGGTGTGATCGGGCGAAGTCTCGCCAACGAATCGGCGGTGGTATCAGGGCGGATGCCTTCGTCTTTCGAGAAGACGATCGGGTCGCCTTTCCGCTGCGGCACCTCGACCGGCACCACCTCGTCGCTGAACCGTCCGGATTCCCAAGCGGCTGCGGCACGTTGGTGACTACGAGCGGCGAACTCGTCGGCGGCGGATCGGGAGATGCTGTACTCGGACGCGAGGTTCTCAGCTGTTTCGATCATTCCGCTGATCGCTCCGAACCGCCAATCCGGCTGCGAACGTTCCCGTCCCCGATCCAGGCGGTCGTAGAGCGTGGCATTGCCCGACCGCGAACCCCACCGTGTCGATTGGGTGTAGTACTCGATGTTGCTCATGCTCTCGACGCCGCCGGCGAGGACGACGTCAGCAGCTCCGGTCTGCACCATCATCGCGGCGGTGACGACTGCCTGCAATCCGCCGCCACACCGACGGTCGGTCTGAAATCCGGGCAATTCCACCGGCAGACCGGCATCCAGTGCTGCCCACCGGCCGATGCACGGCGCTTCGGAATTGGCGTACGACTGTGCCATTGCCACGTCGTCGATCCGCGCCGGATCGATACTCGACGTCTCCACAACGGCTTTCAGGATCGTGGATGCCAACCGTTCGGCGGGCACAGAACGCAGCGCTCCGCCGAACGTGCCGACCGGGGTACGCAGTGGGTTCACGATTGCCGCGCGTCTCATGATGTTCCTTCCAACAAGGCTTCTCGGTGGTCGGGATGTGCGATCTCGACCATGCAGCGGCGCCGCTGGGCCAACGGCTGCCCACGTAGATCCGCGATGCCGTATTCGGTGACGAAGATTCCGGCGTCCGCCCGCGCTGTCGACACCGGCCCGGACAACGCCGCGACGATCCGGCTCGCGGGTAGCGCCACGATGGGCAGTCCGCCCGACGACCGCGCCGCGGCACGCAGAAAGTCTGCCGCGCCGCCGACCGCACCGACGTACGTCCCGCCGGCGATCTCGGCGTTGACCTGACCGGTCACATCGACCTCGACCGCCGAGTTGACTGCCACGAACTTTTCCTGTGCCGCAAGCACATCGGGGTCATGCGTGTAGGACGCCGGGCGCAACGCGATCGCCGGATTGCAATGCGCGAACTCGAACAGGCGGCGGGTACCGATGAGAAACGCCGCGACCCCGCCGCCGGCCGCCCCGACCTCGATGAGTCCGGCAGCGCCGTCACTGAGCTGCCCCGAATGAAACCTCAGGTCGCGCCTGTCTTTCAGTTCGCCCAACATCAATTCCGGCACCGCGCCGATACCCAGCTGCAAGGTCGCCCCGTCCTCGACCAGGCCGGCTGCCAGCTCGGCGATCCGTATCGTGGTCGCGTCGACACGACCCGCCGGCGCCTCCACCGGCGGCCGCGAGCTCTCCACCAGCGCATCGACGTCAGCGGCGGTCAGATAGCGCGAGCCGGCGACGAAGGGAACCTGGTCGTTCACCTCGGCGATCACCACTCGCGCGACATCGATTGCCGCGGTGAGATAGTCATGCGCCAGGCCCAGGCTGTGATTGCCGTCCACGTCGGGCGGCGATACCTGTACGAGCACCACGTCCGCTCGCAGCGGTCCGTGTGACACCAGCCAGGGCAGTGTCGAGTAGTGGCCCGGATAGATGTCGAGCACGCCCGCCTGGGCCAATGCGCGGTTCGCTCCGGTGCCGCAGTAGCTGACGAACCGGATGTGATCGGCGTGCTCGGGCTTCGCGGTGCCGGCAAATTGGATACCCAGGAAAGCCGTTATGCCGCCGAGGTTCTCACGCTGCGACGTCAGCGCCTCGGTGAGGGTCAGAGGCTCTGCACAAGCCTGCCCCCAGACGATCGTGTCGCCAGGGCGAATGTGCGCGCTGAGGTCGATCATCCTTCTTTCCATCGGTCTGCGGACGGGTCGAGCAATTTCTGCATGTGCCCGTCCGGCAGCCACACGATGGTCTCGAGTTCAAGTGCGTCGAGGAAGCGCACGCGCCCGGTCTTGAGGTCGGTCAACGACAGCCGGGGACTGTTCCCGACGCGGTCGACCCGCACCGCTACCTGAGCGAACTCGTTGTGGACGACGTCGCCGACATCCATCAGATCAGGAATCCCAGAGTCGGCAACGCCTCGTCGTAATTCACCAGCAGCACCGTTTTCCGGGCCAACTTCAGCTCGCCGTCGACACGTCGCAGCAGGTAGGTCACGCGGCCGGCCCAGGTCTCGATGCCGCGTGACTTCGATTCGTAGAGCACGAAGTTCGCGCCGACGGTCGACTCGTCACCCTCCGCCGCGAGGATTTCGATGTTGGAGACGATCCGGCGCAGGTTCGATGCCGGCGCTTGCGCGTACCGCTTGCCGGTGCGCAACTGCTGCAACCGCGTCGAGATCCGACGGCGGTTGTCGTAGATGACCGACACGTGGTGCTCCGGGTCGGCGAGCGATTCCGCGGCAGGCACCCAATACAGGGCGTCGTCGGTCCACAAGGCCTCCCACGCGTCGTATTCGTGCTCGTCCGCAAAGCGGGCCTCGCGGTAGATGAATCGCTCGAGCTCGCGCAGGTCTGCTCCGGTAGATGTCGTCATCATGGCTCCATCAGCGTCTTGTAGTGCGCCCAGAAGGCGCGCATGGCCGTCTCATCCGTGGCGCCACCGATCTGAAACCCGTTCTCGTCCTGGCGCTCCCGGACGGTGCCGCGGCGGATGTCGAGCCATTCGGGCAGCAGTTGCGCGACGCCGGCCTGGTTGCGTTCGTACATCTCGGTGTCGTCGGCGAGCAGCATTCCGGCCGGTCCAACCGATCCGATGGACTGCGAGAGCATGCGCTTGTTGAGCTCTGGCGCCCCCTCCAGCTGAACGGCGGTCGAGTATTGGATGCACTCACCGGCGGACAGCGGCTGGATGTTGAACACCTGAATCTCGGCGATGAAGAGGTTCGGGAACACCATCACGTGCGGGCCACCCTCGATGAGGATCTGCTCGGCCGCGTCGCCGTGGACTGCTCGCATTCTGGCCACGTAGTCAGGGACCCGTTCGGCCGTCGTGCCGAACCATCGCATCGGCTCGGCGAACTTGCGGAACTCCGGCCGGAGGTCGTTCTCGCTGTGCCCGTTTCCGAGCGCGCGTGTGACGGCGGTGGACTTGTCGCTGTAGAGCGGGCCGATGGTGCTGCCGGTCACCGAGAAGATCGAGCCGTGCACGAACTGCGGGTGGTAGCCGTCGGTCTCGTTCTCCGCCAACAGCTTCCAGTTGGCGCGGGTCTTGTGCTTGAGCCAGCCGGCGTCGAGCCGCACCTGGCCTGCCGGCGACAGGCGCGCCAGCCGGTCCATCTCACCGGCAGCGGCGCCGAGGTGCTCGAGCAGCGGCGGTACGTCGGGGTTGAAACTGCCGAACACGAAGCCGTGGTAGCTGTCGACTTTCGGCAGGCGTCCGAGGCCCAGGTCCAGCTTCTCATCGCCGTAGCCCTTCTTGAACGGGTAGCCGACCAGCGCACCGTCATTGCGGTACGTCCAGCCGTGATACGGGCACCGGAACGATCCCGAGTTCCCGCTCGCGTCGTCGCACACCAGATTGCCGCGGTGGGCGCAGCGGTTCACCAGCAGGTGGACGTCGCCGTCACGGCTCCGGGTCATGATGATGTCCTGCGGGCCGATCTGCTTGCGCACGTAGTCATTCGGCTGCGCGATCTCGCTCTCGTGGCCGACGAACACCCAGCCGCCGTACCAGATGCGCTCCAGCTCTTCGGCGAAGATGGCGGGGTCGGTGTACAGCGAGCCGTGCACGCGGGTCGGCTCGATGAGCCGTGAATATTCGACAGCGGTGGTCATGGCTTCTCCTCAGCAGCCCCGGAATCGGGGCGGACGGCGGTCATGGAAAGCGGCGACGCCTTCGTCGAAGTCCTCGGTGTCGAACAGGCGAACTGCCACGTCGACCTCGTGGTCGAGCATCGCCAGCGGCGCAACGGGCCAACGGGTCAATGCCCCTTTGATCTCGCGAACCGCGAGGGGCGCGAGTGCCGAGATTCGCTCGGCGTCAGCAAGTGCCGATGTCAGCGTCGAGCCCGACGGCACGAGCGCATCGACGAGGCCGAGCTCAAAGGCTTCCGCGCCAGACAGCTTCTGTGGCAACAGCATCAGCTGCCGCGCCTTTGCCGGACCGACCCGTGCGGGCAGTGATGCGAAAATGCCCATGTCGCCGGCCAGGCCGACACCCGTGAAGGCCGTGGAGAACACCGCATCCTCGGCGGCGACCACTCGATCGCAGGCCAGCGCCAGCGAGACACCGGCGCCGAACGCGGCTCCTTCCACTGCGGCGACGACCGGCGTGCCACCGGTCCAGATGGCCCGCACCACTCGGGCGGCGGCTTCGGCACGCGGCCGGCTCTGTG
This sequence comes from Mycolicibacterium sp. P4_G11, assembly GCF_056555145.1. Classification (NCBI taxonomy): domain Bacteria; kingdom Bacillati; phylum Actinomycetota; class Actinomycetes; order Mycobacteriales; family Mycobacteriaceae; genus Mycobacterium; species Mycolicibacterium sp. P4_G11. Next base: position 184,627 of record NZ_JBFUJW010000005.1, read on the forward strand.
TCTCTGGCATCCGGCGCATGGTCGAGATGTCACCGCCGGCACAGAAGCTCGCGCCCGCACCCGTCAGCACCACGGCCCGAATATTGGTGTCGGCCATGGCATCTTCGAGATGATCGGCCAGCGCCACGCGCAGTGGTATGTCGATCGCATTCCGCCGGTCGGGCCGATTCAGCGTGATGACCCGGGTGTGCCCGTGGTCAGAGGTCGTTACAACGTCGTCCATGTCATTTCCCGGTGAACCGGGGCGGCCGCCGCTCGATGACGGCAGCCAGCCCTTCACGCGAGTCCGCGGTGCCGGACAGCTCGGCCACGGTGCGAGCCTCCTCGCCCAGTCGCTGCACCACGCCGGCGCCCACGCCTCCCCACATCAGCCGCTTGGTCGCACCCACAGCCTTGGGCGCCATCTCGGTGAATTGTGCTGCAAAGGAAGTTAATTCATCACCGAGCTGGTCGTCGGGCACGACCTTGGTGAGCAGGCCGATGTCGAGGGCCTGCTGTGCTGACAGTGTCGGATTGGTGAGCACGATCTCCATGGCCTTGCGGAGCCCGACAAGTTGCGTGAGGGTCACCGATACACCGGCGTCGGGCGCCATCCCGACACGGACCGCACCCGACATGAACTTCGCGGACTCGGTGGCGATGACGAAATCCGATGCGCAGACCAGCCCGAATCCGCCCCCGCCCGCGGCGAATCCGTGCACTCCGGCGATTACCGGTACCTGCAGCTGGAGCAGTGCATCGACGGCCAGCTGCAGCCATGCGGTGGCCTCGCGCAGGTAATCCGGCAGCGCCTCACCCTTGGACGCGAATGTTCGAACGTCGCCGCCGGCGCAGAAGTTCTTGCCTTCGCCGGTGATGACCACGGCGCGGATGGCGGGATTGCCGTGGCATTGCATGATCACAGCGTGCAGCGCCTGCAGGAAAGGCACATTCATGCCGTTGGCAGCCTCGGGCCGGTTCAGCCGCAACCGCGCGACGCCGTCGTCCGCGACGTCGAGAAGCACCAATTGCTCAGCCACGCCCGACCCCTGTTCCGGTCACCGCGACGTGGTCCAGCACCGCCTCGCGCTCCAATGCCAACCCCTCATCGAGTGGTTGCCGCAACCCCTGGTAGATCAGGGCCTTGCTGCGCGCGAGCGCAATGCGGTCCCTGGTCGCCAGCCGCTCGGCAAAGGCTGTTACGGCCGAGTCGAATTCGTCACTCGCGAACACGCGGTACGCCAGTCCCCAGTCGAGTGCTTGGGCGGCCGTCAGGCTGTCGGCGGTGAGAATGTGGGCGAGTGCTCGTTGCCGGCCGACCAGTCGCGGCAGTCGCTGCGTGCTGCCGCCACCCGGAATCTGACCGAACTTCGCGTGGATGTCGGCAAGCACGGCATTTTCGTGCAGGAGCACGATGTCGGCTGCCTGGATGAGTTCGAAGCCTCCGGCGGTCGCGAAACCTTCGACCGCGCAGATCACCGGTACGGGCAGCGTTTCGATGATCGCGCAGGCACGCCGGAAGTTGTCGAAGAGCTCGGCCATCGCAGCGCGGCCGAGCGCGCGCAGACGTCCCAACTCATGGAAATCCCCTCCTGCGCAGAAGTTCCCGCCGGCGCCGCGCACCACGACAACGTCAGCGAGGGCAGCGGCCTCGTGCAACGCGTCTTCCAACGCAGCCCCGAGGGCGACGGTGATGGCGTTGCGCTGCTCGGGCCGGTTCAAGGTGACGGTGGCCACCTTGCCGGATACCTCGAGCAGAACCGGCTTCGTCACGCGTAGTACCGCGCAATGGATTCGAGGACACACGCCGGCTTGTCGGAGCCTTCGATCTCGATGGTCGTCGTGAGCTGCCCCTGGACACCGCCGGGCACGACGGTCACCGGTCCGACCACGGCAGCAGCCCGGATCTTCGAACCGACCGGCACCGGCGAGACGAAGCGCACCTTGTTGTAGCCGTAGTTCACCGCCATCTGCACACCTTCAACGGTGTAGAGATCGTGAACCAGCACCGGCGTCAGCGACAGGGTCAGTAGACCGTGGGCGATCGCGGTGCCGAATGGTCCCTGCGCGGCCCGCTCCGGATCGACGTGAATCCACTGATGATCGCCTGTCGCATCGGCGAACTTGTTCACGCGCTCCTGATCGATCGTCAGCCAATCGGTGGGACCCAACGACGTCCCCTCGGCTGCCGCGAATTCCTCGATGCTCCGAAAAACCTTCACGCACATCACCTCCGTACCTCTCTTACTTTTGAATATAGATTAAAACTTGGGAATTGGTCAATGACGCTTCGAGGCACCGGCAGGCGCTGGACACCGGCAGGAGCAACCGTCCGCGTGCCCTGGGGAACGTTTGCCCGCCGTTCCCCATATAGTTGAACGATGGCTAGAAAATCGGCCCAAGCTCTGGCGTCGGAAGACGGCAGTGACGCGGACTCCAAGTCAGCGCGCACCCGTCGGCGCATCCTCGATGCCGCAGCGCACGTACTGAGTACCAAGGGTTATGCGGGCACTCGCCTCACCGACGTTGCCGAGCACGCGGAACTTCAGGCGCCGGCGATCTATTACTACTTCCCCTCGCGCGAAGATCTGATCGAGGAGGTGATGTGGAGCGGCATCGCCGACATGGCGCGACATCTGCAGTCGGTGCTCGACGAGCTGCCCTCCGAAACTGCGCCGTTGGACCGGATTCTCGTCGCCGTCGAGACACACCTGCGCCACGAACTCGAGCTGTCCGACTACGCCACCGCGTCGATCCGCAACAGCGGTCAGGTCCCCGAGCACCTGCGGGCCCGGCAGCTGGCGGAGGAAGCCACCTACTCCGCCATTTGGCGCAAGCTCCTCAGGGCGGCCCATGCAGAGGGCCAGCTGCGCGACGACCTTGATCTCACCGTCGCTCAGCTCCTGATCATCGGATCGCTCAACTGGGCTGCCGAATGGTGGACACCCCGCCGCGGGTCCGTGGACTCGGTCGTCCGCAACGCGACGACCTTCGTCCGCAACGCGATCGCCGCACCCGGCGCCGACGAGGACGTATCGCCGCGTCACAAACGCGCCAAGTAACTCATCTGCCGGTGAAGCGCGGCTTTCGCTTCGCGACGAACGCGGTGATGGCGTCGCCGGCATCGGCGCTTCCGCCCAACTCTCGCATCGACTCAGTCTCTGCCAGTAGCTGCTCGGACAGGTCACGGCTCCAGGTCTCACGCAGCAACGCCCGCATGCGCCCAAAGGCACGCGTGGGTCCAGACGCCAGCTCTGAAGCTAGTTGTGTTGCGCGCGAACGTAGTTCGTCTGCGGGAACCACCGCATTGACCATCCCCCAGCGCAATGCGTCGGCCGCGGTGATCGGGGTGTTGCGCAGATACACCTCGGCAGCTCGTCGCGCACCGATCAGACGCGGTAGATGCCACGTGCCACCGCCATCGCCGGAAAGGCCGAGGTCGGCAAATCCGGTCACGAACTTCGTGCCTTCGGCGGCGACGACGAGATCGGCGGCATATACGTAACCGAGGCCGCCGCCGGCGACAGCGCCATGCGCCGCGGTCACGATCGGCGCGTCGATTCGGCTCAGTATCCGGAACGCTTCGTGAAACGGGCTGGTCATGCGCGCGAACAACGAACCGAATCGATCGGGGGGTGTGCTCACGAAATAGTCGATATCGCCACCGACGGTCAGCGCAGGTCCGTTGCCGCAGATGAGCACGGCCCGCACGGCGGAATCTTCGGCGATCTGCTGGGCAACCCGAAGGGTCTCCTCACCCATCCGCATGTCGATGGCGTTGCGCGCCTCGGGCCGGTTGAGGCACATTGTCGCGACGCCGTCGCGTACGGCGTAGTCGATCACCGATGGCTCGGCGGCCGCTTCCAACGCGGCAATCCAGGAAGCGCTGTCAGTGAGCTGATCCAACCGCACGATCGTGCCATCTGCGGCGAACGTCAGGACGTGAACGAACTCGGCCTCCAGCCGGTTACCCGACGCGCGGCCATGGCCGCGGTACCGGCCCCGCACAAACAGTCGTCCGTCATCCAGGCGGCGCATCTCATCGGGATGCGCCTCTGCCACGTAGTGACGCCCGATCCGCCACCAGAAATCCCGTTGCATCTCGTCAGGCCCCGAGTGCTCGCCACCGAGGTCCAGCGGCAGTCCCGCTGTGGTGTGGCCGACGAACTCCGGATGCAACAGAACTGCGAGCGTGTCTCGGTCGCCCCCGCGCAATGCCTCGTACAACCGTTGCGCGGCATCGGCATTGGCGGTCAATGTGGAGTCAGTCCCGGTCAATGCAGTTTTCCTTCCAATTGGCCGCCCGACGGCAGCGGTTCGTCGTTGCGGACCCGCGCCAAGAGCCGGACAGCCCTGTCGATCACGGGCTTGTCGACCATGCAGCCATCGACGACACATGCCGCTCCCCCGCCGACCGCCGCAGCGTCCAGGACGCGGTGCGCCCAGGCCTGTTCCGCCGACGAGGGCTGGAACTCAGCGTTGACGATCGCCACCTGCCGGGGGTGGATGCAGAGCTTGCCTCCGAACCCCAATTGCCCGGCGTGGGCAGCGTCGTCGCGGACCGCCTCGTCGTCGTGCACGGCAGTGGTCACCCCGTCCCATGGTGCGGGCCGCCGCGCGGCAGCGGCCGCGAGTACGACAGAGCTGCGCGCATGAAGCAGTGCCTGTCGGTCGTCGGGACGAATGCCGAGTTCCGCGCTGAGATCGATACTCCCGAAAGCCACGGCGGCGATCCGATTGGCTGCACAGATCTCCCCGGCCGCCAGGACGCCCGACGCCGTCTCGATGAGCGCGATCAACGGGATTCGACTGGGCAGCCGGCGCGCAACCGTCGAGACATGGTCCGCGCTGGAGGTTTTCGGCAACATGACGGCGCAGTGGTGCGCCGACGCCGCAGCGACGTCGGCGTCAAACCACGGGGTGCCGGTCCCGTTGATCCGGACGACGGCTTGCCGTCCGGTACCGAGCCATCGATCCACCGCGTCACGAGCAGCACTCTTCGCGGCCGGCGCCACCGCGTCCTCGAGGTCGAGCACGACGAGATCGGCCCCGCATGCGGCGGCCTTGGCGAATCGGTCGGGACGATCGCCCGGCACGAACAGCACACTGCGTGCGCAACCGAGGTTCTCAATGCGTCGTTCCATCGTGACGCGCAGCCTAACACCATTTTCAAATCTGTGTTAAATTAAATTTGTTGCACATGAAACCACCCGGAGGACGCCGAGATGACTGCCCTGAGTACCTCTGGTGTCGGGTCCCCGCACGAACTGATCGCCGATCACGTGGTCCGGGTGCCGCTGCCATTGCCGCTGCCCGACCTCACGTCGGTCAACGCGTACCTCATTCTCGGCGGCGACGGTGTCACCCTCATCGACCCCGGTTGGGATTACGCGCATTCCGAAGCCGTATTGATCGATGCTCTCCGCCGGATCGATGCCGGACCGTCCGACGTCAGACAAATCCTGGTGACCCACCAACATTGGGACCACTATTCGCTCGCCCTGCGATGGAGCGGCACCTACGACGCGGAATTGATGCTGGGATACGAAGAGCGGCACAGCATCGAAGCCTTCTCGGCGCTGGCCGGCGTTCATCCGACGCAGGTCGGGATGCTCAGGACCAGCGGAGCACCCCACCTCGCACGTGCCGTCGAAGAGCTGGCGTGGGAACCGTACGAACGCGGTGTCGCGTTCACGCCGCCGGACCGGTGGTTGATGGATGGTGATGTGATCGACTGTGGCGGTGCGTCGGTCGTCGCACGGTTCACTCCGGGCCACACCCGCGGACACATGGTCTTCGATGACGTCGACCACCAGATGGTGTTCACCGGCGACCATCTGCTGCCCCGGATCACACCCTCGCTAGCTTTCGAACGAGCGCCCGAGGCATTGCCTCTGCGGTCCTACCTGTCCTCGCTGCGGTTGTTCCTCCAACTGCCGCAGTCCCGGATGCTGCCGGCGCACGGCCCAGCGGACCGGCGCACCGGCGATCGCGCCCAAGAACTGCTCGATCATCACCGCGAACGGCTGGCGCGCGTCGCCGAATTCGTGGCCGCCGGCTCGTCCACAGCGTTCGACGTTGCGACGCAGATGCGCTGGACCCGCCGCGTTCGCACACTCGACGAGCTCGACGTCGTGCATCAGATGACGGCTGTGCTCGAGGTCGCCGCTCATCTGGATTTGCTTGCCACACAACACCTGCTGTCCAGTCGGGCCGAAGCGGGTGTCACCGTGTTCGCCGTCGCCTAGTCAGTGAACGCGGCACCGCCAGAACGCAACTGCTGCACGAGGCGGAACTTCTGCACCTTGCCGGTCAGGGTCGTCGGCAGCTGGTCCGCGCGGTAGAACACCACGCGTTTCGGCACCTTGAAGCGGGCGAGGTTGTCGCGGCAGATCGCCATGACCTCCCGCTCGGTGATGACTCCGCCCGGCACCGGAACCACGACCACACAACCGATCTCGCCCCAGCGATCATCGGTCAATCCGATCGCGAAGACCTGGCTGATGTCGGGGTGATCGGCGAGGAGATCTTCAATCTCCCTGGGCATCACCAATTCTCCGCCGCTCTTGTACATGTCTTTACTGCGGCCGGTGACCTGCAGGTAGCCATCTGCGCGCCGGCAGCCGAGGTCACCCGACCACAACCAGCCCAGGCGGAGCGCTGCGGATGTTTCGGCGGCACGGTTCCAGTATCCGAGCATGGTGGACGGCCCGCTCGACAACAGTTCCCCATCGACGCCGGCCTCGACATCGGCACCGGTGGTGGGGTCCACCACCCGGTAGGTGACCAACGCGTCGGTGCCCGCGACACCGGCGGCGCCGGCCAGTTTCGGACGACCGACCGTCTCCGAGGTCAACGACAGCGCGTCTTCAGGCAACGTGAGAGTCATGGCACCGCCGCATTCGGTCATCCCGTAGCCAGTGACGATCTCACTCACACCGAAGTCACGTTCGATCCGCTGCCACAACCAGATCGGTGCAGGCGCCGAACCGCACAGGATCGCAGACAGCGAGGAGAGATCGAAGCTCGACCGAGCCGGGCTCTCCACCATGGCCACTGCCATCGTCGGCACGCAGAGGATGTCGGTGGCGTGGTGATGCTGAATGCCTCGGAAATAGCCTTCGGCACTGAACCTCTGCTGCAAGACCGCGGCCCCACCCACGAACATCACCGATAGCAGACCCTCGACGTAACCGAACATGTGATAACACGGCAACGAGAACAGGATTCGCCGGCCATCCTCATATGCGCGCGTCAGCGCAGATGCGAATGCTGTACGCAGAACACCGTCGTGTGAGGTGACCACGCCCTTGGGCGACCCCGTCGTTCCCGAGGTGTAGAGGATGTCGCCAGGGGCGCGCGGATCGCTCTGGGAGAGCACATGATCCGCCGTGTCCGCGCCCAGCTCGGCGAGGTCTGCCACCGACCGCGCGCCCGCTCGGCGCGGGCGGTCGGTTTCGAGGACGACAACGTGACGCAGCGCGGCGAGCGAGTCCGGCGAATCGGCGCGACCCGCAAAACCGTCGTGATCCCAGCCGGGAGCGATGTCGTCCAACATCGACTGATAGTCCAGGTCCCCGAAACCGGTCATGGTGACCAACACCCGGCACCCGGAATCACCGAGCACGAAGGCCAATTCGTCGCGGCGGTACAGGTAGTTGAACGGCACCGCGATGGCTCCGACCCGGGCGATCGCAAATTTCACCGTCACGAATTCCGGATAGTTGGCCATGACCAGGCCAACTCGGTCGCCCGGTCGCACCCCGAGTGCCATCAGACCCGCCGCCAACCGCCGCGATTCGACTGCGACGTGCTCATAGGTCAGGCAATCATCATCGGACAGCACAAACGGGCGCGAGGCATACCGGGCAGCGCAGTCATCGAGCCAGCCATCCAGTGTGCGTTCACGCCATACGGGAAAGCGCGCGAGCAGTTCGTCGCGCCGGGCCGCTATCGCCTTGGTATCGCTCATAGTTCGTGGAGTTCACCGCGCCTGATCGCCGCTGTCAGCGCGTGGCGTTGCACCTTGCCGGTCGCCGTGGTCGGGTACGTGTCGACGACGAACCAGCGGGCCGGCAGTTTGTATGCGGGCAGGCGTTCGCGCGCATGATCGACCAGATCGGTTCTGAGACCGACGTGAGCGGCGTTGGTCAACCGACACACCACGGCGACGATCTCGCCGAGCCGCTCGTCGGGGACACCCACCGCGACGGCCTCACTCACGTCGTCGTGGGCAGCGACGGCACATTCGATCTCCGCCGGAGCGATGTTCTCACCGCCGCGAATGATCAATTCCTTCAGGCGGCCCGTGACAGACACGAATCCGCGCGAATCCATGGTGCCGAGGTCGCCGGTGCGGACAAAGTTGTCCGGGTCGAGTGCACGCGCGGTGGCATCGGGGTCGTGCAGATACTCGACAAACTGCTGATAGCCCCGAGCACAGATCTCCCCGATCTGGCCGACGGGTGCGGTGCATCCGGTCTCCGGATCGACAATCTTGCAGTCGACCTGAGGCAACGGTCGGCCGACCGTGGACAGCCGCTCGTCCCGGGTGTCCGTCGGCCGGGTCATTGTCAGCACGGGGGCCAGCTCGGTCTGCCCGTAGAGATTGAACACGCCGGCCCCGAAAACTGCTGCGGCGCTGTCGATCAAGTGCGGGGACACCATAGCGGCACCGCCCATGATCACGCGCAATGGCGGCGGTCGTTGCCGACTGACCTCCTGCGCAGCCAGCAGTGCGCTGAGTATGGTCGGCACGTAGAACAGCACCGAGGCTTCCTCGGCACGCAGTGTGTCGAGGACCGCATGCGCGACGAATCGTTCGCAGACGATCGCGGTGCCACCCACCCACAGCGGCCCGAGGGTCGCGATCACGCATCCGGCGGTATGAAACAACGGCAACGGGTTCACACATACGGCGGCCGTGCCGATTCCAGCGGCCTCCATCGTCAACTTCGCCACATTCACCAGCGCGTGATGAGTGAGCACAACGCCCTTCGGCCGCCCTGTGGTGCCCGATGTGTACTGCAGCATGACGGGGCGGTCCGGATCAACCGGGGCACGTGCGATGACGTCGTGGTCGATGTCATCGGGTCGCCAGACGGCACTGTCCGACAACGATATTCGGCGCAGCCCCGAAATTCTGTCGCACACCTCCCCTGCGACTTCCGCCATGGCGTAGCCGCGACTGGTGTCGGCGTGCAGCAATACGACTGCGCCGCAATGGCGTAACGCATACTCGAGGTCGGCGGCCGGCAGGACCGGATTGAGTGCGACGAGCACCACGCCGGCCAACGCGGCACCATATTGGATGGTTGTCCATTCCAGGACGTTGGGCGCCCATAGGGCCACGTAGTCGCCGGGCTGCGCGATACGCCGTAGGCCGGTGGCCACCCGGCGCGCCTCGTCGAACAATTCGCGATAGGTCAGCCGGGCCAGATTCTCGGTACCGTGCCGTAAGGCCACGATCGCTTCGCGGTCCGGGTACTGCGCAGCACGATCAGCCAGTAGCGCACCCACGGTGAAATCGACGAGTGGCACACTGTGGTCGGCCGGCCAGTAGGACTCCGTCAGCGTCATGTCTGCCACCGAGCCGCCGCTCACACCGGATTGCTGCCGAGGGTCGCCCCGGACATGTCGTTGATCTCCGACCACCGGTCCGTGATCGTCGCGAGGTCCGGTGCCGAGGTGAAACTGACACCGGCATTTTGAAACTGCGCCACTCGCTGCACGAGCCCACCGCCGACGACGAAAACCGAACCCGTGTCGGTGTTTTCCGCAGATGCCAAGTACCCGACCGCCGGCGCAACTAGCTCCGGGTCGAGCTTGTCGAGCAATTCTGCGGACCCGATGTCGGCGGTCATCCGGGTGGCCGCCAGCGGCGCAACGGCATTCGCGGTGATGCCGTACTTTCGGCCCTCGATTGCCAGGGTGTTGATCAGTCCGACCAGGCCGGCTTTGGCCGCCCCGTAGTTCGCCTGACCAAAGTTGCCGTACAGACCGCTGGTCGACGTCGCCACCACAACACGTCCGTAGTTCTGTTCGCGCAGGTGCGGCCAGGCAGCCCGGATCACGTGGTAGCCGCCGTAGAGATGGACCTGCATGACGGCGTCCCAGTTGTCCTGCGTCATCTTGTGGAAGGCACCGTCGCGCAGAATGCCGGCATTGCTGATGACGCCGTGAACAGCACCGAACTCCGACAAGGCGGTGTGGATGATTTCGGCCGCTCCGTCCGGATCGGCCACCGACGAATAGTCCGCGACGGCCCGCCCACCCGCAGTGCGAATCTCGTCGACAACCGAGTCGGCCATCGAAGTCCCGGCGCCAGAACCGTCCCGCGCTCCCCCAAGGTCGTTGACGACGACCAGTGCGCCGTGTGCAGCGAGGAATCGGGCATACGAACGCCCCAGCCCGCCTCCCGCACCCGTCACGACGATGACCCTGTCCTGCACTCCTGCCACGACTTGCTCCCTCTGGTCCATTGAACTCACTATTGAATCTAGATTCAAAAGTGTTGGAGCGTCAAGGTCGATGTCATGCGCCCCGCATAGGCGATCGACCAGATTGACTAGTAGACAAATCTAATCCCAATTTCTATTCTGAATTAAATCCACGGAGCGAACACCGTGGTCAGAAAGGATCGTCGTGGACCTGGGACTGGCGGACGCCCGCGTGGTCATCACCGGCGGGGCCTCCAACATCGGTCGGGGCATCGTGCATGTCTTCGCCGCAGAGGGCGCCCGGATCGTGCTGAACGACATCGACGCGGCGCAGGCCGAGCGCGTTCGCGCCGAGGCGCTCGCGCTCGGCGCCGCGGAGGTCGAAGTGGTCATAGCCGATCTCACCGTGCCCGGTAGCGCCGAGTCGGCCGTCGGCCGCGCCGTCGATGCCTGGGGTGGCGTGGACGTCCTGGTCAACAATGCGGGGTGGAGTGTCCCCGGCTTCGTGGCCACCGACACCGACCGCGTGAAATGGCAACGCACGATGGAGATCAACTTCTTCAGCGCGCTGGCGGCCACCCAGGCTGCGATCGGTCCGATGCGGGACGCCGGCTGCGGGTCGATCGTTTTCATCGCCAGCGATGCCGCTTTCGGACAGATTCGGCAAGGCGTCTATGGCGCGTCAAAGGCCGCCATGGTGGCGTTGGCCCGCACCACCGCACGTGAACACGGGCGGCACGGGATCCGCTCGAATGTCGTCTGCCCCGGGCTCGTCATGCCCGACGGACCCGAGGCCATCGGCGCCTCGAGTCTGTGGGCGGTCGGGCAGGACGACGTTTTCAACCCCAAGCAGATCGAGTTCATGCTCAAGGACACCCCGATGCGCCGCTTGACGACGGCCGAGGACGTCGGCCGCGCGGTGGCATGGTTCTCGTCCCCCTTCGCCGCACGACAGGTGACCGGGCAGCTGATCTCGGTCAGCGGCGGCTACACGATGCCCTGACCGCACAGCGCTGACCTCTGCCACCTCAACAAGGAGTGCCACCATGAACCCAGCACGTCGTACCAGTTATCGCGTTCTGCACCTGTGCAACTACTCGATCCTGCTTCTCTGCATCGTCAGCTTGCTCGGCTTCGCGGTATTCGGCGGGTTCTTTCCGCCACCGGAGGCCTACCTCTCCGCTGACCAGATCGGCACCTACTTCCGGGACAACAGTGTCGACATCCGCATCGGCATGGTGTTGATGTTCTTGTCGATTCCCTTCTATCTCACCTGGACCATCGCCATGTCCAAGCTCATGGAGCGCATGCAGAAAGACTCCATGAGCGTTCTGCCGCAGCTGCAGGCGATCAGCGGCGCGGTCGCCATGATCACCTTGCTCGGACCGGCAATCTGCTGGATGACCGCGGCCTTTCGCCCGGGTGTCCGATCCAACGAGAACATTCAGATGTTGTATGACCTCGGCTGGTTCATCTTCGACCCGCCATTCATGATCTTCGCCATCCAATGGGGCGCAATCGGTTTCGCCATGCTGACCGACAAGCGGCAAAAGCCGCTGTTCCCGTCGTGGATCGCCTGGGTGGGATTCTTCACGTGTGCGACGTTCATCTCGACGACGATGATCTCGTTCATGACCCGTGGGCCGTTCGCGTGGCAGGGTTTGATCACCTTCTGGCTCGTCTTCGTCATGTTCTTCGTCTACCTCTTTGCCATGGTGCCGTTGACCCGCGCGGCATTGCAGCGACTGGAGGCCGAAGACCGAGAGCTCGAAGGTGCCGGAGTTGCCTGACGGCAGCGTCTCGACGCGTCCTCGGCCGGCCGAACCGACCGCGCACCCCTGCCCACCCGCCAAACATGTGCCTGGCGAGCAAGGGGTTTGGGTCTTGATCTTCGGCGACATGCTGCTTTTCACGATGTTGTTCGGCGCGTACCTGAACAGCCGCAGCCACAACCGGGCGCTGTTCGCGGAGTCTCAACTGGCCCTGAACCGGACTCTGGGAGTGGCCAACACACTGGTGCTGCTCTGCAGCTCCATGTTGATCGTATTGGCGGTCAGGGCGATGCGAAGTACGCAATTTCGACACCTGGCCGCCCGCCTCACCTTGGCGGGTGCACTGGTGGGCTCCTGTTTCGTGATCGCAAAGGTCATCGAGTACCGCACAAAGGTCGCGGCAGGTATCACGCCGAACACCAACGAGTTCTTCCTCTACTACTTCGCGCTGACCGGGTTACACCTCGTCCACGTGATCGTCGGACTGATCGTGCTGCTGGTGCTGTGGCGGCTCGCGCGCAAAACCGAGACCACGCGAACTCAGGTTGCGATCTTCGAGGGCGGCGGGTGTTTTTGGCACATGGTGGACCTGTTGTGGCTCATCATCTTTCCACTCGTCTTCCTGGTGCACTGATCATGGCGACTCTGGTACTGAGCAGGGCGTCGCTGGCCTGGGCGGTTCTCGTTGCGCTGACACTGGCCCAATGGGTGATCGGAAGTCAGACGGCGAGCGGCGGCGCGCACGTGGCAGCGAGCCTGGCGATCTTCGTGGTGGCCATCTTCAAGGCACGCCTGGTCGGCCTCTATTTCATGGAGCTTCGCGCGGCACCGTGGGCATTGCGTGGCCTATTCGAGTTCTTCTGCCTCGTACTGCTCGGGGTGCTGTCGGTGATGTATCTGCTGGCCTGAAGGCGAGCCGACCGACCGGGCCGCTACGCGATGGTCTCGTCGCCGGTCATCCGAGCGAACAGCACCTTTTCATATTCGTTGAAGATGCGGTTGAAATCCCTTGTGGTCACCGGTGAACGCCACTGCTGGATCCCGATCAGCAGTGTCACACCCATTATCGCCAGGGTCGCTGCTTCCCGGCGCGATCCGACGGCGGGTGCGAGGAGGTTGGTGACGATGTCGATGCGACGGTCGTCCACCCGCTTCTGGGCCGCTGCGACCTGAGCGTCGGAATGGGCCCAGCCACGTATCGCGGCTTCCGCGGAATGGGGAAGCCCTGCGGTCAGGCGCTTCAGCAGGTGGACTCGCGCGGCGAGATCTCCTGGTACGCCGGCCAACTGCCCCAACCGCTCAGTCTGGGTCTCTTCCCAATAGGCGAGGAATTCGGCGACGAATCCGTCGAGACTGCCGAAGTACCCGTAGAACGATCCGGTCGTGACATTGAGGGCCCCACACAACGTGGCGATCTTCAGCTTGCCGACGCCGTCGGTGGCCAACAACGTCATGGCTGCGTCGAAATACTGCTCACGTGTAACCAAGAGGCGCACGGCAATTCCTCCCGCCGGTTCAACAAGTCACCGGCTCTGCGCCGGTTTCGATGTAATGATCCTTACATTTGCGGCCGACGTGCAGCTACCCAGCCCATGCGGATTGGCGTATGGCTGCCTCGAAGTGGTCGAACATGACGTCGAACTCCGGGCCGCAGGCGCCGGCGTGACGATGTTGCCACCCGATCAGGAAGACCATCCCGAAGTCGCCGAGCCGCGCCGCCACCTCGGGCGAGACCACGATGGGACGAAGGAATTCGACGAGAGTGGCAACCCGCTCCTCGTCGAGGCGCTGCTGCAGCCGTGCCACGGCCCGATTGCCTGCCGCCCAGGTCCGCAACGCGGCCTCGGCGTGGTGCGGAACATCCCGCGCGACTTCCCGCAGCTGCGCCATCCGCATCTCGGGCAACACACGACTGGCGGTCAGTTCGGCCAGTCGCCGGTTCTGGGTCGACAAACGGGCAGCCAGCAGCGCTGCGACGAAATCTTCCAGCCCCCGGAAGTAACCATAAAACGACCCAGTCGTCACGCCCAACGACGAACACAGCGAGCCGACCTTGATGCTGCCCGGCCCCTCCGTCACAAGCAGTTCGATCGCCGCGTCGAAGTAATCGTCGACGCTCACGATTCGCCTCATCGCATCAGCCGGCCGGAGCGGCCGCGTATCGCTGCACCAGCGTCCGCTTGACCAGCTTTCCCGTCGGCGTACGTGGCAGGCTCTCGACGAAGTCGACGGTCTTGGGCGTCTTGAACGCCGCCACCTTGCTCCGGGAGTACGCGATGAGCAGCTCGGCCAATTCGTCGCTGGGCTCCACCCCCTCGCGCAGCTGGACCACCGCCTTGACTTGCTGACCCATGGCCGGATCCGGTACCCCGATGACGGCCACATCGAACACCGACGGGTGCAACGCGAGTGCGTCCTCCACTTCCTGCGGATAGATGTTCACCCCACCGGAGATGATCATGAACGACTTCCGGTCTGTCAGAAAGAGATAACCGTCCGCGTCGATGTAGCCGATGTCTCCCACTGTCGTCCAGTTCGAGTGCGCCGGATGCTCGGCTTCCTTGGTCTTGGCCGGATCGTTGTGATATTCGAACGGACGAACGTCACGCTCGAAGTACACCAATCCTGGTTCGCCAACCGGCAATTCAGCGCCATCGTCACCGCAGATGTGGACCGGCCCCAGCATGCTGCGGCCGACGGATCCGCGCTTGGCCAGCCACTCGTGGGAGTTGATGACGGTGAACCCGCACGCCTCCGTCGACGAGTAGTACTCGACGAGAATCGGTCCCCACCAATCGATCATCGCCTGCTTCACATCGGGGGGACATGGCGCGGCAGCGTGGATTGCCAAGCGCAGACTCGACAGGTCGTACGACGTGCGCTCCTCGTCCGACATTTGCAGCATCCGCACGAACATCGTCGGCACCACCTGGATGGCGGTCGCCCGGTACTCCTGAATCGCGGCCAGCGCGCGGTCGGCCTTGAACCTCTCCAGCACCACGACGGTGCCGCCGTGCGCTTGGATCGCGCCGCACCAGCGCAGCGGTGCGGCGTGGTAGATCGGCGCAGGAGACAGATAGACATCATCAGCGGTCACGCCGAACGCAGTGCTCAGCAGCCCGGTGATCGGGTCTCCCGGCTCGCTTACCTGAATCGGCAGCAGCTGCGGTTTGATCCCCTTCGGACGACCGGTGGTGCCCGACGAGTACAGCATGTCGCTGCCGCGCGGCTGGTCGGCGAGAATTCGGTCACCGGCTGACGCCAAAAGGTCTGCGTACGAGCCGAATCCGGCAAGATCGCCACCAAAGCTGTAGGCGTGTTCGACACCGGGAACCAGGACCCGCACCTGCTCGGCCAACTCGCCCAGCCCACCGGCGGCGATCAGCACCTTGGCTTCGCAGTCGTCGACGATATAGGCGACCTCGTCGGCCGTGAGATGGAAGTTCACCGCGGTCAGGTACAGCCCAGACCGCAGGGCCGCCCAGTAGATGGTGAAGCACTCGGCGGCGTTGTCGCTGAGCATCGCAATGACGTCACCCTTGACGAGCCCGAGATCAGCCAATGCGACGGCGAGTTGGCGCGAGCTGTCATCGAGTTCGCGGTAGCTGACGATGCGCCCTGATTCAGCCATGATGACGGCCGCCTTGTCGGGCGTCGTCAGTGCGTGCGTCCCTGGGAACATCGTCAGCCTTCCCTGCTGCCGGGCGTGAAAGTGACCGGCATCGAGGTCAATTCGTTGGAGAACGTCGACACCAGCCGGTTCACCGGGCCGGTGATCTCCATGTCCGGGATGCGGCGCAGGAGCTCCTCGAACAACACCCGCAATTCCAGACGTGCCAACTGATTACCGAGGCAGAAGTGCGCTCCGCCGCCGCCGAACGCCATGTGCGGCATCTTGCCGCGCGAGACGTTGAACGTCTCGGGGTCCTCGTTCTTCTCCGGATCGCGGGAGCCGGCCGGGTACCACAGGCACACGCGCTCACCCTCTTTCAGCGCGTGCCCGCCGACGACGGTGTCGGCGGTGACGGTGCGGGTGAAGTACACGACGGGCGACACCCAGCGCAGCATCTCCTCGACGGCGCCGGGGATCAGTTCCGGGTCGTCGAGCAGCTTCTGCCGCTCCGCCGGATTCTCGATGAGCGCACGAAGGCCGCCCGAGGCGGTGTTGCGCGTGGTGTCGTTGCCCGCGAACATCAGAATCGCGAAGAAGAAGGTGATCTCGGCTTCGGACAGGCGCTCGCCGTCCACCTCGGCGGTCAGCATCCGCGACAACAAATCCGTGCCGGGGTTTTCCTTGCGCGCGGCAGTCAGCGCCGTCAGGTAACCACCGATCTGGATCAGGGCGCCCATGCCCATCTGGGAATCACCGGTCGCCGCCGCACGCGACAGCATGTTGGTCCACTCGAAGAGCTGCCGGCGGTCTTCCTGCACGACGCCGAGCATGTCGGCGATGACGATGAGAGGCAGCTCGACAGCGATCTCCTCGACGAAGTCGCAGGTACCTCTTTCGATTACGTCATCGATCAGCCGGGCCACCGTGGCACGGACCTCGGCTTCCATCTGCCGGATCATCCGTGGGGTGAAGACCGCCTGCACCACCATGCGCTGCTGCGTGTGCCGCGGCGGGTCCATCCCGAGGATCACTTCGCGCAGCGCCTCGATCGGTGCGGCGCCCATGGAGGCGGTGAAGAAGACCCCACCCCGGGCTGAGGAGAACAGTTCGGAGTTGCTGCTGATCGCCTGGATGTCGGCGTATTTGGTGAACGACCAGAAACCGGGTTCGTCGGCGTCGGTGAGCGCGTTCCAATGCGGACCCGCCTCCTTACGCATGCGCGCGAACAACTCATGCGGCGGCCCGTCCTGGAAGTACGACAGGTCGGTGAGATCGACTGTGGCCAGATCGATGTCGGATTGAACGGTCATAGGTCAAGCACCAACTTTCCGGATAGGGAGTGGGAAACACAGGGCAGGATGACGTCTCCGGACGCACGTTCGGCGTCGGTGAGCAGTGAGTCGCGGTGATCGGGAGTGCCTTCCAGGACGGTGGCCCGGCAGGTGCCGCACACGCCCTCGCCGCAGGAGGACATGATCGGAACGCCGGCGTCCTCGAGCGCTTCCAGCATCGGCACGCCGTCCGACACCTCGACGGTGATGGCCGAGCGCTGACAGATCACCTGGTAGGTGTCCAGCGCCTGCTCGAGGGTTTCGGCGGCCGGCGCCTTGGCGGTGAACCGCTCGACATGCAGGCTGCCGTCCGGCCAATGCGCACAATGCTTTTCGACTGCCGCGAGCAGCGGCTCCGGCCCGCAACTGTAGATCACGGCGCCGTCCGACGGCTCCGCCAGCGCAGAGGCCAGGTCGAAGAATCCACCGCGCTCGTCGTCGGCCCACACCGTGACGCGGTCACCGTAGGTGTCCTGCAGTTCCTGTTGAAAGGCCATCGAGGACCGCGAGCGGCCGAGGTAGAGCATGGACCAATCGAGGCCCGCGCGCTCCGCGCTTTCGGCCATGGCCTTCATCGGCGTGATACCGATGCCACCCGCGATGAACAGGTACCTCGGCGCCTCTACGAGCGGAAAGTTGTTGCGGGGTCCGCGAACCCGGACAGCGGAGCCTTCTTGCAGGTGCGCGTGGACATGCTGGGATCCGCCCCGGCTGTTCGGGTCGAGCAGGACGCCGACCCGCCAGGTGCCGGTCTCGCGCGGATCACCGCAGAGCGAGTACTGACGCACCAGGCCCTCGTCGAGCAGCAGGTCGATGTGGGCGCCGGGCTCCCACGCGGGCAGTTCGTTGCCATCGGGTTCGACGAGGTCCAGGGTCACCACGCCATCGGCAGCTGTCTCCCGCCGCCGCACCACCAGTTCGACGTCCGTCGCAGACATCAGTGCACACTCCTTTCTGTATCGACCAAGGCAGACAGTTCGTCCAATTCGCTGCGGAAATCCGCCAGCAGGTCCCACGCATCCGGCAAAGCGGTTGCATCACCAACGATTCCGATGTCGAGACCGTCCTGGTAGCTGACCACGGTGATGTTGAGGGCGAAGCCGTCGAACACGAGGCTGCCCGGGTAGGTCGCCACCAGCGGAGCCCCCTCGCACGTCATCGCGGACGGCGAGCCGGGCACGTTGGAGATGACCATGTTGATCGGCGGCCGGGCGAATCGCGATGAGGTCAGTTCCATCAGGCCACGCGCGGCGATCCCGAAGATCGGTACCGGAATCGGATCGTTCACGTCGCTGAGCAGGGTGTCCGGCGCGTCGCTGGTCCGCTGTTTCGCCGCCGTCATCGTTTCGTGCGCAAAACGCAGTCGGTCAACAGGTTTCGGCAGGTGTACCGGCACCGGCGCGATGATGGAACTGATCGCGTTGCCGAAACGATCCCGCGCATCGGGCGACCGCTTCGATACCGGAATGTAGGCGACCAGCGGCCCCGTCGGCATATCGCCGGTCTCGGTGAGTCGGCGCCGCAGCGCGCCGGCGCACAAGGCGATCACCACATCGTTGACGGTGATCCCGAAATGCGCCTTCAACGCCTTGATCTCACCGAACGGCACCGTCCCGTATGCCACGGTCCGAGCGCCGGAAAGTTTCACGTTGAACCGAGTTCGCGGTGCGTTGAGAGGCTTCGCAGCTCCGTCGCGGCGCACCGTCTGCGCCAGGGTGTGTATTCCTGGCAGCGCACGGATGGCCGGCACCTGATCCAGGTGTGCCAAGGTCTGCGGCGCGGCCAGCAGCGCTCGAACCCCACGAACGGGGAGCACTGCCAGTCCACGAGCGGCCAGCCCCAACGGGTTTGGCGCAGCTTCCGACCGGCGTCGCGGTGCGGGCTCCGGCGACGCCGCGTTGTCCAGGATCGCGGCCAGGACTTCGCTTGCCGCGATCCCGTCGGCAGCCGCGTGGTGCAGCGTGATCACCACAGCAGTGCGACCGGGAAGGCCGTGGATGACGTCCAGCCGCCACAACGGCTTGTCGCGATCCAGGCGCGTCGACAAGATGTCGGCCACCGCCTGGCCCAGCATTTCGTCGTCGGCCTCCTCCGGCAGCGTCGACTCGAAAATGTGATCGTCCAGGTTGACGTCCGCCTCGATGAAGACCGGATGATCAAGCCCGAGCGGAACTTCCACCACCTGCCAATGCAATGGCGGAAGCTGATCGATACAGGCCGCCACCCGGCTCCGCATCGTTGCGGCGGTGATGGTCGTGCTGTCACCGGTTTCGAAAATGGCCAGCCCGCTGTAGTGCGAGCCGAAAGTACGGGTTTCTGCTGCCAGGAACTGGGCATCCAGGCTCGAAAGGCGTCGCATCAGAACACCTTTCGCATGAGCTTCTTCGCCAGACGGCCGTATGGCGGGTAGAACATCTGCGGGTCCGGACTGCTGCGCTTGGCCAGCACGGCGCGGCGGTGACTCATCGCTTCGAATCCCCACCGGCCGTGGTACGCACCCATGCCGCTGGCCCCCACGCCACCGAACGGCAACTGCGGCACCAACACATGCATCGCGATGTGGTTGACGACAGCGCCGCCGGACGGGACCGCGTCGATGATGTGCCGTGCCTGCGCCGTCGACTCGGTGAACACATACAGCGCCAAGGGTTTCGGCTTGGCGTTGATGTATCGCACTGCCGCGTCGACTGAGCCGATGCGAATCACCGGCAGGATCGGGCCGAAGATCTCGTCGGCCATGACCGGATCGTCCGCCGCGGGATCGAGAATGACGGTGGGTTCGATGCGCAGCGTCGATCGATCGGAGCCGCCGCCCATCACCACGGTGCCGGTCGTCGTGCCGATCAACTGGGCGAGCCGATCGAACTGACGGTCGTTGACGATTCGCTGCGAGGTGTTCGGCTCGGCCGACCGGAATCGTTCGACGTTTTCGGCGATCTTGGCCACGAGTTCGCCCGCGATGGCTCGCTCGGCCAGTACGTAGTCCGGCGCGATGCAGGTCTGCCCCGAGTTGAGCAGTTTCACCCAGGCGATGCGCCGGGCTGCCACGTCGATGTCGGCGTCCGCAGTCACGATGACCGGACTCTTGCCGCCCAGCTCCAGCGTGACGGGGGTCAGCGTCGGCGCCGCGCCGGCCATGATCTTCCTACCCACCTCGGTGCCGCCGGTGAACAGCGCGTGATCGAAACCCTGAGCCAGTAGCGCCTGGGTCGTCGCGCCGTCCCCTTCAGCGATACGAATCGCCTGGGGGTCGAGGTATTGCGGCAGCAGTCGGGCGAGGAGCGCAGAGGTCGCTGGAGCAAGTTCGGAGGGCTTGACGACGGCACAGTTGCCGGCGGCGACGGCGGCGACCAGCGGGCTGACGCTCAGATAGAAGGGGTAGTTCCACGGGCCGATGACCAGCACCACGCCGAGCGGGTCGTACTGCACCCAGCCCTTGGCCGGTAGTTGGCTCAGCGGCAGACCGACAGGACGTCGGCGCATCCACTTCTTGAGGTGCTTACGCGCGTAGGCCGCCTCGGCCTTGGTGGAGGCGATGTCGGCCAGCCAACCCTCGAACGCCGAGCGGCCCAAGTCGGCAGCTAGGGCCTCGACGATCTCCTGCTCACGTTCCTCGCACAGTCGCTCGATGCCGCGCAGCTGGTCGATCCGCCAGGACAGCTCGCGCGTGCGACCGGTAGCGAACACCTTGCGCAGCGTGTCGACCACCGCGGTCTCCTGCTCGTACGCCGTTGAACCAACCACTCGCTTCACCACCTTCGTCAGATTCCGTACCGCCCACGCGACATTTGAAATGTAAGTTACGTTATATATGACAGTCAAGACCTCTTGCGCGGGAAATATATGTGGACCTACATTTGAACCGGAACGACGAGAGGAATCACCCATGAGCGCCACTTCCCTACGTGGACGACGGATCGCGATCACCGGCGCCGGCCGCGGCATCGGTCTGGCCACCGCCAGGGCGTTGTACCAGCGCGGAGCCACCATCGTGATCGGCGACCTGGACAACGAGTCGGCAGCCGCTGCCGCCGGCCTCGTCGGCCCGGGTACCGAGGCCTACCCCGTCGACGTCTCCGACTACGAGTCCTTCGCGGCGTTCCACAAAGAGGCGACGGCCGACGCCCCGCTCGACGTGCTGATCAACAACGCCGGGATCATGCCGATCGGGCGGTTCCTCGATCAGTCCGCCGACAGGCACCGTCGCGCCGTCGAGATCAACGTCATGGGTTGCATCAACGGCATGCACCTGGCGCTGCCGGCCATGGTGGAACGCGGCTCGGGCCACATCATCAACATCGCCTCGTCGGCCGGCAAGACGCCGGTGCCCGGCGGCCTCACCTACTGCGGCACCAAGGCCGCCGTCATCGCGCTCACCGAGACCGCCCGCGTCGAATATGCCGATACGGGCGTGCAATTCACCTGCGTGATGCCGTCATTCACGAACACCGAGCTCATCGCCGGGACCGCCGGCCTGAAGTTCATCCCGACAGCGCAGCCCGAAGATGTCGCTCAGGCAATCGTGGATGCCGTCGCACGGCCAACTGCGGATGTGTTCGTGCCCAAGGTCATCGGACCGATCCTGCGCACGCAGCCCCTCATCGGGCGCCGGCTGCGCGATGCCATCAACACGCAGTTGGGCGCATACAGCACCTTCCTCGACTTCGACCCGAAAGCCCGCGCCGAGTACCAGCACCGCATCGACGAGTCGTAATTCAGCGGATCGTCAGACCCGTCACCGCCCGCGAGATGACCAACCGCTGAATCTCACTGGTGCCCTCGAAGATGGTGAAAATCTTGGCATCTCGGTGCATCCGCTCGACCGGATAGTCACGGGTGTAGCCGTTGCCGCCGAGAATCTGAATCGCCTCGTCGGTCACGTACACGGCGGTCTCGCTGGCCACCAGTTTCGCCATCGAGCCCTCGGCATTTTCGAACGGCACATTGTTGCGCGCCATCCAGCCGGCCCGCCACACCAACAGCCGGGCGGCGTCGATGCGGGCCTTCATGTCCGCCAGCTTGAAAGCGATGGCCTGGAATTCACCGATCTTCTTGCCGAATTGCTCACGCTGGCAGGCATATTCGAGGGCATATTCGTAGGCGGCCCGGGCCACCCCGACTGCCATCGCGCCGACCGTCGGACGTGTCCGTTCGAACGTCTTCATCGCGGCCTGGCCGCCCGCCGACGCACCCGACTTCACCCGAGCCACTCGGGCCTCGAACTTCTCCCGGCCGCCGAGGATCGCATCCTCCGGCAGCCGCACGTTGTCGAGCACCACCTCGGCGGTGTGCGACGCCCGGATGCCGTGCTTCTTGAACTTCTGGCCCTGGGTCAAGCCCTTGGTGTCCGGTCCGATGACGAAACTGGCCTGGCCGCGCGACCCGAGTTCCGGGTACACCGACACGACCACGATGTGCACGTTGGCGATGCCACCGTTGGTGGCCCAGGTCTTGGTTCCATTGAGCACCCACTCACGGGTGGCCTCGTCATACCGGGCCCGGGCCCGGATGGACCCGACGTCGGAGCCGGCGTCGGGCTCAGATGAACAGAAGGCCGCGACCTTCGGATCCGCAGCCGTGCCGAACATTTCCGGCAGCCAGCGACCTATCTGTTCAGGAGTTCCGTTACCTGCCAAGGCGGCGGCGGCCAGACCCGTACCCATGATCGACAGCGCGATACCGGCGTCACCCCAGAACAACTCCTCGAACACGGTGAGCATGCCGAGCCCGCTCGGCTCGGCGGCCTGGGTGGCGAACAGCTCTGGTGAGTACAGCCCGATCTTGGCCGCTTCCTGGATGATCGGCCACGGAGTCTGTTCCCGTTCGTCCCATTCCGCGGCGGCAGGGCGTACGACCTCTGCGGCGAATTGGTGCACCCAGTCACGCACCTCGATGACGTCATCGCTGAGCTGCAGTGAGAATGTCATGTCGCTCCTGTTGGTAGTCAAAGGTTTTCAGTTCCACAATCCATCAACTGCTGCGCCAAGCGGTACCACCGACGTACAGGTACCGAATCTGACGCTCGAGCATCGCGGTGGCCGCGTCCAGGTCGCGCGCCGTGGTCTCTTCGTCGAGCCCGCGCGCGATGACCTCGAGCATCGAATCGATACCAGCGAGAATGGTGGCCATCAACATGCTCGACAGCATCTCCACATCACCGACGCTCCACGACCGAATGGGTTCGAACCGGGCCATGTAGGTGGCCAACTGGCTGGCGTACAAGCGGATCTCCGACCGGATCTCACGCCGGAGTACCGAATGGCCGGCCGCGCGTTGGCGAGCCAGGAACGCCAGGTGCGCATGATCGCGCGAAACCACACCACGAAGTGCCTGCACACCAACGTGGATGGCGCCGCCGGACGAATCGATGTCGAGAGTGGCCATCTCGCCCATGATCTCGCGCAGCGTGCGAAACGTCTCATGAATCACGGCAAGGCCGAGGTCATCGAGCGACTGGAAGTAGCGATAGAACGCCGACGGCGCGACACCTGCCTTGCTGGCCAGTTGCCGCAGGCTCAGCGCGTCGAAGCTCGACCCGCTGGCGGTCAGATCGAGCGCCGCCGACATCAGCGCACGGCGGGTGTGCTCGCGGCGCTCCTGCTGTGTCCGGCGACCATGCCGATCCCGCCCCTTGCCGGAGTCCGCGTCAACGGATAGAGAGCGTCTGTTCTCTGTGTCACCGGTCACGAATCCAATTCTAGCTATTGACCTCGACATATCGGCAACCATATCTTACGGAACATTCGTTCTCTAACTCGAATGGAGAGATCATGGCACGCATCGCGACCCGCCTACCCGGCGAGCGCAACCTCGCCGAAGAAGACCGCGACCGGATCGCCGAGATCCGGGGCGAGCTCATCCGCATCGGCAACGGCTGGCGCGAGCGCCATCCGTTCCTCACCGCTCACCAGGATGGGGTCGGGATGGCGATCTTCCTGATGTCGATCGCCGGCGTAGTCGTCGATGCCGCGCTCTACGCGGCCGGCATCCTGCCCTGGTACGCGACCATCCTGATCACCGCGTTCTGGCTGTCGTTGCTGCACGAACTGGAGCACGACCTCATTCACTCGATGTATTTCCGGCAGAACCGCGTGGTGCACAACGTGATGATGTTCGGGGTCTGGTTCTTCCGGCCGAGCACCATCAACCCCTGGATCCGGCGGACCCTGCACCTGCACCACCACGAGGTGTCGGGCACCGATTCAGACCTCGAGGAACGGGGCATCACCAACGGCGAAGGCTGGGGCAGCCACCGACTGCTCAGCCTGCTCGACTCGATGCTCGGCATCTACAGCAAGCCGCTCCGGCAGCAGGCCATCGTCACCGCCTACATCAACCACGAGGCCCGTTCCGCCGAGGAGGCGCGCCAGCTCGCCGCCAAGACACTCGCGGTGTACTTCCCGCTGGGGGTTATCCACTACACGCTGTGGCACCTGTTCATCGGCTTGCACGTGTTCGAGTTCGTCACCGGCACCAGCATTTCCGGCAGCTGGGTGACGGCCTTGAACTTCGTCGCCGTCACGCTGCTGGCACCGAACGCGGTGCGCACGTTCTGCCTGCACTTCGTCAGCTCCAACATGCACTACTACGGCGACGTCGAGAAGCACAACGTCATGCAGCAGACCCAGGTATGGACAGCCAAGTGGCTCAAGCCCTTCCACGCCCTCTGCTTCAACTTCGGCGAGACCCATGCCATCCACCACTTCCTGGTCCGCGACCCGTTCTACCTGCGCGAGGCGATCAAGCACGATTGCCAGAAAGTACTGCGCGACAACGGTGTCCGGTTCAACGACTTCGGCACCTTCCACCGGGCCAACCGCTTCAGCCTCGCCCCGGCGCACGTCGAGCCCTGACCGCACCACTTCTCCGAACGGAAACACAATGACCGAGACCCAAACCGCCCAGCTGTGGATCTGCGTGCGCTGCGGCATGATCTACGACCCTGCCGACGGCGACCCTGACAGCGGGATCGCCCCCGGCACCGCGTTCGAGGACATCCCCGACAACTGGGTGTGCCCCGTCTGCGGTGTCAGCAAGGACGAGTTCGTCCCCTACGAAGAATGATTCGAAGCTGACGCTCCCGCAGTCCGCCAGGCGGCATTGCGCAGCATCCGCAGGCCGTTGAGCCCGACGATGATCGTCGACCCCTCGTGGCCGGCCACTCCCAACGGCAAGGGTAGCGTGCCGAACAGGTCCCAAACCACCAGCACGGCAATGAATGTCGCGGCGATGGCCAGGTTCGCCATCACCACACGCCGGGCTCGTCGGGACAGTGCGATCACCGCGGGAATGGCGCGTAGGTCAGCACCGATAACCACCGCGTCCGCGGTCTGCAACGTCAGGTCCGATCCCGCACCACCGATCGCGATGCCGGCATGCGCAGCAGCCAGCGCGGGCGCGTCATTGATGCCGTCACCGACCATGACGAGGCGCGTACCGTCGGCTTGCAACTCGCGGACGGCGGCCACCTTGTCGTGCGGCAGCAGGCCGGCCCGCACCTCGACGATGCCAACCTGACCGGCCAATTGCCTTGCTGCAGCAGCATTATCGCCAGTGAGCAGCACCGGATGCTGCTCGGTGAGGTCGGCAACGCCAGTGACGGCAGCCTCGGCGTCCGGGCGCAGTTGGTCGGTCAGTCCGAGCACAGCGACAGACCGGCCATCGACCCCGACGATCACCGCGGTGCAGCCGCGCTGTTCCACCTGCGCCACCGCGCCGGCGCTTGCTGTCGACGGCGCGGACACGGTGACCGCGCGTCCGTCGGCGGTGGCCCGCACGCCGCGGCCTGGTTCGGCAACGAAATCGGCAACATGCGGGAAGGCCAGACAACGTGCCTTCGCCGCACGAACGATGGCCGCGCCGAGCACGTGCTCACTGGGATGTTCGGCCGCCGCCGCCAACGTCAGCACCTGATCTTCGGTGAAATCGACTGTCAGCAAATGAATTTCCGCGAGTTCAGGGGCGCCGCGGGTCAGCGTGCCGGTCTTGTCGAAGGCCACGCGGGTGGTGGCGCCGAGCTGTTCCATCACCACTGCCGACTTGACCAGCACGCCGTGACGTCCGGCATTGGCGATGGCCGCCAGCAGCGGTGGCATCGTGGCCAGCACCACTGCGCATGGTGACGCCACGATCATGAAGGTCATGGCCCGCAGCAGGGCCTCGCGCACGGTGTCCCCCGCGAGCAGGGGCACGACGAACACAGCAAGGGTGACGACGACCATGCCGATCGAGTAGCGCTGCTCGACTTTCTCGATGAACAGCTGCGTGCGTGCTTTGGTCCGCGACGCCTCGTCCACCAGTGCCGCGATGCGCGCCACCACCGAGTCCGCAGCCCGTCGGTCCACCTGGATCCGCAGCGCCCCAGTGCCGTTGAGCGTGCCGGCGAAGACTTCGTCGCCGACGCTCTTGTCCACGGGCAGTGGCTCACCGGTGATCGTCGCTTGGTCGACCTCGCTGGCGCCGTCGACCACCGTCGCGTCGGCGGAGATCCGCTCCCCTGGCCGCACCAGCACCACGTCACCGACCGCGAGCTCAGCGGCCTTCACCACCTGCTCGCCGTCGTCCGACAGCCGGGTCGCGGTGTCGGGGGCCAAGTTCAACAGACCGCGGACCGAATCCTCGGTACGCGCGGTCGCCAGCGCTTCCAGCGCCCCGGAGGTCGCGAAGATGACGATCAACAACGCACCGTCGGTGACCTGGCCGATCGATGCCGCGCCGATCGCGGCCACGACCATCAACAAGTCCACGTCGAGGGTCTTCTCACGGAGGGCCTGCAGACCGGCCAGCGCCGGTTCCCAGCCGCCGGTGACATAGCAGGCCAGGTACAGAGCCCACCATGCCCACGTCGGCCCGCCAGTCAGCTGTATCACCAGACCAGCCAGGAACAACACCAAAGCTGCTGCAGCCCAGCGCATCTCGGATAGGTCGAACCACCCGCGGCGTGACCGGTTCAGCGCCGTACCGGCCGTCACCGGCGGGACGACCTGGGTCACCGTCGCCATGACGCACCTCGTAAACGCATGAGGCCAACGTTATCAGAATAAATGAACACGTCTTCATGTGTATGCGCTAGTACACTACAACAATGGGACACGGTGTCGAGGGGCGCGATCGCCCCACCGGGCGTCTCGACGCCGACGCCGCAGCTCAGGTGGCTACGACACTGCAGGCACTGGCCACCCCCAGCCGGTTGATGATCCTCACCGAGCTACGCCAAGGTGCCCGCTCCGTCACAGACCTCGCCGACGCGATCGGCCTCGAGCAGTCCCTCGTCTCCCACCAGCTACGCCTGCTGCGCAATCTCGGACTGGTGAGCGGCACCCGCAGCGGACGCAGCATCGTCTACAGCCTCTACGACAACCACGTCGCGCAACTGCTCGACGAAGCCGTCTACCACAGCGAGCACCTGAGACTGGGGCTGGCAGATCGGGCCTGACCCATAGGCGAGGAGAACCGTGTCCACGACACCCACGAGCACCAATGTCGCGACCTTCGAACGATTCCACTGCAGTTGCAACAGCGGGGATGTCGACGACATCGTGAGCACGATCGACGACGTCTTCCATCCCGACGCCGTCGTCCATTCACCGCTGTCGGCCGGCTCCGGGCCGGACACCATGAAACGCATCTGGACCCTGCTCCTTCGCGCCTTCCCCGACATTCACGTCAAGGTCGACGACATGGTCGTCGACCATGACAAGATCGCCTCGCGGCAGACGGTGACCGGAACACATCTCGGCGAGTATCGCGGCCTGGCGCCGACCGGGAAACCCGTTGTGTACGAAGAGATGTTCATCATCCGGTTCTCCGACGGACAGATCGCCGAGGTCTGGGGTGTCGTCGACACCCTCGCCCAGCTGCAACAGCTCGGCGCGATCCGCCTCTAGCGCGCCGGATACGCATGGATCAGCGCCGTGGTGAGCTTGGGGACGGCGTGGACCAGATGATGCTCGGCGTCATGAGCGATTCGGTGAGCCTGCGCCAGGCTCAAGTCAGGATCGAGGTCGAGCTCCACATCGGCATGCAGGCGGTGCCCCATCCAACGCATGCGCACACTGTGCACCGACCGCACGCCCGGTTCGGCCGCCAGGGACCGCTCGGCCGTGTCGACGAGCGCCGGGTCGACGCCATCGAGCAAGCGACGGAACACATCTCGCACCGCGGTGCGCAGCACGGCCAGGATCGCCACCGTGATGATCAACCCGACGATCGGGTCCGCGAGCGGATACCCAAGGGCCACCCCGCCGGCGCCGAGCAGCACCGCCAGTGAGGTGAATCCGTCCGTGCGCGCGTGCACGCCGTCAGCGACCAACGCCGCCGAACCGATCTGGCGTCCCACCCGGATGCGGTAGACCGCCACCGTTTCGTTGCCGACGAATCCGGCCAACCCGGCCAGCGCCACCCATCCCACGTGATCGATGACCTGGGGGTGGATCAACCGCTGTACCGCCTCATAGCCGGCGATGATCGCCGACAGCGCGATCATGCCGACCACGAACAACCCCGCGAGGTCCTCGACCCGGCCGAATCCGTACGTGTAGCGGCGGGTTGCGGCCTTGGCGCCCAACGCAAATGCGATCCACAGTGGCACCGCGGTCAGCGCATCGGAGAAGTTGTGGATCGTGTCGGCGGCCAGCGCCACCGACCCCGACACCACCACGATGGCGATCTGCACGACCGTGGTGAGGCCCAGCACCAGCAGGCTGATCTTCACGGCCCGGATACCGGCCGCGCTCGATTCGAGCGCACTGTCCAGGCTGTCCGCCGCATCGTGGGAATGCGGCGCGAAGATGCCCTTGACCACACCCCGGACGCCGTGGCCATGCGGATGGCCATGGTCGTGATGGTGGTGGTGTTGACGCCCACTCATCGTCGGCCCCTTTCGAGGCTCCGTAGGCCGGCATCCTGGCGATGATGGGCCGGCACACCGGGACCGGCATGTTCGGCGTTGTGCACGGCATCCACCACCAGCTGGCGGACGTGCTCGTTCTCCAAGCTGTAGAAGATCGTCGTCCCGGCACGACGGGTCTGCACCAACCGCGCCATCCGCAGCTTCGCCAGATGCTGCGATACCGACGGAGCGGGCTTGCCGACGCGCTCGGCCAGTTCATTGACCGACAGCTCGGATGCACTCAACGCCCACAGCAGGTGGACGCGGGTCGGGTCGGCGAGCATCCGGAACACCTCGACCACCAGGCGCACCTGATCATCGGCGAGCGGCGCCGGCATCTGCTTACCTGCATTCATACGCAGATAATAGACCGTCGGCCGCACCGCGGTCGTCGGAGCAGCGCTCAGCTGCCGCGGTCGACCATGTCGAACACCTTGACCGCATGCGAAAACGGCTGCGACGTCACACCTATCGGACCGAACGGATGATCGAGGGTGTAGATGACGTACATCAACAACGACAACAAGATGGCAACCGCGCCGACAAGGATCGCGTGGGCGCGGCCATTTTCCAGCCGCATGAAGCACGTCAGCAGGATCAACACCGTCCCGCCGAAGATCAGGGCACACCACAGCAAGGTGGGGATGCGCTGCCTGGCATTGAGGATGCGCTCGCTGCGATCCGAGGCCAGCACCGTCAGCTCACTCAGGAACTGCGAATCGATCGGACTCGCCGTCGGCCCCGAACTATGCGTTCCCACAATGCGATACAGCTCGCCGAGCGCAGCGCGACCGTTGTTGCTGATGTCCGCGAATTCGTCCATGCCCCAGGCAGGGCCCTGCACTGCGGCGGCGTACTTACGTAGCTGTTCACGCACCTGCGCCTGCTCCTGCTGGGGCATCGCGATGGTTTGGCGATACAGGGTCGTCAAGGCCGACGCTTCGTTGGCGACATTGGTCTCGGCACTGAGGAACTGCTGCCAGCCGACGACGACCGTGAACCCGAGGAGCGCCCCGTAAACCAGGCCGACGACGGTCAGAAACGGAGACAGGAACGAGTTCTGTTCCGGACGCGCATCGCGCGCGATGATGCGGCGCGTCACGAAAACACAGCCGACCGCTACACAGACCGCTCCGCCGACGACCAAGGCCAGCAGGAGCCATGCACCGAACACCCCTAGATCACCCATAGTGGACCAAGCATGCCAATCCCGCTGCGACGTTGCCAAGCATTCTCCGCAAACTTTCTGAAGTACGAAACCGCACAGCACCACGCAGTTGTCGGGTCCGCCGGCAACGTGCGGCGGCGGCGACATCGGCCACCGGCCCGACGAGCACACCGGGGCTCTCCGAGAAAATGTCGTCCGGGTCAATCCGCCTGCTACAGTCCGGCTATATCCGGCGCCGATCGACGCCGAACCTGGCACTGTGGAAAGGAATACGGCAATGGTCTTCACCAAATCGGTCGCCCAGCGGGCGGTCGTGGCTGCCGCAGGAGCCGTCATGGCCGTCATGGCTGTCGCCCTGCCGACTTCGGGTCAGGCGATGGCCGCCCCGACGGCCCCCAACTGCACCCCCGCGGACCTGGCCGGCGTGGCTTCGGGTGTCGCCGCTGCCGCCTCCGCCTACCTGTTCACGCACCCGGACGTCAACGACTTCTACGGCAGCCTGCAGGGCAAGCCCCGCGATGAGGTCGCGAACGACGTGCGCACCTTCTTCGATGCAAACCCGCAGGCGCACAACGAACTTCGGGCGATCCGTCAGCCCATGACCGATTTCCGCGAGCGCTGCGGCCTGGCGCAGCCCGACCGCCCGCTGCTCGGCGAATGATGCGCCTCGTCGCTGCCGCGTTGGCAGCTGCAGCCGTGCCCGGATTGATCGCCGTCGCCCCCGCCGGTACCGCGAGTGCCGACGTCTGCTTCGGCGCCGGACGACGCATCACGGTCAGCGGATGCACCGACTTCGGCGCCGTCGCGCCATACGCGCCGCCGCCGGCCTACTACGCGCCGCTGCCCGAGGACATGCCGCCGCCCCCGCCCCCMCCGCCCGTGCAGGGATGCGTCGGCTGGAACGGCCGTTGGGTCAGCGCCAACACCTGCCGCTAGTACGCCCTCGCCGCGGCCGGCTGGTCCGCGGCGTCGGCGCGGCCGCGCAGCGCCCAGTGCAGGCGTTTGGCCGCGGCCAAGGTGCCGCTGGGCGCGTGCGGCTGACCATAGTGAATGAGCAACGTGACGCGCCGCTGACCTGAGGCGATCGGCATGTTGGCGTGCAAGCTTCGATAGCCCCAGAACAGGTACACGTCACCGACATTCATGTCGACGACGGTCGGGCCGCCGGCGCGGCCGAGGCTCTGCAGGATCCGCTGCCGGAACGTGGCGCTCTGGTGGACGATCTTCTCGAGGATGTTGATCGCCACAGACCGCCGGAACGGCCGCTTGTTGAAGTAGCCCACCAGCTCGCCTGAGCGGCCCGGCTCCGCTTCGGGAATGAACAGCGGGACCACCATGGTCACGACGCTGGCGTCGTAGTGGAACCACCACGCGTCACCGTCGGCGTGCGGGCCGGCCACGATGCGCACCGCGGTACCGGCCAATTCGTGCGCCCGGTCCGGGAAGCGCTGGCGCACGACATTGTCGAGAAATGTGCGAACTGAATCGCTGGCCATGAACGCATGAATCGACTCAAGGTGCCCATCCTGTGGCGATAGGACGAAATGGTCTTTCTCGCCATGCGCGGCCAGCCAACGATCGATTTCTGCCCGGGAATCGATCACCCAATCCCATTGCACGGCGTTTGCTACCTGAGCGACACCCGTCGCGTCCAACTGGCGCACCACATCGACGGGATCGCACGCGTTCATGTCAAATTCACACATTTGGACGGAAGTGTAGACAACCAGAGAACGTCATTACCACAATTGCTGCGATTTGACATTTACCCCGGAATGACCATTCCATTCGACGCCCGGTCGCGTGATTCTGCAATTGCGTAAATAATGCCATATTTCCGCACTCCATATGCAGAAATCGGCCCCCTTCCCGCCAGAGAAGGGGGCCGATCCGTTTTGCGTCAGGCAGCGGCTTTCGCCGCGGCCGGCTGTTGCCGATCATTGCGTGGCGACGCAGGCAGTCGACGCGACTTCCGCAACGCACATAGGCATATATACCCCCTAGGGGTATCGTTGGGTCGACTCCGATACCGCGCTCGATCTGGACGATGAGGAACGACAACCATGGCCAGCGATTCCCAGCACCATCAAGCCGACCACCACGGCGGACACGACCACAGCTCCCACATGGATCATGCGCACCACGGCGGCGACATCAACGCGATGGCAGTCAGCGCGACATTGCACTGCCTCACCGGCTGCGCCATCGGGGAGATCGTCGGCCTGATCATCGGCACGGCACTTGGTCTGACGAACCTGGCGACCATCGGGCTGGCCATCGCGCTGGCATTCGTCTTCGGCTACACCCTGTCGACGCTGCCGCTACTGAAAGCCGGTCTGGCGATCGGCACGGCGCTCAGCGTGGTCCTGGCCGCCGACACTCTCTCGATAGCGACCATGGAGATCGTCGACAACGTGGTCATGGCCGTGATCCCCGGCGCTATGAACGCCGGCCTGGTCAATCCGATCTTCTGGATCGGGATGATGATCGCGCTGGCTGCCGCCTTCTTCGCCTCCTACCCCGTAAACCGATACCTGCTGCAAAAGGGCAAAGGCCACGCGCTGACTCACAAGTACCACGGGGGCGGCGGTCCCGGCGTCGCCGGAATTCGACGATTCATCCCTACGCTGAGTACTCCGACGTTGACCGCGGCGATCACTGCCTTCATGCTCGGCGGCTTGGTCGTCGCCGTCGCAGACCAACTCGACTCATCCGACACCGCGCCGCACAGTCAAACATCACCGTCGGTGCATACGGCACCGTGACTGACATCAGAGTCCCGATGCCACCGATACGGCGCTCGGCGTTTAGCATGAGTCGTCCCTATGGGTCTTCGACACCTATTTCGATAGGTCCCCCGCCCCCGTAGCTCAGGGGATAGAGCACGGCTCTCCTAAAGCCGGTGTCGCAGGTTCGAATCCTGCCGGGGGCACTTTCCGTTTGCGCTACGTCGAGCGTGCGACCTTTCGAGGTCCGCCGCGGCGTGTCGCCTCGTCAACCCCCACCCTCGGCGTAGGGCGCTAGCCCGGTAGGTAGATCAGCCGGGCCATGACCACCGTGATCACCATCGTCAGCGCCAGCAGGGGCACGCCGACCTTCGCGTAGTCGGAGAACCGATAGCCGCCGGGCTCCATGACCAGCATGTTGGTCGGCGACGACACGGGCGTGACGAACGCCGCGGAGCACGCGATGGCGACGGTCATCGCGAAACCCTGCGGCGAAACATGCAACGCCTGGGCCGCCTCGATGGCGACCGGCGCGATGAGCACGGCGGTCGCCGAATTCGAGATGAACAGCGCCACCACCGCCGTCACCAGGAACACCACTGCGAGCATGCCGGTCGGGCCCAGCGCGCCGAGCGTCTCGACCAGGCGGTGCGCGATGAGCGTCGTCGTCCCCGTCTTGGCCAGCGCCGTGGCCAACGGCAGCATCCCCGCGATCAGGACCAGGGCGTTCCAGCTGATCAGCCGGTAGATGCTGTCTACACGAACGCAGCGCGCGCCGACCATGGCCAGCGCCCCGAGCAGGGCCGCGTCGGCCCCGGGAAGCCAGCCGAAAGCCATGCACGCCACCATCGCGATGAGGATGGCCACCGCGGCGCGCGCCCGGCCCGGCGCCACCAACCGCTGTTGGTACTCGGCGGGCAGGTTCAACAGGATGAAATTGCGCCGAGCATCGCTGAGCCGCTCGATGTCGTCCCAATTGCCGCCCACCAACATCGCGTCACCGAAGTCGAGGGTGCGGCTGGCCAGGTCCTCGGTGATGTACTGACCGCGATGCCGGACCGCCAGCACCGTCACGTTGTGTGCGGCAGCGAGGTCCAGGTCGCCGAGTGTGGTGCCGATGGACTTCGACTCGGGCGCGAGCATCACCTCGGCCACACCGACATCCTGCAACACCTCGCGGCGCTCATCTTCCGCGCGGGGACCGGTCACCAGGCAACGAAGGTCCGCGGACAGCGCGGCGGTCTGCTGTTCGTCGACCAGCGTGAAAACGAGATCGCCTGCCTCGAACACGGTTTCAGGCCGCGCCGACAGGTACCGCGCAGCGCCACGGCCGTGTTTCTCGAAGCCGAGAAGTTCCAGGCCGTACCGGTCGCGCAGCGGTTGTCGTTGCGCCGCAACCGATTGTCCGACCAATGACGAGTCAGCCGAAACATGCAGCAAGTGCCAGCGGGCTTTCAAACCGTACGACTCGATGACGTCGAAGGTGGAAGGCTCCTGGGCATCCGCATCACCGGTTCTTTTGCGGCTCAACAGGTTACGGCCGACGACGAGCATGAAGACGACGCTCACGACGAGCGTGACGACGCCGAACGGCGTGAAGCCGAAGAAGCCGAGCGTCGGCGTGATGCCGCGCTGACTGAGGATGCTCTCGATGATGATGTTCGGCGATGACGCGATCGACGTCATCATGCCGCTGATCATGACGGCCACGCACAACGGCATCAGCATGCGTTTGCGGTTCAAACCCGTTGCGGCCGTGACCGTGAGGACCACGGGAATGAGCATCGAGACGATCGCCGCCGAATTCATGACCGAGCCGATGCCGGCAGCGAGCACCATGACCAACGCGACCAGCCGGGCTTCACTGCGGCCACCGACCTTGACGACGAATTCGCCCAGCCGCTGCGTGATCCCCGTGTTGACCAGGCCTGCACTCACGATGAATATCCCGGCCAGCAGAATCGCCACCGGCGAGCCGAAGCCGGCCAGCGCCTCGGTCGGGGTGAGCACTCCACTGCTCATCAACGCGACGACCACGAGCACGCCGACGATGTCGGCGCGCGGACGGCCCCACACGAACAGCCCGACCGCCCCGGCCAGGATGCCGACGACGATCCACATTTGGTGAGTCACCCCTGATCAATAACATTCGACGCCGCGGATCGGTCGGAGATGCCCCGAATCCGAAGCGGACGCCGCTGGCGCACCGATTGCCTCAACACCCATTCAACCGTCGGAAATCTACGCATTGTTCAGGAATTTCCGCGGCCGTACAGTCAAGCTGACAACCAAATATCGGAGGGTCAGACATGACCGTGGACGAAGCCAAACTCAACGAATTTCTCGGCATGGCGATCGGCGACATGGGCGCCGCGATGAGCGCCAGCCTGGTCCTCATCGGCGACCGCCTCGGGCTGTACAATGCCCTGGCGGCCGGGCCACTCACCTCCACCCAGCTGGCCGAGAAGACCGGCACGGTGGAGCGCTACGTCCGCGAATGGCTGTCCAACCAGGCAGCCGGCGGCTACGTCCAATTCGATGCCGACAGCGCCACGTGGTCTATGAGCCCGGAACAAGCCGCCTGCCTGGCCGACCCGAACGGACCGGTCGACATCCCCGGCGCCTACAACATCGTCGAGGCGGTGTTCCACGTCCTCGACCGCACCACCGAAAACTTCAAATCGGGCGGCGGCCTCGAATGGGGTGAGCACCATCCGTGCCTGTTCGCCGGCACCGAGCGGTTCTTCCGCGCCGGCTACAACGCCGAACTCGTCAGCTCCTGGCTGCCGGCCCTCGACGGCGCGGTCGCACGCCTCGAGTCCGGGGGCAAGGTGGCCGACGTCGGCTGCGGCCACGGGGTCAGCACCATCCTGATGGCGCAGACCTACCCGAACTCCACGTTCATCGGCTACGACTACCACCCCGAGTCGATCCACGTCGCCGCCGAACACGCCGAGGAAGCCGGCGTGACCAACGCACTGTTCGAGGTCGCCGACGCGACGGGATATGCGGACGAGGATTTCGACCTGATCGCATTCTTCGATTGCCTGCACGACATGGGCGATCCGGTCGGCGCGATGCAGCACACCCGGGCCGCCCTCAAGGACGACGGCATCGCGATGATCGTCGAGCCATTCGCCAATGATCACGTGCAGGACAACATGAATCCCGTCGGCCGCATGATGTACGGCGCGTCATCGCAGATCTGTGTGCCGGTCTCGCTCGCCCGCAACGGGCCGGCACTCGGCGCGCAGGCCGGCGAGGCCAGGTTGCGCGACGTCATCGTCGACCAGAGCGGATTCACCCAATTCCGGCGGGCCACCGAGACACCGTTCAATCTCGTCTTCGAGGCACGCCCCTGAGCGATCAGGGAATCAGGATGTAGCTCATCCCGGGGACGTGCTGGGTGTCGCGGGTCCACCAGGCGAACGGCCCACCGTGCGACTCGTTGTTCATCTCGGTGATGTTGATCCACCGGCCGGACACCGAATTCACCCACGCCACATGGCCGTACTCGCTGACGCCCGGCAGTTCGGCGGGATACACCGCGATGGAGCGGGCTTGCGGCTCGTCGACGACCGTCCAGCCACGCGAGCGGGCGGAATCCGCCCAGAGCCTGGCGTTGCCGTGGATGTCCGGGTAGTAGCCCACGTTCTGGTAGGCCATCTGCAGTGCACCCCAGGTGCACTGACCCGGCCAACCGGAGTTCGAGGCCTGGACCGCACCCATGGTTCGGCCGGGGCTGGAGACGGGTTGGCCGTAGCCCGTGGGACCGACGTACACCGCCGAGTCGGCGTTGCTCAGCGGCGCCGACACCACCCCCACACCGGCGATCAAAGCGGCCGCGAGCATGGCACCCGCATACGACTTGAAGCTCATTGCGTACATCCGTCCCCCCGATCAAGCGAACGAACCGATGCTTGGATCAAATCACAATTCGGTCACGATTAGACACGAATTCAAAAACATAGCTTGGCAAACTGTCAAGTTTTGCTCAAGAGATGCTGATCACCGGGGTGGGCGGCGTTACCTATTCAGGCGGAATTGCAGGTTGTTGCGCACTGCGGGCCATTCGATGTCCAGGATCGAGTACACCACGGTGTCACGTCGGGAGCCGTCACTGAGCAACTGATGCGAGCGCAACACCCCGTCGAGCTTGGCTCCGAGCCGCTCAATTGCCGCGCGACTCGCCGAGTTGAAGAAGTGGGTTCTGAACTCCACTGCTATACAGTCGAGCGCTTCAAAAGCGTGCCCGAGCAGCAGCAGCTTGGCTTCGGTGTTCACCCCGGTCCGGCGAACCGACTCCACATACCAGGTCGCGCCGATCTCCAGACGCCGGTTGGGACCGTCCACATTCAGGTAGCTGGACGACCCGATGAGCCGGCCGTCGAGCGAGCGCACGACGAACGTCAGCCCGGTATCGGGGCGCTGCGCCGCCAACCGGGCCTGTACCCACTGCTCCGCCGTCGCCGGGGACGGCGCGGAGGTGAACCACAAGCGGCCCGGGTCCCCATCGGCGGCGGCCTCGGCGATCTCCGGCACGTGATCCTCGGTCAGCGGCTCCAGCGAGACCCACTGCCGTCCCGTCAGCACGACCGGCTCGACAAATCCCATCACGCACGCCAGGCGACGACGGAAGCCAGCGCCGACAGCACGATGGCCAGTGCGGCTGCCACCAAGCCCACATAGAGCCCGTACGCCGCGACCACGGGGCCGTGCACGTACAGCAGGTGGTACCAGACGCCGAGCGCCGTCAGTCCGGCCGAAAGCACCAGGGCCACAACGGAAGCGGCACGCGGCGACACCTTGCGCGCGGCCATCGCGGCCGCCACCAGCAGGCACGACGACAGCAGCACCATCAGCTGCCCGACCCCGAAACCCGGTGGCGGAACAGCGATGTGCCCGACCTTGCC
This sequence comes from Mycolicibacterium sp. P4_G11, assembly GCF_056555145.1. NCBI lineage: Bacteria > Bacillati > Actinomycetota > Actinomycetes > Mycobacteriales > Mycobacteriaceae > Mycobacterium > Mycolicibacterium sp. P4_G11. The sequence goes on from NZ_JBFUJW010000005.1 coordinate 222,458, forward strand.
GCCGATGGCGTTCGCATGCCCCGCCGGGCTCGACAACCACGGCAACCAGGCACTGACCAACAGCACCGCCGCGCACAGCGCCACGATCCAGGCGGGCCGCAACCGTTCCATGGCATGAGCGTATCGACCTGCCGACACCGCCATTGCGCCGTAGCCTCAACTGCCATGACGGATCTCCCCGATTGGGCGCGACAGCTCGACCTGTCGCCGCATCCGGAAGGCGGCTGGTACCGCGAGACCTGGCGCAGCGACCTGACCGTTCCGCAGTCCGCACTGCCCGCGCAGTACACGGGCCCGCGCAGCGCCGGGACCGCGATCCTGTTCCTGCTCATGCCGGGCCAGCAGTCGGCCTGGCACACCGTGCACAGCGCCGAGCTGTGGCTGTACCACCGCGGCAGCCCGCTGCTGCTGGAGGTCGGGGCCGACCGGGACACCGCGGACACCGTGCTGCTCGGCGCCGACGTGGCGGCGGGTGAACAGCCGCAGGCGCTGGTGCCGCCCGGGCATTGGCAGCGCGCCCTGGCCCGGCCCGGGCGAGCGGAGCGACGGGGAAACAGCACAGTCGACGAGCCGACTCTCGTCAGCTGTGTCGTGGTGCCCGGCTTCGATTTCGCCGACTTCGCACTGACTGGGCAATAGCCGTATGCAGGGGCACGTCATCGTCTGCGGCACCGACGCGTTGGCCAACCGCATCGCCGAGGGGCTGCAGGCGGCGGGCGCGACGGTGGTGACGATCCACGAACCCGCCGGCCTGAAGGCCGCCATCGTCACCAGCGCCGCCGCCATCGTCTGCGTCGGTGACGACGACGCCGTCAACCTCGAAATCGCCCTGCTGGCACGGGAACTCAATCCCACCGTCCGGGTCGTGACCCGTCTGGCCAACAGCGTGCTGCGCGCCGCGGTGGCCCAGGACAACGGCCCCGGCGCGGTCCTGGACGTCGCCGACCTGGCCGCGCCGTCGGTCGTGGAGGCCTGCCTGGCCCGCACCACCCACGCCATCTCGGTGGCCGGCGTGGACTACGTCATCTCCGGCACCGAGGCCCCGCGCGATGCCACGCTGCGGGAGATGTTCGGCGATCTGGCGCCCGTCGCCGTCGTCCGCGGCGAGAACTCCGAGTCGCCCGGCGAGGTGACACCGTGTCCCGGCAGGGATTTCGAGGTGCGCACCGGCGACTGGACGGCCATGATCGGCACCGCCGACGAGCTGGCGGACGCCGGCATCACGGTGCCACGTCCGTTGACCAGCCGAACGCACCGCCCGTGGCCGCGCCGCCTGATCGACACGCTGCGCGTCATCCGCGACGACATCAACCCCATCTTCTGGTGGGCCCTCGGCACGTCGGCGTCCCTGCTGCTCGGGTCGACGATCCTGCTGCGTTTCGCGTATCACAACCCGGCCGGCATGAGCTGGATCGATGCGCTGTACTTCTCCACCGAGACCATCGCGACGGTCGGCTACGGCGACTTCAGTTTCATGCATCAACCAACCTGGTTGCGGCTGTGGGGCATTGGGCTCATGTTCGCCGGTGTCACCACCACCGCGATCCTGGTCGCGTTCGTCGCCGACGCACTGCTGTCCCGTCGTCTCGGTAATTCGTCCGGGCGGCGGCGGGTGCAGCATCTGCGCAACCACATCGTCGTGGTGGGCCTCGGATCGTTCGGCATCCGGGTGGTCAGCGACCTGACTGCAGCCGGCTACGACGTCGCCGTCATCGAACGCGACGAGTCCAACCGGTTCCTCGCGCAGGCCGCGCAATTGGACGTCCCGGTGATCTTCGGCGACGCCACCCTGCGGCAGACGCTGGAGCTGGCCCGGCTCGACCGGGCCCGCGCCGTCGCGGTGCTGACCCAGGACGACATGGTCAACATCGAGACCGGCATCGTGCTACGCGAGATGCTCAGTCCCCGGGTGCTGCCGGAAATCGACCGGCCCGACGTCCCGCTGGTGCTGCGGATCTACGACCGCACGCTCGGGGCTGCGGTGGCCCAGCGGTTCGGCTTCGCCAACGTCCGGTCGACGGTCGAGCTGGCGGCCCCGTGGTTCGTCGGTGCGGCCATGGGATTGCAGGTGCTGGGCACGTTCACGGTGGGACAGCAGTCGTTCACCGTGGGCGGCGTCCACGTGGACGCGGGCAGCGCACTCGACGGCATGCGGATGGCGGAGGTGCCCACGCAAATCCGGGTCATCGCCATCACCCGGGCGGGTACGACGCATCGGAGGCCGCGGCGCGACACCCAGCTCTGTGCGGGAGATACCGCATACCTGGTCGGCCCGTACCGCGAACTCATCGACACGTTGTTGACCGGTCAGGCCGCGACGATCAAGTCGATGGACAGCTGATCGCTCCCGGCCGATCACGCGGCCAGGTGGAAGATCCGCCGCATCTCTGCGACCGCTGCGGGGTCGCCATCGAACTTGAGGCGCCGAAGGGCAGCCTTCCGTCGCGTAGCTGTCGGCGCCGCCCGCATCGCGATCAAGTCGAGCGCCGTCGCCTGCATCGTGACCGCCGGGTTGTCTCGTGGCGGTGCCAGTTCACCGTGATCCACCGAGAACTCGAAGGTGCGCCCGTCGATATCGACACGGTAGGAGGCCACTGCATCGGCAGCACCGGGCGATTCGAAGCCGGCAATCAGGCCCGCGAGGAACCCGGTCAGGGGCTTTCCGGCGAGATCGCTGTCGTCGATCCGATCTATCCCGAAGATGGCAACAGCTCGAAGGACCGGGGTGAGCTTCCGCCAGCCCGTATCACTGAGTTCGTAGACCGTACGGGCGATCGGTGGGGGCAGGTCCGTCCGCTTGAGGAGACCCTCTAGCTCCAATGCCCGCAATCGGTCGGCAAGCAGGTTGGTGGCGATGCCGGGCAACTCGGCACGTAGGTCGCTGTAGCGGCGCGGTCCGCCGAACAGCTCACGCAGGATCAACATGGTCCAGCGTTCGCCCAGAACGTCCATACCCAGAGCCACCGGGCAGTTCTGGCCATAGGTCTTGTGCACAGCCATCACCTGAATCTAGAGGATCGTCGGTTCTATTCCCATTTGCACTGAGGCAGAATTATCAATCTATCGCTTGATTTTTTTGTCTAATATGGAGATGATCGGAGAACCAAGGCGGGAGACGCTTCTCATGACATCTACCGAGTTACCCGATTCGAGCTACACACGGACGTGGACCGGTGGCCGTGGCGAAGTTCGGAACTTCAGCCGCGGCCATGGATCTCGGCTGCGGTACTACACCACCGGCATCGAGCCTCGGCCTGTCATGCGTGCAGTGCTGCACGGCGGTTTCTTCGACAACGCCGCGCTCCCGGCCGACCTGCTGGACGAGTTGCGGAAAGCGCGCTGCGCCGTGTCCACCGAGTGAACCTGCCACGCACCGGCCACTTCTCTGCCCTGGAACAGCCCCGTCTCGTGGCACGCATCATCCTCGACACGCTGCCCACCGATCGCAAATCGGTTGGGGCACCACAACGAAACGGATCCAATGTCTAAGCCGAGCAAGATCGACAGCCATCCGACCGTAGCCCTGGTACGCGAGAGCAGCGACACCGAGCCCCGCCCGGCACAGTCGCTGGACACAACGTGGTTGCGCCAACTCTGCCTCGACGCAGGCGCCGATGACGTGGGGTTCGTTGCCATCGATCGGGCCGAGATCGCCGACCAGAGGGCCGATCTGACGGCGGTAATGCCGCGCGTGAGGACGTTGATCAGCTTCGTGTGCAAGATGAACCGGGAGAACATCCGCACCCCGGCACGTTCGGTGGCCAATCTCGAGTTCCACCACACCGGCGACCACTCCGACGCGGTCGGTCGGACAGTGGTGTCGAAGTTGGAGGCGCTGGGCATCCGCGCCATCAACCCGGCGATGGGCTTCCCGATGGAGATGGACAAGTTTCCGCGCAAGACGTGGGTCGTCAGCCACAAGCCGGTCGCCGTCGCGGCCGGACTCGGGCATATAGGTCTGCACCGCAACGTTATTCACCCCAAATTCGGCAACTTCATCCTGCTGGGCACCGTGCTGATCGAGGCCGAGGTGAACGACGACTCGCAACCGATCGCCTTCAACCCGTGCCTCGATTGCAAACTGTGCGTCGCCGCCTGTCCGACCGGCGCCATCGCCTCGGACGGTCATTTCGACTTCTCGGCCTGCTACACCCACAACTACCGTGAATTCATGGGCGGCTTCGGTGACTGGGTCGGCCAGGTCGCGGACAGCAAGAACGCCACCGACTACCGGTCGAAGGTCCCCGACAACGAGACCGCCTCGGTGTGGCAGAGCCTGTCGTTCGGCGCCAATTACAAAGCGGCGTACTGCATGGCAGTCTGCCCGGCCGGCGAAGATGTGCTCCGGCCCTGGCTCGATGATCGCAAGACCCACCTCGCCGAGGTTGTCCGCCCCCTTCAACTGAAGGAGGAAACCATCTATGTCGTGCCCGGATCAGACGCGGAAAGCTATGTCGCCAAGCGGTTCCCGCACAAGCAGATCAAACAGGTGGGACAGAGTCTGCGCGCCAACAGCATTGCCGGCTTCGTGGAGGGACTGCCCGTCATCTTCCAGCGGGAGCAGGCCAAAGACATGTCGGCGACCTATCACTTCACGTTCACCGGTGCGGAGCCGCGCAAGGTGACCATCGCCATTCGTGACCGCCGGCTGACGGTCTCCGACGGGCACCAGGGGTCGCCCGACCTCCGGGTGACCGCCGACTCCACGACCTGGATTCGATTCCTCAACGGGCACGCGTCGTTGATCTGGGCGTTGCTCAGGCTGCGCATCAAGCTGCGCGGATCACCCCAACTGCTGCTCGCTTTCAGCCGTTGCTTCCCCTCGTGAACGGACGGAGCTAGCCCCCGACATGGCCCACGTCATCACCCAGAATTGTTGCAAGGATGCCAGTTGCGCCGCCGTATGCCCGGTCGATTGCATCCGTCCGGACCCCGCCGACGCCGGCGACACACCCATGCTCTACATCGACCCCGACGCCTGCATCGACTGCGGGGCCTGCGTGGACGAATGCCCGGTGGACGCCATCTACCCCGAGAACGACCTCCCGACCGATCAGCAGGCCTTTCGCGATCTCAACGCCGACTACTTCGTGCAGCACCCCTTGGTTGTCGCGTATCCCACACCCGACCCGGCACATCCACCCGTCGAGTCCGGATCGCTACGGGTCGCGATCGTGGGTACCGGACCGGCCGCCCTCTACGCCGCCACCGACCTGCTGCGGGTCGGTGGGGTCGAGATAAACCTGTTCGACCGGCTGCCGACGCCCTACGGTCTGATCCGCGCCGGCGTCGCACCCGACCATCAACGGACCAAAGCCGTCGTCACCGCCTTCGACACGATCTTCACCGACGACAGGGTCGGCTGTTACCTCAACGTGGAAGTCGGTCGTGATCTCACCCATGACGAGCTCGCGCGGCGCCACCACGCCGTCATCTACGCCGTCGGCGCATCCCGCAGTCGCGATCTCGGCATCCCCGGCGAAGAACTGGCCGGCAGCCATCCGGCATCCCAGTTCGTCGCCTGGTACAACGGGCATCCCGACCACGCCGGCGATCGCTACGACCTCGGCACTGAGCGCGCCGTCATCATCGGCAACGGCAACGTCGCGCTCGACGTCGCGCGTGTCCTGCTGATGAACCGCGAACAATTGCACGACACCGACATTCCCGACCATGCCGTTGAGGCACTGTCACGCAGCAATATTCGCGAAGTCGTACTGCTCGGCCGCCGGGGCGCGCGGCACGCCGCGTTCTCTGCCGCCGAGCTGATGCCACTGGGTCACCTCCCGGGTGTGGACGTCGTCGTCGCGGCACGGGACCTGAACCCGGTCAAGGGCGACGATGTCGACACCGTGGCCAAACTGCGCGTCCTCGCCGAACTTCGGGGCCGCACCGTTGACCCGTCGAACAAGCGGATCGTGTTCCGATTCGACACGGCGCCAACCGAAATCGTCGGGACCCAGGCTGTGGAGGCAGTGCGCGTCTCGAACGGCGATCACATCGAGTCGGGGCTTGTTCTGCGATCCATCGGCTACCTCGGCCAGGCAATTCCGGGTCTGCCATTCGACGGCGCTGCCGGCGTCATCCCCAATGAGGGTGGTCGCGTCACTGATGGCGAGCGCGTAGTGCCAGGCACGTACGTGACCGGGTGGATCAAGCGAGGCGCCAACGGCGTAATCGGCACCAACCGCGAATGCGCCCGCGAGACGGTTGCCCAGGTGTGGGGCGACTTCGACACCGGCTTGCTGGATCGCGACGTGGGCCAGGCTGAGCTATCCGAGCTACTGGCCGCCCGCGGGGCCCAGCCGGTCAGCGGCGAGGGCTGGCAATCCATCGACGCAGTAGAGCGCGCCCGCGGCGTCGAACAACGCAGACCGCGGGTGAAGTTCGTCGAGATAGCCGACATGTTGACGGCAGCGCGCGGATGATGGCGACGCCGCCCACCGGTCAGGCCGCGATCATCAAGTCGATGGACAGCTGATCGCAGATGGTGTGCGTGGCGGGCCAGTCGCCGCGCAGCGTCGCGTGGGCGAGTTCCTCGGTCAATGGGCTCTGCACATCCAGTTCGGCGAGCCAGCCCGCCACCGTCGCCGCGACGCGGTCCGCGGTGACGCCGACTGCGTGACGATCGTGGAGCTGGTCGACGATCTCGTACGTCGTCGTTGCGGGGCTCTGGTGCCGCCAGTGGATGTTCATATCGGTAGGAGCACCGAGCACCCCGAATCGGGACACATTTCTTCAGTCACTCTCTTAGTTGTAGTAACGTCGCCGGAATGGACGTGTGGATCCTCGGCGGCTATCAGAGTGATTTCGCCCGCAACCTGCACCGGGAGGGCCTGGACTTCGCCGACCTGACCGCCGAGGTGGTCCGCGAAACCTTGGCCGCGACCAAGGTGCGGGCCGCGGATATCGGCGTTGTGCACGTCGCGAACGCCTTCGGCGAGATGTTCGCCACGCAAGGTCACCTGGGCGCGATGCCGGCCACCGTCGACGACGGGTTCTGGGAAACCCCGGCCACTCGGCATGAGGCGGCGTGCGCATCCGGTGGCGTGGCGACCCTCGCGGCGATCGCCGATCTGCGTTCCGGCGCCTACGACAGCGCGCTCGTCCTCGGCGTCGAACTGGAGAAGACGGTGCCCGGGGACACCGCCGCGCAGCATCTCGGCGCCGCGGCGTGGACCGGCCACGAGGGTGCCGATGCACAGTTCATGTGGCCGCACATGTTCAGCCTCGTGGCCGACGAGTTCGACCGGCGTTACGGCCTCGATGACATCCACCTCGATGCCATCTCCGCCCTGAACTACGCCAACGCCAAGGCCAACCCGAACGCCCAAACCCGGTCCTGGTCGGTCGATCCGCGGTCCAATCCCCCTGTCGAGGGCCGCATCCGGCGGTTGGACTGCAGCCAGATGACCGACGGCGGTGCCGCGGTCGTCCTGGTGAACGACGCCTACCGGCGTAACCACCCCACGGTGCGGCCCATCGCCCGCATCGACGGCTGGGGGCATCGCACCGTCGGCCTGGGGTTGCAGCAGAAGCTCACCCGCTCCGCCGATGACCCGTACGTCCTGCCCCACGTACGCCGGGCCGCCCTCGACGCTTTCGAACGGGCGCGGGTCAGCATCGACGACCTCGACGGTGTCGAGGTGCACGACTGCTTCACGCCCAGTGAGTATCTGGCGATCGATCACCTGGGCCTGACCGGCCCCGGCGAATCGTGGAAAGCCATCGACAACGGCGAGATCGAGATCGGCGGACGCCTGCCGGTCAATCCCAGCGGCGGCCTGATCGGCGGCGGGCATCCGGTTGGCGCCTCCGGCGTCCGGATGCTGCTCGACGCCGCCAAACAAGTCAGCGGCACTGCCGGCGCCTACCAGGTCGAAGGTGCAAAAACCTTCGGCACCTTGAACTTCGGCGGCAGCACCGCCACCACGGTCAGCTTTGTCATCGGGTCCGCCCAGGAGGTCTCATGAACACCGACGTCGTCGCCAAGTACCTGTCCACACTGCCTGAGGATGACGACCATCCGTACCGGACCGGCGCGTGGCGCCCGCAGACCACGGAGTGGGACGCCGACGATCTGCTCGCCGTCGACGGCGAGATTCCCGCCGACCTCGACGGGGTGTACCTGCGCAACACCGAGAACCCGCTGCACCCCGCGTTCAAGTTCTACCATCCGTTCGACGGCGACGGCATGCTGCACATCGTCGGCTTCCGGGATGGAAAAGCCTTCTACCGCAACCGGTTCGTCCGGACCGACGGTTTGCTCGCCGAGATCGACGCGGGTGGCCCGCTGTGGCCGGGAATCGCCGAACCGGTCGAACTGGCCCAGCGTGAACATGGCTGGGGCGCCCGGACTTTCATGAAGGATGCCTCGAGCACCGACGTGACGGTGCACCGCGGCGTGGCGCTGACCAGTTTCTATCAGTGTGGCGACCTGTACCGCATCGACCCCTATACGGGCGACACCCTGGGCAAGGAGGACTGGCGCGGGGGCTTCCCCACCGGCCTCGGGGTGTCCGCGCACCCGAAGTCCGATGACCGCACCGGCGAATTGCTGTTCTTCAACTACGGCAAGCAGGCGCCGTACCTGCACTACGGGGTTGTCGACGAGAACAACGCGCTGGTGCACTACGTCAATGTCGAACTGCCCGGGCCGCGGCTGCCCCACGATATGGCATTCACCGAAAACTATGTGATCCTCAACGACTTTCCGTTGTTCTGGGATGCCGAGCTGCTCAAGCACAACGCGCACATCCCGCGCCTGCACCGCGACCTCCCGTCGCGGTTCGCGGTCCTGCCCCGCCGCGGCACCGCAGACGACGTGCGCTGGTTCGAAGCGGACAGCACCTATGTCCTGCACTTCACCAATGCCTACGAGGACGGTGACGAGATTGTGCTCGACGGTTTCTTCCAAGGTGAGCCCGCACCGAGTGACGGCGTCGAGAACGGTATGGATCCCAGGTGGCAGCGCATCTTTCGCGGTCTGTCCCTGGACGGAATGCAGACCCGACTGCACCGCTGGCGGTTCAACCTCGTCACCGGGCAAACTCGTGAAGAGCAGTTGTCCGACAGCATCACCGAATTCGGGATGATCAACTCCGCCAACGCCGGCCGCAACTACCGCTACACATATGCCGCGACCGGAAAACCCGGCTGGTTCCTGTTCGACGGCCTGGTCCGACACGACCTGCACACCGGATCGGAACAGCGATACGACTTCGAAGACGGGGTATTCGGCAGCGAGACGGCCATGGCGCCACGCGTCGGCAGTACCGGCGAGGACGACGGGTACCTGGTCACCATCACCACCGACATGAACGCCGATGAATCTTATTGCCTGGTCTTCGACGCAGCCCGGGTGGCCGACGGGCCGGTGTGCAAACTCCAACTGCCGGAACGAGTATCGAGTGGCACCCATTCGACCTGGGCTGCCGGCTCGGAACTGCGGCGCTGGCGCGACTGATGGGGCCCGGCCCGGATGTCAATGCCGTGGGGCTGATGCTCGGCCTGCTCGGCGACGAATGGACCCTGTTGATCGCACAGCAGGCCTTGCTCGGCGCCACCCGCTATGCGGAGTTCGCCGACCGGCTGCCGATCTCCCATGCGGTGCTCACCCGCCGGCTCAGCATGATGACCGGCGCCGAGCTGCTGAATCGTGTTGAATACCAGTTCAATCCGCCCCGATACGAGTATCAGCTGACGGGGCGCGGCAGGTCCTTGTGGCCCGTGCTGGTATCGATCTGGGATTGGGAACGCCGGTGGGTGCCCGAGCACGATCTTCCCGCCCTGCGGCACGGACTGTGCGGGCGGACCTTCTCCCCAGAGCTGACCTGCCGCGCCTGCGGAAGCCTCACCGATGAGAAAAACCTTGTCGCGCAATGGGGTCCGAGCGGGTCGTGGCCCCGGTCCATGCCGGTGTCGGCGACCCGGCGGCGCTCCCACGGCGACCGGGGCGGACAGGCCGAGCTGTTCCCGCAGACCATGAGCATCCTGGGCAATCGGTGGTCATTCGCGGTGATGGTGGCCGCGTTCGTGGGGACCACCCGGTTCACCGATTTCGCCGACCAGCTCGGTGCCCCACCGGGATCGCTGGCCGACCGGCTCCAAATCCTGGTTGGCAACGACGTGTTGACAGTCAGCGACGGCAGGTACCGGCTGACCGAGAAGGGCCGGGCGGTGCTCCCCATCATCGTCACCGCGCTCGACTGGGCGCAGCGCTGGTTCGCCACGCCGGAAGGCCCGGCGGTGATCGTCACCCACACGCGGTGCGCGAACGAGTTCCACGCCCAACTGGCGTGTGACCAATGCCAGGAGTCCGTACGCGGGTCCGAGATCGGGCAGCAGCCAACGTAGGGATGCTCGGCGCCGAAGCTGAGCTTGTGGTCGAAAATCCGCGGAATGTTCGACCACAAGCTCATTTTGGGCGGTCAGCCCTGGATCGAAGCCAGGTTGAATGCGGCGCCCGTCGGGTCGGTGACGGCGGCCAGTCGCCCATACGGGGTGTCCTCGGCGGCGCGCACCACGGAGCCACCGTTGGCGGTGATGAGTTCGATGGTCTTGTCGACGTCGTCGCTACCGAGGAAACAGTTCCACGTGGAACCCTCGAGGCCGGGAATGACCGAGCCGTCCATCACGCCGATCAGCGGCACGCCGTCGAAGATGGCGTTGCTGTAACGGAATTCGGGGCTGTCGGCCTCGACCTGCAGCTGCCAGCCGAACACCGTCGTGTAGAACTCGGTGGCCTTGGCGAAGTCGGTGGTGGTCAGCTGGAACCACGCCGGAGCGCCGGCTTCCTCGTACACCTCGAAGCCCTGATGACCGGTCGGTTGCCACAGGCCGAAGAAGGCGCCCGTCGGGTCGGTGAGCATGGCCATCCAGCCCTTCTCGGGCACCTCCATGGCCGGGATGCAGTTGGTGGCGCCGGCCGCGACCGCGGCGTCGATGGTGGCCTGGATGTCGGCGGTGTGCAGGTACACCGTCCAGGCGTCGGGAGCGTTCCACGCCGGGTCGCTCGCCATCATGCCGCCGACGTACCGGCCGTCGCGCCGGGCGTTGATGTAGCCGCCGTAATCAGGCCCCGGGTTTTCGTAGTCCCAACCCATCACCGTGCGGTAAAACACCTGGGCGCCAGCCGCATCCGAGGTGGCCAGGTCGATCCAGACCGGAGCGCCGAGCGGGGTTGCAGTACGGGTGGTCATGATGCTTCTCCCTAGATGAGTAACGGGGTGGTCATCAGTACAGACCACCACCCCGCACAAAACTCATCGCGGTCATCACCAGGGCGCGTACGCCCAGCCAAGTACGTTCGAGCCTCTCGACGGATTGGGGCTGGGCAGCACCTGCACAGTGTGGTACCCCCCGGCGAGGAACTTGTACCTCGGGTCCACACCACCGGAGATGAAGGTGCCGTCGCCGCGGGCCAGGTCCACGTGCCCGCGGCTGTCCCCCGGGCTAAGCGAGAAGACCAGTGCCCCCGCGGGTGCAGCAGCGCCGTCCGGATGGATCTTGTTCTCACCGGCCAGCTTCTGGTAGAACGCGTACGCGGTTCCGACGCCGAGACCGGGCTGACCGTACGCGTTGGCGACGAATTGGCCGCACAACTGGTCGTACTCGTCCGAGCCGATCTTGCTGTTGGCCCAGGCGAGGGCCGCGTCGGCGTTCGACGACGCAGCGGGCGGGGCCGGATTTGTCTGACCGCCACCGTTGCCGCAATCCCCCGTCACATCTTTGAGAGTGCCGGTTTCGATATCGACGTCAGCGACGAAGTGGCCGTCAGAAGTCTTGTACCACAAGTTATCCCACCCACCGGGGATGTTGAAGCTGAAGAAACCCTTCACCTGCTGTCCGCGCTGGGAGCACGTCAGGGTCACCCGGTCACCAGGGTTGTACCAGCCGTCCTGATGTGAGCCGAGATTCGGCTCACTCATCCGCTGAGTCCGCGCCTTGACCGTCGCCACCGGGTCCGCGTGCGCCGGCGCAGCGACCATCGGACTTGCCAGCAGCGCGATCAACACGGCCGGCGCTATCCGCGCAATGCGGTAACCACACTCGACTGAGGCAAACTCACGAACCTTCATGCGCCTGGAAGATGGATGGGTCACAGGATCCTCGCTTTTCGGTCAGAGCAGGCACATTTTGCCGCCAAAGCAGTGGTATATCACAGCTTCAACCACACGGAGTAGCCTTCTTGAGCAAACAGCCAGCAAACCCAGAATGATTCGCCCGATCGGATGACAGCGCCCAGCCAACCAAGGCTTGCCACTGCTCCTCGAAACGAAAAAGATGGCGAGAATCGTCGAGATTCTCGCCATCTTCTTCACACTGGACGCTGTCTAAACCGACGCGAACAGCTCCTTGAACTTGTCCAGCGACCGGTGGATATCGGACCGCAGCGCGGCCGCCACCACCATGCCGATGGGCCCGAACAACGCCGGGCCACCGAGGTGGATGTCGAACGCCACGTTCGAGCCGTCGCCGGCCGGCGTGATCTTGGCCATCAACTTGACCCGGACACCACCCTTGCCGACACCGTTGAGGGTCAGTGACCCTGGCGGGTTGTAATGCACGATGGTCCAGTCGACCCGGTTCAGCATGCCCTTGACCTCGACGACGGACGAGATCTGGGTGCCCTTCCCCAACGTCTCGGGCAACGCGCTGCGCCACATCCGGTGAATGGACAGCCAGTCGTCGTACCGGGACAGGTCTGACGCTGCCTCCCAGGCCTTGTCGGGAGACAGCGGTACTTCGATAGAACTCGCGAGCTTTGCCATGACTACTGCTGTTGGGTCCCCTCGGCAGGCGGCTCGGCAGCGGCCTCAGCCGGCTGCTCGCCCGCAACGGCCTTCTTCGCGGCCTCCTGGGCGCCGTCGACGACGCCCTTGAACTTGCCCTCGGTCTTCTCGTCGACGATGTCGCCGACCTTCTCGATGGCAGCCTCGACCTTGTCGGCGTTCTGTGCCGCCAGGTCCTTCACCTTGTCCAGAAATCCCATGGTTTCACCCTATCTATTGCCGGATTGTCCAGTGAACGTGCTCATTGTTCATTGCTCGTCGGTTCGCCACAACCGACGAGGCTCGCCCAGCCAGCGGCCCTGTAGCCACCACAGCACCTCGATCACACCCGCGCCCACCAGGCCTATTCCGACCGCGGCCGAGGTCAGCGCCAGGTTCGACGGATCGAGCATGAACTGTTGCTGCGCCCAGGGAATCGAAAAAATCACCACGTACGCCAACGCCGACGCGGCGACCAGCGCCACGCGCCACCACTGATACGGCCGGGCCACCACCGCCAGCACCCACACCGCGGACACCAGCAGCGTGATCAGCGCGGCGGTGGACGCCTGGTTCTGCTCGACCACATCTGCGTACTTCCCGTGATAGGCGAGCAGGTACGAGGCGAACGTCGCGGCCCCGACCACCAGGCCCGACGGCAGTGCGGCCGTCATCACCCGGCGCACGAAACCGTGATGCGCCCGTTCATTGTTCGGCGCCAGCGACAGCACGAAAGCCGGAATGCCGATGGTGAACCAGGCCGCGATGGTGACGTGGATGGGCTGGAACGGATACAGCACCGGCTCGGTACCGAAGAACCTGGCGGACAGGCCTGCCAGACCTACGAGTACCGCCAGCAGCACCGAGTAGACCGTCTTGGTCAGGAACAGGTTCGAGACCCGCTCGATGTTGCCGATCACCCGGCGGCCCTCCCCGACCACATACGGCAGGGTGGCGAACTTGTTGTCCAGCAAGACGATCTGCGCGACCGCGCGGGTCGCCGAGCTGCCCGACCCCATCGCGACGCCGATGTCGGCGTCCTTGAGGGCCAGCACGTCGTTGACGCCGTCGCCGGTCATCGCGACGGTGTGGCCGCGGGACTGCAGGGCATGCACCATGGCGCGTTTCTGATCCGGCCGGACGCGGCCGAAAGTGGTGTATTCGCTGACGGTTTCGGCCAGCTGCTCGGGCTCGTCCGGGAGGTGACGGGCATCGAGCGTCTCACCGTGCAACCCGAGCGAACCGGCCACCGCGCCCACCGATACCGCGTTGTCGCCGGAGATCACCTTGACCGAGACATGTTGCTGCGCAAAGTACTCCAACGTCGCACCGGCATCGGGGCGGACGCGCTGCTCCAGGGTCACCAGCGCCGCAGGGGTCACTTCGCCAGGTGCATCGGGTGCGTCGACGGGGCGGTCCGAGGCACCGAGCAGCAGCACCCGCAGGCCTTGTGCGCCAATCTGTTCGGCTTGTTCGGCTTCCGGTGAACCGGCGGCAAGCAGGACGTCGGGCGCACCGAGCACCCAGTTGCCGTGCTCGCCGTAGGACACCCCGCTCCACTTGGTCGCCGATTTGAACGGCGCGTTCGCGGTCTGGGTCCACCCCGGCGGCAGTTTGTACGCCTCGGCGATCGCGGCCATGCTGGCGTTGGGCCGGACGTCGTCGGCCGCCATCTGGGCCAGCACGGACGCGGCGTCGTCCGTCGTGAACGTCCTGAGATCACTGACGCGCATACCGTTTTCGGTCAGCGTCCCGGTCTTGTCGGCGCACACCACGTCGACACGGGCCAGGCCCTCGATGGCCGGCAGCTCCTGCACCAGGCACTGGCGCCGGCCCAGCCGGACCACGCCGACCGCGAACGCCAGCGACGTCATCAGCACCAGGCCTTCGGGCACCATCGGCACCAGGGCGCCGACGGTCCGCAGCACCGACTCCCGCCAGCCGACGCCGGTGACGGTGAACAGCTGGGTGTAGATGATCAGCGCGCCGGCGGGCCACAGCAGGTAGGTGATGAACCGCAGGATGGTGTTGATGCCACTGCGCAGCTCGGACTTGACCAGGGTGAATTTGCTTGCCTCGTCGGCCAATTGGGCCGCGTAAGCCGCACGGCCGACTTTGGTGGCGCGGTAGGAACCGCTACCGGCGACGACGAAGCTGCCCGACATGACGGTGTCACCCGGGTTCTTGTCGATGGCGTCGGCCTCACCGGTGAGCAGCGACTCGTCGACCTCGAGGTTGGCGGCTTCCAGCACGATTCCGTCGACCACGATCTGATCGCCGGGGCCGAGTTCGATGACGTCGTCGAGCACCACCTCGCCCGCCGGCCGTTCCTGCGTGCCGGACTGCCTGCGCACCAACGGTTTTGCCTGGCCGACGATGGCCAGCCGGTCCAGGGTCTGTTTGGCCCGCAACTCCTGGATGATGCCGATGGCGCTGTTGGCGACGATCAGCAGCCCGAACAGCCCGTTGATCACCGAGCCCGTCGCCAGCACGATCAGGAACAGCGTCCCGAGGATCGCGTTGATCCGGGTGAAGACGTTGGCGCGGATGATCTCCGAGACACTGCGGGCCGCCCGCGTCGGGACGTCGTTGGTCTGGCCGGCGGCGACTCGCTGTGCGACGTCAGCGTCCGACAGGCCGGTGAGATCCGTAGTGACGCTGCGTTCCGGATCGTCGACAGTCACGCTTCATTCCCCCACGAAGTCGTGATTTGTGCACGAAAATCCGCGACCGGCGCGGAAAATCGTGCACAAATCGCTATAGAGACGGCCGCCACCACTCATCCAGACCCGGCAGCCGTGCCGGTTCCAACCGTTGCCCCGGCATGGGTACGGCCACATCGACCGATTCGTCGCGCGCCGCGACGATCATGCGCTCGACCGGCTCGGACCACGGGTGCGGGGCCAGCCGGAACGTCGCCCAATGGATCGGCACCAGCAGGCCGCTGTCGGTGACGTCGCGATGCGCGCGCACCGCGAACTCCGGGTTCATGTGGATGTCCGGCCAGCCCGGGTGGTAGGCACCGATGGGCATGAGGGTCAGGTCGAATGGCCCGTAGTCGGCGCCGATGTCGCCGAAGCTCTTGGTGTAGCCGGTGTCGCCGCCGAAGAACGCCCGGTGCTGCGGGCCGATCAACGCCCACGACGCCCACAGGGTGGTGTTGCGGGTCAGGAAGCGGCCCGAGAAGTGCCGGGCCGGCGTGCACACCAGCGTCAGCTCGCCGAGCTTGGCGCTCTGATTCCAGTCCAGTTCGACGATGCGCTCAGCCGGGATGCCCCACCAGCGCAGGTGTGCGCCGATGCCCAGCGGCACGAAGAACTTGGCCCGCTGCATGCTGGCCAGCTGCGTGACGGTGTCGATGTCGAGGTGGTCGTAGTGATCGTGGCTGATGATCACCGCGTCGACCGCCGGCAGCGCCTCCAGCGGCGCGGGCACCTCGTGGAGCCGCTGCGGGCCGACGGTCCGCGACGGCGAGCACCGTTGACTCCACACGGGATCGGCCAGCACGCGGTAGCCGTCGATCTCGATCAGCGCCGACGAGTGCCCGAACCAGGTGACCGCCAGGTCCCCGGCGGGAAGCCCGGGGTCGGGCACCACCAGCGGGATGGGCACCGGGGGCTTCTGGGTCGCACCGGCCGTGAGGAGGTCACGGACCAGCGCGTACTGCTGTTCCCGGCTCAGCTCCGTGTCCGACGCCGGTTCGAGGTTGACGAACACCCCGTCGTGATAGTTGGGCGAGGTGGCCGCCACCGCGTTGATATCCACAGGGCCGGCACCGAGTGCGGCGGGCGTGCCGTTGAGCGCCCGCACCACCCAGCCACCGGCTACCAGCGCCGCCGTTCCCCACATCAGCCGCAGTGCCCGTCGCAGCATCAGGCGCCCTGGAACCTCGGCGCCCGCTTCTCGAACCGGGCCACCTGGGCCTCGATCACATCCGGGCTGGCCCAGGCCTTGTTGAACATGCGGGTGTGCTCGCCGCGGACGGTGTCGTAGGCACCGTCGTCGTTGAGCACACGCTTGGAGTGCGCCACGGACAGTGGCGCGTGGCCGGCGATCTCGGCAGCCCAGGTCTGCGCGTCAGTCAGCGAGCCGACGCGGTTGATCATGCCGGTCTGCACCGCGGTGTCGAAGTCGAGGCGCTCGGCGGCGATCAGCATGGCGCGGGCCCGGCCGTGCCCGACCAGCGACGTCAGCCGGCGGATGCTCCAGTTGTCCAGTGCCAGACCATATTTGGCGATGGGGAATTGGAAGTAGGTGCCGGGAACGGCCACGCGCAGATCGCAGATCATGGCCAGGATGACGCCGGCGCCGATGGCCGGGCCGTTGAGCGCCGCGATGACCGGGATCGGGCTGGCGTCGATGGCCAGGTTCAGGGCCAGCGCCTTGTCCGGCAGCTCCCTGGCCACGCCCTCGGCGTCGGACAGGTCGGCGCCCGCGCTGAACACGGTGCCCTGCCCGGTGAGCACGATCGCGCGGGTATCGGCCGGCGAGGCCTTCTCGATTTCTTCGCGCACGCCGTCGACAAGTGCGGCGTTCAGCGCGTTGCGCCGCTCGGGGCGCTGCATTTCCAGGGTCAGGACATTGCCGTCCCGGGTCACTCCGATCATTCGGCCAGCCTAGGCGGTACGACGATCATGCGGCGAGGCACGAGCCGTGTTGCGGAGTAACGCACGTGTTCAGGTGCAACGATTGCCCCGTGCCGCCTACCCCGCCCGACCAGCCCCGGGCGAATCGCATCGCTCACACGTTGACGCTGATCGCGGCCAACGCGATCCCGGCGGTGGGCTGGTTCTCACAGGACTGGTCAGCGGCGACGACGCTGATCGTCTACTGGTTCGAGACCGTCGTCGGTCTGCTGTTCATCTACGCGCGCGGTGTCCTGCAGCAGCGGTGGAACCCGCGCCGCGGCCATTTCCGGTACGAAGCGCCGCAGTCGAAAGGTCCCCAAGGCAAGCCCGGTTCCTTCATCAAGGGGTTCTTCTTCATCAACGCGGTCTTCTGCGCGGCGCACGGCGTCTTCATCGCGGTGATCCTGCTGATCCTCACGCACAACGGAAACGCCGAGCTGGTGGGTCTGGACTGGCGCAGCGCGGGCATCGGTTGCGTGCAGATGCTCGTCATCATCGTGATCGATTTCCTCGTCGATGTGCCTTACCTGCGCCGCTGGTCGTTCGGTCTGCTCGAGCAGACCGCCAACCGGAGCTTCGGGCGGGTCGGGGTGGTGCATCTCGCGCTGATCTTCGGCATCTTCGCCGCCGCAGTGAGCAACTCCCCCGCCCGGATGTTCGGGGTGTTCGTGGTGCTGAAGACGCTGTACTCGCTGGCCAGCGGACTGCCGCAGTACGAGCCCGCCACTCCGCCGAAGTGGCTGAGCCGGCTGCTGAATCGCCTCCGCCGCGAACCCGAGGGGCAGCGGTTCGAAGACGTGTGGGTCAAGGACCAGGCCGCCGAGGTCAGGCGCCGGGTCCGAAACGACGAGGTGTGGACCGGGGCCGGGCGGTAGCCGATTAGCCTGACCGAGTGAGCCGGACCGGAGCACGGCAGTTCTTCGATGCCATCCTCGACGACGGATCGTTCCGCAGCTGGGACGGACCGCCGCTGCAGGTGGCCGTCACCGACGCGTACCGCGCCGAGCTGGCCGATGCGACGCTGCGCACCGGGCTCGACGAGTCCGTCCTGACCGGTGAGGGCACCGTCTCCGGTCGACGCGTGGCCGTGCTGGCCTGCGAATTCGACTTCCTGGCCGGCTCGATCGGCGTGGCCGCGGCCGAGCGGATCACCGCGTCCGTGCAGCGCGCGACTGCGCTCGGCTTGCCGCTCATCGCGTCGCCGTCGTCGGGCGGGACGCGCATGCAGGAGGGCACCGTCGCGTTCCTGCAGATGGTGAAGATCGCCGCGGCCGTCGAGCTGCACAAGAAAGCGCATCTGCCGTACCTGGTGTATCTCCGGCACCCGACGACCGGCGGGGTGTTCGCCTCGTGGGGGTCGCTCGGGCACGTCACGGCCGCCGAACCGGGCGCCCTGATCGGGTTCCTGGGGCCGCGCGTCTACGAGCACCTGTACGGCGAGCCGTTCCCTGAAGGCGTGCAGACCGCCGAGCACCTGTTCGCGCACGGCGTGATCGACAGCGTGGTGCCGCTGGACAAGCTGCGCGGCGTCGTGGATCGGGTACTGACGGTGGTCACCGACCCGCCGGAGCCAGTGATTTGTGCACGAAAATCCGCGGCGGGCGCGGAAAATCGTGCACAAATCACGGACAACCCGGCGTGGGATTCGGTGGAGGCGTCGCGGCGGGCCGACCGGCCGGGCGTCGACTACCTGCTGGCGCACGGGGCGACGGACCGGGTGCTGTTGTCCGGGACCGGGCGCGGCGAATCGGGGACGACGCTGCTGGCGCTGGCCCGCTTCGGCGGGCAGCCCGCGGTGGTGGTCGGCCAGCGCCGGGTGATCGGCGGCCTGGTCGGGCCGCGCGCGTTGCGGGAGGCGCGGCGCGGCATGGCGCTGGCGGCCGGCTTGCAGCTGCCGCTGGTGCTGGTGATCGACACCGCCGGGCCCGCGCTGTCGCAGCAGGCCGAGGAGGACGGACTGGCCGGGGAGATCGCGCTGTGCCTTGCCGAACTCGTCACGCTCGACACCCCGACGGTGTCGGTACTGCTGGGTCAGGGCAGCGGCGGGCCGGCGCTGGCCATGGTCCCGGCAGACCGGGTGCTCGCCGCGCAGCACGGCTGGCTGGCGCCGTTGCCACCCGAAGGCGCCAGCGCCATCGTCTACCGTGACGTCGACCATGCCCCGGAACTTGCTGCCGCCCAAGGTGTCCGGTCCCTGGATCTGCTGAAGGCCGGGATCGTCGACGTGATCGTGCCCGAGAATCCCGACGCCGCTGACGATCCGGTCGGGTTCACCGAGCGGATGTCGTCCGCCATCGCCGCCGAGCTGCACGCGTTGCACACCGTGCCCGCAGCGCAACGGCTCGGGGTTCGGCTGCAGCGGTACCGGCGGATCGGCGTCCCCGGCAGCTGATCACGCCTCGTCGAGGTAGCGCTGCAGCGTCGGCGCGAGCCAGTGGACGAGGTCGCCGTCGCTCATCGCGACGATGGGCGGCAGCTTCAGGACGAACCGGCACATCGCCATGCCGAGCACCTGCGTGGCGATCAACCCGGCACACCGTGCCGGGTCGGTGGGATTCAGCCGCGCGATCGCGGGCCCCAATTGCTCGGCGAAAATGGCCTGCATTCGTTGCGCCGCTTCGGCATTCGTGGTCGACGAGCGCAGCAGCACGATCAGCCCGTCGTCCTGAGTCCAGCGGCCGAGGAAATGCGCCACCAGCGCGGCGCCGAGTTCAGCCCGCGGGACGTCCGACAGGTCGGGGAACCGCAGGTCGAATTCGGCTGCGGCGGCGAACAATTGATCCTTGTTGCCGAAGTACCGCATCACCATCGACGGATCGATGTGCGCGTCCGCGGCAATGGCCCTGATGGTCGCCGCCTGATAACCAGTCGTCGCGAATCGCTCCCGGGCCGCGGCCAGGATCACCGCCTTGGTCTCTTCCGACGATCTACGCATGCCAACAAGTGTATGCCAACAACTGTTGACTTTGACATCGCGGCGCGCCACCATGGTTATGCCAACAACTGTTGGCATACGTCGAAGGAGACGCAGATGACTGACACCGATGTGCTGATCGTCGGAGCCGGCCCCACCGGACTGGCCCTCGCCGCCGCACTACAGGCCCGCGACGTCGACACCGTCGTCGTCGACCGTCTGGCGGAGGGCGCCAACACCTCGCGTGCGGCAGTGGTCAATGCCCGCACGCTGGAGGTGCTCGAGGAGTTGAAAGTGTCTGAGCGCCTGGTTGAGCTGGGTATTCAGGCGCCGCGGTTCACGATCCGCGATGGCCACAAGACCCTGATCCCGGTCGACTTCAGCGCGCTGCCGACGCGCTATCCGTACAGCCTGATGGTGCCGCAGTGCACCACCGAGCGGGTGCTGCTGGACCGCCTGGCCGAACTCGGCGGCAAGGTCGTCCGGCCCAAGACCCTGACCGGCGTCACCCAGGACGCCGACGGCGTCACCGCGCAGTTCGATGACGGCGAGACGATCCGCGCGCGGCATCTGGTCGGCGCCGACGGCATGCACAGCGTCGTCCGGGAGCAGGCCGGGATCGGGTTCAGCGGCGGGCAGTACGGGCAGTCGTTCGCCCTGGCCGACGTCCGTCTGGCCGGCGACGTCACCGACGACGAGGTGATCCTCTTCTGGGCGGCCACCGGACTCACGGTCGTCGCTCCCCTGCCCGGCGGCACCTACCGGATCGTCGCCTCCGTCGACGCGGCGCCCGAAGAGCCGTCCGCCGCTTTCGTCCAGGAACTGCTCGACACCCGCGCTTTCGGGCCGGGCCGGGTGACGGTGACCGACGTCGAATGGGGATCGCGGTTCCGGGTCCACCACCGGGTCGCCGACAGCTATCGCGCCGGGCGGGTGCTGCTCGCCGGGGACGCCGCGCACGTACACAGCCCCGCCGGCGGCCAGGGCATGAATCTGGGCATTCAGGACGCCATCGCGTTGAGCGATTCCCTGGCAACGGTTTTGGCGACGGGGCGCGATGCGGTGCTCGACGAATACAGCGCGGCCAGGCGCCCGTTGGCCCAGCAAGTCGTGGCACTCACCGACCGACTGACCCGGCTGGCCACCCTGCCCGCGCCGGTCCGTCCCATCCGGAACCTGGCGATCGGGCTGGTCGGCCGGCTCCCCGCCGTGCGCAATCAGCTGGCGTGGCGGCTGTCCGGGCTGTCCAACCGCTGAGCCCGCCCGGACAGCGGAAAGCCGGGCCTGGTCTTCGGGGGTGACCAGGCCCGGCGGCCTATCGTCCGCTCAGCCGTTGCAGCAGTGCGACTTCTTCTTGCCCGCAGGCACATTCAGCGCCGGGTTGCGGTCGAAGAAGCTGACCGGCTTGAGGGTGAACCCCGCGTAGTCGACCGGCATCATCGGCCAGTCCTCGGGCCGCGGGAAGTGCGTCAGCCCGAAGGTGTGCCACAGCACGACGTCGTCGTTCTCGATGTTTCGGTCCTGCGCGACGAACCGCGGCAGCCCGTCCCCGCCCGGGTGCTGGTTGACGATGTGGCCCGCCGGATACCGTTCCGCCGGATCGTATTTCGTCACCCACAGGTGCTTGGTGGTGAATGCCGCGCGCTTGGCGACCGAGCTCGACGGGTCGGCCAGCAGGGTGGGCTGCCCCTCGGGATACAGCGCGTAGCCGACATTCTGGCCCAACCGGTTCTGCTTGTTGGGATTGGTGATGTGCCAGACCCGCGCCTTCAGGTTGTCGGCCATGCGCATGGCCTCCAGCTCATGGGTCAGCTTGGTCTTCTGCTGCACGAATCCGTTGCCCCACGGGTTATCCGGGCCCATCGGGGCGGCGACGGCGTCGACCTCCTCGACGGTGTTGGCGTGCCCGTCGACGGACATGTCCAGTCGCGCCGAGAACAGGTGCTGGTGGAACGGGGCACCGAGGCCGGGAGCAAGTTCCGAGGCGAACGGGTCCGGCGCGCGGTAGGCGGAGGCGAACACGACGCCGGTCGCCTTGACCTCCAGCTGCACGGTGCCGTCAAGGTACAGGTACCAGAAGAAGCCGTAGTCGTAGTTGCCGATGGTCAGGAAGAAGGAGATGACCAGGCGGCGCTGCCGGCGGACCTCGGCCATGCCGTTGAAGATGTCGACGTGCTTCCACAGCACGCCATAGTCCTCCTCGTGCAGGCAGATCGCGTTCTTGATCACCCGGGGTTCGCAGTTCTCGTCGGCGATGGTGACGTCGAAGTACTTGATCTCGCCGAGGCAATCACAGCCCAGTTCAAGGGAATTGGTGTAGCGGCCGAACATGTACTCGCCCTGGTCGAAGTAGTTGATCCAGTAGCGGGACGGTGACGGATGGGCGTACGGCACCACCATCTCGGCGACCGACGCCCGGTAGATCAGGGGCCGCTCGTTATCGCCGTCCTTGATCGACAGCTGGTGCAGGGTCAGGCCTTCGCGGATGTCGAAGCCGAACCGGAAAGACCAGTCGGCCCAGGTGATCTTGTTGCCGTCGACGGTGAAGCTGGGACCTTCGGGCTGGGTGATCTCGATGGGCTTGAGATCGGTGCGGGTGGGCGTCAGGTGCGGCTCGGCGTCCCACTCGGAGCGCTCGCTCGGCACCGGCAGGTCATCGTGATCGTTGACCGACAAGACGTGCTTGGCCGTCACGTCGATGGTGGCCAGCAGCCCGTCGATGGGATGTCCCCAGGGCAGGTCGGCGTCGTCGTACTGGTAGAAGCCGAGCACCCGCACGACGCGCTTGCCGACCTCGTCCGCATGGCCGAATGCGCCGGCCGACAACGGAACTGCGCGCACCTTCTCGGGGTCCAGGTCGCGCTTGCTGATCGCGGCGACCCACTCGTCGCAGGCCAGCAGCATCGCCTCGATGTCGCCGAATTCCTCGTCGAGGATCGGCACCTGCCCTTCGGTGACGGGGTCGACGGTGTGCTCGTAGACCACCGCGTTGTCGGTGATCGACACGATCGCGTCGGTACCCTTGCCGATTGCCCGGTCCAGCAACATGATTCGGGCCCGTCGCTCGATCGGATCACCGGGCCGGAACGCCAGCACCACGTCCTTGTGGGGTTCCTCCAGCGCGGCGTAGACGAAGCGGACGCTCTCACCGAGCAGGCCATGTGCGCCGACGATGCGACGTACCTCGCGGATTTCGTCGGCACTCAGCGGAGTGAGCGGGTGGTCAGGGGTGGTGGTGTCGGACTGGGCGCCAGGCTTGTCCAGGGTGGCGGTCATCGTGCGATCTCCTTTGCGATATCAGGGTTTTCGTTCTGCCCCGCTCCAGCGCGTGGCCGCATCAGCGCGACCACGATGCCGCCGACGAAGGCGCCGACCAGCAGGACGCCGAGGATGGCGGCCATCGTGCCGGAGCCGCCGACCAGCAGCGGCAGGTTCACCGCGGTCATCACCGACAGCGCCGCGAGCCCGACAAATCCGAGGCTCGGTGCGATGACGGTGTGCCACGGCCGGGTATCGAGGCGGGTCCGGCGGAAGAAGACGACGACGGCCGCGGACGTCAGCGTCATCAGCACCACGATGCCCACCGAGGCGGCGCCGACGAACCAGGTGAACACCTGCGTCACCGGCTCCAGCCCGGCGAGGACCGACGCCGCGACCAGCACCAGCGCCGAGAGCGTCTGGGCGAACGAGGCGATGTGCGGGGAGTCGTGGCGCGGGTGCGACCGGCCGCACCGTTCGGGCAGTGCCCGGGTGTTGCCGAGGGAGAAGATGTAGCGGGCCAGCACGTTGTGGAAGGACAGCAGTGCCGCGAAAAGGCTGGTGATCAAGAAGATCTGGACCAGGTCACCGGCCACCGTGCCGACGTAGTGCGTCGCGGTCTCGGTGAGCATGGTCGCGGGGTTCTTCGTCGCCTCGTCCACCGCACCGGAGTCACCCCAGGCGCTGACCAGCGCCCAACTGCTCAGCGCGTAGAAGCCACCGATCAGCAGCAGCGCGGCGTACGTCGCCCGCGGGATGGTGCGCACCGGATCGCGGGCCTCGTCGCGGAACACGGCAGTGGCCTCGAAACCGATGTAGCCGGCCAGCGCGAAGATCAGCGCGATGCCCGGGGCGCCGGAGAAGAAGTTGTCGGGGTGCAGCACCGCCGCCGAAAGTCCTTGGGCGCCGCCATGTCCGATGACGGCGGCGTTGATCACCAGGACGATGCCGACCTCGCACACCAACAGGACGCCCAGCACCTTGCCCGACAGTTCGATGTGCCGGTAGCCGAGGAACCCGGTGACCGCCATCATCACCAGGGCATAGAGGTACCAGGGCACCGACGGTCCGCCGTGTGCGGTGATGAGCTCGTTCATGGACGCGCCGATGTAGCCGTACACACCGACCTGAACGGCGGTGTAGGACAGCAGCGCCAGGAACGCGGCGCCGAGGCCGGCATGCCTGCCGAAGCCGTGCGCGATGTAGGTATAGAACGCGCCGGCGCCCGTGATGTGCCGGGCCATGGCGGTGAAGCCGACCGCGAACAGCAGCAGGACCGCGGTGCACACCACGTACGACGCCGGGTAGGCCGCCCCGTTGCCGGCGGAGATACCGATCGGGAAGGTGCCGGCGACGACGGTCAGCGGCGCGGCCGCGGCGACGACCATGAACACGATCGCCACCGGGCCGAGCCGGCCCGTCAATCGGTTCGGCTGAACGCCGGTGCTTCGACCGGCATCGAGAACTGCGTCAGTTGTCATGACAGCACCTTCGCTGGAATTGAATATGAATTGGTTGCGGTGCGGTAAGGCTTCGGTGAGTTCAAATGAGAATTACCGGTTCGGCGAATTCTCATTTGAGCGGAGAATTCACAGCGCGATGTTGATGGCTTTCGTCTGGGTGTATTCGGCGATGGCGCCCTCGCCGAGTTCACGACCCCAGCCCGACTGTTTGTATCCGCCGAATGGCAGGGCGGTGTCGAACGCGTTGTGGCAGTTGACCCACACGGTGCCGGCCTTGATCTGCTGCGCCACCCGGTGTGCGGTCGACACGTCGCGGGTCCACACGCTGGCCGCCAGGCCGTAGGGCGTGTCGTTGGCCGCCTCCCGCACCCCGCGGTCGCGGTTGAACGGCACGGCCACGGCGACCGGCCCGAAGATCTCTTCCTGGTAGACGTTGAAGTCGCGATTCACGTCGACCAGCAGCGTGGGCTGCACGTAGAAGCCGGTGTCGCCATGGCGGCCACCGCCGGCCAGGGCGCGCGCACCCTGCGCGATGCCGTCGCCGAGATAGCCGGTGACCTTGGTGAGCTGCTCACGCGAGACCAGCGGCCCGATGTCGTTGGCGGGGTCCAGGCCGGGCCCGATCCGCAGACCGGCGGCGTGCTCGGCGACACCCTGGGTGAACTCGTCGAAGATGGTGTCCTCGACCAGCAGCCGGGTGCCCGCGGTGCAGGTCTGGCCGTGGTTGAACAGGAATCCGCCGGCCACGCCGGGAATCGCGGCCTCGAGATCGGCGTCGGCGAAGACCACCTGCGGGCTCTTGCCGCCCAGTTCCAGCGAGACCTTCTTGAGGTTGCCGGAGGCGGCGTTGACGATCTTCTTGCCGACCTCGGTCGATCCGGTGAAGGCGACCTTGTCGACGCCGTTGTGGGCGGACAGGGCGGCGCCGACGTCACCGAAGCCGGTCAGCAGGTTGAACACCCCGGCCGGGACCCCGGCCTCGGCGATCACCTCCGCGAGCAGCAGCGCGGTCAGCGGGGTCTGCTCGGCAGGCTTGAGGATGACAGTGTTCCCGCAGGCCAGGGCCGGTGCGACTTTGAACGCGGCCATGACCAGCGGGAAGTTCCACGGGGTGATCTGGGCGCAGACGCCGACGGGTTCACGCAGCGTGAAGGCGTGGAACTTGCCGCCCGGAGCCCACGGGACCGACACCGGGACGGTGCGGCCCTCGATCTTGGTGGCCCAGCCCGCGTAGTAGTAGAAGATCTCCGCAGCCCAGGTCACGTCGACGGCTTTGGCGACGGCGACGGACTTGCCGTTGTCGATGCTCTCCAGCTCCGCGAACTGGTCGGCCCGGGCGGTGATGCCCTCGGCGATCCGCCAGATCATCCGCTGGCGTTCGGCCGGCGTCATCGTCGGCCAGGGGCCGTCCTCGAACGCTCGCCGCGCCGCCCGCACCGCGCGCTCGACGTCCTCGGGGCCGCTGTGCGGGACCGTCGTGATGACCTGCTCGGTCGCGGGGTCGACGGTGTCGAACCGCCGGCCGGAGACCGACTCGACCCACTGACCGTCGACGTACATCTGCCGCGGACGGGAAATGAAATCGGCGGTCCGCGGGTCCAGATCGGCGCTGAGCGTGGCTGTCATGGAAATCATGTTTACGCCTCGATGTGGTGCGCGTCACCACTAATTCCGAATGGGTATTTCGGCTATTCGGATTCTCATTTGAAATGGCTTCACCATTCTCATTCGGGCCGGTTGATAATCGCAGCTCGGGCAGATTTGGGGGCTACGAGTGGGCTCCCCCGGGGCTGGACCCGGCGCAGATTCTCATTTGAAGATTTTGGATGTTTACCCGACAACGCTGTCGGCGTCGGCGGCGATCGGCTACCTTCCGACAAATGGGCCCCACCCGCACCATCCGGAGCCGCTCGCCGGTCGCCGGGCTTCAGCGCGCACAGCTGACCTTCACCCAGGTTCTCGGGCAGTCGGTGTCGGCGGTGGCCCCGTCGGCGGTGATGGTCACCCTGCCGGCGCTGGTCCTACCGGCGGCCGGGCACCTCACGATCGCGGTGTTCATCCTGACCGCCCTCATGATGACCGCGGTCGGCTACTGCATCACCCAGTTCTCCACCCGGATGGTCGCGGTCAGCGGGCTGTACAGCTACACCGTCAAGGGCCTCGGCCCGGTGCCCGGCATCGCGGCCGGCTGGTCGCTGGTCATCGGCTACGCAGCGGCGGCGATGGCCAGCGCGCTCGGCGCGGCCAGTTACATGGCGGTGCTACTGGGCCGGGTGGGGGTACCGGCCGGCAAGCCCGTCATCGCCGGCCTGACCGTACTGGTCGGCGGCGCCGCACTGATCCTCATGGTGCGGGGCATCCGATTGTCGGCGCGCATCTCGCTGGCCGTCGAATTGTTCGCCATCGTGGTGGCCGGCGTAGTCCTGATGATCGCCTTCGGCGGAGCCGTCACCGGCAGCGCCGCATCATCGAAAACGGTTGCCGATGCGCCACATTCAGCCCTGGGCTTCGCCATCCTGCTCGCCATCACCTCGTATGTCGGGTTCGAGAGCGCCAGTACCGTGGCTCGCGAGGCCCAGCGCCCGTTCGTCACCGTGACCCGCGCCATCCGCTGGACGCCGCTGGCGCTCGGTGCGCTGTACACCTTCGCCGCCGTCCTGCAGGCCACCGGCTCCATCCAGACCCGGACCGGGTCGACACCCATCGTGCTCTCCCTGCCGGACTCGGCGGACACCCTGGCCGGAGCGCTCTCCGTCGCCATGGAGATCGGCATCACCGCGTCCTGGATCGCGTGCGTGATCGGTTCCACCACCGCGTTGTCGCGGACGCTGTTCGCGATGGGACGCGAGGGTCTCCTGCCGGACACCATGGGCCATGCCCACCGGCGGTACCGCACGCCGCACGTCGCACTCAGCGTCGCGGTGCCGGTGATCGTCGCGGTGCCGGTCGGCTACCTGTTCGCCGCGGACTCCAGCCGCGACGTCCTCGTCGGGCTGCTGGCGGTGTCGGCGCACGGCTACATCGTGGCGTATCTGCTGGTGTGCCTTGCCACTCCGGCATTTCTGCGCCGGATCGGCGAGCTCACCACCGTCCCGCTGATCGTCGGACTGGCCACCGCCGCCACCATGATCGCCATCATCGTCTGGGCGGCGCTGACGGTGGCGTCGCCGGTGTGGATCGCCACCGCGGTCTACTCCGTACTGCTGGCAGCGGGTCTGGCGGCATTCCTGGCACGCCGCCGTCGGGTGCCCGATCTGGCCGACCGGGTCGGGGTGTTCGACGAGACCATCGCCGGCGACGTGTTCGCCGACTACAACCCGTGGGAGGTGCGCCGATGAGCCCCGCCGACGGCGCGCTGTCGGGCCGTCAGCCCAAGGCCGTACAGAGCGCGCTGCAGGTGCTCGAGGCGGTCGCGCTGGCCGGCACCGGCGTCACCGCCAAGGACATCGCCGAGCACCTGTCCATGCCGTCCGCCACGACCTACCGGCTGCTGAATCTCCTTGTCGCCGATGGCTATATCGTGCGTCTGCCGGACCTGTCGGGGTTCGCACTGGGCCCGCGGATGGGCCTGCTGATCGACGCCGCTGTCTCCCCCGCCGTGTGCACCAAGGCCCGCGAGACGCTGGGCGAGCTGAGGCTGTCGGTGCGGTTCGGGGTACACCTGTTCTACTTCACCAACACCTCGGTGCGCCTGGCAGACGCCGACGGCGAGTACCCGCCGCCGGCAGACGAGTCGGTGCTGAACCGGAACCTGCATGCCAGTGCGGTCGGCAAGCTGTTGCTCGCTGAGAAGCGCGATGCCGACGCGCTGCTCGGACCCGCGCCGGCCGCGCTGACCGACCGCACCGTCACCTCGAAATCGGCTCTGGCCGAACAACTCACCGAGGTCCGGGAGCGCGGGTACGCGGCCCAGACCGGTGAGCTGCGGCCCGACTTCGCGTGTGTTGCGGTACCGGTCCGGTCCACCACCGCGACCTTGGTGGCCGCGGTGGCGATGTCCGGCCGGGCCGAACAGGATCAGCTACTGCACCGCCAGATTCCGGTATTGCAGGACTACGCAACCCAATTGGCGCCGCTGCTGGCGTGACGCCGGTCAGAAGGGAATCGAGGCGATCATCGCCCCGTCCCCGGTGACCAGGCTGTCCTTCTTCAGCGTCGTACCGAAGTACTTCGCCCGCGGATCGACCACCACCCGCTGATCGTCGTGATGGATGGCCAGTACCTCGCGAGCCAGCCGGGAGAACGGGATCTTCTCGGGCCCGCCGATGTTGACCACGTGGTTACGCGGTGGCTCTATCGCGACCTCAGCGAGGAAGGCCGCCACTTCGTCGGCCGCGATCGGCTGAATCAGCGCGTCCGGCACCCGCACATCATGCTCGTCACCCTCATCCGTGGCGGCCTCGACCACCATCGACTCGACGATCGCCTGCGCGAACTCACGGAACTGCGTGGCCCGCACGATCGTGTAGGGCAGCCCCGACGAGGCAATGATCCGCTCCTGAGCGACCTTGGCGCGCATGTAGCCACTGTCCGGCAACTCGTCGACTCCCACGATCGACAGTGCGACGTAGTGGCCCACCCCGGCCGCCCGGGCCGCGGCCACCAGATTGGTGGTCGATGCGACGAAGAAATCCATCACTTCGCTGTCCTCGAAGGACGGCGAGTTGGTGACGTCGACCAGGGCGTCGGCGCCCGCGAGCGCCTTGGCGAGGCCCGCGCCACTGCAGACATCGGCACCGGAACGGCGTGACGCCGCGACCACGTCCTCGCCCTCCCGAGTCAAGAGGTCAACCAGTAGGGTTCCGATGAGGCCACTGGCCCCCATTACTGTCACCTTCACTGTGCCAACACCTTTCGCCGTCGCCCCGCCGACTTGGGAGTCGGATACACAGCCTACGTCGCACAGCGTGCCGAGGGTTGCGAAATCGACGCGAGGTGGGGCACGGCAGCACGGCCACCGTGCCCCACCCAACCGCGTCTAGCCGGTGATCGCCTCGGCGACCTTCACCCCGACGAGCACCACCGCCACCAGCAGGTAGCCGCGCAGTGCCACCATGCCGGCCACCCGCAGCGGCGACCAGGCCGGCCGGTCCAGGGTGTCCAGGGCAGGCGTGCGGAAGCTGTCCCGCTCCTGGTTCCGCAGCGCCTTCCGGACTTTGCGATCGTCGGGCTGCTCGTCCAGATCTTCCACCTGCTCGGGGTCCAGGCCACCCAGTTCGGCGGCGACCGCCACGGCGGCCTGCTTCCGTTGCGTGCGCCGCGACCGCAGCCCCGCACCGGCGATGGCCACCCCACCGAGCACGCCGACGGCCGCACCGGCACCGAAGCCCCACTCAAGTTGTCCGGCAGTCAGATTGGGGAAGAACGTCGCGGCCGTCAGCGCCAAGGACAGCAACACCAACGCCCAGACGATCACGCCGGCCATGATGTTCTGCCGCATCGTGTTGACCCACGGACCCAGCACGGCCTTGTCGTTGCACAGCAGCACCAGGAACACCGTCGCCGACGGCAGCAGCACCCCGGCCAGTGCCTGGACGCCCTGAGTCAGCAGGCCCAGTACGTGATCCGGGCTGAACGACACCGCCGCCGCCACCGCGAGCAGCGCGGCGTAGCCCAGGTAGAAGGCGGGCGCCTCACTGACCTTCCAGTGCAGCGAGTGCCGCTTGCCCAAGGTGTCGCCGAGTGCGTAGGTGGTGGCCAGTCCAACGGCGTTGGCCCCGATGAGCGAAGCGTCGAGCAGCAGGATGGCGAACAGCGCGCCGGCGGTGTGAGACACGTGCTGGCCCAATTGCGTTGCCACGTCGCCCGCGTCGGTGAAGTTCCCGGCTGCGGCGGTGCCACCGAGCCCGAACGCGGCAGCGGCCATGATTGCGACCGCGCCCACCATCACCACGACGATGCCGATCCACAGGTCGACCCGCTCGTAGCGAATCCACTTGGGGGTCAACCGCTTGTCGACGATGTTGGACTGCTGGAAGAACAGCTGCCACGGCGCGACGGTGGTGCCGACGATCGCGACGATCAGCAGCAACAGCGTCGAGTTCAGGCCGCCGGGGAACGACGGGACCAATCCACGCGCGGTGTCCGCTGCCGACGGGTGCACGATGAACGCCAACGGGAAGATCACGATGTTGATGGCGATCAGCGCGAAAATGAAACGCTCCCAACGGCGGAACGAACCACCGGCCACCACGGCGAACAGCAGCACCGCCGCGAGCGGCACCGAGATCGACTTGGGCAGGCCGAAGTAGTTCAACGCCATTGACACACCGACGAATTCGGTGACGATCGTCAGCGCGTTCACGATGAACAGGTCACCGACACTGAACGCACCCCAGAACTTGCCGAACCGGGCGAAGATCAGCCGCGCGTGTCCCACGCCGGCGACCGCACCGAGCCGGACCACCATCTCCTGGTTGACGTACAGCACCGGGATCAGCAGTGCCAGCGTCCACATCAGCGCCATGCCGTAGTTCTGGCCGGCCTGCGCGTAGGTGGCGACACCGCCGGCGTCGTTGTCGCCGACCATGACGATGAGGCCGGGCCCCATCACGACCAGCAGCATCTTCAGTCGCTGCCAGCGGCTGCGACCCGTCGTGGTCTCGTCGGTGCGGATGGTGCCGAGCGCGCCGACGATATCGCCGACGTGTGCGGTGTCGAGCACTGCGGTGCTCGGTGAATCATGTTGGGTCACAGGCGTTCCACCGGCGGGTCGCGGCGTGCGAGCGAAGAGAGCCATGGCGAGATTCCTCTCGGGGAGAATGGCAGCACAGCAGGGGTGCCCCCCCCCCGACAAGGGGGGGGCGGACCGTGCGGCCGAACGGTCAGAAGTCGGGGTGTGCCCCAAGGGAAGCCGAGATCACCGCGAGCGGCGTCTGCGACATCTGAAGGTTGTGCCGTTCCTGCGGAGTCAGGTGCGTGCGGGTGTGCACCATCCGGGCGATACGACGGACTGAGGTGATACGAAATACGGTCATGACAGGGCTCCTGTCGGGATCAGTCCCGCGGGCCAACAACAGCGCGCATCGATCAGGCGCCGTCGGTCAGACGACCATCCCGATGACGAGTTGGCAGGGCTGCGGGAGAGCTTGAATGAAGTTGTTCACGTTGGGTTTTCGCTCCGGACTGGAACTCGGACCATCGCCAGGTTTCATTCGCCCCTCACCTCCTCGCTGCCAGGCCCCGGTCGGGGCAGTTGTGTCACGCATATCTATGACAACACGCAGGGGAGGACGCAGCATCCGAACTCGGCATCAAGAACCCGATAAAACTCGGTGCCACTTACACCCCTCTCGTCAGAGCTTCGGCACTGAACGACGTAATCCGCGAGCGGATAGCCACTTTGGGTAACCCCTTAATCCGGGGAGACCTGTCCTGACCCTGGGCGTCTCTCGACGTCGTCGGATCAGTGGCTTCTGTTCGTTCAGGAGCCTCGCCTAGCGAGGTGCTGACCAACCCAAGGTAACCCCGGTGCGCGGACCCGTCAACTTGGGGGCTGTGATGCCGGTGACCCCGAGGGTGCGTGCAGATCTCGATTCCACCGAGAATCACGATCCACGCGCACATTCGTGACGGAGTCGAGGTCGTGGCCATGGTTCACGGACTCTGTTGCAACACTTGCGATCTGAGGCTGTCACCATCGGCTGACAATGTCCGGTCTTGTGACAGCTCGGGGTCGAAGACGCCGAGGAGGGCGGACGATTTCCGCGTTGACCTTGCGCCTACGTCACATAGGTTCGAGAGCCAGTGTGCGTAGGCGCAGAGCCAACGGCTCCAATTCAGGGCTGTTCGAGGCCGAAGATGCGGATGCTCTCGGCGCGCATGTCGACCTTGCGGACCTTGCCGGTGATCGTCATCGGGAACTCGTCGACGATGTGCACATAGCGTGGAATCTTGAAGTGTGCCAGTCGATCTGCTGTGAATTCCCGGATTGCCGTGGCGTCGAGCGGCTCGGCCCCCGGGCGCATCCGCAGCCACGCGCAGATCTCTTCGCCGTAGCGGGCGTCGGGTACGCCGATCACCTGGGCGTCCTCGATGTCCGGGTGGGTGTACAGAAATTCCTCGATCTCGCGCGGATACACGTTCTCGCCACCACGGATCACCATGTCCTTGATCCGGCCGACGATGGCGCAGTAGCCGTCTTCGCGCATCACCGCGAGATCGCCGGTGTGCATCCAGCCTTCGGGATCGATGGCTTCCCTGGTCTTTTCGTCGTTGTTCCAGTACCCGAGCATCACCGAGTAACCGCGGGTGCAGAACTCGCCCGGCTCGCCGCGCTCCACCGTCTCACCGGTTTCCGGGTTGACGACCTTCACCTCGATGTGGGGATGCGCCCGGCCGATGGTCGCGGTGCGGCGGTCCAGGTCGTCGTCGATGAGCGTCTGGCAGGACACCGGCGAGGTCTCGGTCATGCCGTAGGCGATGGCCACCTCGGCCATGTGCATGTCGGCGACGCAGTGCTTCATCACCTCAACGGGGCACACCGAGCCGGCCATGATGCCGGTGCGCAGGCTCGACAGGTCCCGTCCAGCGAACGACGGGTGGTTCTGCATGGCGATGAACATCGTCGGCACCCCGTAGACGCCTGTGCACTGCTCGGCTTCGACGGCATCGAGCGTGGCAGCGGGATCGAAACCGGGGGCCGGAATCACCACCGCTGCACCATGACTCATACAGCCGAGCACACCCATCACCATGCCGAAGCAGTGGTAGAACGGCACCGGAACGCACAACCGCTCCCCCGCCTGCAGGTTGATGCCCTCCGTGGTGAAGTAGCCATTGTTCAGGATGTTGCGGTGCGACAGCGTCGCCCCCTTGGGGAATCCCGTTGTCCCTGAGGTGTATTGGATGTTGATCGGATCGGTGTTGGACAGCGTGGCATGCCGCGCCGCCAAGGCATCGGCGCCGACAGCCGCGCTGCCGGAACGTAACTCACCCCAGTCGGCGCTGTCCAGGTAGACGACGTCAGTCAGGCTGGGTACCTGCGGACGCACCTCCTCGATCATCGCCGCGTAGTCGGACGTCTTGAACGACGTCGCCGAGATCAGCATGCGCATCCCGGATTGGTTGAGCGCGTAGGCCAGTTCGTGCACCCGGTACGCCGGATTGACGTTGACGAGAATGGCGCCGATCTTGGCCGTCGCGAGCTGCGTCACGATCCACTGCGCACAGTTCGGTGACCAGATGCCGACCCGGTCACCCTTCTCGATGCCGCGGGCCAGCAAGCCCCGGGCGATCAGATCGACTTCGGCATTCAACTCGGCGTAGGTGTACCGCAGGCCTTGTCCGCGGTCGACCAACGCCAGGGTGTCGGGGTAGGCGGCGACGGTGCGCTCGAAGTTGGCCCCGATGGTCTCTTCCAGGATCGGGGTGTCGGTCGGCCCCGCGTCGTAGCTCAGCATCAGTTCACCAGGTCCTCGTAGCGGTACTCCGATGCGATCGGGGTGCCGGCCGCATGCGCTTGATCTTCGCGCTTGCGCAGGTCCACGCGTCGGATCTTCCCGGAAATCGTCTTCGGAAGATCGCCGAATTCGACCCGGCGGACCTTGAGGTACGGCGCCAGGTGATCGCGGGCGAATTCCATGATGGACCTTGCGGTTTCCTCGTCGGCGCTCCAGCCCGCGGCCAGGCAGACATACGCCTTCGGCACGGCGAGCCTGGTGTCATCGGGCTGGGGCACCACGGCGGCCTCCACCACCGCCGGATGCTCGATGAGCACGCTCTCCAGCTCGAACGGCGACACCTTGTAATCCGACGACTTGAACACGTCGTCGGTGCGGCCGATATAGGTGATGTAGCCGTCGCTGTCACGGGAGGCCACGTCACCGGTGTGGTAGTAGCCGCCCGCCATGACGTCCGCATTCCGTTGCGGGTCACCGAGATAGCCCGTCATCAGGTTCAGCGGGTGGGCGCTCAGCTCCAGGCAGAGCTCGCCCTCGTCGGCCGGCTCGCCGGTCACCGGGTCGACCAGCAGCACCGGCACCCCCGGCATCGGCCGCCCCATCGAACCGGCCTTCACGGGTTGCCCCGGGGTGTTGCCCACCAGCAGGGTGGTCTCGGTCTGCCCGAAGCCGTCGCGGATCGTCAGACCCCAGGCGTCCTGTACCTTCGCGATGACATCGGGGTTCAGCGGCTCCCCGGCACCCAGAATCTCCCGCAGCCCTTCGGGTTTGGCGCCGAGATCGGCTTGGATCAGCATCCGCCACACCGTCGGCGGCGCACAGAAAGTGTTGACGCCGGCGCGACGCAACTGCCCCATGAGTGCAGCGGCGTCGAAGCGGCCGTAGTTGTAGACGAAGATGGTCGCCTCGGCGATCCACGGCGCGAACACACAACTCCAGGCGTGCTTGGCCCAGCCCGGCGAGCTGATCGCCAGGTGCACATCGCCCGGCGTCACCCCGATCCAGGCCATCGTGGACAGATGCCCGACCGGATACGAAATCTGCGAATGTTCAACAAGTTTGGGCTTGCTGGTGGTACCCGAGGTGAAGTACACCAGCAGCGGATCGTCCACCTCGGTGACAGCGGCGAACGGACCCGCCGA
This sequence comes from Mycolicibacterium sp. P4_G11, assembly GCF_056555145.1. Taxonomy (NCBI): domain Bacteria; kingdom Bacillati; phylum Actinomycetota; class Actinomycetes; order Mycobacteriales; family Mycobacteriaceae; genus Mycobacterium; species Mycolicibacterium sp. P4_G11. Next base: position 258,037 of record NZ_JBFUJW010000005.1, read on the forward strand.
AACCACGTGATAGGCATCGGCGTAGCGGTGCCAGCCCGGCGCCGAATCCCCGACGACGATCCCGGTGTACTGCCCATCGACGGACGCGAACTTGTCGGCGTCGGCAGCGCCCGCCACCACGAAGCCCGCCCCGCCGCGGGTGATCCGGTCCGCCAGATCGGCCGGGCCCAGCGCGCCGGTCGTCGGCATCACCACCGCGCCGAGCTTCGCCACCGCCAGCATCGACTCCCAGAGCTCGACCTGGTTGCCGAGCATCACGATCACCCGGTCGCCCTTGCCCACGCCGAGCGACCGCAGCCACGTCGCCACCTGGTCGGACCGGTCGGCCATCTCCGCGAAGGTGTACCGCTGCTCGGCACCGCCCTCTTCGGTGATCCACAGCGCCACCTGGGCGGCGCGCTCCGGACTGCGGGCAATGACGTCGAACCAGTCGGTGGCCCAGTTGAACGTGCCGGTCAGCCGCGGCCAGCGGAAGGTGTCGACGGCCTGCGCGTAGTCACCGATCGATGTCACCAGCCGGTCCCGCGCGGCGCGATACTGCTCGGTGTTGGTCGTGATCCCAGCGTCTGTCGCCATGAACGTAGGATCTACGTCACACGTACCCGCCCGCTACCCCCGAAAGAGGGTACTGACCGTGACCACCGGCCCGACTCTGCTGCGTCCGCGCGACACCGACGCCGTGCGCGCTGAGCTGCGACGGATCGGGACCGAGGGCGCGGTGCCGGTGATGTTCGGCGGCGAGGTGCACGACGACGCGCTGCTGCTCACCGAGTTCTACGGCACCCGGACCGGCAGGCTGCGGGGCCTGGTGGTGCGGTCGACGCTCGGGCTCGGCGGGGCCAGCATGGTGTCTGGCCAGCCGCTGGCGGTGGCCGACTACCGGCGCGCGCCGTCGATCACCCACGACTACGACATGCCGGTGCTGTCCGAGGGCATCCGGTCGATCCTGTCGGTGCCCGTCGTCGTCGACGGGCAGACCCGGGCCGTGCTCTACGGCGCGTACCGCTCCGCCGCACCGTTCGGCGGACGGGCCATCGACCTGATGATGACGTCGGCCCAGCGGCTGGCCGACGAACTGGCCATCCGCGACGAGGTGGACCGCCGGCTGCGGCTGCAACAGGCCCCGTCCACCGACACCGTGGTCAACGCCGAACACATCCGTGAGGTGCACGCCGAGCTGCGTCGACTGGCGGCCGGTGGCGAGCACGTCGCGCCGGCGCACCTGGGTCATCTCGCGGACCGGCTGGCCGAGTCCCTGGCCGGCGGACCGGCGCCGGCCAGTCCACTGAGTCCACGGGAACTTGACGTACTTGCGCAGATCGCGCTGGGCTGCACCAACACCGAAGCGGCACAGCGGCTCTCGTTGAAGCCCGAGACAGTCAAGAGCTACCTGCGCAGTGCCGCAACGAAACTCGGCACCCACACCCGCCACGAGGCGGTGTCGAAGGCGCGGCAGTTGCGACTGATCCCCTGACCGGTCAGGCCAGCGAGTCGATCCAGGCGCGGTGCAGCGCGGCGTACCGCCCGTTCTGTGCGACCAGATCGTCGGGCGCACCGTCTTCTACGATGCGTCCGCCATCGAGGACCAGCACCCGGTCCGCCGATTGCACGGTGGAGAGCCGGTGGGCGATCACCAGCGCGGTGCGCCCGGCGAGGATGGTGGCCAGTGCGCGCTGCACCAGGCGCTCGGTGGGGATGTCCAGCGAGGACGTTGCCTCGTCCAGGATCAGCACCTTGGGGTCGGCGAGGAACGCCCGGGCGAACGCGATCAACTGGCGTTGGCCCGCCGACAGCCTTCCGCCCCGATTGGCGACGTCCGTGTCGTAGCCGTCGGGCAGGTTGTCGATGAACCGGTCGGCGCCAACGGCTTCCGCCGCCGCACGAATCTCGGCGTCGGTGGCGTCGGGGCGGCCGAACCGGATGTTGTCGGCGACGCTGCCGGCGAACATGAAGTTCTCCTGCGTCACCATCACGACATGCCGGCGCAGCTCGGCTTGGGCGATCGAGCGCAGATCGATGCCGTCGAGGGTCACGGTGCCGGTGACCGGGTCATAGAAGCGGGCGATGAGTTTGGCGATCGTCGTCTTGCCCGCACCGGTGGCACCGACGAGGGCGACGGTCTGCCCCGCGGGCACCGTCAGATTCAATTCCGGCAGCACCGGCCGCTCCGTGGTGTAGCCGAAGCTGACCCCGCGAAAAGCAATGTCCCCCTTCACCGCGGTGAGGGTGACGGGGTCGGCGGGATCCATGATCGCCGGCTGCTGACCGAGTACCCCGGCCAGCTTCTCCAGCGCCGAGGCGGCGGACTGGAATGTGTTGAAGAACTGCGAAATCTCTTGCATCGGTTCGAAGAACATGCGCAGGTACAACAGGAAGGCCGTCAGCGTGCCGATGGTCATCCGGCCGTGCAGCACCAGGTATCCGCCGTACAGCAGCACCAGGCCGGTGGTGATGTTGCCGACCAGCTTGACCCCGGGCATGAACACCGCGAGCAGAGTCATGGTGCGTTCGTTGATGACGCGGTAGTCGTCGACGACGTCGTCGAAGATCTCCTGGTTTCGCGGCTCGCGGCGGTACGCCTGCACGGCTTTGATGCCCGTCATGGTTTCGACGAACTGGACGATCACCAGCGCCGCCCGTTCCCGGACGACGCGGTACGTCCTGGACGACTCGCGGCGGAACCAGGCGACCAACAACACCAGAAGCGGGAAGGCGCCCAGGCACATCAGTCCGAGCCGCACGTCCAGGGTCACCAGCAGCACGGCGGTGCCGCCCAAAGTGAGCACGGCAGTGATGAGGCTGTCGAAACCCGTCGACAGCATGGTCTGGATGGCTTCGATGTCGTTGGTGGACCGGCTCACCACGCGGCCCGACGTGTAGCGGTCGTGGAAAGCCACGTCGAGGCGCTGGAACTGCCGGTACACCCGGCGGCGCAGTTCCAGCAGCACCTTCTGTCCGATGCGCCCCGACCGATTCAGGAAGAACAGCCGGAAACTGGCCTGCAGCACCACCACAACGCACAGTGCCGCCACCACCTGCAGCAGTTCGCGGGCCGGGCCGCCCTGCAGGATCGGCGGGATGCCGTGGTCGATGCCGCGCTGCACCAGCAGCGGAACCGACAGGCGTGCAGCGTTTTCCACCACCACGACCAGACCCAGGAGCAGGACCGCTACCCGGTACGGCTTCAGCAGCGAACCCAGCAGGGCACGGGCCTCGCGGCGCCGCGACACGTTCTCGTCGATGGGCAGGTCCTGAGCCGCCTCGACGGTCTGCCCGCGCCAGCTCTCGGTGCTCATCGCCTGCGCACCTCTTCGGCTTCGTCGCTCTGCTCGAGATACAGCTGCTCGAGCCGTTCGCGCTCGGCGTCCTGCTCCCAGTCGCAGCTGCATTCGGCGCCGTCGTCGAGCGCGTCGTCGGCCGACAGCAGATAGCGGTATTCGGGTGCCTGCGCCAACAATTCGGTGTGGGTGCCGATGCGGGTGATGGTGCCGTTCTGCAGCAGTGCCACCCGGTCGGCCAGCAGCACGGTCGACGCCCGGTGCGCCACCACGATGCCGGTCACCGACGTCAGCACCCGTCGCAGCGCGACGGTGACCTCGGCTTCGGTGTGCATGTCCAGGGCCGAGAGGGTGTCGTCGAGCACCAGCAACGCCGGCGCGGCCAGGATGGCGCGGGCCAGCGAAAGACGTTGGCGCTGACCGCCGGACAGGCTCATGCCCTGCTCACCGATGCGGGTGTCCAGCCCGAACGGCAGGTCGTAGACGAAGCGAGCGGCGGCGATGTCGATGGCCGCGTGAATCTCGTCGTCGGTGGCGGGATCGTCGGCACCGCGGCCGAGGGTGAGGTTCTCGACGACGGACATGGAGAACAGCGTCGGGTCCTCGAAGGCCGTGGCCACGGCGCTACGCAGGGCGGGCAGCGACAGCTCACGGATGTCACGGCCGTCGAGCAGGATGGCGCCCTCGGTGACGTCGTACAGCCGCGAGAACAGCGCCGCCAGAACTGATTTCCCTGATCCGGTCGCGCCGACGAGGGCCAGCGTCTGGCCCGGTTCCACCGTCACCGAGACGTGGCGCAGCGCCCAGTCGTCGGGCGCCGCGTCGGGGAAGCGGAAGCCGACGTCACGCAATTCGAGGTGCCCACCGCGCGGCGCGGTGTTGACCGGTCCGTCGCTGATATCCACTGGCGCGTCGAAGATCTCGGCGACGCGATTGGCCGCGGTCATCGACTCCTGCATCATCGACAGCAGGAAGCCCAGCGATGAGATGGGCCAGACCAGCGACAGCATCATGGTGATGAACGCGACCAGCGTGCCCATGGTCACCAGGCCGTGCCCGGCGGCGTACGCGCCGAACCCCAGCACCACGATCAGCGTCAGGTTGGGGATGACCTCGAGCAGCGTCCAGAACCGCGCCGACACCGCCACCTTGCCGACCTCGGCGTCGTACAGGGCCGTGGCCCGCTCGTCGAACCGCTCGTAGACATAGTCCTCGCGGCCGAACGACTTGATCACCCGCAGGCCCAGCGCCGACTCCTCGACATGCGTTGCCACATGGCCGGATTGATCCTGTGCCTGCCGCGACAGCCGGCTGAACTGCCGCTCGAACCTGAAGATCGTCACCGTCACCGGCAGCACCGACACCAGCACCACCACACCCAGCGGCCAGTACATGGCCAGCAGGATGCCCGTCACCACGATGATCTGAATCGTGTTGAGCACCAAGAACAGCAGGCCGAATCCGAGGAATTGGCGAATCGTGCCAAGGTCGTTCATCACGCGGGACAGCAATTGCCCGGACTGCCACTGCCGGTGGAACGACATCGGCAGAATCTGCAGCCGCGCGTAGAGCTCCTTGCGGATGTCGGCCTCGACGCCCATGGTCGCGCGGGCCCCGAGCCAGCGCCGGATGAACCACAGCACCGCCTCGACGAGCCCCAGCGCCAGCGCGGCGGAACCGAGCACCCACAGGCCCTGCTGATCCTGGTGCCGCACCGGGCCGTCGATCACCGCCTTGGTCACCAGCGGGATCGACACCGTCACACCCAGCCCGACGAACGCGGTGAGCAGCATCGCAACCCAGCGAGCGCGATACGGCCCGAGGTACGGCAACAAGCGCAGCAGGTCCGCCGACGCACGCTGCCGCCCCGGCACCGGGGCGATCACCGGAGCCGACTGCAGGGGCGGGGCTACATCTGACACAACAACTTCAATGCTCCCATGTGCCACCGACAATCCCGCGGCGCGGCGGGGCGACCAGCTCAGCTGGCTCCGGTCAGATGAAACCCAGGTACCCCACCACGCCGGCCGCGGCGACCACGATCAGCGGGTTGAGCTTGGTGAGCATGAAGATCACGGTGCACACCGCCGTGACGGTGTAGGCGCGCCAGTCATGGTCGGCGGCACGGCTCATGACCAGCGACGCCGCCAGGATGAGCCCGACCGTCAGCGGGGCGAAACCCTTCTCGACGGCGCGGCGGAGCTTGGAGCGCTCGGCCTTCTGCCAGATCAACGTGATGACGTAGACGAACATCGCGGCGGGCACCACCATCGCGATCATCGCGATGATGCCGCCGATGATCGCCCCGGGAATGCCGGCCACTTTGAGGCCGGCGCCGTAACCGACCATCGACACGATGAGGATGCTCGGCCCCGGCGCGGTCTGGGAGATCGAGAACAGGTCGGCGAACTGGTTGTTGGTCAGCCAATGCCTGCCGTTGACGGCGTTGATGTGCATTTCCGGCAGCACCACGTTGCCACCGCCGATGGACAGCAGCGACAGCATGCCGAACAGCCCGATCAGCTGGACGTAGGTCGACAGGGCTGCTGTACTCATGCCGCTGCGGCGCGATCCCGGGGCCACGCCCAGAGCAGGCTGAGCGGAGCCAGGATCGCGAGCGTCCCCAACAACGGAAACCGCAAGACGCCGTTGAGCACGAAGGCACCGGCGAACAACAGGACCGGCACGACGCCCGTCAGGCACTTCTGGCCGGTCTTGAGCACCATCGTCAAGGTCAGGGCCACCGCGGCCGCCGACGCGCCGTGCAGCACACCCTTGACGGCGGGCACCTCCTTGAACCGGAAGTAGGCGAACGACAGCACCAGCACGATGACCAAAGGCATGGCGCACAAGCCGAATACCGCGGCCGCGGCACCCGGGAAGCCGCGCATCTTGGTACCGGCGAACACCGCCATGTTGACCTGATTGGCGCCGGGCAGGATGCGGCACATCGTTGTGGCCGAAAGGAACTCGGCATCCCCGAGCCAGCCCTTCTCTACGACCAGCACCTCACGGGACCAGGCCGACAGCCCGCCACCGAACGACGCCAGCGCGATGTGGTTGAACGTCAGGACCAACTCGAACAACGAAACCCGTTGTGCTGTCGAGTCGATCTGCTCACTCATGGACCAACTCGGGGTCGTGCGGGAAGTCGTCCTCGTGATGCTGCGACGCGTCGAGCGGATCCGGCGGCTCGTAGTGGTGCGAGGTCTCCCAGTCGGCGTCGAACACCTGGGTCAGCTGCCCGACCGCATCCGGGTCGTGGACCATGACACCCAGTTCACGACGCAGGTCGAAGGCGCTGCGGTCGATGTTCATCGACCCCACCAGGGCCTCCCGGTCGTCGACGATGACCAGCTTGGCGTGCACGCGCAGATTCTTCTGCTTGCGCACCTTGGCGCCGAACCGGCGCAGGGTCCGCAGCGACGCGAAGGTATCGAGGATGTCCCACTCGCTGATGCCGTGTTTACCGCCGCACAGCACGTGGACGTTCACGCCGCGGCCCACCGCAGCCGCGATGTGATCGAGGATGACGGCGTCGACGTACTTGGGGTGCTGGATACGCAGGTGTTGTTCGGCGGTGTCGATGAATTTCGCCATGTGGTACCGCGAATTCGAGTTGCTCCACAACAGCCCGTGGTACTGCGACGGCGCCCAATCGGTGTGGGACCAGTCGGCGTCGAACACCTCGACGATCTGCGCGACATGCTCGGCATCGGTGGTGATGAAGCCGTAGTCGCGGGTGAGCGTGAAGTACTTCTCGCACAAGTTGAATGTGGCCACCAGCGCGGCCGTCTCGTCGACCACGATCGACTTCTCGTGCGTCACATAGAACGACGGATTGGACCACTGCACGTTCACTCCGGCGTCCGAGAACTGTTCGAACGTCTCGTCATTGGCGCGGTCCCCGCCGGAGCGGGCCGGGTTCAGCATGACGCGCACCGTGACCCCCGCCTGGTGCCGCTCGATCACCGCCGCCACGAGCGACGGCTCGGTGAACGTGAATTGTTTGATCAGCAGCGATTTCTGCGCCGATGCGATGAACTCCCGCACCGGCTGCACACCGTCATCGGGTTGGACGATGACGCGCGGCGACTCAGGCCCCATAAGCGCCGGATGCTAGCACCGAATAGGGGCTGCCAGACGTGCCTCCGTCAATAAGAGGTGGCCATCGGGCAAGATGAGGCGCATGGATAGCGGAAGCGCCTCGCCCCGTCTGCTCGTAGTCGACGACGACCCGGACGTGCTGGCCTCATTGGAGCGTGGACTGCGGCTGTCCGGATTCGAGGTGTCGACCGCGGTCGACGGTGCCGAGGCCTTGCGCAGCGCCACCGAATTCCGGCCGGACGCCATCATTCTCGACATCAACATGCCGGTGCTGGACGGCGTCAGCGTCGTCACCGCGCTGCGCGCCATGGACAACGACGTGCCGGTCTGTGTGTTGTCGGCCCGCAGCTCGGTCGACGACCGGGTCGCGGGGCTGGAAGCCGGCGCCGACGACTACCTGGTGAAGCCGTTCGTCCTGGCTGAGCTGGTCGCGCGGGTCAAGGCGCTGCTGCGCCGCCGGGGCGCGACGGCGACGTTCTCGTCGGAGACCATCGCGGTCGGGCCGCTCGAGGTCGACATCCCGGGCCGGCGGGCCCGGGTCAACGGCGCCGACGTCGACCTGACCAAGCGCGAGTTCGACCTGCTGGCCGTGCTGGCAGAGCACAAGACCGCAGTGCTGTCCCGCGCCCAGCTGCTGGAGTTGGTGTGGGGCTACGACTTCGCCGCCGACACCAACGTCGTCGACGTGTTCATCGGCTACCTGCGCCGCAAGCTGGAGGCCAACGGGGCGCCGCGACTGTTGCACACGGTCCGCGGCGTGGGGTTCGTACTCAGGCAGCAGTGATGAGCGCCCGCGCGACGAACAGACGGCAGTAGCGGCGTGAACGTACTGGCGCGGGTCTTCCGCCGAACCCCGTCGCTGCAGTCGCGCGTCGCGTTCGCCACCGGTATTGCCGCCGCCATCGTGGTCGGGATCGTCGGCACCATCGTGTGGATCGGCATCACCAACGACCGCAAGGAGCGCCTGGACCGGCGGCTCGATGAGGCGGCCGGTTTCGCGATCCCGTTCCTGCCGCGCGGGCTGGACGAGATTCCGCGGCCGCCGCACGACGAGAACGTCGTCATCACCGCACGCCGGAACGGCCAGGTCAGCTCGAACTCGAACGTCGTGCTGCCCGAGCTGCCCGTCGGCTACGCCGACACCGACGTCAAGGGCATCCGCTATCGGGTGCGGACCGTGCAGATCCACATGCCGGACCCGATGCTGGTGGCGGTCGGCGCCACCTACGACGCGACGATCGTCGACACCAACAACCTGCACCGCCGGGTAATCGCCTTGTGTGCGTTCGCGATTGGCGCGGCGGCGCTGGCAGGCTGGGCGCTGGCCGCGTTCGCGGTGCGTCCGCTCAAACGCCTCGCCCAGCAGACCCGCGACATCGACCCTGAGGGCGAGGCGCCGGACATCGACGTCCGCGGCGCCACCGAAGCCGTCGACATCGCCGACGCGGTCAAGGGTTTGGTGGACCGCGTGTGGGAGGAGAAGGGCCGGACCAAGGCCGCGCTGGCGTCAGCCCGCGACTTCGCCGCGGTGTCGGCGCACGAGTTGCGTACCCCGCTCACGGCCATGCGCACCAACGTCGAAATCCTGACCATGCTCGATCTGCCGGACGAGCAGCGCAAAGAAGTGCTGAGCGACGTGGTCCGTACCCAGTCGCGCATCGAGACCACGCTGTGGGCGCTGGAGCGGCTGGCGCAGGGCGAGCTCTCCACCGTCGATGACCATGTGCCCGTGGACATCACCGAACTGCTGGACCGCGCCGCGCACGACGCCATGCGCGTGTACCCCGATCTGGAGGTGTCGCTGGTGCCGGCGCCGACGATCATCATCGTGGGACTGCCTGCCGGACTGCGGCTTTCGGTGGACAATGCGATCGCCAACGCGGTGAAGCACGGCGGCGCGTCGAAAGTTCAGCTGTCGGCGGTCAGTTCGCGGGCCGGGGTCGAGATCGCCATCGACGACGACGGCTGCGGCATCCCCGAAGAGGAACGGCTGAAGGTGTTCGGGCGGTTCAGCAGGGGCTCCACCGCGTCGCATTCAGGCTCGGGACTGGGGCTGGCCCTGGTGGCCCAGCAGGCCGAATTGCACGGCGGCACCGCGACATTGGAGACCAGCCCCCTGGGCGGCACGCGGCTGCTGCTGCGCCTGCCTGGGCATCGCTAGCCGGCGCCGGATGGCCAATCACTGCACGGAAAATCCGAAAAGTCGTGTCATATCTGGCCCGTCGGCGCAGTACCGTCTCAGCCGACGGTGATCTCGACCCGGCGGTTCTTCGCCCGGCCTTCCGCGGTGCCGTTGTCGGCGATCGGGTTGGCGGACCCGGCGCCGCGGGCAGACACCTTCGACGCCAGGACTCCGTTCGAAACCAGCGCGGCGGCAACGGCTTTGGCGCGGGTGTCGCTCAGTTTGAGGTTGACGGCGTCGCTGCCTTCGTTGTCGGTGTAGCCGACCACGGTCACCGCGCCGTTGGGGCAACCCTTGATCTTGTCCGCAACCTGCTGCAGCACCTTGCGGGACTCCGACGTCATCTGCGACCCGCCGGTGACGAAGCTGATCGGGGTGCGCAGCATCTCGGTGATGTCCGCCTGCACCTTCGCGCAAGAGCCGCCGGTCGGGGCCGGGGCGGGCGCAGGCGCAGGCGCGGGAGCGGGTGCCGACGAGGGTGCCTGCACGGGTGGCGCCACCGGCCCGCCCGGTGCGGGAATCTGAATGTTGTTGGCCAGCTTCGCGCCGGGGAACGCGAGGGCCGCAGCGCTCTGCACTTCGCCGGCGACGTCGAGGTTGGGCGCCGTCCCCATCAACGTGATGGTGGCGCCGTCGATGGACAATCCGAAATCCGGGATCTGATCGGCGGTGGAGAGCACGTTGCCGATGGCCGACATGTCGGGAGTCCCGGCACCGTCCACGACATTCGTCTTGTCGTTCAGGGTCGCGTTCAGCCATTGCGCTTTCACCGCGGCAGCGAGTTCGGACTTCGACCGGGTACTGGCCACGCTGCCCGTCAGGGTGATGGTGTTGCCGTCGCGCGTCAGGGCGAAGGGCGCCGAGGTCAGCTCGGGCTGCGCCGGAGCCGGCGCCGCAGCGGACGCCGCGATCGAACTCGGGGTCCGGTGCTCATCTGAGGTGCCGAATACCGCCCAACCGATCGCCGCGACGACGGCCACCACGATCACCAGCGCAACCACGCCGCGGCGGGTACCCAGCCGACGGACGACGCCGGACGGCTCGGTGACGTCAGCAGTGTCCGGCACGCAACCCTCCTCAAAACAAGTTCGAGCCTAGGGCCCGACGGCTGCGGAGACGGCAGGTTGCCGCCATGACACGCCACAACCGCCGGGCCCTAAGCCCGACGAAAGTCGATCAGGTCAGCGGGCGCCGACGAGGTCGATGACGAAGATCAGCGTCTTGCCGGACAACCGGTGGCCACCACCGGCGGGGCCATAGGCCTGTGCGGGCGGGATGGTCAGCTTGCGCCGGCCGCCCACGCGCATCCCGGGGATGCCGTCCTGCCAGCCCTGGATCAGGCCGCGCAGGGGGAACTCGATGGTCTCGCCGCGGTTCCACGAGCTGTCAAACTCGTCACCGGTGTCGTACTCGACGCCGACGTAGTGCACCGTGACGTTGCCGCCGGGCACCGCCTCGGCACCGTCGCCGACGATGAGGTCCTCGATCACCAGCGAATCAGGTGCCGGGCCGTCCGGGAATTCGATCTCAGGTTTGGTGTTTGCCACGGACACCACCGTAGTCGGGCACTCATCGCGGGTGGACGGGAACCGCGTCCCTAGTGGCGGCGCAGGCGGCTCAACAGATCGCGGAGCGTGGCCAGCTCGTCGGCGTTCAACGCGCTGAATACCGGCGGCGCTGGATCATCGATCTGGTCGATGCCCCGCATCGCCGCCGCACCGGCGTCGGTAAGCGACACCAGTTTGCACCGCCGATTGCCCGGATCCAGTTGGCGCACAACCAAACCGCGTTCTTCGAGATCGTTGATGGCCACCGTGGTGGCGGGTGCGTCCATGCCGGTCGCCGCGGCGAGTTCCTTGGCCGTCATCGACTTGGCCTCCAGCCGGCGCAAAATCCGGGCGCGGCTGAACGGCAATCCGGTCTGCTCGACCACGGCGCGTTTCCAGCTGTCGCGGTTCTCGACCACGACGGCGGCCATGGCCTGCCAGACCTCGTCGGCCAATGGATCAGTGGACACCGGCCGGCTCCGGCTCACGGGAACCCTCGATCAGCGGCGCCAGTCGCTCGGCGGAGCGCAACGCGCGCGGCGAGGTCGAGATGAAGCCGAGCACGGTGACCGCCACACCCACCCCGACGCACATCCACCACAGCGGCCGGGCCTGCGTGGCGAAGTCGACGCCGCTACCGGCCAGTGCCGAGCCGGCGATCGAACCGCACAGTGCCACACCGATACTCACGCCCACTTGCCGGCTGGTGGAGGTAACAGCCGCCGCGGCGCCGGCGCGATCTACCGGCATGCCGCTCACCGCGGCGTTGGTCACTGGCGCATTCATCATCGCGAACCCTATGCCGTACACCGCGAAAATGACGACCACTCGCCACATGGGCGTCGTCGCGGTCAACGTCGTCAACATCAACGCCGCCGAGGCCATCAAGACGCCCGCGGCCATCAGCGACGGGCGTGCGCCGTAGCGCCCGACGATCCGTCCCGACAACGGTGAAAACACCAGGGCACCAATGGCGATGGGCAGGTAGATGATGCCGGTGTGCATGGCCGAGTAGTGCCGCTCGTTCTGCAGGTAGAACGACATCATGAACAGGAACGCACCCCAGGCGGTCAGGGCGAGCACCGCGGTGACGGTGGCCCCGGCGAACGGGATGCTGCGGAAGAAGCGCAGATCGATGAACGGGTCGTGGCGCCGCCGCTCGTAGCGCAGGAAGGCGATGAGGGCGACCGCCGCCAGCGCCGCGATGATCAGCGTGCGGGGCTGGGTCCAACCCATACCCGGCCCCTCGATGAGGGTGAAGACCAGGCCGAACAGGAACAGCACCGCCAGTCCCTGACCCACCGGATCGACGTCGCGCATGGTGCCCGACTTGCTCTCCGGGACGAACACCGCGGTCAGCACGATGGCGGCCAGACAGATCGGCAGGTTGATCCAGAACACCGAACGCCAGCCGATGGCGTGGATCAGCAGGCCGCCGACCGTCGGGCCCAGCGCCATCGAGATACCGACGACCGCGCCCCAGAAACCGAGCGCCCGCGCCCGCTCGACCTTGCCGGTGAAGACCTGCGAAATGATCGACAGCGCAACAGGGTTGAGCATCGAGCCACCGATGCCCTGAACCAGGCGAGCACCGATCAGCGCGTCGGCGGTCGGCGCCAGGCTGCACAACAGCGAACCGAACGCGAAGACCGTCAGGCCGATCTGGAACACCCGCCGGCGGCCGAAGCGGTCGCCGGCGGCGCCAGAGAGCATCAGCAGCGAGGCCAGCACCAGCGTGTAGACGTCGACGACCCACTGCATCTGGGTGGCGCTCGCGCCGAGGTCGGCGCGGATCGACGGAATGGCGACGTTGACGATGGTGGAGTCCATCGACACGATCAGCAGACTGAGGCAGCAGGAGATCAGGATGATCGTCTTGCGCCGGCCGTCGAGCGCGTCGATAGTTGTATTCACACAACCATTGTGAAACTACAACTATCGGTTGGGCAACATCGGCCCGGAGTGACATTGGCGACAGTGAGCGGTTTGAGGCCGCTCGACGCGCGCGAGCGTGCTCCGACTGCACGCGGAACGCGGCGTGTTGCAGTACAGACCCGCACGCTCGCGGGAAGACAGATACGGCCCCTCGCGCGAGATGCGGGAGGGGCCGTGTCTGTGGTCGGGCTCTAGTGGGCGGGGTAGTCCCGCTCGGTGTAGCCGGTGTAGATCTGGCGCGGGCGGCCGATCTTGGTGCTCGGGTCGGCACTCATCTCGCGCCAGTGCGCGATCCAGCCCGGCAGCCGGCCCAGGGCGAACAGCACGGTGAACATGCGCGTCGGGAAGCCCATGGCCCGGTAGATCACGCCGGTGTAGTAGTCGACGTTCGGGTACAGCTTGCGCTCGACGAAGAAGTCGTCGGTGAGGGCGATCTCCTCCAGCGACTTCGCGATGTCCAGCAGTTCGTCGTCGCCGCCGAGCTTGCCGAGGATCTTGTCGGCCTGCTCCTTGACGATGCGCGCCCGCGGGTCGTAGTTCTTGTAGACCCGGTGACCGAAGCCCATGAGCTTCACGCCGTCCTCGCGGTTCTTCACCTTCTTGACGAAGTCGCGGACGTCGCCGTGCTCGGTACGGATCTTCTCCAGCATCTCCAGCACCGCCTGGTTGGCGCCGCCGTGCAGCGGGCCCCACAGCGCGTTGATGCCACCGGAGATCGAGGTGAACAGGTTGGCCTGAGACGAGCCGACCAGCCGCACCGTCGACGTCGAACAGTTCTGCTCGTGGTCGGCGTGCAGGATGAACAGCATGTCCAGGGCCCGGACCAGCTCCGGGTCGACCTGGTACGGCTCGGCCGGCAGGCCGAAGGTCATGCGCAGGAAGTTCTCGACCAGGTTCAGCGAGTTGTCCGGGTAGAGGAACGGCTGACCGACCGACTTCTTGTACGCGTAGGCCGCGATGGTCGGCAGCTTGGCCAGCAGCCGGATGGTCGACAGCTCGACCTGCTCGGGATCCTTCGGGTCGAGCGAGTCCTGGTAGTAGGCGCTCAGCGCGTTGGCCGCCGACGACAGCACCGGCATCGGGTGCGCGTTACGCGGGAAGCCGTCGAAGAACCGCTTGAGGTCCTCGTGCAGCAGGGTGTGCCGCTGAATCTTGTTGGTGAACGACTCGAGTTCGGAGGCCGTCGGCAGCTCCCCGTAGATCAGCAGGTAGCTGACCTCGATGAAGTTCGACTTCTCGGCGAGCTGCTCGATCGGGTACCCGCGGTAGCGCAGGATGCCGGCGTCACCGTCGATGTAGGTGATGGCGCTCTTGGTCGCCGAGGTATTGACGAAGCCACCGTCGTAGGTGGTGTAACCGGTCTTGGCCAGCAGCGAGCCGAGCTCGATACCGTCAGACCCCTCGGTAGCGCGCACGATCTTGAGGTCGACCTCGCCTCCGGGATACCGAAGGTTGGCGACGTCGTCAGTGCTGGAGGTGTCGGCCACTAGAACCCCTTTTGCGGTGTCGACAGGAGAAACGTCCGGGACTAGACGGTAGTCGTTAAGAGAACTATGTGCCTTGTGGGGGTCGCATATACCCGTTGTCAACCATCATCTGCGCGCCACCCGATACCGGACGAACGCGGGTACCACCAGGACCGATACGACGACGCCGACCACCACCAGGACACCGCCGCCTGCCGCTGCCACCGTCGTGCCCACCACCGCGGCCGCCGCACCGTGCACCGCGTCGGCGATTCGCGGGCCACCCGCGACCACCACGGTGAAGACACCCTGCAGACGGCCGCGCAGCTCGTCAGAGGCCGCTTCTTGCAGGATCGTGCTCCGGAACACCGCCGAGACCATGTCCGCGGCCCCGCCGACGGCCAGCAGCACCAGGGCGATCCAGAGGAAGCCGTCAGGCCGGCCGGTGGCCTGACCGACCGCCAGCCCGAAACCGGCCATGGCCGCACCCCACACCACGATCGACACCACGACCGCCAAACCCTGCCTGCGTACCCGCGGCAGCCAGCCGGAAAACACCCCGCCGGCCACCGCGCCGACCGCCATGGCCGCCGACAACAGAGCCATCGCCGTCCCACCTGCGACCGGCCCGCCGAAGTTCTCATGGGCCATCTGTGGGAACAGCGCCCGCGGCATGCCGAGGATCATCGCGATGAGGTCGACGACGAACGACATGAGCACCACGCGGTTCCCCGAGAGGTACCGGAAGCCGTCCAGCACGGCCGCGAAGCCCCAGCGTGAGGTGTCGTCGTCGCCCGAATGCTCGGGCGGCATCGGCGAGAGCCGGAAGGTGGCCCAGATCGGCGCGATCGTGGTGAGCGCGTCGATGAAGTACAGCGTGGACAGGTCCACCCACCGCAGCATCACACCGGCCAGCAGCGGGCCGATGATGGCGCCGGCCTGGAACACCGTCATGTTCAGCGAGTTGGCGGCGGGCAGCTGATCGGCGGGCAGCATCCGTGGAATGGCGGCCGAGCGGGTCGGCGAATTGATCGCGTAGAACGCCTGCTGCACCGACAGCAGGCACAGCACCAGCCAGACGTTGTTGAACCCGGCGGCGGCCTGCACCCACAGCAGGACCGACGCCACCGCCAGCCCGCAGGACGCGATGATCAGCAGCCGCCGGCGGTCCATCGCGTCGGCCCAGGCTCCGCCCCACAGGCCGAACACGATGAGCGGCACGACGCTGAACACACCCGCCAGCCCGACATACGCCGAGTTCTGCGTCAGCGCGTACAGCTGTACCGGCACCGCGAAGATGGTCAGGTTGGCCCCGATCACCGTGACGACGCTGGAGCCCCAGAGCCGGCGATAGTCCGGGTTGCGCAGCGGTGTGGTGTCGGCGATCAGACCTTTCAGGGCTGGAGCCGTTCGATACGGTCGCCGGTGACACGAATCCTGTTGTGCACCCGGTTCTCCCGGCCCTGCCAGAACTCGATCACCTCCGGGGCGATCAGGTAGCCGCCCCAGTTCGGCGGCACCGGCACCTCGGGTACGTCGGCGAATCGCTCGGTCACATCACGCAACTGTTCCAGCAGCGCCGTGCGCGAGGCAATCGATTTTGACTGGTGCGACGCCCACGCCCCGAGCTGCGAACCGCGCGGCCGCTTCGACCAGTACTCGGCGGTGTGCTCGGCGTCGACCTTCGTCACCGCGCCGCGGATGTGGATCTGACGGCCCAGCAGGTACCAGGGGAACGTCGCCGACGCGTAGGGCACGGCGGCCAGCTGATCACCCTTGTCGGAGTCGTAGTTGGTGTAGAAGGAGATGCCCGTCTCCTCGATCGATTTGCACAGCACCGAGCGGGTGACCGGATGCCCGTGCCCATCGACCGTGCCGAGCACCATGGCGTTGGGCTCGGAGACCCCGGCCTGCACGGCGTCGGCCATCCAGTCGCGGAACAATGCCAGCCAGCCCCGGTCCAGCCAGTCGACGTCGAGGTCGACGCTGCCGTCCTTCTCCGCCGAGCCGTACTCGGCCCGCATGCGCGCCAGACGATCAGCCGACTGTTCCACATGATCGGATGTCATGGACGGCGACGCTACGCCCATGCGGTGACACAATGCGGATATGGCGTCCACCACACCACCCGACTACTCGGTGTTCGTCTCGGCGGCAACAGCTTTCGCGGACCTGGTGGCACTGATCCCGGCAACTTCCTGGGACGGCCCCGGACTCGGCGACTGGGATCTGAGGTCGTTGGTCGGGCACACCTCACGGTCATTGATCACCGTCAGCAGCTACCTGCGGATCCCGGCTGAGCGGGAGGATGTGACCGGGCCGGCGCACTACTACGCGCTGCTGCGCGGCTATGCCGCGGGCAGCCCCGATATCGTCGAGCGCGGCCGCGAGGCCGGGCGCGTTCTGGGCGCGGACCCCTCGGCCAAGGTCACCGAACTACTGCACCAGGTGTTGACCGATCTCGACGGCGCCGGCGACCCACTGATCGCCGTGATCGGCGGTCTGGGCATCCGGCTGAGCAACTACCTACCGACCCGGGTATTCGAATTGACAGTGCACAGCCTGGACATCGCGCGCGCCACCGGAATCGACTTCGCCCCGCCCGAGCAGGCACTGGAGGCCGCCACGGTGCTGGCGGCGCAGATATCCGCACTGACCGGCCAGGCCGCAGCGGTACTGACGGCGCTCACGGGACGCGGTGCTCTGCCTGCCGGTTTCTCCGTGGTCTGACCGTTAGTTACCGGCCGGTAGCCCCACGCCCATCGACTAGTGGAACAATTTCGGCATGACCGGAACCACGTCAGTGTCGACGCCGCAGATCCCCGAGAACTTCGTCGCCGGGCTGGAAGGCGTCGTCGCTTTCACGACCGAGATCGCCGAACCGGACAAGGACGGCGGCGCGCTGCGCTACCGCGGCGTCGACATCGAAGACCTGGTGAGCCACCGCGTCACCTTCGGTGACGTCTGGGCCCTGCTGGTGGACGGCGAGTTCGGCCGAGGCCTGCCGGCCGCCGAACCCTTCCCGCTGCACGTGCACTCGGGCGACGTCCGCGTCGACGTCCAGGCCGCGCTGCCGACGCTGGCCCCGATGTGGGGTTTCCAGCCGCTGCTCGACATCGACGACGACACTGCCCGCGACCAGTTGGCGCAGACCTCGGTGACCGCGCTGTCGTTCGTCGCGCAGTCGGCCCGCGGGATCTACAAGCCCGCCGTACCGCAGCGCGTCGTCGACGAATGCTCCACTGTGACAGCACGTTTCATGACCCGCTGGCAGGGTGAGCCGGACCCGCGGCACATCGAGGCCATCGACGCCTACTGGGTGAGCGCCGCCGAGCACGGCATGAACGCGTCCACCTTCACCGCGCGCGTCATCGCGTCCACCGGAGCCGACGTGCCCGCGTCGCTGTCCGGCGCCATCGGCGCCATGAGCGGCCCGCTGCACGGCGGCGCCCCGGCCCGGGTGCTGCCGATGATCGAGGAGACCGAGCGCACCGGCGACGCCCGTGCCGTGGTCAAGGGCATCCTGGACCGCAAAGAGAAACTGATGGGCTTCGGGCACCGCGTGTACCGCGCCGAGGACCCACGCGCCCGCGTGCTGCGCGCCACCGCCAAGCGCCTGGACGCCCCGCGCTACGAAGTGGCTGCCGCACTCGAGCAAGCCGCCCTGGCCGAGCTGCGCGAGCGCCGCCCCGACCGGGCCATCGAGACCAACGTCGAGTTCTGGGCCGCGGTGATCCTGGACTTCGCCCAGGTGCCCAGCGCGATGATGCCCGCCATGTTCACCTGCGGCCGCACCGCGGGCTGGTGCGCCCACATCCTCGAGCAGAAGCGGCTCGGCAAGCTGGTCCGCCCGGCGGCCATCTACGTCGGCCCGCAGCCACGGTCCGCGGACTCCGTCGCCGGCTGGGACAGCATCAAGCACAGCTGACATTTCGGGCTCAATTTTTTGTCACCGATGAGAAGTAGCGTTGGGGATGGTCATAACGATTGACCCCAATCCACGCAGTACCGCTCTGAGGAGAACACGATGACCGAGTCCCAGACCTTCCTCGCCCCGCACCTCGTCGTCGGCGACGGTGCCGCCGCAATCGACTTCTACGTCAAGGCTTTTGGCGCCACCGAGCTGGGCCGGGTGCCCGGCCCCGACGGCAAGCTCATGCACGCCGCGCTGACCATCAACGGCGCGAACGTCTACCTCAACGACGACTTCCCCGAGATGTGTGGCGGTAAGTCGCAGACCCCGAAGGCCTTCGGCGGCACGCCGGTGACCATCCACCTGCAGGTCCCCGATGTCGACGCGGCATACCAGCGCGCCCTCGACGCCGGCGCCACCGAATTGATGGCCCCGGCCGACATGTTCTGGGGTGACCGCTACAGCCAGGTGGAAGACCCGTTCGGGCACCACTGGTCGCTGGCGCAGACCGTGCGCGTCGTCAGCCCCGAGGAAATCGCCGAGGCGATGGCAGCCCAGCAGGGCTAGCGATTCGGGTTTGTGCACGATTTTCCGCGGCGGGCGCGKAAAATCGTGCACAAATCACTGTCAAGAGAAGGCGCCGAGCAGACGCTGACGCAGCGTCGGCTTCGGTGCGCTGGCGGCAGCGGCCAGCATGTCGGACACGTCGATGAACTTGTCCCGTGGGCGGTCTGCCCCGCCGCGGGCGATCTCGGCCGCATTGATGGCCCGCCACCCCGCCATGTCGACCACTTCTGGCCGCCGGTCGCGGATGAGTTGTTGCAGCGCACCGTTTCTCGCAGTGGGCTCACCGAGACGGCTGGCGTTGTAGTCGGCGACCAACCGGTCGACGGTGTGCGCCGCGCACGACTTGTTGGTGCCGATGAAGCCCGTCGGACCGCGCTTGATCCAGCCCGCCACATAGCTGCCGCGGACCGGCTCACCGGTGGTCGGATCGATGACGCGGCCCTCGTCGTTGGGCACCACGCCGGCGGCGTCGTCGAACGGCAGACTACGAATTGCCTTGCCGTGGTAGCCGATTGACGTCAGCACCAGGCCGGCGTCGAGCTGACGGACCTCGTCGGTGCCGGTCACGGTGAACTCGATACCGGTGACCTTGTCCGAGCCGAGTACCCGGGCCGGGGTCAGCTGGTAGGCCAACCGAATCCGCGGGCGGGTCGGCGGCGCGGAGCTGTCGGCCAGCTTGGCGAGGATCTCGAGCTTGTGCCGCGTCAGCGCGTCCGTCGCTGCTTCCAGGTCCCGGCGGACCAGCTCGTGGTCCGCGGCGTCGAGCACCACGTCGCAGGTCGTCGTCAGGCCGATCAGCTCGGGCAGGGTGAACGCGGAGTGGATCGGGCCACGCCGCGCCACGATGACCACCTCACGCACCTTCGAGTCGCGCAGTGCGGCCAGCGCATGATCGGAAATGTCGGTGCGCGCCAACGCATCCGGATCGGCGGTCACGATGCGGGCCACGTCGAACGCGACGTTGCCGTTACCGATGATCACCGCCCGCTCGTGGCCCAGATCAACCGGCAGATGCGAGAACTCGGGGTGCCCGTTGTACCAGGCCACCACCTCGGTGGCGGTGCCTGTTCCCGGCAGCTCCATGCCCTCGATGTCGAGACGCTTGTCGTTCGGCGCGCCCACCGCGTACAGCACCGCGTGGTGGTGCTCCAACAGCTCGGCGTGCGTGACGTCCCGACCCACCTCGACGTTGAGGTAGAAGTCGAGCCCGCGACGCTCGGTGATCCGGTCGAACAGCCGGGTCACGCCCTTGGTGTTCTGGTGGTCGGGGGCGACCCCGGCACGCACCAGCCCATAGGGCGTCGGCAGCTTCTCGAAGACGTTGACCCGGACCCCGCTCTGGGTCAACAACTCGTCGGCGGCATACATGGCGGCCGGCCCGGAGCCGACGATCGCGACCCGCAGCGGACCGTGCGGCCGCTGGTCCACCGCCGGGGCATCAGGCACCGGCGCCAGCTTCGACGTCGGCGGCAGCTTGCCCTCGTACTTCGGATAGAAGGACGCGTTGAGCTCGATGAACGGCAGCTGCGCTTCGGTCAGCTTCGTGTCGGGCTGGATCGCGCCGACCGGGCAGGCCGTGATGCAGGCACCACAGTCCACGCAGGCAGCGGGATCGATGAACAACATTTCGGCGGTAGCGAAACCCGGCTCGTCCGGGGACGGGTGAATACAGTTCACCGGGCATGCGAAAACGCATGAACCATCGCTACAGCACGACTGAGTAATGACGTGCGGCATGAGTTACCTAAATGCTCAGGCAGCGACCACGACGTGCTGGCGCTGCGGCTCGCTGCGGTACCGGCTCGGCGGGCCGTCGATCTTGCAGAGCTTCCACACGAGCTTGGCGAGCGGGTTCATCAGACCGGTGTCGTACGCCAGCATGCGGACGTCGGAGAACATATTGCGCAGGAACATGCGCGACTCCGGAGCGTCGAAGAACAGCTCGTCGCGCACCGACTTCGGGATGTCGAAGGTCTTCCAGAAGACGCGCGGCGGCACGATGATCGCCGAGCAGAGGATGCGCATGGTCAGCGGCACGAACAGCGACAGCCAGAACTTCTTCCAGCGGCTCAGCTCCGGGACGCGCTTGTGCAGGTACTCGTGGGCGAACGAGATGTGCCGGGCCTCTTCGGCCACGTGGATGGCCATGACCCGCTCCATGATCGGGTGCAGCTCGCTGCCCTCACGCAGGATGTTCTTCTGGGTGTGGTCGATGGGCTCCTCGCCGGCGAGCACACCGAAGAAGAACGGGATGGGCGCCGGGCCGGCGGCCAGCGGGATCACTGGCTGAATCCACTTGAGCAGCTTCGGCATGCCCGGGACGTCAACCCCCATGTGGTTGACCATCTCCTGGAACATCAGGGTGTGGTTGCCCTCTTCGATGGCCTCGTGGGTGCAGTACCGGAATTCGGGCGACCCGTTCGGGACCCAGAAGGCGTACTCCATCAGGCCGCGGATCAGGATGTTCTCGAAGTGCAGACCGACCTTGGCGACGTTGGCCTGGCGCCACATGCCGATCTCGATCTGACGCTCGTGCGACTGAGCCTGGTACCACGGGTGACCACCGAGCGGGTCGGTGTCCGGGAGGATCCATCGCGGGTCGTTCGGCACCACAGCGAATTCCGGCGAGTCCCAGGAGATGTCCGTGTACGGGTTGAAGTTGCGCCGCACCGACCCCTCGGACAGCGTGGCGAGCTTCTCGACGTAGCCCTGGTCGTCCAGGACATCCATGTTCCGACGCCAGCGACGGATCATGCGGGTACGAGCCATTTTGAGCCTCCCAGGGCTTCATTGTGAGCTTTACATTCGGCTGCCTTGTGTCGAACGGTACCGCAGGTATCACCTAGAAACTAGTGCCCGTCGTCACACATCTCTACCTACATTGTGATCCCGGTCACGCGATTCGGCAGAGCCGTCGGATAAGCAGCCGGATCCCCCACGACAACGAGGCGGCGACCTGCAACTACGCTGACACCCATGGCTGAGCTCACCATCCCCGCCGACATCAAGCCCGCCGACGGACGCTTCGGCTGCGGCCCGTCCAAGGTTCGCCCCGAGCAGCTGACCGCCCTGGCCGCCGCCGGCGACCTGTTCGGCACCTCGCATCGCCAGGCCCCGATCAAGAACCTGGTCGGCCGCGTGCGCGACGGCGTCAAGCAACTGTTCTCCACCCCCGACGGCTACGAGGTCATCCTCGGCAACGGCGGCTCGACCGCGTTCTGGGACGCCGCCGCGTTCGGCCTGATCGACAAGCGCTCGCTGCACCTCACCTATGGCGAGTTCAGCAGCAAGTTCGCATCGTGCGTCGCCAAGAACCCGTTCGTCGGCGACCCGATCGTCATCAAGGCCGACGCCGGCAGCGCGCCCGCGGTGCAGTCGGACCCGGACGTCGACGTCGTGGCCTGGGCCCACAACGAGACCTCGACCGGTGTCGCGGTGCCGATCCAGCGTCCCGCCGGTGACGCGCTCGTCGCCATCGACGCCACCTCGGCCGCCGGCGGCCTGCCGGTCAACATCGCCGACACCGACGCCTACTACTTCGCGCCGCAGAAGAACTTCGCCTCTGACGGCGGGCTGTGGATCGCCGTGATGAGCCCTGCCGCGCTGGCCCGCGTCGAGCAGATCGCCGCCACCGACCGCTGGGTGCCCGACTTCCTGTCGCTGCCCATCGCGGTGGAGAACAGCCTCAAGAACCAGACCTACAACACCCCGGCGATCGCGACCCTGATCCTGCTCGCCGAGCAACTGGACTGGCTCAACGGCAATGGCGGCCTGGACTGGGCCGTGAAGCGCACCGCCGATTCGTCGCAGCGGCTGTACTCGTGGGCCGAGTCGCGTCCGTTCACCACGCCGTTCGTCGCCGATCCGGCGCTGCGGTCGCAGGTCGTCGGCACCATCGACTTCAACGACGATGTGGATGCCGCCGCGGTGGCAAAGGTGTTGCGCGCCAACGGAATTGTCGACACCGAGCCGTACCGCAAGCTGGGCCGCAACCAGCTGCGCGTCGCGATGTTCCCGGCCGTCGACCCCGACGACATCAGCGCGCTGACGGCGTGCGTCGACTGGGTCGTGGAACGGCTGTAGCGCGGCTCTCCGCATGATCTGAACCAGCAACCGAGGCGCGCAGCTCAGCAAGAGCTGCGCTCGTCGGACTCGACGCCGACGGCAAGCGCATCATCTGCGAAACCGCCGACACCGCAGAGAAATTCGTGGTGCGCGTCGATAATCGCCTGAAGGCCGCCGTCCGCGGCGACCGGGCCGCCAGCAACCAGACGCAGATCGAGGTCGAGGTCGAGGTGCCCAACACCCTGCGCCCCCGTGACATCCAGTCCCGCATCCGGGCCGGCGCCTCCGTCGAACAGCTCGCCGCGGCCGCCGGCGTGACGCCGGAGCGCGTCATGCGCTTCGCTCACCCTGTGCTGCTGGAACGGTCCCGCGCCGCCGAGCTCGCCACCGCGTCGCACCCGATCCTGCCCGACGGTCCGTCGGTGCTGACCCTGCTGGAGACGGTGACAGGTGCGCTGATCGCCCGCGGCCTCGATCCCGAGGCCACCAAGTGGGACGCCTGGCGCAACGAGGACAGCCGGTGGACCGTGCAGTTCGGCTGGAAGGCCGGACGCTCCGACAACATCGCGCACTTCCGGTTCAGCCCGGGCGCCCACGGCGGCACCACCACCGCGTTCGACGACGCCGCAACCGAGCTCATCGATCCGAACTACACCCGCCCGGCCCTGCGGTCGGTGGCACCGCTCCCGCAGCTGCGCTTCGAGGAATCGGTCGCCGAGATCCCGATGCCCGCCTTCGTGCCGGAGCCGGAGCCCACTCCGGAACCCGTGCCTGCCCAGGTGGTCGTCATGACGCCGCCTCCCGTCGCTCCTCCGGTGCCCGCGGCGCCTGTCGCCCCGCCGGCACCCGAGCCCATCCCGGTGCCGGAACCGGCTGCCGCGGTCGAAACCCCCGAGACTCCCGAGCCGGCCGCTCCCGCGGCGCGTCCGCGCAAGAAGAAGCCCGAGATTCCGGCCTGGGAAGACGTCCTGCTGGGCGTGCGGGCCAACGGCCAGCGCT
The DNA here is from genome assembly GCF_056555145.1 of Mycolicibacterium sp. P4_G11. Taxonomy (NCBI): domain Bacteria; kingdom Bacillati; phylum Actinomycetota; class Actinomycetes; order Mycobacteriales; family Mycobacteriaceae; genus Mycobacterium; species Mycolicibacterium sp. P4_G11. The sequence continues at coordinate 282,096 of NZ_JBFUJW010000005.1, forward strand.
GACCCTGCGTTTCTCGGGTTGACTCCGCGCTGACGGTCTCGGCTACTCGCACTTGTGTGCCATAGCCGCAGGATCAACGGCGGGCGGGGCTAGCTGCTCAGCGCGATGGCCAGTGTCGCGACCCAGCCCAGCGCCACACCCAGCCCGGCGCCCCAGACGAACCAGCGCCATACCGGGCGCACCCGCCAGCTCCATACCGTCGGGGCCAGGCCGCCGACCGCCACCGCGTTCAGCCCCACCGCGAGCAGCGGATGCACCCGCAACAGCCCGAGGGACAAGACGATGATGGCGGCGGCCGTCACCGCGGCCACGAACGCCGACACCGTCAGCCCGGTGCCCCACGGAGTGCGCGACGGCAAGGTCATCTGAGCCAATCTAGACCGCCGATCGGGTGCGTTCGTAGAACGCCATGGCTGCGGCGGTGGCGACGTTCAACGAGTCGGTGCCCCGCGACATCGGAATGCGCGCCCGCACCTCACAGGCCCGCATGGTGTGTTCGGTCAACCCGGGACCTTCCGCGCCGACCAGCACCCCGACCTTCTGATCGGCCAGTGGCGCGAGGGCGTCGGCCAGCGGCACGGACCCCTCCCCCGGCGTCATGGCGATCAAGTGAAAGCCGTTGCCCTGCATCAATTTCAGATCGCCGGGCCAGGACTCCGCGCGGGCGTAGGGCACCAGCAGAGCATGGCCCATCGACACCCGGACCGCGCGCCGGTACAGCGGGTCGGCGCACCCGGCGCCGAACACCACCGCGTCGACGCCCAGGCCGGCGGCGTTGCGGAAGATCGACCCCAGGTTCTCGTGGTCGTTGACGCCCTCGAGCACCGCGACGGTGCGGGCGCCCCGGAGCACCTCGGGCACCGACAGTTCGACCGGCCGTGGCGCCGCGGCCAGCACGCCGCGGTTGAGGTGGAAGCCGACCACCTCGGCCATCACCTCGGCGCTGGCGCGGTAGTACGGCACGCCGCAACCGGCCAGGTCGTCGGACAGTTCTCGGAGCCGGCGATCGGTGCCGAGGAAGCCCCGCGGGCTGAACCGCGATGCCAGCATGCGCTGCGCCACCAACACGCCTTCGGCGATCACCAGGCCCTTGCCCGACGGCAGGTCGGGGCGGCGGTCCACGCTGTTGAGGTCGCGAAAATCGTCGAGCCGCGGATCAGCGGGGTCGTCGACGTCGACAACGATGACGTCGTCCATGGCGTCGATGTCGGGCGCCGCGCTCACTGGGCTTCGTCGATGATCGCGAACATCAGATCCGCCGCGGCGAGCAGCGTCGCGCGGTCCTGCTGCGTCAGCTTCTCCAGCCGTCCCTGCAGCCATTCCATGCCGGCCCGGCGCTCGGCTTCGAAAAGCTCCTCACCGGCCGGGGACACCACGACCAGCACCTGGCGCCGGTCGTCGGGATGCGAACTGCGTTCCACCAGCCCCAGTTCGACCAGCGACGCGATGACCCGCGTCATCGACGGCGGCCGCACCCGCTCGCGGGTGGCCAGCGCGCCCGGCGTCATCGGACCCTCCTTGGCGAGGGTCGCCAGCGCCGACAACTGCGTCAGGGAGACCGGGGAATCGGGACGACGGAACCGCAACTGTCGCGCCAGCCGCACGACGGCCAGCGACAGGTCATTGGCCAAGCGGTCATCGGCGTCCGTCACGAGCAGATAGCGTACCGATCGATCGACTAGCGTTAGAGGAGATGGCCACGCCCGCGCACGAACACCCGGCGGCACCCCAGCCGCCGGCTCTCCCCGACCGACTCCTCGACCCGGTTCCGGTGATCGTGGTGATCGCTGTGGGCTGGCTGGTCGCGGTCGTCTTGGCCTTCACCGTCGCGGCCCTGCACGACTGGCGTCCCGTGACCGTCGCGGGCCTCGGTGTCGGCGTACTGGGCACATCTATATTTCTGTGGCAACGCAGCGCAGCCCGTCGGGGAGCACGTGGTGCCCAACGCGGCCTGCGCTGACCCAACGTCTCGATAAGGGAGAGTCCGATGGCTGGAGAAACACCTCTGCTGCAGGCAGACATCACCATCAACGCGCCAGTGGCCAAGGTCTGGGCGCTGATCTCCGACCTCGGCAACATGCCCAAATGGAGCCCGCAGTGTCGGACCATGAAGGCGCTCGGCGCCGTCAAGGTCGGCACCAAGACCGTCAACGTCAACCGGCGGGGTGCGCTGTTCTGGCCGACGACCGCGACCATCACCGCACTCGACCCGCAGCAGAAGCTGTCGTTCCGGGTCAACACCAACAACACCGAGTGGACCTACGACCTCGAGCCCTCCAGCACCGGTACCAAGGTCACCGTCAGCCGGCACGCGGAAGCCGTGAAACCGATCTCCAGCACGCTGATCAACCGCTTCATGGGTGGAGTGCCCAACTTCGAAGTGGAACTGGTCGAGGGCATGAAGACCTCGCTCGGCCGGATCAAGGCCGCGGCCGAAGGCTCCTCGAACTAAGTACCGAGGTCGAGCACGCCGTCGTCGAACGGCTCGAACGCCGGTGAGCCGATGGGCTCCGGCGGCGGCGTGTCCGAATGGGCGCCACATCCGTACTCCGCCGACACCACGCGCCCGTCCGCGGACAGCTCGTTGGCGCAGACACCGAACACCAGGCCGAGCGACCCCGACAGCGGCACGAAGAAGCCACAGCCACGGCAGGTTCGGCGGGTGGCGCGCGCCATGGCGGCGTTCGGTCCGAAGTCGCCGTCCTGCCAGCGCTGCGCGGCGTCCGTCCGGCCCCAGTCGCTGAGGACCTGCTTGCGGCCGAACCCGACCTCGGCGGCAACCTCGTCGAGCTCGGGGTCACCGGACGCCAAGTAGCCCGGCACCAGACGCGGATCGTTGGGCAGCGGCGACAGCAGATCACCGGGGCTCAGGTCACCCGGCTGCACGCGCTCATTCCACGGCACCCACTGCGGGGCCAGCAGCGCATCCGGACCCGGCACCAGGACCACTTCGCTGACGGTGGTGTGGTCGGCGCCCGGATAGGTCGCCAGCACCACTGCCCACTGCCAGCCGTGGTAGCCGGGCATCGAGGCGAGGAAACGATGGGTCACCGAGGCCGGGTCGTCGAAGCTGGCGCCCAGGTAGTCGCCGACGACGCCGTCGCCACTGAATTCGATGATCGCGGCGCGGGCCTGATCGACCGCGCCCATCAGGATCGGGGTCAGGTCGGGTAGGTCGGCCTCTTCGACAACCGGCTCGGGCTCGGGGGCTGCTTCGGCCTCCGGCGCATCGTCGGTCTCCACAGCCGGAACCTCGGCGGACGGGGATTCGTCGGCAGCGGCCTGCGGCTGCGGCTCGTCGACGGTCTCCGGCACGTCGGCGGATTCCACTGCCTCAGCGGGAACTTCGACGGCCTCCACGGTTTCCGCGGCGGCTTCAGCGGCCGGCACCTCGACCGGCGCCTCCGTCGGCGTCGACTCGTCCGGCGTCACGGCTGCCGATTCGGTGTCATTGGGCGTGTCCATCGCGATCAATACTGCCTGACCACCCAGGACAAGGCCACACCGCCTGCCTGCGCGCCGCTGTCGGCAGCATGGGGAACAATCGTGCTCATGAGTGGACCGCGGGACGCCGGGTGGTCGGGAGATCCCCGCTACTACCCGCCGCGCCCACCGCGCCGCCATGACGAAGAGCATCCCGGCATGGCCAACTACCCGAGCGATCCCGATCATTCACGACGCCGCCCGCCGCCTCGGGGCTCATCTGCGCACAGCGACAACCGGTGGCTGCCGCCGCTCGACGACGACCACCACGATGGTGCCGGCTACGACCGTGGCTACGACGATGACCGGGACGAGCGGCGCCGTGACTACGACGACCGGCGCGGCGGCCCCGCGGGCGGCGAGAAGATCACCGTCACCCGCGCCGCCGCCCAGCGCAGCCGCGAGATGGGCACCAAGGTGTACGGGCTGGTGCATCGCGCCGCCACCGCCGATGGCGCCGACAAGTCCGGCCTGACGGCGCTGACCTGGCCGGTCGTCGCGAACAACGCGCTGGACGCGGCCATGGGCATCGCACTGGCCAACACCTTGTTCTTCGCGGCGGCATCCGGCGAGTCCAAGAGCAAGGTGGCCCTGTACCTACTCATCACCATCGCGCCGTTCGCGGTGATCGCCCCGCTGATCGGGCCGGCGCTGGACCGGGTGCAGCACGGCCGCCGGGTCGCCCTGGCGGTGTCGTTCGCGCTGCGCGTGGTGCTGGCACTGGTGCTGATCGGCAACTACGACGGCGCCACCGGCAGTTATCCGCCCTGGGTGCTGTACCCGTGCGCACTGGGCATGATGGTGCTGTCCAAGTCGTTCAGCGTGCTGCGCAGTGCGGTGACGCCGCGCGTGCTGCCGCCGAGCATCGACCTGGTCCGGGTCAATTCCCGGCTCACCATGTTCGGGTTGCTGGGTGGCACCGGGCTCGGCGGTGGGCTCGCGGCCGCATTCGAGTACACCTTCGGTCTGATGCACCTGCCGGGCGCGCTCTACGTCGTCGCCGTCGTGGCCGTCGCGGGTGCGGTCCTGACGATGCGCATCCCCAAATGGGTCGAAGTCACCGAGGGCGAGGTGCCGGCGACGCTGTCGTACCACGCGCCGACCGAGCAGCTCCGGCATCCGCATCACGACCAATCTCCGCGACAGCCCTTGGGCCGCAACATCATCACGTCGCTGTGGGGCAACTGCACCATCAAGGCGCTGGTCGGATTCCTGTTCCTGTATCCGGCGTTCGTCGCCAAGTCGCACGACGCGGGCGCATGGGAGCAGCTGAAGATCCTCGGCCTCATCGGCGCCGCCGCGGGCATCGGCAACATCGCAGGCAACATCGCCAGCGCGCGGCTCAAGCTGGGGCATCCCGCACAGGTGGTCGTACGCGCCACCGTCATCGTCACCGCATGCGCCATCGCCGCCGCGGTGGCCGGCAATCTGATGGTGGCCGCGGCGGCCGCACTGATCACCTCGGCGGCCACGGCGATCTCCAAGGCGTCCCTGGACGCGTCACTGCAGCACGACCTGCCCGAAAAGTCCCGGGCGTCCGCCTTCGGCCGGTCCGAGTCCGTTCTGCAGTTGGCCTGGGTGATCGGCGGCGCCATCGGTGTGCTGATCTATACCGACCTCTGGGTCGGGTTCACCGCGATCAGCGCCCTGCTGATCCCCGGGCTGGCCCAGACCCTGGTGAGCTACAACGGAGGCTCATTGATCCCGGGCCTGGGCGGCAACCGGCCCGTATTAGCCGAACAGGAAGGACCACGGCCCGATCCCGCGGCAACGCCCGGGGCGCGCCAAGGATGGATATGAAACGAGTTCTCGCACTGTTGGCAGTGGTCGCGGTGCTGTCTGCGACGGCCACCGGTGTCCTGGTCTGGCGGATGACGCGGCACCAGGGCCCCGACTTCCCCGAGATCAGCGCCTTCACCGACGGCCAGCTGGCCCGGGTCGGGCCCTACCGCTACTGCGACGTGCACCTGAAGGCATGCGACGTCCCCGCGACGACGGGTGAGCTGCACGTGACAGCGCGGCATCCGATTCAGCTGTCGGTGCCGCAGGCCATCGCCCGCGCACCGTGGGTGCTGCTGCTCGCCTACGAGGACGGCGGCTCGGCGGTCAGCGAGTTCCGGCCGGACAAGCGGCTGGCCGTGACGATCCCGACCGTCGACCCACATCACGGCAAGCTGCTCGGGCTCGCCGTCCAGCTGCCCACGCTGGCAAGGGATTCCGACGGTAACGAGTTCCCGCTGCCGCACGCCGAATGGTCGGTGCGGACCGTCTGGCCGTAACCGCCGAATGTCCACTTGTCGCACGGGTTTTCGCGATTTCCGTGTCACAGGTGGCCACTCGGCGTAGGGGTCAGGCGCCGTGGCCGATCGGCACCTGTTCGCCCGCACGGACCGGGCCGGGTGGCGTGCCGTCACCGAAAGGCCTGCCACCCAACGCTTCCCGGCCATGCGGCGTGAGCCAGTCGGCCAGCTCGGGACCCTTCGGCACGATCCGCGTCGGATTGATGTCCGCGTGCACGATGTAGTAGTGCTGCTTGATCTGCACGAAGTCGACGGTGTCGCCGAAGCCCGGCGTCTGGAACAGATCCCGCGCGTACGCCCACAGCACCGGCATCTCGGTGAGCTTGGACCGGTTGCATTTGAAGTGCCCGTGGTAGACGGGGTCGAACCGGGCCAGCGTGGTGAACAGCCGTACGTCGGCCTCGGTGATGGTGTCCCCCACCAGATACCTTTGGCCACTGAGCCTTTCGGTCAGCCAGTCCAGCGCGGTGAACAGCCGGTCGTACGCGGCGTCGTAGGACTCCTGTGAGCCAGAGAACCCGCAGCGGTAGACGCCGTTGTTGACCTCGGTATAGACGCGACGCGCCACCTCGTCGATCTCGGCGCGTAGGTGCTCCGGGTACAGCTGTGGCGCACCGGGTCGGTGATACGCCGTCCATTCGGTCGACAGATCCAGCGTCAGCTGCGGGAAGTCGTTGGTCGCCACCGCGCCGGTCGGCACGTCGACGATCGCCGGCACCGTGATGCCCTTGGGGTAGTCCCGGTCGCGCTTGAAGTACGCGTCCTGCAGCCGCGGGATCTTCAGCACCGGGTCCACCCCACCGGGATCCAGGTCGAACGTCCAGCTGCGCTGATCGTGCGTCGGACCGCAAAAGCCAATGGAGAGCACATCTTCCAGGCCCAGCAGCCGACGAACGATGATCGCGCGGTTGGCCCACGGGCAGGCCCTGGCGACGATCAGCCGGTACCTGCCGGGTTCGACGGGGTAACCGTCACGGCCGTCAGCCGTGATCCGGGTGCTGATGTAGTTGGTGTCGCGGGTGTATTCAGTACCTGGGTTGACGTAGGACACGTCCCCAGTCTGCCCGCCCAAAGTTGGCTTGTGTGCGAGAAATCAGTCGAGTTTCGAACACAAGCCAACGTTCGGCGCAGGGATCAGGCGTCGAGCTCGCGCGCGACGGCCTTGACCACCTCGGACACCTTGCGGGCGGTCTTCTTGTCCGGGTAACGGCCCCGGCGCAGCTCGGACTGCACCGCATCCTCAAGGAGCGTGATCATGTCCGACACCATGCCGTGCAGCTCGTCGGGCGTGTGCTTGTGCTCAGGGGCCGACGCCTCGCGACGCGTGCGCGACAGGCTCGGCGGCGGGTCGATCAACTTGAGGCTCAGCGCCTGCGGACCGCGGCGCCCGGCGGCGACGCCGAACTCGACGCGCTGACCGGCCTTGAGACCTTCGACCCCGTCGGGCAGCGCCGAAGACCGGACGTAGACGTCCTCGCCCTCTTCCTGAGAGAGGAAGCCGAAGCCCTTCTCCGTGTCGTACCACTTAACCCGGCCGCTTGGCACTGGTCTCACCTGCTCGTTCTCAACATGCGGTTACATAACGAAAGCGCCCCACCGACGCAGGACGCGTTGACGTTGATTCTACTCGGCCACCTCAGATCACAGCATCCCCATTACTCAGTAGACTGAAGGTTCTACCTGTAGGAGGTGACATGCGCCTGGTCCTGAACATCATTTGGCTGGTTTTCGGCGGCTTCTGGCTGGCGCTCGGTTACTTCCTCGCCGCCCTGATCTGCTTCATCCTCATCGTCACCATCCCGTTCGGCGTCGCCGCGGCGCGCATCGGCGTGTACGCGCTGTGGCCGTTCGGCCAGACGGTCGTCGACAAGCCCGGCCCGCGCCCTGGTGCGCTGGTCGGCAATGTGATCTGGCTGGTGTTGTGCGGTTGGTGGTTGGCGCTCGGCCACATCGTCACGGCCATCGCCCAGGCCCTGACCATCGTGGGTATCCCGCTGGCCCTGGCCAACCTCAAGCTGATCCCGGTGTCGCTACTGCCTCTCGGCAAGCAGATCGTGCCGGTCGATCAGACGCACCCCGCACCCGCCTGGCAGCAATGACACTCATACCCCTCGGTCTGCCCACCGTCGCACGGCCCGTCGGCTCAGCGCCGGAATCCGGGCCGCTGATCGACACGTACGGCCGCGTCGCCGCCGACCTGCGGGTGTCGCTCACCGACCGCTGCAATCTGCGCTGCACCTACTGCATGCCGGCCGAGGGCCTGGACTGGCTGCCCGGTGCCGACCTACTCACTCTCGAAGAGCTCACCCGGCTGATCCGGGTGGCCGTGACCCGTCTGGGCATCACCGGCGTGCGGTTCACCGGCGGCGAGCCGCTGCTGTCTCCGCATCTGGAGGACGTGGTCGCAGCGGCGGCCGCACTGGACCCGCGTCCGGCGATCGCCGTCACGACCAACGGGATCGGACTGGCCAAGCGCGCCGCCGCATTGAAGAAGGCCGGGCTCAATCGCGTCAACGTCTCACTGGACACGCTCGACCCGGACCGGTTCGCGGCCATCACCCGGCGCCGGCGCCTCCCCGAGGTGCTCGACGGCCTGGCTGCCGCGAAGGACGCCGGGCTGAGCCCGGTGAAGGTCAACGCGGTGCTCGATCCGCAGACGGGCCTGGACGACGCCCCCGCGCTGTTGCGCTTCTGTCTCGAGCACGGATACCAGCTGCGGATCATCGAGCAGATGCCGCTGGATGCCGGGCACCACTGGGAGCGCGGTTCGGTCCTGCAGGCCGAGCAGATTCTGGCGGCACTGCGCGCCGAATTCACCCTCCACCCGGACCCGGCGCCGCGGGGTTCGGCGCCTGCCGAGCTCTGGCAGGTCCACGACGACGGGGCGGTGCTCGGCACCGTCGGCGTCATCGCGTCGGTCTCGGCCGCGTTCTGCGGCACGTGTGACCGCACCCGGCTCACGGCCGACGGCCAGGTGCGCAGCTGTCTGTTCTCCCAGCAGGAGACGGACCTGCGCGCGTTGCTGCGGGGCGGCGCCGACGACGACGCGCTGGAGGCCGCCTGGCGGGCGGCGATGTGGGCCAAGCCGGCAGGGCACGGCATCAACGATCCGGGGTTCGTCCAGCCGGACCGCCCGATGAGTGCGATCGGCGGCTGAGGTTGACCGAATTGGTGGTGACGGTGCGCTATTTCGCCGCCGCGAAGGCCGCAACCGGAATCGAGACCGAAACGTTGCGGCTTCCTGAGGGTGTAACCGTCCGCGATCTGGTGGACTCCATTGGTACGCGTGGGGCAGATGTGGCAAAAGTGCTGACACGCTGCTCGTTTCTGCGCGACGGCGTCGCCGTGCGCGATCTGAACTCCGCGCTCGCAACAGCTCAGACGGTCGATGTGTTACCCCCCTTCGCCGGCGGCTAATTGTGAAATGCCTCACATAACGAATCGATAACGACCTGGCTGTGGTGCCGCTGACCGGCGTCAATACCTGCGAAAACGCCGAAACAGCCAGCGGCTTTAAAGTCCTCTCATAATTTGCCCTGGCCCGAAACGCCCAAAATCCGCCGAAGTGACGGAACCCACCGGACCCGATACCGTCGTCTCTCAAGCCAGAGCGACCCTTTGGCACCCGCACTTGAAACGCCTAGCTCCATCCATCAAGTGCGGCCGACGACAAACCGTGGATGGAGGCGGGGGACCCAACCGGTCCACCGAAGAAATCAGGACCAGGAGCCTCGGCTCCTTGGGGTGAAGCCTGCTTTGCAGGCCGGGCAACCTCTCCAGCCCGAACCCGACAGCTGACCTCGCAGGCGTTGACGAGAGGACTGCTTTTCTATGAGTGGACGCCACCGTAAACCGACCACGTCCAGCGTCAGCGTTGCGAAGATCGCCTTCACCGGCGCTGTTCTCGGCGGTGGCAGCATCGCCCTCGCCGCTCAGGCGAGCGCAGCGACCGACGGCGAATGGGACCAGGTAGCCCGCTGCGAGTCCGGCGGCAACTGGGCCATCAACACCGGCAACGGCTACCAGGGCGGCCTGCAGTTCTCGCCGAGCACCTGGAGCGCCCACGGCGGTGGCGAGTACGCCCCGGCCGCGAACATGGCCAGCAAGGACCAGCAGATCGCCGTCGCCGAGCGCGTCCTGGCCCGCCAGGGCCGTGGCGCCTGGCCCGTCTGCGGTACCGGCCTCTCCAGCTCCACCCCGCGCAACGTGGTGAACACCCCGAAGCCGGCCCCGGCCGTCACGCTGGACAACCCTGAGCTCAACACCCCGGCCGATCCGGCGCCGGTGCAGGAAGCCGCCGCTCCGCTGGACGCGCCCGCACCCGCACCTGAGGCCCCCGAGGGTCCCACGATCGTCAACGTCGTCAACGAGGTCCCCGCCCCCGAGGCGCCGGTCCTGGACGTGCCCGAGGCCCCCGCGCCCGAGGCTCCCGTCGTTGAAGCACCTGCCCCGGAAGCCCCGGTCGAGGCCCCGGCGCCCGTGATCCAGGCCGCCAACTGGGACACCACCGAAGCCCCCGCCGAGCCCGGCGTCTGGGCACTGCACGCCAAGCAGGACCTGCCGGCCGACCCGGCCCCGGTCGTCGACGCACCGGCTCCGGTTGCTGACGCCGCGGCCCCGGCCCCCGCGCCGGCTGCCCCCGCCGCGCTGCAGACCCCGCCGAACGGCACGCCGCACCTGGCCAGCCCGACCAACCTGCCTCCGGGTTCGACCATGGAGCCGACCGACACCGGCGACAGCGCCAACATGAGCTACCTCAAGCAGCTGTGGCACGCGGTCCAGAACAACGACATCTCCGGACGTGACGCCCTGCTCGCCGTCGCCTCGACGCGGACCGGCACTCCCGGTGGCAGCGTCCCGGCCCCGCCGAACGCTCCGGCGCCCGGCCCGGCCCCGATCGTCGACGCCCCTCCGGCTCCGTAATACATGCAAAGAGAAATCGCCCCGGTCATCGACCGGGGCGATTTCTTTTGCCGAGTGGCCAGTTACGGCACGGATATTCGTCGAACGCGGGTCGTAAGTGGCCAGTCGGCGGAAGTCAGGCGGAGCCGACCCATTCGTCGGTGCCGTCGGTGAAGAACTGGTGCTTCCAGACCGGCAGCCGCTCCTTGACGGTGTCGACCAGTAGCGCGCAGGTCCGGAACGCCGCGGCGCGGTGATCGGCCGACACCGCCGCGACGAGGGCTGCGTCGCCGATGTTGAGGACGCCGATCCGGTGGCTGACCGCGATGGCCCGCACGCCTTCGGAGGCGGCGGCGACCTCGGCGGCGACCTCGGCCAGTACCTCCGAGGCCGACGGGTGCGCCGAGTACTCCAGGCGCGTCACCCCACGGCCGCCGTCGTGATCGCGCACGACGCCGGCGAAGCTCACGACCGCTCCCGCGGCGCGGTGGTCGACCAGCGCCTCGTGGGAGGCGACGTCGATCGGCGATTCACTGAGGTCGGCACGGAGCACGATCACCCGGCATGGTCCTTTCCACTGAGCTGGTCGAGCGCATGGTCCAGCACCCCGGCCAGCACGCCCAGCCCGTCCTTCACTCCCCCGGACGAACCCGGCAGGTTGACGATCAACGTCCGGCCGGCGACGCCGCACACACCACGGGACAGCACCGAGGTCGGGACGTGCGGCAGGCCGGATTGGCGGATCGCATCGGCCAGCCCGGGAATCTGGTAGTCCAGGACCTCGAGGGTGGCTTGCGGGGTGGCGTCGGTCGGGGAGATTCCCGTGCCACCGGAGGTGAGGACGACGTCCACGTCGTCGGCAATGGCGCGGCGCAGTTCGGCGCCGACCGGGGCACCGTCGGTGACGACGACCGGCGCGGGTACGTCGAACCCGCGCTCAGCGAGCCAGGTGACGATCAGCGGGCCGGTGCGGTCCTCGTAGACGCCGGCGGCGGCCCGGGTCGAGGCGATGACGACGCGGGCGGTACGGCTCACGCCGGCTCCCAGAGACCGGTCTTGCCGCCCTCCTTGCGCAGCACCCGGATGTCATCGATGCGCGCGGCCGGGTCGACGGCCTTGATCATGTCGTACAGCGTCAGCGCCGCGACGCTGACGGCGGTGAGGGCTTCCATCTCGACGCCGGTGCGGTCGGTGGTGCGCACCGTCGCGGTGATCGCGATATCGGCAGCACCCGCACTCGTCTCGAAGGCCACCTCGACCTTGGTCAGCGCCAGCTGGTGGCACAGCGGGATCAGGTCGCTCGTGCGCTTGGCGGCCATGATGCCGGCGACGCGGGCCGTCGCGAGGGCATCGCCCTTGGGCAGGCCACCGCTGGTGATGAGGTCGACGACGTCAGCGCGGGTGTGCAGGACGCCCGCCGCGACGGCGGTGCGTCGGGTGGCGTCCTTGGCGGACACGTCCACCATGTGGGCCGCACCCGATTCGTCCAGGTGCGAGAGCTCCACGGCTACTTGTTGACGACAGTGACCGGGTGCATGTACGGCAGCCGCTCGGCCGGCAGCGGGAACTCCACGTCACCGAACGGAGACAGGGCGCCGGTACGGTCCGTCGCGAGCTCACTGACGGCGTGATCGTCGTCGGCCACCTCGGGCCAGCCGTTGTCGACGTACTGGTTCTTCTTCTTCTCAGCCACGGATGACATTGTGGCAGGCGCCGCGCCCGCTGGCGAGGCCGGGAGGCTGCTTTACGCTGGTCAGCAATGATCGACGAATCCCCGGGTGTGCCGCTGGGCTCCTGGCTGGCCGACATGTCGGATGCGCAGCTGGTACAGCTGCTCAGCGCCCGACCTGACCTCACCCAGCCGCCACCGGCGACCCTGTCGGCGCTGGCCGCCCGGGCCCAGTCCCGGCAGTCGGTCAAAGCCGCGACGGACGATCTCGATTTCCTGCAGCTGGCGGTGCTGGACGCGCTGCTGACGCTGCAGGCCACCAGCATCTCCGTGCCGACCGGAGCCCTGTTCAAACTGCTGGCCGGCCGGGCCACCAAGAAGATCGTCACCTCGGCGCTCGACGAGCTGCGGACCCGCGGACTGGTGTGGGGCGACACCTCGGTGCGGGTGGTCTCGGAGGCGGCGTCGGTGCTGCCCTGGTACCCGGGGCAGGTCACGGTCGAAGACCCTGACGGCGACGGCATCGCCGGGAAGCTGGCCGGTATCGATACCCCGCAGCGCGATCTGCTGGAGCGGCTGGCCGACGGATCACCGATCGGCCGAACCAAGGACGCGGCCCCCGGTACGCCGGACGACCGCCCGGTGCCACAGCTGATCGCGGCCGGACTGCTGCGCCGGATCGATGACGAGACGGTGATCCTGCCGCGGCTCGTCGGCCAGGTGCTGCGCGGTCAGCCACCGGCGCCGACGACGTTGACTCCACCGGCTCCGTCATCGCCGGTGCTGGCGGCGGCGGACGTCGATGCGGCGGCGGCCGGCTCGGCCATCGACCTGCTGCGCGAGGTCGAACTGGTCCTCGAAACCCTTTCGGCGACACCGGTTCCCGAGCTGCGCAGCGGCGGCCTCGGGGTGCGCGACGCCAAGCGGCTGACCAAGGTCACCGGCATCGACGAAGGCCGGCTGTCACTGATTCTGGAGCTGTGCGCGTCGGCCACGCTGATCGCGTCGGGCATCCCGGACTCGGACGACTACGACGACGGCCCCTACTGGGCGCCCACCGTGACCGCGGACCGGTTCATCGAATCGAGCGCCGCGACGCGCTGGCATCTGCTCGCCACCACTTGGCTGGACCTGCCGGGCCGGCCCGGCCTGGTGGGCAAGCGTGGCCCCGACGGCAAGCCCTATGCCGCCCTGACCAATGCGCTGTACTCGTCGGCGGCTCCGCTGGACCGCCGGCTGCTGCTGACGGTGCTCGCCGAGCTGCCGCCGGGCAGCACCATGGACACTGCTGCAGCGTCCGCCGCGATGCTCTGGCGCCGGCCGCGCTGGACCGCCCGGCTGCAACCCGAGCCCACCGACGAATTGCTCACCGAGGCACACGCTTTGGGCATGATCGGCCGCGGCGCCATCGCCGGCCCCATCCGGCTGCTGCTGGCGGGTGCGCCCGAAGAAGAGGTCACCGCCGCGATGGCCGCGGCACTGCCCGACCCCATCGACCATTTCCTGCTGCAGGCCGACCTGACGGTCGTCGTCCCCGGACCGCTGGAACGCGACCTCGCCGATCAGCTGGCGGTTGTCGCCGACATCGAATCCGCCGGCGCGGCAACGGTGTATCGCATCAGCGAGCAGTCCATCCGGCGTGCCCTGGACACCGGCAGGACCGCCAGCGAGATCCACACCCTGTTCGCCCGGCACTCCAAAACGCCGGTGCCGCAAGGCCTCAGCTACCTCATCGACGACGTGGCCCGGCGGCACGGGCAGTTGCGGGTGGGCATGGCATCGTCGTTCGTGCGGTGTGAGGACCCCGCCCTGCTGGCGCAGGCACTGGCCTCCCCCACCCTCGAGCAGCTGAGCCTGCGGGCCCTGGCCCCCACCGTCGCGGTCTCCCCGGCGCCGATCGCCGACGTGCTCGCCGGCCTGCGCACCGCGGGCTTCGCCCCGGCCGCCGAGGACTGGTCGGGCACCATCGTCGACCTGCGCCCGCTCGGCGCGCGGGTGTCCACACCGATACACCGTCGCACCTTCCGGCACCCGCAGCCGCCGAACCCGAAGACGCTCGGCGCGATCGTCGCCGTCCTGCGCCAGACCGGCCGCGGCAACGGCGGCGAGCGACTGGACCCGGCCGCCGCGATCTCGCTGCTCACCGATGCCGCAGTCACCCAGTCTTCGGTGGTGATCGGCTACGTCGACGCCGCCGGGGTCGCCACGCAGCGGGTGGTGTCGCCGGTCAACGTCCGCGGCGGCCAGCTGACCGCCTACGACCCGGCCGCCGGCCGGGTCCGCGAATTCGCCATCCACCGGGTGACCTCGGTGGTGGCGCCGGACTGACGGAATCCGATCCACTCCCCAGAGTCTGGATAATGGATCGGATGGCCTGCGAGCGAGTAATGGAATGGATCGCACATGACTGACGGACCCCTGATCGTTCAGTCGGATAAAACCGTGCTGCTCGAGGTCGACCATGAGCTGGCCGGGGCGGCGCGGGCGGCGATCGCGCCGTTCGCCGAGCTGGAGCGTGCGCCCGAGCACGTGCACACCTACCGGATCACGCCCTTGGCGCTGTGGAACGCGCGCGCCGCGGGTCACGACGCCGAGCAGGTGGTCGACGCGCTGGTGTCGCATTCCCGCTACGCGGTGCCGCAGCCACTGCTGGTCGACATCGTCGACACCATGGGCCGCTACGGGCGCCTGCAGCTGGTGAAGCATCCCGCGCACGGGCTGACCTTGGTGAGCTTCGACCGCGCGGTGCTCACCGAGGTGCTGCGCAACAAGAAGATCGCCCCGATGCTGGGCGCCCAGATCGACGACGACACCGTCATCGTCCACCCGTCCGAGCGCGGCCGCGTCAAGCAGATGCTGCTCAAGATCGGTTGGCCCGCCGAGGATTTGGCGGGCTACGTCAATGGCGAGGCGCACCCGATCGCGCTGGAGGAAGACGGCTGGAAGCTGCGCGACTACCAGGAGCTGGCCGCGGATTCGTTCTGGGCGGGCGGCTCCGGTGTGGTGGTCCTCCCCTGCGGCGCGGGCAAGACCATGGTCGGTGCGGCGGCGATGGCCAAGGCCGGGGCGACGACGCTGATCCTGGTCACCAACACCGTCGCCGGCCGGCAGTGGAAACGCGAACTGATCGCGCGCACCTCGCTGACCGAAGAGGAGATCGGCGAATACTCCGGTGAACGCAAGGAGATTCGGCCCGTCACCATCGCGACGTATCAGGTCATCACCCGGCGCACCAAGGGCGAGTACAAGCACCTGGAACTGTTCGACAGCCGCGACTGGGGCCTGATCATCTACGACGAGGTGCACCTGCTGCCCGCGCCGGTGTTCCGGATGACTGCCGATCTGCAGTCCCGGCGCCGACTTGGCTTGACCGCCACCCTGATTCGCGAAGACGGCCGCGAAGGCGACGTGTTCTCCCTGATCGGGCCCAAGCGGTACGACGCCCCGTGGAAGGACATCGAGGCGCAGGGCTGGATCGCCCCGGCCGAGTGCGTCGAGGTGCGGGTCACCATGACCGAGAACGAGCGCATGACGTACGCGACGGCCGAGCCCGAGGAGCGCTACAAGCTGTGCTCGACGGCGCACACCAAGATCGCGGTGGTGAAGTCGATCCTGGCCCGTCATCCTGATGAACCGACCCTGGTGATCGGCGCTTATCTGGACCAGTTGGAGGAACTCGGCCAGGAGTTGGACGCCCCGGTGATCCAGGGCTCGACCAAGAACGCCGAACGCGAAGCGCTGTTCGATCAGTTCCGGCGCGGTGAGGTCCGCACCCTGGTGGTGTCGAAGGTCGCCAACTTCTCCATCGACCTGCCGGAAGCATCTGTGGCCGTTCAGGTTTCGGGCACGTTCGGGTCGCGGCAGGAGGAGGCCCAGCGCTTGGGCCGGTTGCTGCGCCCGAAGGCCGACGGCGGCGGCGCGGTGTTCTACTCGGTGGTCTCGCGCGACAGCCTCGACGCCGAGTACGCCGCACACCGGCAGCGCTTCCTGGCCGAGCAGGGCTACGGCTACGTCATCAAGGACGCCGACGACCTGCTGGGGCCCGCTATCTAGTCAGTCCCAGCAATCAGGGCATAGGCTCTTCGCAGTTCGCCGATTGCGGAGGTCACAGATGACGTACGACTACGACTGGCTGGTCATCGGGTCCGGTTTCGGCGGCAGCGTCTCGGCGCTGCGCTTGGCCGAAAAGGGTTACCGCGTAGCGATTCTCGAATGCGGGCGGCGCTTCGAGGATGCCGACTTCGCGGACGAGACCAAGGACGCCAAGAACTACTACTGGGCGCCGCAGCTCGGGATGCGCGGCATCCTGCGGCTGACGCTGTTCAAGGACATCTTCATCGGCTCGGGCTGCGGTGTCGGTGGTGGCAGCCTCGGCTACGCGAACACGCTCTACCGGGCGTTCCCGAATTTCTACGAAAGCTCGCAGTGGAAGGGCCTGGCCGACTGGGAAACCGAGCTGGCGCCGCACTACGACGAGGCCGAACGGATGCTGGGCGTCGTCGAGTACGACGACGACGGACCGGCAGACCTGCTGTTGCAGGAGTACGGCAAGTCGATCGGCGTCGGCGACACCTACCGCCGTGCGCACGTGGGCGTGTTCCTCGGGCAGCCGGGCCGGACGGTGCCGGACCCGTATTTCGGCGGCGACGGACCCGACCGGACGGGCTGCATCAAATGCGGTTCGTGCATGGTCGGCTGTCGCCACGGCGCGAAGAACACGTTGCGGAAGAACTATCTGTGGTTCGCCGAGAAGCTCGGCGTCCGCATTTTCAGTGAGCGTACGGTGACCGACATCAAGCCGCTCGACGACGACGGTTCAGCGGGATATGAAGTGACACACCGCAAGAGCGGCGCATTGGGCAAGCGCACCAGCGAGACGCTGCGTGCCCGCGGCGTCGTCGTCGCGGCCGGGGCCTTGGGCACCAACCGGCTGCTGCAGCGCTGCAAGCTCAGCGGTTCGCTCCCGAACATCTCCGACCGCCTCGGGTATGTGGTGCGCACCAACAGCGAATCGATCATGGCGGTGATGGCGCCCGAGGACTACCCCGACGACTTCACCCACTCGATCGCGATCACGTCGAGTATCTACACCGACCCGACCACCCACATCGAGGTCGTCACGTACGGCAAGGGCGGCGACACCCAGTCGATGCTGTTCAACCTGATGATCGAGGCCGGCAAGCGCGGCACCAGGCCACTTCATTTCCTGGCCGCCGCGGCGAAGAACCCGAAGGCAGCCCTGGCCGCGTGGAAGATCAAGGGCACCTCACGCCGCACGATCATCCTGCTGGTCATGCAGTCCATCGACAACGCGATGCGCCTGAAGGTCAAGATGCGGCTGCCGAACGGAAACGTGGCGCTGACGACCGAGCAGGACCCGCTCAACCCCAACCCGGATTTCGTGCCGGCCGCCTACGACGCGGCGAAATGGTTCGCTCGGCGGATGGGCGGCGTTCCCTACACCGGCGTGACGGAGGGCATCTTCGCGATCCCGTCGACGGCCCACATCCTCGGTGGCGCCGTGATCGGCGCCTCTCCGGAGACGGGCGTGGTCGACAGCCGCAACCACGTGTTCGGCTACGAAAACCTGCTGGTCACCGACGGTGCAGCCGTCCCGGCGAATGTGGGTGCCAATCCGAGTCTGACCATCACCGCGCTCGCCGAGCGTGCGATGACGTTCATTCCACCTAACGCGCAGGCTGTTTGACCACCGTCAGCAGCACCACCGAGTCGGCGAGCGCCTTCAGGCTGTGCCGGGTGGACGGGATGATGAGGTGGTCACCGGCCATACCGTCCCAGCTGGCCTGCTCGGCGACGAGCCGCACCCGGCCCTGCAGCACCTGAAGCGTGGCCTCGCCGGGGCTTTCGTGTTCGGCCAACTCGTTGCCGTCGGCGAGAGCGATCAGCGTCTGCCGCAACGCGTGCTCGTGGCCGCCGAAGATCGTGTGAGCACTGCGCCCACCGTTCCCATCCCGCGCGATATCCAGATGCTGGCGCGCCAGAGCGGTCAGCGAGATTTTCTCCATGATTCAAATATCCGCTTCAGCAATGCCCACCGGAACCGTTTGGCGGTTTAAATCACGCGCAGCGAATCCCCCTCGTTGGGGAAGCGACGGCCCAGTGCGTCGAGCATCCGCTGCACCTCCATGAGTCGCCGACGCAGTGCGAGCAGAGTGTCCGACGGAAGCTCCGACCCCGCTGCCGCGGTGCCTTGCGCACGTCGGGATCGCCGCTCCACCAACGTCATCTGGTCTTCCAGATCGGCGATCTCGTCCAGCAACAGCGCCGCGAACAGGCGTGATTGCGCCAGGTCGGCGCGGTGGGCGGGACGGGGCTGCGTATCGACGCGCGGCCGGCCGCTCACGACGCCCTGGCGCACCGTGCGCCGGGTGGCCGTGGCATTGGAGGGGATCGGCACCGGGGCGGCTCGGCGTCCGGTTTCGCGCATCGTCGGCAACATGGCGCAATGATCACCGAGACTGCACCTTTGCGCTACCAACCGTTCATCTTCCGGACCGGAATCAGACACCTTCGGGTAAAGGTCAGCGGAGCGCGGTGGGCCGCCCGAAACGGGCCTGCACGCCCGGCGAGAACAGCGCGCGCAACGGCGGCCCCACCGGCACCACACCACTGGCGGGCACCAGATCGTCGGTCAGCTCGATCAGTTCGGCCTGCCGTAGCGGCCAGGTCGGATGCGCATTGGGGACCCACCACGTCCGGCCTGCCTTGCGGGTGTGCGCGCCCCACCGAGCCGTCAGCCACACCTCCAACGCCGTGGGTTCGACGGGCTCACCGATCGCCAGTTCCGCGAGGCTGCGCAGGCCCCGCTCCGGCCACCGGCGCGTGCCCGTATAGGTGATCCGGTCACCGGTGCGGGCGACCCGCAGCCTGGCCCAGGTGTACGGCACGCCCATGCCGAGCCGCGTCATCCCGACGACCGCCAGCCGCGTCGTCTCCAGCGACCGGAACAGCACGCCGTGCCGGCCCGCGGCGTCCACCGAGTACAGCCGCACGTTGGTTTCGGCGAAGGCGCCGAAGTACGGCAGCGGCACCCTGCCGGCCACCGCGGAGCGGTGCATGACGAACGGGATCAGGCCGACGTACGTCAGCCCGTCGGTGAACACGTCCGGCTCGGTGCCGGGCGGATACAGGTGCGCGACGGTCGCCGGGTCGACCGGCCAGTGCAGGAATGTGAGGTCGCCCCAGAACTGTTCGACCCACACCGGCGGCGGCAGCGGCGGGGCGTCGACCAGGAAGCCATTCATGCCGGTTAGTCACTCAGCGCGGGAATGACTTCGCGCTCGAATGCCTCGATGCTCGACCGGTCGTACGCGGCTTCCGGGAAATACAGGATCGCGTACTCACACCCGAGATCTTTGATCTTCTGCAGCTTCGAGATGACCTGTTCGGTTGTCCCGCAGGCAGAGTCGGGCGAGGTCAGGTTCTTGACCATCGCGTCGACGGCAGCCTCATGCGCGACAGCGACCTGCCGCTCGCGGATGCGCGCGATGCGGGCCGCGACGTCGGCCTCGGAGTCACCGATCACGACGTTGAAGTTGGCCGATCTGACGATACTGTCGTAGTCGGTGCCGACCTCGCGGCAATGTTGTTGCAGCACTTCGGATTTGTGCGCGAAACCGGCGGGCTCGGAGGTGAAGTTGGTGTACTGCGCGTACTTCGCGGCGATCCGGAGCGTCACCTTCTCCCCGCCGCCCGCGATCCACAGCGGAATCCCGCCGGCCTGCAACGGCTTGGGCTGCACGATGGCACCGTCGACCTGGTAGTGCTTGCCGTCGAAGCTCACCACGCCGTCGCGCCAGGCCGCGCGCATGATCTGCACGCCTTCGTCGAGCCGCGCCAGCCGCACCCCGGCCGACGGGAAACCGTAACCGTAAGCGCGCCACTCATGTTCGTACCAGCCGCCGCCGATGCCCATCTGGACGCGGCCGCCGGAGATGATGTCGGTGGTCGCGGCGACCTTCGCCAGATATGCGGGGTTGCGGTAGCTGATCGCCGTGCACATCTGGCCCAGCTTGATGCGATTGGTGGTCGCCGCGTAGGCCGCCATCAGCGTCCACGCCTCGTGCGTGGCCTCTGCGGTCGGCATCGGCACGGTGTGGAAATGGTCGTACACCCACAGCGAATCCCACGGTCCGGCGTCGGCGTACGCGGCGAGGTCGCGCATCACCTGCCATTGGTCCTGCGGAGCGATCCCCACCAGATCGAGACGCCAACCTTGCGGGATGAACAATCCGAAGCGCATGGCCCCGACTTTAGGCCGTACGACGATCAAACGGGGCAAAGAAACAGCGTCGGAGACCACGCCGCCGCGGCCTTAGGCTGAAGAAGTGGCACCCGAATTGCGCGTCGACCCGCAGGTCCTGACAACCGCGGCGAGCACCATGGCGTCGTGCGGTTCCGCCGTCGGCGAGCTCAAGCCGGGCGAGCCGCTGAATTCGGCCGCGTCCGGCATGTCCGGGCTCGCGACCGGGGCCGCCTGCCAACGCGTCGGCCCGCTGCTGAACACCGACGGCCAGAACCTCGGGAAGGCGGTCACGGGGTACGCCGACTCACTGCGCACCGCGGCGACCAAGTACCAGAACACCGATGCCACGTCAGGTAGCGCCATCGGCAAGACCATGCCGGGACGCTGATCAGCCCGCGGCCCTACGGGGCCAGCAGCATCTTGTACTGCGCCGCCGTCTCCTGACGCGCCCCGGTGGCATCGGCATTGCGCACTGCGATGACGGTATTGTTCAGCGCCGCAAAGCAATAGAACATCGAACCGTTGGTCATCGTCGGGTCGATCTCGGATTGCACGCACCGGCTGCCCGGCAGGAAATCGACGGCATTGGCCGGATGCGCCGACACCTCGACGCGCGCGCTGAGGTCGGCCAGGTCATCGACCAGTTTCTTCGCGGCCGCCGCATCTTTCACGCGATAGACGATCGTCTGGTTGTAGGTCATCTCCTGCAGGCCCGCAGCCGCGAACAACGGTGCGGCGCCGGTCGGCTCGTCCTGAAAGTGCAGCGCGGCCCGCGGCAGGTAGCTGCCAATCTTGGCGTCCGGCAGCCGCGAGGACGGCGGATCAGGGAAAGTCGGCGGCGACATGGTGTGCGACAGCAAGCCTGACGGATCCACGGCAAGCGTCGGCAGCTTCGCCGGGTCGGTCGGCACGAACTCGTCGATGCGCGGCATTTGCGCGTCCAACACAGCGCCGACGGCCGCCGCGGCATCGTCCTGGTCCGGCCCGTAAACCAGCTGGGTGAGGACATACGGACCGTGCGGCGTGAACGAGTACAGCGTGACCGGCTGATCCGGGCCGGTGTTCAGGTTCGAGCTGTAGGTCGTGGCGCGCGCGTCCGGACGCCCGGCGATCGGTACCGGGTGATTCACCGTCGGCGACAGCCCGGCGACCGCACCGGCCAGATCCGCGGCCGCCGCAACGGCGGCGGCGGGGTCGGGGAACCGCAGGACGCCGTTCATCAACCGCCACTGGTCAGGGTCCTGCCGGTCTGATGCGAAGCCGTACAGCATGTGGTGGGCGGTGACGGTGCTCGCCACGGCGGCGGGCAGGATCGTGCCGAGGGCCGGTGCTCCGGTGATCACGACGGCCCGCGATTCACCTGGCAGCACCATCTGCGGATCGATCTCCCAGGGCCCGACGACGTCGTCGGCCATCCGCCGCGCATCGATCTGCGCCCCGGTGGACGCCGCTCCCGCCGTGCCCAGCGGAGGTGTCGGCGTCACCGGGAAGTTCCCGCTGCCGAGCAGGGTCGCGTCTACGGCGGACGACGGCGGCCCGCCGCCCTGCTTCTCGGCCTGCCCGGGCTCGGTGTTGGCGCAGCCGGCCACGACCAGCGCCGCAAGCGACACCGCGATCAACCGGCGGTCCATGGCTCAGCCCGGCAGGCGGTTGTTGATCTTCAGGCCCGCGAACAACGCCAACACCAGCACGAAGAATCCGACTCGCGTCCAGCTGCCGCTGGCGTCGCCGCGGATGGTCTGGTAGCCGATCTGCTCCTGCAGATTGGCGTAGACGCGGGTCAGCTGGTCGAGGGTCTCGGCGCGGAACGACTCGCCGCCGGTCACCTTCGCGATCTTCTGCAGCGACAGGTCGTCGGTCGGGACCGGCACTTCCTGACCCTCGTAGGTGATGACGCCCGACGGCGTACCGAACGAGATCGTCGAGATCACGACGTCCTGGTCCTTGGCCGCCCGCGCCGCCGTCAGGGCGCCGCGCGGGTCGTTCGGGTCCGCCGGCACGGTTTCCTTACCGTCCGACATCAACACGATGTGGGCAGGCGGCGGACCGTCACCGCCACCCATCACCGCATCGAGGGTGGCGATGGCCTGCAACGCCGTGAAGATGCCTTCGCCGGTCGCGGTGCGGGGTGACGGCTCCAGAGTCTCGATGGTTCGCGCCACGACGTCGTGATCACTGGTCGGGGCCACCAACATCGTTGCGCTGGAGGAGAACTGGACCAGGCCGACGCTGATCCCGTTGGTCAGGCCCTTCACGAACGTCTTGCCTGCGCTTTTCGCCGCCTCGATGCGGCTGGGTTTGACGTCCGTGGCGATCATCGACTCGGAGACGTCGATGACGAGCATGACGACGGCGCGGTTACGCGGAATCCGGATGTCGTGGGTCGGTCCGGCCATAGCGGTGGTGAGCAGCACCAGCGAGGTCACCAGCAACACCGCCGGCACATGCCGCCACCGCGACTGCGTCTTCGGACGGGCCGCGACGACCTGCTCCAGCAGCTCGGTGTTGGCGAACCGCAGCACCCGCTTGCGCCGCGCCTTGCGCAGCAGCAGGTAAATCGCGACGGCCCCGATGACGGCGATCAGATAGAGGAAGAACCACGCACTGGAGAACCCGGACAGCGTCAGTGGCCCGACAAAGGGGATCTCCAACAGGCACTCTCCGTTGCGTTCGACGTCGATCGCTCAGACCGATATGGGGCAATCGTACCGACGCCGCCTTGCGGGGTTCTGAATGCGACATCCTGGCCAGCTGTGGTCGACGCGACGGCCCTCAGTCCGGCAGCCCGAGCGCGGCCATCGCGCCGTCGACCGTCGCCCGTCTCAGCTGGTCGGCCGGGACGTCCGGGAACTGCAGGCAACAGTCCTGCAGGCCGCCGAAAGCGATGACGGCGCGCGTGGACTGTTCCAGCGTCGGCCGGCGTCCGAAGACCAGCTTGCCGAGCCGGTCGCGCCAGGCCAGCATGGCGTCGATCAGCCCCAGATCCGCGAGCGTGGTCAGGTCGGTGACGATCAGCAACAGATCGGCGCGGTGCCGGTAGTGGAAGTCGAAGTAGCCCTGCAGCAGCTCGCGGGGCGTGGCCCGGGCAGACCCGCGCAGGCGTTCCTGGGCGGCCACGAACTCCTCACCCTCGTCGACCAGCGGCTGCAGGATGCTGCGCACCAGGTCCTCGCGCGAACTGAAGTGGTAGTACAGCGCGGGTTTACTGATACCGAGCCGGTTGGCGATGTCCTGCAGGCTGGTCCGCTGCACGCCCTTCTGACTGAATAGCTCGCGCGCCACGTCCTGGATGCGCAGCCGTGTCTCGGAAGGGGGTCTCGCCACGTAACCACCCTAACTTACTTAACGGGCGGTAAGCTGACCGGACATCTACTTACCGACCGTTAAGTAAACACGGAGGAACCCCATGAAGGTGCTCATCTCCGGCGCCAGCATCGCCGGCCCGGTCCTGACCTACTGGCTGTCCCGCAACGGATTCGACGTGACGGTGGTCGAACGCGCGCCCGCGCTGCGCAAGACCGGCGGCCATGCCGTCGACCTGTTCCGGCCGGCGATGGAGATCTCCGAGCGCATGGGCGTGTTGGACCGCATCGAGTCGCGCGCCACCGGGACCACCATGCTCGCCCTCAACCGCCCGCCCAGCACCCGGTGGACAAACGTCGACTACGTCAAGCTCCTCGCGGCCATGTCCGACCGGCATGTCGAGATCATGCGGGACGACCTCAGCGAGGCCTACTACGACGCCGTCCGCGACGACGCCGAGTTCCGCTTCGGAGACCAGATCACGTCCATCACCGACGCCGG
This sequence comes from Mycolicibacterium sp. P4_G11, assembly GCF_056555145.1. Classification (NCBI taxonomy): domain Bacteria; kingdom Bacillati; phylum Actinomycetota; class Actinomycetes; order Mycobacteriales; family Mycobacteriaceae; genus Mycobacterium; species Mycolicibacterium sp. P4_G11. The sequence goes on from NZ_JBFUJW010000005.1 coordinate 306,520, forward strand.
AGAGGTGACGTTCGAGCACGGCGCCCCGGAACGGTACGACCTGGTGATCGGCGCTGACGGCCTGCACTCTGGAGTGCGCCGACTGACCTTCGGCGATCAGGTGCGGGAACGGTTCCTCGGCGGGTACCTGGCGGTGGTCTCTGTGCCGAAAGTGCTTGCGCCCAAAGGTGAGATGAGCGGATATCTGGCGCCCCGGCGGATCGCCATGATCTATACCGCCGACCATCTCGACGACGCTCGCGCGGTCTTCATGTTCCGGACGCAGCAGCCCTTGGACTACCACTACCGCGACGTCGCCGGCCAACAGCGGCAGCTGCGGGCGGCGTTCGCCGGGCTGGCGCCCGAAGTCGACTACTGGCTGCAGGAAACGGACCGTACTCCGGCGTTCTATTTCGACGCGATCACCCAACTGGAGATGAGCACCTGGTCGCGTGGGCGCGTCACGCTGGTCGGCGACGCCGGATATTGCCCGGGGCCCGCGGTCGGTGGCAGTACCAGCCTGGCGGTGTACGGGGCGTACGTCCTGGCGCACGCCCTGATCACGGCACGCGGCGACCACACTGCCGCGTTCGCCGCCTACGAACGGACCATGGCCGCTCCGGTGGCAGGCAGCCGCACCATGGCGCGGGTCAACGCGAAGACCGTCGTGCCCGGATCACATTGGGGCACAAGGGCACTCCTCGGCGCCGCACGCACTGTCTCGTTGTTGCCGAGCGGCCTGACGCAGCGGCTGGCCCGGCTCAATGAGAAGGGCGTCAGGCTGTACGACACCATGCCGCTGCCGAACTGACGTCATCGCGTGTGGCGGAAGCCGCTGCGGTGTCACTCATTTTCGCTACGTTGGATCCCATGGCGCTTTCCAAGGATGAACGCGAAAAGTTTCTGGCCGAACCACACATCGGGGCACTGTCGGTCAACGCCGGCGCAGACCGCGGCCCCCTGACGGTGCCGATCTGGTACCAGTACACGCCCGGCGGCAAGCTGTGGCTGCTGACCGGGCTCGGCTCCCGCAAGCACAAACTGATCGAGGCGGCGGGGCACCTGTCGCTGATGGCCGAGCGTCTGGATCCGACGGTCCGCTACGTCGCCGTCGACGGTCCGGTGCTCAGCATCGAGCCAGGTACCGACGAGCAGTTGGTCGAGATGGCCGTCCGGTACCTCGGTGAAGAGAAGGCCCCGGCGTATCTGGAGATGGCCCGGCGCGAGCATGGCGCGAGCGTGACCGTCACCGTCGACCCGAAGCACTGGCTGTCGGCCGACCTCGGGGCGCTGTGATGCCATGTCGTCCCGGCAGCGCTTGTTCCGGGTCTTCTACCGGCTCGGATTCACTCCGTGGGACGGTCATCCGCTAGCCACCAGCCTGCGTGAGCTGGTCGAGGGTGACGCTGCCCTGACCCCGGGCACCGCGCTCGACATCGGTTGCGGCACCGGCGACAACGCGCTGTATCTGGCCGGGCTCGGCTGGGACGTCACCGGAGTGGACTACGTCGCGACCGCAGTACAGAAGGCGCGGGCCAAGGCCGCCAAGCGGGCCGACTCCGCACCGGGAACGGTGCGGTTCGACCAGGCCGACGCCACCCGGCTCACCGGTCAGGGCATCGGCGCGGATTTCACGCTGATCGTGGACAACGGTTGCCTGCACGGGATGAGTGCCGACGACCGCGACGCCTACGTGGGTGAGGTGACCGCGGTCGCGGCCCCGGACGCGCGGCTGCTGATCGTCGCGTTCGTCCCGGACGCCTCGTTCGGGGTGCCGGGGATCGATCCGGCGGAGGTGCAGCGACGGTTCGCGCTCGGGTGGACGCTGCTGGACAGCGGCGACGAGCCGGGGTTGGACCACAATGGCAAGAACCCGGCGCGGTACTACCTGTTCGCGCGGCGGCGCACCTGAGTCTGCGCGGTCAGCCGCCGGAATCAGGCCGACGGCGTCCGGGCGTAGCGTGGCCGCATGGGCGAACTTTCCGACGATGTGATCGCTTTCCTCTCCGAGGGCACCCGCACCGCGGTGCTCGGCTGGGTTGCCGCCGACGGCCGGCCGTTGGCCGCACCCGTGTGGTTCGTCGTGGACAACGGCGAGTTGGTGTTCAACACCGACAAGAACACCGCCAAGGGACGAGCGCTGGCACGCGACCCACGGGTGGTGTTATGTGTCGATGACACGTCCCCGCCCTATGCGTTCGTCCAAGTTCAGGGCGTCGTGTCGATCAGCGAAGATCCCGACGAGCTTCTCGACATCGCCACCCGTACCGGCGGCCGATACATGGGCGCCGACCGCGCCGACGAATTCGGCCGGCGCAACGGCGTACCCGGCGAGCTCGTGGTGCGGGTCAAACCCACAAAAGTCATTGCCGCATTTGATGTGGCGGATTGAGGACTCCATGACCGACCTTTCTGGTTTCACCGAGCTGTCCGCACGTGATCACGGCCTGTGTGTGCTGAACACCCTGCGCGATGACGGCAGCATCCAGTCCTCGGTCGTCAATGCCGGCGTGATGCCGCACCCGAACACCGGGGAGCCGGTCGTCGCGCTCGTCGCGATCGGGTCCACCCGCAAGCTGCGCAATCTGCGCGCCGATCCGCGCACCTCGGTCGTCGCGCACGCGGGGTGGCAGTGGCTGACGGTGGAAGGCACCGCGGAGGTCATCGGCCCTTCCGACACCGACGCCGAGACCCTGAGAGTGTTGTTGCGCAACGTCTTCACCGCCGCCGGCGGGACGCACGACGACTGGGACACCTACGACCGCGTCATGCGCGACGAGGGTCGCGCCGCGGTGCTGATCTCACCGACGCGCGTGTATTCGAACCCCGCGCGCTGAGGCGCTCAGTACCCACTCGTCGCGGGTGGCCGGTCCACCACGCCCCGCGCCCGAGCCAGGAGCTGGCGACCACCGCCGACAAGCAGCCCGACGTCCGTACCCACGGCGATGAAGCCGCACCCGTACTGTTCGGCGGACCGGGCGAGCGTCGGATTGGTGGCAAGTGTGCCAACGGGTTTCCCCGCGTGACGAGCACGAGCGACCACGTGGGCGAAGGCACTCTGGACGTCGGGATGCGCCGGCCGGCCGAGGTGCCCCATGGTGGCGGCGAGGTCTGACAAGCCGACGAAGATGGCGTCGATCCCGTCGGTTCTCGCGATGTCGTCGACGGCGGCGACCGCTGCGGGAGTCTCGATCTGCGCGATGAGGCGAAGACCGGCATTCGCCGTCGCGAGGTAGTCCTCCTGCGTACCCCATTCGGACGCGCGCGCGAGAGCGCTTCCGACACCCCGGGTTCCATGCGGCGGGTATCTCGAGGCGGCGACGGCGTCTCGCGCCTGCTTCCCGCTGTCGATCATCGGCAGCAGCAGGTGCCGTGCGCCGATGTCGAGGTAGCGCTTGATGGTGTCGGCGTCGGTGGTCGGTGTGCGCACCACGGCAGTGCTCGTGGCTCCGGAGATTGCCTGCAACTGGTGGAGAACGGTTTGCAGGGTATTGGGCGCGTGCTCTCCGTCGATGAGGAGCCAGTCGAAACCCAGGGTTGCGCACAGTTCTGCGCTGTAGGAGTTGGCCAGCCCCAGCCACAGGCCAAAAGCCGGTCCCCCGCCCGAACCACCCGTGAACCAATCAGCTTTCATGGCTTGCACTTTCGCCGGAAGTGCCGAATCGGCAGGAGATGGATCCGAGCGGTCCGTAGTCGACATGGAAGCTGTCGCCGGGGCGGGCTGGAACGGGACGAGTGAACGAGCCCGAGAGGACGACGTCGCCCGGTTGCAGTGTCACGCCGCGGGCACCCAGCCTGTTGGCCAGCCAGGCAACCCCCACGGCAGGGTGGTTCAGGACGCCTGCCGCTACGCCGGTTTCTTCGATTCCCGCGTTGCGATAACACAGGGCGCTGACCCAGCGAAGGTCGATAGCGTTGGGGCGGACAGGATTTCCGCCGAGCACGACCGCCGCGTTGGCCGCATTGTCGGAAATGGTGTCGAGCACTGTCCGGGTTCGGCCGGTTTCTCGATCGACCTGTTCGATACGGGCATCGATGATCTCGAGGGCCGGCATGACGTAACGCGTGGCGTCCAGCACGTCGACGGTGGTGCAGTGTGGCCCGGCGAGCGCGTGGTCGAGGATGAAGGCGAGTTCCACCTCGACGCGGGGGACGATGAAGCGGTCGGCCGGCAGCTCGGATCCGTCTTCGAAGAACATGTCGTCGAGGAGCACGCCGTAGTCGGGCTCCTCGATGTTCGACGATCGTTGCATGGCCCGAGAGGTGAGACCGATCTTGTGCCCACGCACCTCGCGCCCGGCGGCGATCTTGTGCCGCATCCACGCTTGTTGCACCGCATACGCGTCGTCGATGTCCATCTGCGGGTAGGCGCGGGAGACCTGCGGTATCTGCTGGCGGTTCACCTGCGCGGCCTCGAGTTGGGCGGCCACCGCCGCCACGGTGTCTGCGCTCAGCACGAGATGTCACCGTGCCTACGGGCGCCGGCCCGCCAAACATGTTGTGCCTGCACCATGTACATCACGTGTGGTGATCCCTCTGGTCGATTGCCGGACGTTCCAGCACGGCGATTCGGTTCGGTAGCCTTATTGTCTGGCTCATAGACTGTCGCCATGAGCCGGTCGCAGAGCAGCAGCCCCAACGGTCGTCGCAGCCCCTCGGCCGCCCGCGTCAAACTCACTGCGCCGGAAGCTATGCAGCCCGTGCTCGACCTCATGCGGGGCTCCGATCCGTCGAAGGATGTGAGTGCGGCCAGGCTGGGGCTGTCCCTGCTGTGGTTGGCCGACGACGTCATCGCCGCGGTGAATCGAAAGCTCGAACGCCTGCACATCTCGGAGGCCAAACTCGATGTCCTGATGATCTTCGCGGCGCAACTCACCCAGCCCGAAGAGGAATGGCGTGTTCGCCAAACACCGAGCGGGCTCTCGGAGTACTTCGGTATCACGAAGGCCAGCGCGACCGGGCTCATCGACTGGCTGGAAAACCGGAAGCTCGTGACGCGGACCCGCCATGCCACGGACCGCCGCAGCACGCCGGTCCGAATCACCCCCGAAGGGGAAGAACTGGCCGCCGAGGCGGTACCGATCTTCGAGCAGGCGTGCGGCGAGCTGGTCGATGTGCTGAGCGAACGTGACCGCAAGGACCTGCAGCGCATTCTCGACAAACTGTGGCTTCATATGAAAGCGCCCGCAGCCTCGGCCCCCGAAGACTGAGACTTTCTGTCGCCCAACGTAATTCGATCGAGGCGAAAGGGGGAGGTCGCGGTGTACCAGCCTCCCCCGTGCATGCGCGCGACGATGTTCAGCCGGGTCGCGTCGATATGCCCGCGGCCGGCATCGATGACGACGTCGTCGCGGACGTGGGCATACGCCACCGCGCCGACGAGCAGATTGCGGCCCTGTCCCAGTGGCACCGTTTGAGTGAACACGCACTCCAACGCAACTGGGCTGGCAGCAAGCCGAGGTGGCGTCACGGCATGGGACGCAACGGTTTCCAGCTCGGCCTCGCGGGTTTCGTCGACCTCGGCGTCGAAGTCGATCGCCGTGACGTTCATCGCGTCGATCAGCTCTGCGGTGACGAGATTGATGACGAACTCGCCCGTGTCGACGATGTTGCGGGCGGTGTCCTTCGGCGCGCCATCGCGATTGCCGATGCCGAGCACCACCACCGGGGGCGTGCCGGACATGAGATTGAAGAACGAGAAGGGCGCCGCGTTCACTCGGCCCGACTGGTCGACGGTGGTGACCCAGGCGATCGGGCGAGGAACGATGAGCGAAGCCAGTAGATTGTAGCGCGGTTTCACGTCCATGGCGTCGATATCGAAGAGCATGTCGGTCTCCTGAGCTGTCTCGTAATCCGTTGGGGAAAGCCTGAACTCGCTACCGCCGGCTCTTGCGGCACCGGCACTGCCCGATTTGATGGATCTCCACGAGGTTGTTCGCGGGGTCTCGAAGGAACAGTTGCTTCAACTCGGGTGACGCGACGTTGTCGAGCACGAAGTAGTCCACACCCAACCGGCCCAGCTCCGCCTCGGCTTCGGCGACGTCGTCGACCGCGAGCGCGATGTGGTTCTCGACCGGATCCTTGCCGGGCCCCTGGCTGTAGGGCGACGGCCCGTCGCTGCCCAGCAGGTGAATCTGGACATCGCTCGGGACATCCAGGAAGTAGCCATGGATGCCCGGGATGTGCCAGCGGCCGCCGTCCTGGGTCAGGTTGAGCACATCGCGGTAGTAGTCGTTGGCTTCGTCGGCCTTTGCGCTTCCCATGCCGAGGCCGATGTGGTGCAGTTCGCGAATCTGGACAGCCAAGGTGATCACTCCTCAATCGGATTTAGTACGTTAGCCATACTATATGGCAGGCGTAACTATGCCCCGCGCCAAAGCTCGCTGTCAACAATCACGTGTGCAGCACCACACCAGAAACGCAAAAACCCCCAAATCCCTGAGGATTTGGGGGTTTTCGCGACTGCTTGCGCTAAGAGGCTAGCTCTCCAGCGAAGCCGGCGGCAGGAAGCGGTCGCCGTACTTGGCGGCCAGTTCCTTGGCCCGGGCCACGAAGGCTTCCTTGCCGACGCCGAGCTCGCCCTGGTAGCCGACGATGAACTGAGCCGAACCACCGGTGTACGGCGGGAAGCCGATACCCATGATCGAGCCGATGTTCGCGTCAGCGGTCGAGGTCAGCACGCCCTCGTCGATGCACTTCTGGGTCTCCAGCGCCTCGGCGAACAGCATGCGGTCGATCATGTCCTGCAGCGGCAGTTCGACCGAGCCCGAGTTGAAGGCGTCCTTCAGACCCGGCCACAGCTGGGTCCGCTTGCCGTCGGTGTACTCGTAGAAGCCCGCACCCTTCAGGCGCGACGGGCGACCGAGCTCGATCATCTTCTCGACGACAGCCTCGGCCGGGTGCCCGACGTAGGTGCCACCCTCGGCCTCGACGCCCTCCTTGGAAGCCACGGCGATCTTGTGCATGAGCTCCAGGTTGAGCTCATCCGAAAGCTGCAGCGGCGCCGCCGGGTAACCGGCCTGCGAACCGGCCTGCTCGATGGACGCGGGCGCGACGCCCTCGCCCAGCATGGCCAGCGCCTCGTTGACGAAGGTGCCGATCACGCGCGAGGTGAAGAAGCCACGGCTGTCGTTGACGACGATCGGGGTCTTCTTGATGGCCAGGGTGTAGTCGAACACCCGGGCCAGCGCCTCGTCAGAGGTCTTCTCGCCCTTGATGATCTCCACCAACGGCATCTTGTCGACGGGGCTGAAGAAGTGGATACCGATGAAGTCCTCCTGGCGCTTCACGCCGGTCGCGAGACCGGTGATCGGCAGGGTGGAGGTGTTCGAGCCGAGCAGCGCGTTCGGCTCGACGATGTCCTCGATCTCCTGGAACACCTTGTGCTTGAGTTCCTGGTTCTCGAACACGGCCTCGATGACGAAGTCGACGCCCTTGAGATCCTGCGGGTCGGCGGTCGGGGTGATCCGGGCCAGCAGCGCGTCGGACTTCTCCTGAGTGGTCTTGCCACGCTCGAGGGCCTTGGCCTCGATCTTCTCGGAGTAGTTCTTGCCCTTGTCGGCGGCTTCCTGCGTGACGTCCTTGAGGACGACCTCGTAGCCGGCCTTGGCCGACACATAGGCGATACCGGCGCCCATCATGCCCGCGCCGAGGACACCGATCTTCTTGATGTCCTGCTTGGCGATGCCCTGCGGACGCGAGGCGCCGCCGTTGATGGCCTGCAGGTCCAGGAAGAACGCCTGGATCATGTTCTTCGCGGTCTGGCCGGTGACCAGGGTGGTGAAGTAGCGGCTCTCGATGCGCGACGCGGTGTCGAAGTCGACCTGCGCACCCTCGACGGCGGCATCCAGGATGGCGCGCGGCGCGGGCATCGGAGCACCCTTGAGCTGCTTCTTCAGCAGAGCCGGGAACGACGGCAGGATGCCGGCCAGGCCCGGGCTCGACGGGGTGCCGCCGGGCATCTTGTAGCCCTTGACGTCCCACGGCTGCACGCCGCCCTCGGGGTTGGCCTTGATCCATGCCTTGGCGGCGGGGATCAGTTCCTCGACGGTGTCGACGAGCTCGTTGACCAGGCCGGTGGCCTGCGCCTTGGCCGGGGTGAACCGGGTGCCCTGGCTCAGGACCTCCATGAAGGCCTTCTGGATGCCGAACATGCGGACGGTGCGGGCGACGCCGCCACCGCCGGGCAGCAGGCCCAGGGTGACCTCGGGCAGGCCGATCTGGCTGCCGCGGACGTCCGCCGCGATGCGGTAGTGGCACGCGAGGGCGATCTCCAGGCCACCGCCGAGGGCGGCGCCGTTGATGGCGGCGACGACGGGCTTGCCCAGGGTCTCCAGGGCGCGCAGGTCGGCCTTGATGTCCTCGACCATCGAGAACGCCTCGCCGGCGTCGTCCGGACCGATCTGCATCATGCCCTTGAGGTCGCCACCGGCGAAGAAGGTCTTCTTCGCGCTGGTGATGACGACGCCGGTGATGGAGTCCTTCTCAGCAAGCAGGCTCTGCACCGCGTAGTGCATCGACTCCTTGTAGTGCTCGTTCATCACGTTGGCCGAACCGGTCGGGTCGTCCATCGTCAGGGTGACGATGCCGTCGGCATCCTTGTCCCACTGAATTGTCTTCTCAGCCATTGTTTTTCAATCTCCCTAGACGCGCTCGATGATGGTGGCAACGCCCATGCCGCCGCCGATACACAGCGTGACCAGGGCACGCTTGGCACCGCGGCGCTCGAGCTCGTCGACCATGGTTCCGGTGATCATGGCGCCGGTGGCGCCCAGCGGGTGGCCCATCGCGATGGCGCCACCGTTGACGTTCAGCTTCTCGTCCGGGATGTTCAGGTCCTTCTGGAACTTGAGCACCACCGAGGCGAAGGCCTCGTTGATTTCGAAGAGGTCGATGTCGTCGACCGTCAGGCCGGCGCGGTCCAGGACCTTCTTGGTGGCCGGGGTGGGGCCGGTCAGCATGATGACCGGGTCGGCACCGCTGGTGGCGGTGGCCACGATGCGGGCGCGCGGGGTCAGGCCCTGCGACTTGCCGGCGGCCTCCGAACCGATCAGCACCAGCGCGGCACCGTCGACGATGCCCGAGCTGTTGCCACCGTGGTGGACGTGGTTGATCTTCTCGACGTAGTGGTACTTCTGCAGCGCCACGTCGTCGAAACCGCCCATGGCGCCCAGACCCGCGAATGCGGAGTTCAGCTTGCCGAGGCTCTCGACGGTGGTGCCGGGACGCATGTGCTCGTCGTGGTCCAGGATGGTCAGGCCGTTCTGGTCCTTGACCGGGATGACCGACTTGGCGAAGTAGCCGCCGGACCAGGCCGCGGCGGCCTTCTCCTGCGAGCGCACCGCGTAGGCGTCGACGTCTTCGCGCGAGAAGCCCTCGATGGTGGCGATCAGGTCGGCGCCGATGCCCTGTGGGACGAAGCCGATGCGGTAGTTGGTCTCGGGGTCACCGGCCCACGCGCCGCCGTCCGAACCCATCGGGACGCGGCTCATGGACTCGACGCCACCGGCGTACACCAGGTCGTCCCAGCCGGAACGGACCTTCTGGGCGGCCAGGTTCACGGCCTCCAGGCCGGAGGCGCAGAAGCGGTTGAGCTGGAAACCACCGGTGGTCTCGGGCAGCTTGGCCACGAGAGCGGCGGTGCGGGCGATGTCGCCGCCCTGGTCGCCGACGGGCGAGACGACGCCCATGATGACGTCGCTGATCAGGTTCTCGTCGAGGTCGGGATTGCGGCGACGCATTTCGTCGATCAGGCCGACGATGAGGTTGACCGGCTTGACCTCGTTCAGTGCACCGTTGCGCTGCTTGCCACGGGGCGTGCGAATGGCCTCATAGATGAAGGCTTCTTCGGACATGTGTTTGCTCCAGGTCCTATTGAGATGGGGTTGTGGGTGCGCCCACCAGCAGGTCGACGGTCCCCTGCCCGGAAGCGTAACAGGCCCTCCCAACCAGGTGGTTGGGAGAGTGACCAGAGGAACGCAAAAGGCCACCTACTGCACGTTCTGGACGACCTGACGTGCAATAAGTGGCCATTGCGCCGCGAGTTAAGCGACAGCCTCGGTGAGGGTCGGATAGTCGGTGTAGCCGACGGGACCCGGCGCGTAGAACGTCGCCACGTCAGGCTCATTGAGCTCGGCCCCCAGGATCAGCCGGTCGACCAGGTCGGGGTTGGCCAGGAAGGACCGCCCGACCGCGACGGCACTGACGGCACCCAGGTCGACGAAGCTGTTCAGCTGGCAGAAATCGGTGCCTGAACCCCGACCCGTATTGAGCACGAAGGTCCCCGACCACAGCGCGCGGATCGCACCGAACAGACCCTCGGTGGGGTCGATGAGCACGTGCAGGTAGGCGATACCCAGCGGGTCGATCCGGTTCAGCAGGGCCTCGTACGTGCTGAACGCGTCGTCCTCATGCATGTCGCCGGCCGGGTTCCCGGGAGATATCCGCAGCCCGACCCGACCGGGCCCGATCTCGGCCACGACCGCTTCGACGACCTCGGCGGTCAGCCGGGCCCGGTTCTCCGGTGATCCGCCGTACGAATCGGTGCGCTGGTTGATCACATCGGACGCGAACTCGTGCAGCAGGTAACCGTTGGCGCCGTGAATCTCCACGCCGTCCATCCCGGCGTCGACCGCGCGGCGCGCGGCGGCACGGAAGTCGGCGACGATCCCGGGAATCTCCGCGATGTCGAGCGCCCGAGGGATCTCCAGCGGCTTCTTGCCCGTGGGGGTGTGGGTGACCATGTCGGCGGCGATGGCCGACGGCGCGACCGGCGTGGTACCGCTGATCTCCGAATGCGCCATGCGGCCGACGTGCCACAGCTGGACGAACATCTTCCCGCCGGCATCGTGTACCGCTTGCGCGATCTCGGCCCACTTCGCCTGATGCCCGTCGGTGTACATGCCGGGGGTGTTCATGTAGGCGCCGTTGGCGCTCCGCGAGACGGCGGTGGCCTCCGAGATGATGAGCCCGGCGACGGCGCGCTGCGAGTAGTACTCGGCCGCCAGATCCGACGGCGTGCCGTCGGCGTCGGCCCGCGACCGGGTCAGCGGCGCCATGAACAGACGGTTGGTGGCCAGCGTGTCACCGACCTCAACGGGCTTGAGCAGCGCGGCGTCGGTGGCAAGACGGAAGGGAGCGGCAGTCACGGAGTAGGCAACCGCCGCACGGCGCCGGTTCATTCCCGGCTGTGGTCAACCGCATCGAATGTTGGCTCGTGTTCGACGATTTCGCGGATCCTCGAACACGAGCCGACACTCGGCGGAATCAGGCGACGGACTTCACGAACTCCGTGACCTCGCGGACCGCACGACGAGCGTCGGGGTTCGAGAAGGCGAACGCCTGGAAGACGTGGACGGCGCGGTCGAAGACCTGCAGCCGCACCGGCACTCCCGCCGCTGCGAGCCGCTCGGCCATCAGCTCAGAGTCGGGCCGCAGCGCCTCTTCGGATCCCACCTGCAGCAGGAACGGACCCAGGCCGCGCAGGTCGGCGTCGACCGGCGACGGGATCGGGCCGCGGGCACCATTGCGCAGCAGGAAGACCTCGCTGATCATCCGCAGGAAGTCGATCGGGAACATGGCGTCGGGAATGCGTTTGGCTGCTTCATATTTCGGCGTCATGTCACTGTCGGTGGCGGCCGAGAGCAGCACACAGCCCGCGGGCGGCGTCAGGCCCAGGTCGCGCACCGCGACGGCGGTCATCGCCGCGATGAAGCCACCGGCAGAGTCGCCGGCCAACACGATGTTCTCCGGCTTCACGCCCTGCGCCAGCACGTAGCGGTAGGCGTCGACGCCGTCGTCGACCGCGTCCTCGACGAGGTTGCGCGGGCAGAGCCGGTACCCGACGCTGAGAGCACGCGCGCCGCTGTCGCGGGCGATGTGGCTGACCAGCGGCCGGTGGCTGTTGATGCCGAGCGCGATGAACGCCGACCCGTGGAAGTAGATGATGACGCGCCCATCGACCGGAGGGGTGGTCTCGTTCCAGACCCATTCCGCCGGGCAGTTCGGCAGTTCGACCTTTTCGGTCCGAGAACCGGCCACGCCCGGCATCCAATGCATGACGCGCTCGGCACCGTCGTAGGCGCGGTTCAGCAGGACCTGCGGAAACCGCTTGTTGATGGCCAGCATCACCTTGGTCAACAGGAACATGATCGGCTTCATGGCCTTGAGCAGGTAGGTCTCTGCGACCGAATGCCAGTTGGCCTTGCCCATCCATTCCGGGCCGGTGTACGTCGCGGTTTCCGGCGCAGAGCCCTCAAAGGGATCGTCGATCCGTTCGGCGCTGGTCATAGGGCCTCCTTTGGCAACGTTGCTGTGCCGAGACTAGATCAGCTCCCCGATGGGGGCGTGGACTCGACGTGCTGAGATCGCGTTGGCACGGCACGATAGGCAGGTGTCGGCCCCCCAACATCGCATCCCCGCGGATGCACTACATCGCATCGACACCCTGTTGTCCCGCGTCGACGCCGACCTTGCAGCGCGGTTCCCGGGAGACAGCGCTGACGTGCAGCCGATACACACCGTCTATGTCAGCGCGGCCGACGCCGCTCCCGACACTCCCGCGCAATGGGGGCAGGCCGCGCTCGAACTGCTGGACCGGCACGCAGAGGTCTTCGCCGAACTCGGCGACCCCACCACTGTGGCGCTGGTGCGCGACCAGCTCGCCGAAGCGCCGATTACCGATCTGCGGCTGGATTTCGAGGACGGCTACGGCCGCCGTGGGGACGATGTGGAGGATCGTGACGCGAAACGGGCGGCGGTGACCCTACGTGCACTCGGGTTGCGCCACAGCGGGATTCGCATCAAGGGGCTGACCGCCGCCGAGCGACCCCGGGCGCTGCGCACCCTCGAGTTGGTCCTGGACACCGGCGCCATCGACGGGTTCGTCTTCACCGTGCCGAAATTGCGTGCGGCCGAACAGGTCACCGCGGCGGTTTGGCTGTGCGAAGCCCTGGAGACCGCACACGGTCTGGCGGAGAACACGCTGCGCTTCGAGATGCAGATCGAGAGCCCGCAAGCGGTACTCGGCCCCGACGGGACCGCGACCCTCGCCCGCGCGATCCAACTCGCCAACCAACGGTGCAGCGGATTACATTACGGCACATACGATTACAGCGCAGCGTGCGGTATCGCACCGCAGCACCAAGCACTGGATCACCCGGTGGCCGACCACGCCAAGGTGGTGATGCAGACCGCCGCCGCACAAACCGGGGTCTGGGTTGCCGACGGCTCGACGCAGGTGGCCCCGGTCGGCACCGAAGATCAAGTGGTGCAGGCGATCCGGCGTCACCACCGGCTCGTCACCCGGTCACTCGAGCGCGGCTTCTACCAGGGCTGGGACATGCACCCCGGCCACCTGGTGACGCGGTGGCTGGCCACCTTCACGTTCTTCCGGGCCGCCATGTCCGCCGCGGCGCCACGGCTGCAGGCCTACCTGGACCGCAGCGGCGGCCCGATCGTCGATGAACCCGCGACCGCCGAGGCGTTGGCGGCGGTCGTCTTGCGTGGCCTGGACTGCGGCGCATTCGGTGCCGATGACGTCCTCGCCGTCGCGCCCGGCGCTACCGTCGCAGTACTACGAAACCTCAAGAACCGGAAGCTCTCATGACTGAATCACTGCCAGACTTCACCTGGCTGCCGGACCTCGCGCTACGGAGCCTCGGTGGGGCGGTGATCTGGGCCAACGACGACGTGTTCGCCGAGAAAGAAAACCTCATCTCCCCCGGCCCCTCGGCATATCGGCCGGCATCGTTCGGGCACAAGGGACAGGTATACGACGGTTGGGAGACCCGGCGCCGCCGCGACGCCGGCCACGACACGGCGATCGTGCGGCTGGGTGTACCGGGTGTCATCCGCGGCGTGGTGGTGGACACCGCGTGGTTCAAAGGCAACTATCCGCCGGCGGTCTCCGTCGACGCCATCGAGGTCGACGGGTATCCGACCGCCGAACAGCTGGCCACCGACCCCGGCTGGGCGCCGCTCATCGAACGCTCGCGGACATACGGGGACACGCGCAACAACTTCGAGGTCTCCTCGGAACAGCGATGGACGCATGTGCGCCTCAACATCTACCCGGACGGTGGGGTGGCGCGACTGCGGGTGCACGGTGAGGGCCGTCCGGACAAGCGGTTCTTCGGCATCGGCCCCCTGGACCTCGCGGCGCTGGAGAACGGCGGTCTGGTGCTGGACTGCTCGAACCGGTTCTACAGCTCGCCGCAGAATCTGATCTTCCCCGGACAGGCGCAGGTGATGGGCGACGGCTGGGAAACCGCCCGTCGTCGCGACGACTCCAACGACTGGGTGCGTATCCGGCTGGCCGGACCGGGCCGGGTGCAGCTCGCCGAAATCGATACGTCCTACTTCATCGGCAACAGCCCCGGGGCCGCGGCGTTGACCGGATTGCGCGCCGACGGGCAGTGGATCGAACTCCTGCCCCGCACCGAACTGCTGCCAGACACACGCCACCGCTTCCTCATCGACACCGCCGACGTGGTGTCCGAGGCACGACTGGACATCTATCCGGACGGAGGATTGGCGCGATTGCGGCTGTTCGGGGAGCTCACGTGAGCTACCCGCGCGATCTGGTGGGCTATGGCCGCACCCCGCCGGACCCGCAGTGGCCCGGGGGTGCGGTGATTGCGGTGCAGTTCGTCCTCAATTATGAAGAGGGCGCGGAGAACAACGTGCTGGACGGGGATCCGACGTCAGAGACGTTCCTGTCCGAGATGACCCCGGCCGACGCGTTCCCCGACCGGCACATGAGCATGGAGTCGCTCTACGAGTACGGCTCGCGGGCCGGATTGTGGCGGATACTAAGGCTTTTCGAGCGCCGGGGTGTCCCGCTGACCATCTTCGCAGTGGCCCGGGCCCTGCAGCGCAACCCGGAGGCGCTGGCCGCGTTCGGCGAACTCGGGCACGAGATCGCCTGTCACGGTCTGCGGTGGAAGTCCTACCAGCTCACCGACCGCGACACCGAACGCGAGCACATGGCCGAAGCGGTACGAATCCTGACCGAGCTCACCGGCGCCGCGCCGCTGGGCTGGTACACCGGCCGGGACTCACCACACACTCGCGAGCTGGTGGTCGAACACGGCGGGTTCGTCTACGACTCGGACTCCTACGCCGACGATCTGCCGTACTGGGTGCGGGTGGCCGACACCGACCATCTTGTGGTGCCGTACACGCTGGACACCAACGACATGCGATTCGCTTCTCCGGCAGGCTTTTCCAACGGCGAGGAGTTTTTCGCGCATCTGCGTGACGCGTTCGACGTGCTCTACGCCGAAGGTCTGGGCGGCAGCCCGAAGATGCTCTCCGTCGGGTTGCACTGCCGCCTGGTCGGCCGACCGGCCCGCAGTGCCGCCCTCGAACGATTCCTCGACCACGTGCAGCGCCACGAACGGGTGTGGCTGGCCCGGCGCATCGAGATCGCCGAGCACTGGCGCGCCGTACACCCGGCCGGCTAGCCTCCGCGCCGGACGGTGTACTCCTTGACCGGCGGAGCGGCGAATTCACCGCGTTTGCCGGTGTGCAGACCCATCCGCACCAGGGCCTGCACCGTCAGCGTCGCGGCGCTCACCCCGTCGACCACTGGCACCCCCAGCTCGGCGGTGATCGCCGCGCACATCTCGGCCATGCCCGCGCACCCCAGCACGATGGCGTCGGAGCCGTCGGCCTCCAACGCCTCCCGGCACGCCTCGGTGATGACCTTGCGCGCCGTCGGGTCGGTCTCCAGATCGAGCACCGGAATGTCGCAGGCGTGTATGCCCAGGCAGAACCGTTGCATCCCATAGCGTTCCGCCAGATCGGCGGCTCGGCCCATGGTCCGGGACAGCGTCGTCACCACCGAGAATCCCCGTCCCAGATGGCTGGCGGTCTGCATCGCGGCCTCGGCGATGCCGATGACCGGGCCGGTGGCGATCTCTCGGGCCGCGTCCAGACCGGGATCACCGAAGCACGCGATCACGTACCCGTCCACCCCGGCGTCCTCACCGCGCCGGATCATCTCGAGCAGACCCGGCACACTCATGGCCTCGTCGTAGTGACTTTCGATCGAGGGCGGACCCCATTCGGACGTCACGGCAACGACGTCAACGCCGGGACCGGCCACTGCCTGTGCGCAGCGGCCGATCCCGACGGTCATGGATTTCGTGGTGTTGGGGTTGATAACCCAAATCCGGCTCACGACAATGACTTTGCGACGAACCGGTCGCGCGCAGCCAGTAGACGGTAGAGAACGAACGCCACGCCGCAGCCGATGAACCAGCTGTACTGAGCGGCGGTGTGCATGCCGTAGACGGTACCCGCGAGGAGCACCGGAAGCGCCGCGAGCACCGCGCCGACCACGGTGGCGATGACCGCGACCTTGTTGTATCCGTTTGTGTACCAGTACTTTCCGGACTCGTTCATGGTGAACAGGTCGTCGACGATCACCTGCTGCTTACGAACCAGGTAGAAGTCGGCCAGCAGCACGCCGAACAGTGGGCCGATGAAGGCGCCCAGAATCTCCAGCGTGTAGTGGATTACCTCGGGGTTGTTGTAGAGGTTCCACGGGGTGATCAGTACCGAGCCGACCGCGGCGATCATGCCGCCGGCACGCCAGCTGATGCGCTGCGGGCTGACGTTGGAGAAGTCGAATGCCGGGCTGATGAAGTTGGCGACGATGTTGATGCCGATGGTCGCGATGGTGAAGGTCAACGCGCCCAACACAATTGCGAACGTGCTGTCGATGCGGGCCACTGTCTGTACCGGGTCGGTGAGCAGTTCGCCGAACACCGGCAGCGTCAGCGACGCGGTGACCACCACCAGCACCGAGAACACCAGGAAGTTGACCGGCAGCCCGAGGAAGTTGCCCTTCTTGACCGCGGCGAACGACTTGCCGTAGCGGGAGAAGTCGCCGAAGTTGAGCATCGGACCAGAGAAGTAGGACACCACCAGCGCGATCGCGCCGAGCATCACCGGAATCGAATCGAGGCCCGTGTACTTGACCGCGCCGAGGTTCAGATCGATTGCGCCCCAACCCGCTTTGTAGATCAGGTAACCGCACAGCATGAACATGACGACGTAGACCGCGGGACCACAGAAGTCGATGAACCGGCGGATGGCCTCCATGCCGCGCCAGAAGACGCAGGCCTGCAACACCCACAGCAACAAGAAGCTGGCCCAGCCCAGTACCGGCAAGCCGAGGAAGCCATGGGTGCCGAGGTCCGCATACGGCGCCAGCCCGGGAAAGAGCTTGAGCAGCACCACATCCAGGGCGGCCGACGCCAGGTAGGTCTGGATGCCGTACCAGGCCACCGCGATCAGGCCGCGGATGACGGCCGGCACGTTCGCGCCCAGCACGCCGAACGCGGTGCGACACATCACCGGGTACGGCACACCGGCAACCTGACTCGGCTTGGCGACCAGGTTGCACAGGAAGTAGACGAGGGTGATGCCGATCAGCAACGCCACCAGCACCTGCCAACTGGCCAAGCCCAGCGCGAACAGGCTGCCCGCCGTCACATAGCCGCCGACACTGTGCACGTCGGACATCCAGAATGCGAAGATGTTGTAGGAGCCCCAGCTCTGTTTACCCAACGGGGCCAGGTCCTCGTTGGTCAACCGCGGGTCGTACTCCGGTTTGATGACGCCGCCACCGACTGGGTGGCCGGCGGCCTCGACGATGTCACCTGCGCCGACCACCGCGCCCGGTGGCATGATTTCCTTGGGAACGAGGGTGTCAGTCATGCTGGAAAACGCTAGGAATGGAACGTTTCCCTGCTGTTTCACCTGAGATATGCGGCAATTGCGGAAAAGATATATGTTTCGCGGCTACGCCAGCAGCCCGGTGTCTGTCGGCAGTTTGGCGATCACCGCGTTGAGCCGGACGGCATGGTCCGCCGCGACGGCGATCAGGCGCTCCGCATCGCCGGCGACGAAGGCGTCGACCATCGCGCAGTGATCGGCATGCAGGTCCGCCCGGTCGTCATGGCTGACATGCACCATCGACTGCACTGGTTCGGTGACATTCCACGCCGCCTCCAGCATGTGCAGCAGTCGGTGCATGCGCGACGGCCGGGTGAGGGCGGCATGCAACTCCCGGCTCTGCCGGTGGTAGGCGCCCGCGTCATCGTCGCGGATCGCCTGCTGCAGCCTGACATTGACCGCGACCGCAGCCGCGCGGTCCGCGTCGGAGGCGTTGGCCACGGCGACTGCCAGCGACGCCGACTCCAAAGCCTCACGCACGATGTACATTTCGCGCAGTTCCTGCGGTGTCAACAGGGCCACCGTGTAGCCGAAATTGAGCCGATGCTCTACCAGACCCTCCCCGATCAGGGTTTTGAGCGCCTCCCGCACCGGAATCTGGCTGACGCCGAACACGTCGGCCACGTCGGCCAACGGGATGGGCGTGCCGGGCGGCACACCGCCGTCGAGGAGCGCACGGCGCAGTTCGTTCAACACCCCCTGCTGTGACGGCGCAGCCCGGTCCGCGACCAGCTGTCCGAGCAGGACCGAACGCCGGTGTGGCCGCATACCCGCAGACTAGGTCGCCGTTGTTCCCGAACCCGTTTCGGCGAAGTTTCCACCTTGTTAGCGGAGTCAGGTGTTGAGCACGGCGTGGGCGGCGTTGTAGCCCGGGATGAAGTTGACGGCCGGGCCACCGTGGCAGCCGGCGCCGCCCAGGTACAGGCCGTCGACCGGCAGCTCCTGGTCGAGGTAGCCGCGCGGGCCGGGCCGGTTCGGGCCCATCTGCTCGGGGTGGATCAGGCCATGGCAGAAATCGCCTCCGGGGGCACCGAACATTCGCTCCATGTGCCGTGGGGTGAAGGTGGTGTGGCGCAGGATCAGCTTCTCGAAGTTGGGTGCCACGCGGGTGATCTTGTCGATGACCCGTTGTCCCATCTCACGTTTCATCGAACCGTAACTGGCGGAATCACCTGCCTCCTCTCCTACGGGGAACCACAGCGCGAACGCCGACGACGCATGCTTGCCCGGCGGCGCCAGCCCGGGATCCTGCACCGACGGAATCTGCCAGGCGATGGACGGATCGGCAGGCACGATGCCCCGGCGACTGTCCTCCCACTGCTGCTGCAGTTCTTCCGGAGTGCTGAAAAGTCCGATGGTGCCCTGCAATTCGGGGTTGTTCAGGATTTCGTAGGGCTCGTCGAACTCCGGGATGCCGTCGAGCGCGAAGTGCATCTGCAGGTAGCTGCCCCGGTGGTCGACGCGCGTGTAGCGGGCCCGCACGTCGTCGGGCACGGCGCCGCCGAGCAGCCGGTCCACGGTGTACGACGGTGCGAGTGACGAAACCACCACGGGCGCGGCGATTTCCGTGCCGCCTTCGAGCCGGACGCCGGTGACTCGGCCGTCGTCGACGGTGATGGCGGCGACGGCGCTGCGCAACCGGACCTCACCGCCGTGCGCGACGAACGTGTCCTCGAGGTGCTTGGACAGTGCCCCGATGCCGCCCTTGAGCTTTCGCATGAGCGACGCGCCGTCGGTGGGGATGGCCAGCCCGAACGCCAGTGCGGCAGCGCTGCCCGGGGTGGCCGGGCCGCGGTAGGTGGTGTTGCACGCCAGCACTGACAGCATGCCGCGGATGGCGCCGTGCTTGTCCTTGTCCGGCAGGTAGCGGTCCAGCACGTCGGTCACCGAACCGAACAACATGTCGGTGATGGCCGACCGCTCGAATTCGTTTGTGGCGCAGGCGTACATCTCGTCGTAGGTCTTGGGCGGCAGCCCCGCGTCGAACCGGCCGAGGGCCCGGGCGGGCGCCATGCTCCAGGCCATCAGTCCGGCCATGCCGTTGACGGCCTCGGCGCCGTGCAGCTCGTTCATGTGGGTGAGCAGCTTCATCGGATCGGAGTAGAAGAGGAACGGCTCGTCGCCGATCCCCCGCATGTTGACCGACATGACCTCCTGCTCGACGCTGGGCACTTCGTCGAGGCCCAGCTCCTGGCTCACCTTGAGAGATGTCGGGAACTGCTCGGACCCGGCGATCTCGAACTTGAAGCCGTCGAACAGCTCGACGGTCGAGGCCATGCCGCCGGAGTAGAGCTTGGATTCCAGACACAGCGTGCGCAGTCCCGCCTTCTGCAGCATCACCGCCGAAGCCAGTCCGTTGTGCCCCGCTCCCACCACGATCGCGTCGAATTGCGCCATGTCCGCAGACTCGCACCGTCGGACCAGTTGTGTCAATAGTGACAAAACTTTGACCGACGGGATTCAGACCGGTCCGGCCGCCAGCTGATCCAACGCCTGGTGACACATGCGCGCCAGATCGGCCAGCGACCGCTCCGCGCCCAGCATCCACACCTCCATGGCGCCGAACACCGCGGCCGCGATGGTCCGCGAGGTCACCGCGATACGCAGCCGGTCCTCGGATCCGCCGCGCCGAGCCAGGTGCTCGGCGATGGCGTCGGCGAAGTCCGCCTCGACCTGGCGGATGTGGCTGACGATCCGATCGGCGTCGAGTTCCTGTTCGCGCAGCGCCGCAATCTTGGTGACGGCGCCAAAGTCGTACGGAAAGGCAAAGATCGCGGCTTGCACGGCCACCAGTACGCGCTCGTCGGCGGGCCGTCCGGCCAGCGCCGTCCGGAACCAGTGCAGACCGGCGTCGTAGTCGGCGAACAGCAGCTCGTGCTTGGAGGTGAAATGCCGGTAGAACGTGCGCAGCGACACCCCCGCATCCGCGGCGATCTCCTCGGCGGTGGTGCCCTCCACACCCTGCGCCAGGAAGCGGACCAACGCCGCCTGTTGCAACGCCTCACGCGTGCGCTCACTACGAACGGTCTGCGGCGGGCGTGGCATCCCAGTACGGTACCGCAGAATGTTTTGTCATGATTGACAAAACATTGGGTGGCGAGCAGACTCCGCTGGCATGGTCTCGCTCATCGTCCACGCCGTCCTCGGACTGATCACCATCGCGTTCATCGTCAAGCTCAATCCGGCGGTGTTCCGCAAGCCCGCCGACGGACCCGCGTTCTCGGCTCTCGAGGTGGCCTACTACGTGATCGGCATCGCCTCGATAGCGCTCGGCTACTACTTCAACACCAAGTTCGTGATGGATTACCAACCGCCGAACGGCAATCCGATCACCGGGCCGGGCAGCTGGTCGGATTACATCCGGCTGATGTTCGTCAACCCCGCGTCGTCCTCTGCCGGCCAGGACTACACGATCATCAATGTGATCCTGCTGCCGTTGTTCACCATCGCGGACGGCCTGCGGCGCGGCATCCGGCATCCGTGGCTGTTCTTCGTCAGCAGCCTGTTCACCAGTTGCGCCTTCGCGCTGGCGTTCTACTTCGCGGTCATCGCGCGGCAGCAGCGGCATCAGGGTGCGGCCGACAACGTCAGGGGTTCTGCGACAATCTCGGGGTGACGCCCCCGAGGATGGTCGCCCGCCTGCGGCCCTACGCCTCCACCATCTTCGCCGAGATGTCGGCGCTGGCCGCGCGGGTCGGCGCAGTCAACCTCGGCCAAGGTTTTCCCGACGAGGACGGCCCGGTGCCGATGCTCGCGGTGGCGCAGCAAGCCATCGCGGACGGCGTCAACCAGTACCCGCCGGGTCCGGGCATCCCCGCGCTGCGCCAGGCCATCGCCGCCCAGCGAAAACGGCACTACGGCATCGACTACGACCCGGACACCGAGGTACTGGTCACCGTCGGCGGCACCGAGGCCATCGCGTCGGCCGTGATCGGACTGGTCGAGCCGGGGTCCGACATCCTGATCATCGCGCCGTTCTACGACTCCTACTCCCCGGTGATCGCGATGGCGGGGTGCCGCCGGGTCGTCGTCCCGCTGGCACCGGACAGCCATGGATTCGCCATCGATATCGACCGGCTCCGCGCCGCGATCACCCCGCAGACCCGCGCCCTGATCCTCAACTCACCGCACAACCCGACAGGCATGGTCGCCAGCCACGACGAGCTGACGGCCATCGCCGCACTCGCCATCGAGCACGACCTGCTGGTGATCACCGACGAGGTCTACGAACAGCTGACGTTCGACGGCCATGAGCACCGGCCGCTCGCGGGTTACCCCGGCATGGCCGAGCGCACCGTCACCATCTCCAGCGCCGCGAAGATGTTCAACTGCACCGGCTGGAAGATCGGCTGGGCCTGCGGGCCCGCCGACCTGATCGCCGGCGTCCGCGCCGCCAAGCAGTACCTGACATACGTCGGGGGTGCGCCGTTCCAGCCGGCCGTCGCGCACGCGCTCGACCACGAGGACGCCTGGGTCGCGGCGCTGCGAAAGTCCTACCGCGGCAAGCGGGACCGGCTGGCGGGCGCCCTGACCGACATCGGATTCGATGTGCACGACAGCTTCGGCACCTACTTCCTGTGCGCCGATCCCCGGCCGCTGGGCTACGACGACAGCACGGCGTTCTGCGCGCAACTACCCGAACGGGTCGGCGTCGCCGCCATCCCCATGTCCGCGTTCCTGGATCCCGGTTCACCGGACTCGGCGGGCTGGAATCACCTGGTGCGCTTCGCCTTCTGCAAGCGCGACGACACCCTCGACGAGGCCATCAGCCGGCTCCGCACCCTGTGATTTGTGCACGAAAATCCGCGCTCGCCGCGGAAAATCGTGCACGAATCGCGCGCTACTCGTCGTGGAGTAGCCCGGTGTCGGTGGGCAGGGTGCCGATCGCGGCGTCGACGCTGTCGTTGTGCCGCTGCGCCACCGCATTGAGCCGCTCGGTGTCCCGGGCCAGGAAGGCCTCGAGCATCTCGTCGTGATCGTGGTTGAGCTTGGCCCGGTCGTCCGGGGTCACGTGCATCATCGCCTGCACGGGTTCGATCATGTTCCACGACATCTCGAGAATGTGCAGCAGCCGATGCATGCCCGACGGACGCACCAGCGCCATGTGGAAGTTGCGGCTCTCCCGTTGGAACGCCGCGCCGTCGGAGTCCTGAATCGCTTGCGCCATGCGGTGATTGGCCTCGACGGCGACGGCCCGCTCGTAGTCGGTGGCCCGCTCCGCGGCCACCGCGAGCGCCGCGCCCTCCAGTGCCGCGCGCACAACGTACATCTCGTGCAGCTCCTGCTTCGTCATCCGCGCGACGGCGTACCCCGAGTTCGGCCGGTGGGTCACCAGGCCTTCACTGATCAGCGTCTTGAGCGCCTCCCGGACGGGAATGTGGCTGACGCCGAACAGCTCGGCAACCTCGGTCAGCGGCACCGGCGTTCCGGGCGGCGCGTCACCGCGCAGGATCACCCGACGCAGTTCTGTCACCACGGTCTGTTGCGGCCCACCGTGCCGCACCACCACCAGCTTCTCCAACAGCGGAGAAGGTGGGCGGTCTGCCATACAAGCTCCCTGTCGACAGAGTGTGGACTAGCCGTAGAGCCGAGTCACCCGGGCCCGCAGCCGGTCGACCGCAGCATCGAGCACCAGTTTGCGGGCTCGGCGCAACAAGAACTCCGGAATGGGGGCAACCAGGTCGACGATGATGTCGAACCGCACCCGGGTCCGATCGCCCTCGCGAGTCAATTTGTACTCGGCATGCTGACTGCGTTGTTGGAACGTGTCGGCCGCGTCCCACACCATCCAGTCATCACCCCAGTGGTATTCCAGGAGCTCCTTGTCGGTGATGCCCATGATCTTCACGGTCGCTTTGACGTGGTGCGGACGACCGTCGGGATATCGGTCTACTACCTGTAGTTCCCGGTGCAAGCTGCGCCATTGCGACGCCTCGTCCATATCGGCCAGCGCATCCATGATGGCTTCGGGCGAGGCGTCGATCACCAGCTCTCGGGACGCCATAACTGCCATAAGAGCAAATTTAGTCCTCTACACCGGCCTCGGGTAGGGA
This sequence comes from Mycolicibacterium sp. P4_G11, assembly GCF_056555145.1. Classification (NCBI taxonomy): domain Bacteria; kingdom Bacillati; phylum Actinomycetota; class Actinomycetes; order Mycobacteriales; family Mycobacteriaceae; genus Mycobacterium; species Mycolicibacterium sp. P4_G11. The sequence continues at coordinate 330,297 of NZ_JBFUJW010000005.1, forward strand.
ATACGTCAGCTAACTTCGCAACCGTTACCAACCGACCTCGTCGATCGGCGTGGTCTGCTGCGGCGGGGCACCGACCGGGCCGGACGGGGTGCGCGAGAACCGCGGCGCCGGTGCGGCCTGGTCGACGCCGTCGACGGTGACAATGGTCGACCTGGCCCGGAGGTGGTCACCGGCCGCGGCCTCGGTCCAGTTGAGCACGGGAGTGACGCAGGCGTCGGTGCCGGCGAAGGTCTCGGCCCACTCGGCGCGGGTCCGGCTCGCGAACCGGGCAGCAAAGATGTCGCGCATCTCGTCGTAGCGCGCGAGGTCGAACTGGTTCGGGACGTCGGCAGGATCCAGGCCGAGACCCACAAGTAGCTGGGCGAAGAACTGCGGCTCGATCGAGCCGACCGCCATGTAACCGCCGTCGGAGGTCTCGTACACGCGGTAGTACGGGGCGCCGCCGTCGAGGAGGAACGACTCGCGCTGGTCCTTCATCACGCCGGTGGACTTCATCGTCCACATCATCTGGGCGAGCATGCTGACACCGTCGACCATCGCCGCGTCGACCACCTGGCCGCGGCCGGACTGTTCGCGTTCGTACAGTGCCGTCACAATGCCGATCAACACCAGCATCGAACCGCCGCCGAAGTCGGCGACCAGGTTCAGGGGTGCCACCGGCGGGCGGTCGCGGTAGCCGATGGCCGACAGCGCGCCGGTCTGCGACAGGTAGTTGATGTCATGGCCCGCGGTCTGCGCGAGCGGTCCGTCCTGCCCCCAGCCGGTGATCCGGGCGAAGATCAGCCGCGGGTTGACGGCCTCGCACTCGGCCGGCCCGATGCCGAGGCGCTCACAGGTGCCGGGGCGGAAACAGTCAAGCAGCACATCAGCTTTCGCGGCCAGCGCGAGCAGCGCGGCCGGGTCGGACTTCACGTCCAGGTCGACGATCCGCTTGCCGCGGTGCAGCAGGTCGACGTTCTCGGCCGGCATGGTCAGACCGCCGGGGCGACGGACCCGCACCACGTCGGCGCCGAGGTCGGCCAGCATCATGGCGGTGTGCGGCCCGGGGCCGATCCCGCCGAGTTCGATCACCTTGACACCGGCCAGTGGTCCCACATTCGTCATCCCGCGACGTTAGCCCATGGGTCGACGAGGCTGAATCCCGGTGCGCGTCAGCCCTTCTTGTTCTTCGCCATGAACTTTTTCAGCCCCTCGGTGGCGGTCTCCGCGCCGCCGCTGACGCTGCGCTTCAACAGGAATCCCGGGATGGGCACCACCGGGTCGACGGTGATCTCGAACTTCACCTTGGTCTTGTTGCCGGCCGGGGTCAGCGTGTAGCGCGCTTCCTGCTTCTTGAGCGACGACGACCTGATCAGCACCCAGCTGCCCGTCAGATCGGTCCAGGTGTACTCCAGGATCTGATCGTCGGCCATGCCGGCAGCCTTGATGGTCATCTTGGCCTGCTTCGGCCGGCCGTTGTCGTAGGTGGCTAGCACCTCGGCCTTGGTGTACTGCGGCGACCACACAGGTGTCTGCGCCAGGTCGGCGATGACATCCATGATCTCTTCAGGGGTTGCCTCGATGGTCACTTCGTGCGACGCGCTGACTGCCATGGCGCGACGATAGACCACAGTGGCGAGCGTCGTGGCAAGGATGGTGCAACCAGCGGGACGATCTCCGCTAGTGGATGCCCGCTTGGATCTTCGTGGCGATATCAGCGGCCGCCGTCACCGGCGCCTTGGGAGTGCACGCCTCGACGTCGATAATCAAGTTGGCGACCAGCTGCAAAACATGTTGGCACCAACGGGTTTCGGGTCCGGTGCCACGCGTGATGGGCATCGCGAGTTTGGTGTCGGTACGTTCCAGGTCGCCGGACAGCCACTTCGGCAGCGGCTTGTCGTTGAGCCGGATGTTCACGTGGTGGTTGGTGCACTTGGACCACCGCTCGGCCGACAGGTTGAAGAAGTTACGGGCCGCCGCGGACGTCGGGTAGTAGACGACCGACTGTGCCGCCAGGTAGTTCCACTGATCGACATCGGGCGTCCGCAGCATCTGCTGCCGCATGACCTTCCAGTCCTGGCCGCTCTTGACGTCCTTGCCGTCCTTCGAATAGATGACGGCCTCGTTGATCTGCCAAACGCCGAGGCAATTCAGGTTCGGCAGCATGTTGCGGTGGTCGTCCATCACATCTGTCGGCGGCTGGCCGACCAGGCCCGTGACACCCATCGTCTTGTTCAGCTCGGCCGGGGTCAGCAGCAGATCGTTGATGCTCGACTCGGCTACGACCGACGGCGTGGCTGGTGTCGGCGTGCCAGTCTTACCGCCGCAGGCAGCCAGGGCCAGGCACAGCACGGCAACGCCCAAGGCGTGTCGCTTCACGTGTTCCTTATATACCGGCGCGCGCTCAGGCGTGGGTACCGGCCGCGGCGCACCCGCGCTGGACGGCCTCGGCGTTGGTGTTGACCTCGGTGGCGGTGCTGTCGAGGCTGCCGCCCGTCATCCCGATGCCCATCTTCACCAGCAGCTTGGCGGCACCCATCGACCAGGACCGCATGGGGCCGGCGATGTCCGGCGCCAGGCCGGGCGTGTTCGCCGCATCCATCGCAACCGCCGCGGACTGTCGCAGGCTGGTCCGGCCCGCCACATTGCTCTGGTGAACGTAAGGGTCGTTTGCGTCGAGGCTGTCGGCGAAGCCCTCGTAACCGGAGGCCGCGCCGTCAAGCGCGGACGCGAACTGCGAGCACGCCACCACCGCGGCCGGGTCGGCGTTCGACGACGTGACACCGGAAGCCTGCACACCAGCGCCGGCATCAATAGGACCGATCGGACCCGCTTCGTCATCGGCCGCCGCCGCGGGCAGGTACATCGCCCCAGCGCCGAATACGACAGCAGACGCGGCAACCAGCCGTACCCAGGTGCGTGAAGACTTCACCGTTTCCTCCAAGTCATTCGGTGTGACCGCCGCATCCTCCGGAGACGATCGCCTCCGGCAATGGCGGACGCTCGGCGTTCGACCCTCTCACGGTCAGGCGTGTACATGGCCAGTTGGTTAACAAAAGACAAACCGGCGATTTCCAATCCCCGTCGGTTGCATTGCATCGGTGGCCGAATGATCTAGATCACACTCACTGAACTGCGCATTCGCTGGTCGGCTACCACGACAAATGATTCCAGCAATACACGCATATTCCCGCTTCGCCCAGTAGTTGATAACGCAGGGGCAAGTTTTTGCAGTCCGTTAACCGTCCGGCAACCCGGCCAGTAGATGCTCCGCAGCGACACAAATTCAGCAACGCTCAGCGATCCGCAGCGACGCTGATTACCCGATACGAGAGGCGCGCTCATCACCATGTCGAACCGTTATGCCATGTTGGCAGCCCTTTGCGTGGTGCTCCCGGTCGGCACCGCGCCGCTGGCACTCGCTGACCCGCCCGCCGACCCGGCCGTGCAGCCGGCCGGTAACCCGGGTCCCCCGCCTCCGGGCGAAGGCGCCGTGCCGTCGGGCCCCGCCGGAATCCTGGACACCCCGGACGGCTGGCGCCTGTCGGTCGTCGGCACCAACGAGACCCAGCTGCCCGTCGCCCCGCTGACCACCGCGATCTCCTCGCGCGAGTACTGGGTCGCCGGCACCTTCACCGGCACCGTCACCGGTGGCGGAAAGACCAAGCTGGCTGGTGGAACGCTGGAAGCCGGAGAGCAGATCGGCTGCGGCATCATCTCCGACGAGGCCGAGATCAACCCCGGCGCGAGCTTCACGCCCGGTATCAAGATCCCGTTCGCCGGCACTGACCCCAGCCTGGGTACCGGTATCAGCTTGCAGGGCAAGGTCTACCTGAAGCCCGGCACCGTGACCACCGTCGCGATCGACAAGAAGTCGTTCAAGGGCACCACGGCCCGCGTCACCATCACCGGTGTCCGGATCAAGACCGACCAGTGCGCCGGCCAGTCCTTCATCCGGTCGTACGCCACCCTGACCAGCTCGACCGACAACACCGACGACGTCATCACCTACCTCGGTGTGACCAAGTCCGTCTGACCTGATGTCCGGTGCGGGCAAAGCAGCTCACCGCGAGCCCGTCCGCACCGGACACAGACACCGGACGTGAATTTAATCAGTCAGAACAAAAATATTGTCACTGATTAAAGAATTTGATTGTCACGCACCACCGAGCCAGTTCCGAGTAATTGGCCAGCCGTTCACCAATTCGAAATACGACTATTGAATGCTCCGAGAATCGAAATTGTTCCGATCTCGGATTCCAACCACGAGAGGCGCCGTAACCCCATGTTGAACCGACTTGCCACATTGGCTGCCGCAGCAGGCGTGCTGCTGTCGGCGACCGTTACGCCGCTCGCCCTGGCCGACCCGGTTGACCCCGCCGGCTTCGACGGCCCGCCGCCGGACACCGGCATCGTCGCCTCCGATGAGCCCGCGCGCATCACCAGCCCGGACGGCTGGAACCTGGAGGTCGTCGCCAAGAACGAGACCCAGCTGCCGGTCGCCCCGCTGACCACCGCGGTCAGCTCGCGCGAGTACCTGGTGGGCGGCACGTTCAGCGGCACCGTCACCGGCAACGGCAAGACCAAGCTGGCCGGCGGAACGCTGGAAGCCGGCTACCAGATCGGCTGCGGTATCGAGCTGGGCCAGGTCCGCCTGATCGGTCAGATCGGTATCAGCACCTCCGGCTCCACCCTGGCCGGCCTGCTGCCCACCGGCATCAGCGTCCCGATGTCGGGCACCATCGAGATTCACGCCAAGCCGGGCACCGTGACCCAGGTGCCGGTCGACAAGAAGACCTTCAAGTCGGCGCCGGTGCGTGTCACCCTCAAGGACACCCACATCAAGATCGACGGCTGCGTCGGCCAGTCCTTCCTGCGGTCCTACGCGGTGCTGACCAGCTCCACCACCGACACCGACGACATCGTCGCCTACTACGGCATCACCAAGTCGGTCTGATGCACCGCATTACACGCGGAATTGTCACCGCCGCAGCGGTTTTCGCTGCGGCGGCGGCAATGACGCAGACAGACATCGCGTCAGCGGATCCCGTGCCCACGCCGGTCCCGGCGCCCGGCCCCGCCCTGCCGCCACCGGCCCCCGTCGCAGCCGACGGTCCCGGGGCGAACCTGGCGGTGCCGATCGCGGGTGCGAACCTGGGCCCGCAGGGTCTGAACGTCCTGGGACAGACCAGCGACGTCAATCCGCTCGCCGCCGCGCTGGGCGCACCGTCGGACCTGACCGGTCTGGACCGCGGCTCCGTTCTCGGCCAGTACGCCGCACCCTCGGCTCCCGGCACGGGCGGGCCCGTCACCGCACCCAACCTGCGCGCATTCAACAACGGCTACGGCCCGCAGCAGTGCCTCAAGCCGTCGGCCCCGGGCAAGTGCGAGCAGTTCGGCGTCGAAGCCGGCCAGGAGAACGAGGACGTCACCGGACGTCAGTGGCTGGGCCGCTACATCGACATGTACCGCGACGGTCGCCTCAAGGGCGGCCTGCTCGGACAGATGCCGCGCGAACAGCTCGGCGAATCCCTGCCCGGTACCGCTCCGCCGCCGGGCACCAACATCCCGCCGGGCCTGGTCGAGTTCCGACCGGACCCCGCCGATGTCCCGCCCCCGCCAGGGGCACCGGTGCCGCCGGTTCCTCCGGCCCCGGCCAACTGAATACACGATTTGGGCCCGTCAACTCCGGTTGACGGGCCCAAATCGTATGTGCCGGACCGCTCCCGACGGTCGGAGCGTTCGGCAATTCAGACAGCCTCGCCAATTAAGCCGCGACACGAGCGGCCGTCACGTATACACAGACGATGACGGTAAGCGCCGGTCTATGGGGCATCGGCGGACTGGCAGCGGCCATCATCGGGGTAGGACTCACCACCGGGACAGCCGTCGCATCGGCCGACAACGATTCCGGCCACGACGCTGCCGGTGGTCCCGCCTCCTCGGCTGTCAGCTCCACCGCGCACGCCGGTGGTAACCGCACGGCCCCACGCACGAGCGGCAGCCGATCCCCCGCCAGCATCAAACCCGCGACGAAGTCGGCTGGTAAGCCGGCGCCCGGCACGGCCACATCAACCACCGGCGCATCATCGTCGCGACCCCGCGCCACGTCGAATCCCCTTGTCACCAAACCCAAGCCACCGGTCGGGGTATCGGCCGTAACCCCGACCGCAACCAGCACTACGCCTGCCGCCGTTGCCGCTGCGCTCCCCTCGACAACGACCCAGAACGCCGTGCCGGCGCCACCCAACAACCCGGCCGGATGGATGCGTGCGCTGATCTACAACCCGCTGCACACCGGCATCGAAGGCTGGATCAACAGTCCGCTCGGGCAGGGCGTCGACGGCGTCATCAACAGGCTGGCCGGCACCTACGTGATCGGGAACGGCCGAACCGGCACCGCTTCCGCACCGAATGGCACGGCCGGCGGATGGCTGCTCGGCGACGGCGGGGCCGGTTGGGACAGCACCGAGGCCGCGGTCTCCGGAGGCAACGGCGGCGCAGCGGGCATGGTCGGCAACGGCGGGCGGGGCGGGACCGGCGGCACCGGAGCGTCCGGCGGCACCGGTGGCGCCGGTGGCTTCCTGATGGGCATTGGCGGTCACGGCGGAAACGGCGGTGCGATGTCCGGGGGCACCGGAGGAGCGGGTGGACGGGGCGGCCAGGGTAAGGGCCTGTTGTTCGGCGCCGGTGGTGGTGGCGGCCGAGGCGGCGACGGGGCCGACGGCGGCCGCGGTGGGAATGGCGGCTCCGGCGCCTTCATTCTGGGCATCGGCGGTGCCGGCGGAGATGCCGGAAACAGCGGTGTCGGCGCCGTGTCCACCGGGTTGCCGGCGCTGGGTGGAGCAGGCGGCAACGCGGGCCTGCTGGGCAACCACGGCTCGGTCGGTAAGTCCGGTACCGGAGCCACGCTCGTCCAGACAGGCGCCAACGGCTCCATGCTGTCCGTGACGTCCACTGGTGTCTGGTTGACCAACAGCGACGGGCAGGTTGTCCTGCTGCACGGATTCAACGAGGTGTACAAGCTCGCGCCGTACGAACCGTCGGCCAGCGGATTCAGCGAGGACGACGCTGCATTCCTGGCGGCCAACGGCTTCAATGTGGTGCGGCTGGGTGTCATCTGGGCCGGGGTCGAGCCCGAGCCCGGGGTGTACGACGCCGCTTACGTCGCGTCGATCCAGCAGACCGTCCAGATGCTCGCCGCACACGGCATCTACACGATCATCGACATGCACCAGGACCTGTACAGCGCATCGCTCGGCGGCGAGGGCGCCCCCGAGTGGGCCACGCAGACCGGTGGACTGCCCAACCATGGATTCGGCTTCCCCGGCAGCTACTACCTGAACCCCGCCGAAACCGCGGCGTGGGACGCATTCTGGAACAACTCAAACGCCGCCAACGGAATCGGGCTCCAGGACAACTACGCCAAGGCCTGGGAAACGGTAGCTGCCGCAATGGCCGGCAACAACAGCGTCATCGGGTACGACATCATGAACGAGCCCTTCCCGGGCACCTCCTGGCTGCCGACCCTGCTGGGCAGCCCGTTCTACGCGGAGCAACAGCTGACCCCGATGTACAACCAGGTAGCAGCTGCCATCCGGGCCGTGGATCCGAACACCGCGCTGTTCGTCGAGCCCGCCAACCCCGCGGTCTCCGAAATACCCGCGATCCTCGGCGCACCGATCCAGCTGGGCACCATCGACGACACGAATGTCGTTCTGGCATTTCATGATTACTGCGCCGGGTCGGCCACCAGCAGCATCTGCGGGTGGCTGGCGAGGCAGCAGGCCAGCACCGCGAACGCCTACGGGAAGGCCCACAACGTCCCGGTGTTCATGAACGAGTTCGGCGCCTCCAACCTGCCATCGGATCTGAAAGCCGAGATGAGCGCCGCCGACCAATACCTGATGAGCTGGTCCGAGTGGGCCTACTCCGGTGTCGGCGACATCACCACCAGCGGCAGCACCGATGGCGAGTCAGTGGTCTACGACCCGGCCCTGCCACCGACCGGCGGCAACGTCAACGCGGGCAGCCTGCAGGTGCTGGCGTCTCCGTATCCGCAGGCGGTTTCCGGAACCCCGCTCAGACTCTCAAATGCCAAGGGCACCTTCACCTTCAGCTACTCGACGGCGGAGGCGGATGGTTCAGGTAACTTCGCGGTCGGTTCACAGAGCACCATTTCGGTGCCCGCCGTCGCATACCCGAACGGGTACACAGTCACCGTCACCGGCGGCCACGTGGTTTCAGCCGCGAACGCACCGGCCTTGGTGATCGCATCGGACACCGACACCGGCGTCGTTCAGGTCGTGGTGACCGCCGCGCCCTGACGCGCCGCGGGAGTAGCGTGGCCGTTGTGTCGACCGAGCCGAACAACCACTATCACCACCTGGCATTCGGCCCCGATGCGCTGAATCGTCAGCAGCACAACGGCAGTTACCTGGCCTATGGCCGGCACACCGAACGCGCCGACGACGGCCCCCAGCGCCTCGACGACCGCGAGCTGCTGATGATCCGGCGGGCGGACCAGTTCTGCCTGGCCACCGTCACCCCCAACGGCTGGCCCTATCTCCAATACCGTAGTGGCCCAGCCGGATTCGTGCGGTACCTGCCCGAGACCGACCGGCTGCGGTTTGTCGACCTGCCGGGCAACAACCAGTTCGTCACCCTGGGCAATCTGGCGGCCGACGACCGGCTGGCCATGTTCTTCGTAGACTACCCACGGCGCAGCAGGCTCAAGGTCTTCGGCCGCGGGACAGTCGTCAAAGACGGGCCGCAGCGGGAGATCGAGATCGCGGTCGAAGCCTTCGACTGGAACTGCTCGCGGTCCATCATCCCGCGCTTCGATCGCGAGTACCTCCGTGAGCTGGGTGAGGCGTACCAAGCCAAGTTCGACGCGCGAGAAGCCGAACTGCAGGCCGAGATCGACACGCTCAGGGCGCGAGTAGCCGAGTTGGAGGCTCAGCCTCCCGCCAAGGCCTCCCGGAACTCATCCGAGACATAGAACGGGATGAGACGACGCCGCAGCACCGACTCCAGATAGCCCCGCTCGTCGAGCAAGGCGATCACCGGAGGACCGAAACGGAGGGCTTCCTCGATCATGTCCTCTCGCCCAACTCCGAGATCGAGCAGCAGCTCGTAAAGGCTTACCTCGCCGTACTTTTCGAAGACGTGGTCGATGCCCTCGTCGAGCAGCGCCCGGAAGTAGTCGGTGTCGCGAAAGGTGCGCCAGAATTCGTAGACCGGCACGACCGCGTCCTCGACGTCGCGAGCGGAAATCGCCGATGCCGCCGACGACAGCGGGGTGTCGAGGTTACTGCGCCACAGCTCGTTGACCGCATCGGCGAGCACGTTCTCGTCCGCATGCGTGTGCGCGAGGAGAAAGCGGGCGCCACGGCGCGCCAGGCCCTCTGCCCGAAGCTCCAGCCGTTCGACCGCAGACTGCGGCATCCGGGCGCCGAGTCCGCCAATGATGCGGCCCACCCGGCCGCGGGCCAATGACTTGCCACCCTCGGTGACAGATTCCGCGAGCGAGTGCTGAACCAGCGTCACGCAGAATTCCGCGAACGCCTCGCTGCTCAGGATTCGCTCCAGCACGCGCTGGGTGACCCCCATCTCGACCACCATCGCGCTGAGCTCGCCGAAACGCCGCCCGTCGATGACGTCGCCGAAGCTGGTGTCCGTGGTCGCGGTGAGCTGATACAGCCGCAAGGCAACCTCACTGACCAGTTCCGCGATGCCGCCTTCCACCGGCACCTGCACGGCGTATTTCGCAGCAACATTCTTGATCATGGTGGGCGTGACGGCGTCAGACAGCGTGATCTCCGACGCCTCCAGCAGGGCGTGCTCGATCTCGTCGAGCACCAAGCTGTGGTAGTTCTCGCCGCGCAGCTGCTGCATGGCGAACGCCACCTGCGCGTCGAGGAGGCGGGCGGCGACCGGTTCGAGCTGCGGCTCGAGGTCGTCGACCGGCTCAGGGAAATTGGTCATCACCAGCACCTTACCCAGCGGGACTCACCGGCCGCGGGTTGCGAGACCGGCCGGCACCTCGATACTCAGCGACGCACCGTCGGACTGTGCCCCACCCCGGACTGCGGCACCGACATGGGCGGACGGTTCTGCCTCATACTCAGGCAAGCGCCCAGGCCGCCGCCGACACATGGCACACCGTTGATGGTCGGTACCGGTCCACCTGATCGGTTCCCGGTCGGATCGAAAGCAGCGTCGGCCGCCGCGGGCGATGCAAGGCCGATCGCCAGTGCCCCGCATGCCGCCAGGTACGTGCCCATCCGAAGGAGACCGGCCATCATCGCCACGCTTTCACCCGTTCAATGACCAACGTAGCCCGACGCCCACGGTTAGAGGTACCCGCAAGTCGACTGAGCTGAGTGCGCGTGTTCCGTCCCGCTGTCACCTCAGCGGGAGACGCCCAAATCTCCGCGGGGACCATGCCGGTGATCCGCTTATCCTTGGTTTCGGGGGCAGGGGGATGCGATGGACTACCTGGCGGGACAGCTCGTCTTCTTGGCGATCGTCGCGGTGCTTATCGGCGGCGTGATCTGGGCAGTGGTGGTGATGCGCAAGCCACGCCCGCGGCTTGAAGACGAAGACGACGAACTATGACTCGCTGGTCCGCAGTCGCAGCGATCGTTGCCTCGGTTGCCGGAGTTGCCGCGCTGTCGGCTGCCCCCGAGTCCACCGCCGAACCGATGACGGTGTGTCCTCCGAACCAGTCGACGTACTGGAACGGGCAGCCGTGCTTCCCGCAGCCCTGCGTGCCCCCGTACGCACCGGGAATCCCGCCGTGCTTCATGCCGGCGCCACAGATCGTCCCGAACGGCGCGCCGGTATTCGGATGAGCTGCGTTGAACTCCACGGTCGGCGCTTCGTTACGGCGCAGATCGCTCACGTCACCGGGGCCGTGTCGTGGTGGGTGTTCGTCGTCGCTCGTCTAATGACGGAGATGAATTCAGCGCCATTGAACTTCGGCCTGCCGCGGCGGTACGCCGACTACGACGAGTCGATATTCGGAGTCGGGTTGGGGCACAAAGACTCTGGCTGGACGGCGTACGAGCCGCTGACCGGCCATCCGCCAGCGCTGAACGATGGGTTCTTCATCGTGAACGTCCTCTCGACCGTCGCGGTCGTGGCGCTGGCCATCACTACGATTGCCGCCACGGTCGAGGCGACAACCGTCGCGAGATGGCCAGCAGGCATTGCCACGATTCTCACGCCGATCACCGGCGCGGTCATCATCCTCAGTGCGCTCCACTACGGCACCCGCTTCGGCGGTGGTTTCCAGTTGAACCTGGTGATCGTGTTCGTGCTGGTGCTAGTCGGCATCGCGATTCGTGAAGTGTGGAGCCGGGTGTGGGCGCCTCGCCCGACCCGGGCCGAATGATCTCCACCCGGATTGGCGGTGACGCGGTTCTCCACGGCGCAGAGGGCCGCATTGAACGACGCGTCGGGTGCCGAGTGACGGCGGTGGAGGTACGTGGCGAGTACGACACCGGAGTTGGGATCGGTAGCGCTGCGGTGATGGTCCGCTTCGTCCCGTAAGTGCGTACACGATGCGGGAGGACGCGATCATGTGGTGGACGATTCCGGTAGTGGTCATCGCGTTCGACGCGGCGCTCATTTTGCTCTTCGTAACCGTCAAGCGACGGGGGCTTCAGCGCCTTGGAACTACCCGCGGCGGGAGCTTCGGGCCTGTTGCCGACGCCGGAGCTGCCGGCTGGGCGGCCGGTGCCGACTTCTCCGGCTGCGGCGAGGGAGGCCACGGGGCGCACTCGGGTTGCGGTGGTGGGCACAGCGGCTGCGGCGGGGGCGGTTGCAGTGGTGGGGGCGGCTGACGATCACGGCACGCGCCCCAAATACGAGAAAAACCACCCGTCTCCAGGTGGTTCTTGAAGTGGCCAGGGCCGGGATCGAACCGGCGACCTTCCGCTTTCAGAACGCCTGCGGACTGTTTCCCAGTTCAGCCCGGAAGCCTCGGCGCGGTGAACTGGGCTTTCTCTGCGTCGGTCGCGGGCCGGTTCGCACGAAATGGGTCAACGGTGGGGCATCGGGCAGTACTGCTCGCACGGTTGTTCCCCTCCCCCGCACCACGACGCGAAGCCTTGGCGCCAGGCCGTTGCGACGTCACCGTGCAGGTGCTTCGCGTCGTGGTGGGAACCGCGGTCGTCAGCCTGAACATGTAGTAGTCGCCTACGCGACCACATACGCACGAAGCAGCCCCAGCACCACGGGTCGGTGCTGGCGCTGTCCCCGTCACTGCGACTACCGCTGGCACTCCGTCGCGTCACGCTGCACGTCTCCCGGATTCGACCCGCGTGAGCTTGCCGCCACGCGACCCCGACGCCAGCGCCCACACGTCGAAATCGGCGTGGGACTGCACTAGATACGGCCCTATGCTGGATCCTCGGGGGAAGGGGGATCTATGTCCGATGCGCTCCGCGTCGATTCCGAGGGCCTGCAGTCGCACGCCGACGTCTGCGATACCACCGCTGCGTCCCTCGTCGGCATCACCGCGCCCGTCGCGGCTGGCCACCATACCCAGGCCAGCATGTCTGCCGTCACCAAGAGTCACTCGCTGATCGACACCGTCACCTCGACCTTGTCCAACCGGGCCACCAGCACCGGGGAGACATTGCGCGCGGCGGCGGCCAGCTACACGCACACCGACGGCGACTCCGGGCAGGCGATCTCGACGACCGTTCAGGTCTGAACCTTGGCCAGCGGATCCCTCACCCGCGCCGACATCGAGGCGTGGAGCACCGAGCACCTCGACACCGCGGCGACCCACTGGTCGAGCACAGCCCAGGCATGGGAAGAGCACTTCACCACGATCCACAGCGGCATGACCCGGCCCGGTGGGACGACCTGGGAGGGCGCCGGGGCTGACGCTGCCGCCGAACGCTCCTGGGCGGACCTGGTGACAGTCCGGGGCGCCGCGGACGCGCTGCACAGCGCGAGCGCGCACGCCACCACCGGGTCTGGCGACGTGGCGTGGGCGAAGCGACAGGCCCTGAACGCGATCGTCGAGGCGGAGGAGGACGGGTTCACTGTCGGCCAGGACTGCTCCGTGAAGGACACGTCGATGCCGTCTCTCCTCAGCGACGGCGAGGACCGGCAATCGAAGGCGAAGGAACACGCGCACGCGATCCAAACCGCGGTGCAGCAGCTGGTCGACGCCGACAAACAGACCGCCGACCGGATCCACGGCGCACTCTCCTCGCTAAACGGGGTCACGTTCCCAGGTCACGACGGCGACGGCAAGCACGACCCGACGGTGCAGGCCGTCGACTACGGGTTCAAAAGGGACGTGCCGAAGCCTCCGCCCCCGCCTCCTGCGGGCCCGAACGGGCAAGACATCGCCAAGGTGCTCGACCAGCTGCCGAGTGACAGCAGGCCGAACATCAAGGTGGTGCGCTCTCAGGCCGACATCGACCGGCTCTGGCAGTGGATGAAACAGAACGGAGTGGAGAATCCGGGGCGGTACGGCGGCACCAACGGGGTCTCGGTCGACCTGCCCGACGGGACATCAGTCGGAGAGCGTGCCGCAGCGCGATCCACGGGCCAGTCCGCGCTGGACGTGAACGTCCCCGGCCGGGGCTACATCAAGGTGCACATCAACCCCGAGAAGGGCGCCGAACCGAACATTCCGGCTCCGAAGGCACCGGTCGAGGCGCCGAAGGTGGCGGAACCGCAAGCGCCGCGGCCAGCACCACCGCCGGTAGCGGAAGCCGGCCCCGCCGCGAAACCGGCACCGGTCGCCGAGCCAGCGCCCGCGGTGAAACCCACGCCAGGTATCGGGGGGTGGGGCGGGCCATCCGCCGAGCCGATGGGGCCGCAGCCGGTGCACCCGCCGGGCAGCATCAATCACCACTTCCCGATCCTCGGCGATGACAACCCGAACGAGAATCCCCGCGACTTCGAGGGGCACTGAGACAATGGTGATGACGAACATGAGGAGCACACCGCGATGACCGAGCCAGAAAGCGGAGCGCAGAACACGTTGCGCAGCGAGATCCTGGACGCCGCAGCCTACGACTGGGTGCCCATGATCGAGGTCGATCAGATCGTGACGCAACAGCAGCTCGCGGCGGGCGACAGCGACCGATTCGACCTGGTGTCGACGGTGTTGCGCGCGCTGCTGGGTGAGGGGCTGGTCAGCGTGGGGGATCTACCGGGCGACGGTAACCAGGTTCCCGACTGGGGCTTGTCCGCAGACGCTGCGGTCGAGCGAGTCCGGGGTATGTACGTCGATCGCCATGGTGAGCCTGAGGAGTGGCAGTACCGCATCTGGTTCGGGCTCGCTCAGGGTGATGATGCGCGAGCCACGTCCGCCGGCTGACGACGACGGCGAGTGGTGACGCGGTTCTCCACGGCACAGATGGCCGAACTAAGCGACACCGTCAAGCCGCGCCTCGCGGAGGTCGGGAAAGCAGCTGGCAGCGTTTGCCGGCGTCCCGGTGGACTCGGTCAACGGCAAGCCCGCGCCGGTGTGGAAGTCAATCCGGGACTTCGCGGCGCCACCAGGCGAGACAGCCACGGCGCCAACACGTTTCCTTCTCAAGCTCCACGTAACGGACACGAGGAAGGACAGGCCCGCGAGTTCGTTGGCCTACATCGTGAAGCCGACGCTGGACGGCATCATCAGCGCCTATCACAGCCACGAGGGCACCGACGGAGCAGCCGAAGCTCAGCGGCTTGCAGAGGCAGGGCTGGGATCGACGGAGACGCTGCGAGACCAGCTTCACGATCGGCGATGGGCCGCACTCGGGGGCAGGCGACTGTTGTCATCGTTCGGCCCGACGGGAGTGCAGTGGAACCCCGCCGATGATCTCTGCGTCGCCGCCCACATCACCCTCAGCATCGGCCATTCGGTTGAAGACGGCCACCATGCCCGGTGGCGACTGTCGGGCGAGCTGGCGGAGGCCATCCCCGTGCGTAAGGGCTGAGGCCCGGGTCCCCCTCTGTTGATTTGCCCGGGCAGTCGGTCGCGCAGGCTGGAATGGAAGATGCGGTCGAAGTGATCCTTCGTACGTCGGGCCGGGCCTACATTCAGTTGCACACGGACGGACTATCGGAGGGCGGGCGGCGTGAGCGAGCGGAGACGGCCGACCATGGGTGAGCGCGGTGCGCTGCCCGATCCCATACGCGGCATCCGCTACCGGTTCGAAGAACCGTGCCGCGATGTCCCTGCGTGGCGGCAGAACAATCCACTGCAACGACCCGAGCCGAAACCACCCAGCCTGTGGGATCGAATCAGGGGCTGGTTCACGTAGAGCTTGTCACCGCAGCTCGATCACGACCGCAAAGCCGGACAGAGCCGCGGAGTAACTCGCAGCAGCTACACCCCGTGGCCGGCGATGTCCATCTGCTTTACCGTCGCAGCGTCATACCCGCGCGAACGCAAGTACTGCTCAGCGGCGGCAACAGCGGCGCTGGCCTCAGACTGAGTGCCTACGCCCTTCGCGTTGGCGATCCCGTATGCGACGGCACAGTCCTGTTGGACCTCCGCGAGGAACTTGTTCGAGTTGACGTAGCCGTTCGCCGCAGCTGCGTTGGCGCATGAGTATTCGTTGGCGGATGCCGTGCCCGCGTTGCTGATTGTGAACGCGGCGAGCATCGCAGTCGCGGCGAGCAGTCGTGCTCTCATAGTGCGCTGACAGTACCGCCGCCCCATCCCGCTGTCGGGTGGATTCAAACGAGCCATCGACGCGTCGGAGTGACCCAGCCGTGGGTCATCGGGGTAACCGGCGGGCGATTGAATCCGGAATGGGTCACTCTGGGTCATCGGAGCCCTGCCAGAACCTGCCCCAGATACGAGAAAAACCACCCGTCTCCAGGTGGTTCTTGAAGTGGCCAGGGCCGGGATCGAACCGGCGACCTTCCGCTTTTCAGGCGGACGCTCGTACCAACTGAGCTACCTGGCCGGAAGGGCAAGTTGCCTCGCCGTTCTGGCGACCCTGACGGGACTCGAACCCGCGACCTCCGCCGTGACAGGGCGGCGCGCTAACCAACTGCGCCACAGGGCCTTACGCACTGCTTGCTCCGCGTTTCCGCGTTGCGTACCCCCAACGGGATTCGAACCCGTGCTACCGCCGTGAAAGGGCGGCGTCCTAGGCCACTAAACGATGGGGGCCAATCCGAATCTCTT
Organism: Mycolicibacterium sp. P4_G11; assembly: GCF_056555145.1. Classification (NCBI taxonomy): domain Bacteria; kingdom Bacillati; phylum Actinomycetota; class Actinomycetes; order Mycobacteriales; family Mycobacteriaceae; genus Mycobacterium; species Mycolicibacterium sp. P4_G11. The sequence continues at coordinate 346,438 of NZ_JBFUJW010000005.1, forward strand.
CGGGGGCACTCTCAACGTTTCCGTTGGGAGCTTCGATAGCTTAGGGCACGACTGCCTCACGGCCCAAATCGGCACTACAGACCCCTCGGCGCCGCACAACCGGCCACCCCCGAAGGCTGCCGCGCGGGACGCAGTATCCTGTCTCCCACGCCCCTATAGCTCAGTCGGTAGAGCTACGGACTTTTAATCCGCAGGTCCCAGGTTCGAGCCCTGGTGGGGGCACCACAAGCACCACAAGCCCGCGAAATCAGTAGCCGCGTTCATCGCGGTGGATAGTCTTGGCAACGTGACGAACACCGCCGATGCAGCCCAGCTCGAGTTCATGAACTCGGCGTTCGCGACCACCATTCCGTCCGCTCACGGCCTGGGCGTCCGAGTCGTCGAGGTCCGCCGCGGGTTCGCCGCCACCACCGCCCCAATCACGGGTAATGGCAACCACTTTGGCGTGATGTACGCCGGCGTGTTGTTCACAGTCGCTGAGGTACTCGGCGGGATTCTCGCCCTCACCGCGTTCGACCAGAGCCAGTTCTATCCCTTGGTCAAGGACATGTCGATCCAGTACAAGGCACCGGCGAAATCCGATGTGCGGGCACAGGCCGAGATGAGCGACGCAGACATCGCACGGATCGAGGCCGAGGCGGCGCAGAACGGCAAGTCCGAATACGTCGTCGAAGCGGTCGTGACGGATGCCGACGGCACGGTCGTGGCCACCACCCAGGCGACCTGCCAGCTCCGCCGAAAGTAACCGCAGCGGCCTATTTCGCCGGAATCTCCAGCTCCGCCACGCGTTCCTGCACCGCCTGACTGATCGCGGCGGTGAACCGGTCGGCCATCATCTGCGCCGCCAGCGGCCGCAGGTTCGGCACCACCTTGGCGATCCGCCCCAGGTACACATTGGGGTCCTCGGCCTCCCGAATCCGGCTGAAGACGACGTCCGTCACCTCGTTGGCGAGGGCGTCGATGTGCTTGTCGACGACGCCGGCCAGGCGCCGGACATCCTCGGCCGGAACGTTGGTGTCGCGCAGGTTCATGGCCGCGCCCAGGACGGACTGCCGGACGCTGAACGTGCCGTCATCCAGGCGCCGGATGGCGCCCAGCGCCTCGAGCGTCTGCAGGGCCCGGTCGTCCAACGACAGGCCGGCACGTTGTTCGAGTTCCCGTAGGTCCACGGTCTCGTCTTCGGCCGGGCTCCACGGTGTGAGAAGCGCCGCACGCACGGCGAGGTCGTGGGCCGTCGCGCCTTCGGGCAGCCGCGCCAGCACCTTGGTGATGGCCGCCAGGGTGTAGCCGTGCTGCTGTAGCTGCTGCACCAACTCCAGCCGAATGCGGTGCGGCGCACCGTAATAGGCGAGGCGACCACGTCGCTCGGCCGGCGGCAGCAGGCCGCTCTCGTTGTAGAAGCGGATGGTCCGCACCGTCATTCCGGTGCGTGCAGCGAGTTCGTCGATGGTGAATTCCTCGACTGTGACATCTGTCATTCCACGAAGTATAGACACCAACATTCACACTGTGCCAGTGTTACTGGCACAGTCACACGTCGACATGAAATGAGAGCCACATGACTCTGCCGAAGCCCTCTGCCACCACCGAGGTCGTCATCACTGGTGCCTCGTCCGGAATCGGAACCGAACTGGCCCGGGTGCTCGCCGCCCGCGGCTACAGCCTCTTTCTGGTCGCACGTCGCCAGGACCGGCTCGACGCCCTCGCCGAGGAACTGCGCGCCGAGCACGGCGTCAGGGTGACGGTGCGGCCGTGCGACCTCGCCGACGCCGCACAGCGCCAGACCCTGATCGGGGAGCTGCGCACCCGGCCCGTCGCCGGCCTGGCCAACTCCGCCGGCTTCGGCACCAGCGGCGCCTTCCACACCCTGCCCATGGATCGCGAACGCGAGCAGGTCGAGCTCAATGTTGTTGCGCTGCAGGAACTCACCCACGCCGTCCTGCCCGGCATGGTCGAGCGCGGCGCCGGCGCCGTCCTCAACGTCGCATCCGTCGTCGCGTTCCAGCCCATGCCGTCGATGGCGACCTACGGAGCGTCCAAGGCGTTCGTCAACTCGTTCTCGGAAGCCGTGCACGAAGAGCTGCGCGGCACCGGCGTCTCCTGCACCTCGCTGTGCCCCGGACCCGTCCCCACCGAGTGGGCCGAGGTCGCCTCCGCCCACGAATTCAGCCTGCGACCGGCTCAGGTCTCCCCCGTCGACGTCGCGACCCAGGCCGTCGACGGCATGCAGGCCGGCGCCCGGCAGATCGTGCCCGGCACCGTCGTGAAGCTCATGGCCATCACCGGCTCGATCACCCCCCACGCCCTGCTGCTGCCGGCCCTGCGCCTGGCCCGCCGGGCTCTGGGCTGACAACCAACCACACTCAAGAAGGGACCCCAGCCGTGAACCTCTCCGACATCACCGCACTGGCGACCAAGCCCGTCGCCGTCGTCGCCGCCAAGCCGCTCGCCGTCTTCGCCAGCGTCATGAACACCCCCATCAAGACCCGCCCCATCTACCTGCAGACCGTGGTCGACGCCATCACCGGCTACACCCTCGAGGACGCCGTCGCGGGCAAGATCGTCGTGATCACCGGCGCGTCGGCGGGCATCGGTGAGACCACCGCCCGCCGCATCGGCGCTGCCGGTGGCGAGGTCGTGCTGGTGGCCCGGACCCGGGAGAACCTGGACCGCGTCGCCGACGACATCCGCGCCGACGGCGGCACCGCCCACGTGTACCCCTGCGACCTGAGCGACCTTGACGCCATCGGCGCCATGGCCGACCAGGTGCTGGCCGACCTGGGCCGCGTCGACATCCTCATCAACAACGCCGGCCGCTCCATCCGCCGCTCACTGGAGCTGTCGCACGACCGGATGCACGACTACCAGCGCACCATGCAGCTCAACTACTTCGCGCCGGTCCAGCTGATCCTGAAGTTCACGCCAGGCATGCGCGAGCGCGGCTTCGGGCACATCATCAACGTGTCCTCGATCGGCGTGCAGACCAAGCTGCCGCGCTTCGGCGCCTACATCGCCAGCAAGTCGGCACTGGACGGACTGTGCGACACGTTGCAAGGTGAGACGGTGTCGGAGAACATCACCTTCACCACGGTGCACATGCCGTTGGTGCGGACCGCGATGATCGCCCCGACCAAGATGTACGACCGCTTCCCCACCCTCACCCCCGAGCAGGCCGCGGCCACGCTGTGCGACGCGATCATGCACCGCCCGCGCCGGCTGAGCCCGCCGTCGGGACAGCTCACCGCCCTCACCGACGCCCTCAGCCCGCGGCCGTTCGACATGGTGCGGAACAAGGTCTACTCGATGTTCGGTGACTCCGCCGCTGCCCAGTCGGCACCGGAAGAGTCCACCGAACCCGTTGCGGCCGAATAGAAAAGGACTGGCATGGACCTGAACTCATTGCTTGCCGAGCCGGCCCGGCGGGCCGGCCTCGAAACCCGCGCCCTCGTGGCGTTGGTACGGGCCGGCGCCATCGGCGTCGATCTGCCGCACCGGTTGGTGCAGGTCCTGCAGGCCCTCAACACCTATGGGCCGTTCGGGGCCGCGCCGCGTATCGCCGCCATCCGGCACGGCGCGTATCCGGCGATCGCCGACGAACGCGGCGAGCTGACGTACGCCGAATTCGATGAGGCAGTAAACCGGATTGCCAACGCATTGCGGCAGCGACTGGCTCCGGGCGACACCGTCGGCATCCTCTGCCGCAACCACCGCGGGCCGCTGATCGTGGCGTTCGCCGCGTCCCGCGCCGGGGTCAACGCGGTGTGGCTCAACACGGCGTTCTCGGCCCGCCAGGCGGCAGAGGTCGCGAACCGCGAAGGTGTCGATCTGCTGGTGCATGACGTCGAATTCACCGATCTGGTCGCCGATATCGAGGCCAGGAAAGGCACGTTCGTCGCCGACATCGACAGCGCCACCGACGATCTCGACGCACTCGCGGCCGATGCATCGCCGAAGGCGCCGCCGGCACCGGCCAAGCAGGGCCGGATCATCCTGCTGACGAGCGGCACGACGGGCACCCCCAAGGGCGCTCCCCGCGCGGAGCCGCGCAGCTTCATCCTCCCGGGTGGTCTCCTGGAACGCCTGCCCATGCGCGCTCGCGAAGCCACCATCATCGGGCCGCCGCTGTTCCACGGCACCGGGCTGCTGATCGCCATCATGACGATCGCCCTCGGCTCGAAGCTGGTGCTGCGGCGCAAGTTTGACGCCGAGCAGCTCGTGTCGGACATCGAGAAACACAGTGCGACGACGGTATGTGTCGTGCCGGTCATGCTGCAGCGCGTGCTCGGCCTCGGCGATGACACGGTCCGCAGCTACGACACCTCGAGCCTGCGCGCCATCTTCTGCGCCGGCTCTCAGTTGCCGGCCGCCGTCGCCACCGCGGCGCAGGACCTGCTCGGCGACGTGGTCTACAACCTCTACGGCTCAACCGAAGTCGCGTTGGCGACCATGGCGACGCCGGCCGACGTCCGCGAGGCCCCCACCTCAGTGGGTAAGCCGATGCTCGGTTGCCGGATCAAGATCATCGACGACAATGGCAACGAGGTGCCGACGCCCGGGACCGGGCGCATATTCGTCGGCGCGGCAACACAATTCGAGGGCTACACCGGCGGCGGCACCAAGGAGTTCATCGATGGGCTGATGGCCAGCGGCGACGTCGGGCACTTCGACGACAAGGGCCGGCTCTACATCGACGGCCGGGACGACGACATGATCGTCTCCGGTGGCGAGAACGTATTCCCGGTCGAGATCGAGGAACTCCTGGTCACCCATCCCGCGATCGTCGAAGCATCCGCCATCGGCGTGGACGACGACGAGTTCGGAAAACGCCTGCGCGCCTTCGTGGTTACCGTTTCCGGCGCCGAGGTCTCGGAGGCGGACCTCAAGCAGTTCGTCAAGGACAACCTGGCGCGCTACAAGGTGCCACGTGAGGTGGTATTCCTCGACGAATTGCCGCGCAACCCGACCGGCAAGGTGCTCAAGCGGGACCTGGCCAACCGAACGGACTGAGCACGACCCGCGGGCCTAGTCGCAGCATCCGCAGTCATCGGATGCCGCGGCGGGCTCGCGTACGGCCGGCGCACAGCAGACGTCACCCCGCCAGGCGTTGATGCCTTCCTTCACCGCGATCCCGGCGATCACCAAAGCGGCGATCGGGTCGGCCCAGGACCAGCCGAGGACGCTGTTCACCAGCAGGCCGATCAACAGCACGGCCGACAGGTAGGTGCACAACAGCGTCTGTTTGGAGTCGGCGACCGCCGACCGCGAGCCGAGCTCACGGCCCGCGCGGCGCTGCGCGTACGACAGCACCGGCATCACGAGCAGGCTGACCGCGGCGAGCACGATGCCGATGGTCGAGTGCTCGGCTTGCCCGAATCCAAGCAGGGCCCGGATCGCATCGACGGTGACGTAGCCGGCCAATGCGAAGAACGAGTACGCGATGACGCGGAGTGCGGTCTTCTCGCGCGCTTCAGGGTCGGCCCCGGCGAACTGCCAGGCCACCACGGCGGCCGAGGACACCTCGATCACCGAATCCAGGCCGAAGCCGACCAACGCCACGGAAGAGACGCGAGCCCCCTCCGACAGCGCGACGACGGCCTCGATGACGTTGTAGGAGATGGTCGCCGCGACCAGCCACCTGATGCGCCGCCCGAGCTGACCGCGGCGCACGTCGGTGAGCGTCATTGCCCGCACCCACAGGGCTCGCCGTCCGCGCCGACGCAGGCGCAGTTCGGATCGACCGCCAGCACGAGACCCATGAGGTCGTCCAAAGCGCGGCCGATGCGGCTGTCCGCCAGTTCGTATCGCATGCGACGTCCTTCGGGCACCGCCACCACCAGACCGCAGCCACGTAGGCACGTCAGGTGGTTGGACAGAATCTGCCGGGAGACGCCCAGCTGGTCGGCCAGATCCGACGGATAGCCAGAAGTCCCGTTCAGGCTCAACAGGATTCGCGTGCGCGTCGGGTCGGACAGGACATGGCCGAAACGCGACAACGCGTCGGTGTGCTGCGCCGTGGTCATGCCAGAACAGTACATCAAATTCTGTATTCAGAAAATAATGTACTCCGCCCTCACTCAGTCACCGTGGTGCTTGTTCTTGGGACCTTTGCCTCGCCCGTTGCCCGGACCATTGGACGGAGGGACATCAGCAGCCGACGTCGGGGTTGACGTCAGCGCCGGGGTCGACGTCGAGGTGGGGACCGACTCCGTCGTGCTCGTCCCCACCGGCGTCGGCGGCCCCGCCGGGCGCGACGCGGCGTCGACGATCACCGCGACAACCGTCACCAGCACCGCGATGGCCGCCGCACCCCACAGCAGGATCCGCGAGCGACGCCGCGGAGCAACAACCGGCAGCAGCGACGTCGTCGGATCCGGCAACGGTTGGCCGAGCACCAGGGTCTGCGGCCGAGCGATGGGCACGGCTCCGGACAGGACTGCACGCATCTCGTCGGCGCTGGTGAAACGCATCCGCGGGTCGCGGGTCATCGCCCGTTCGATGGCGACCGCCAGGGCCGGTTCGACATCGGGCCGCAGCGTGTGGAGCGGCACCGGATGCCCGTCGGCGACGGCGCGGGCCAAGGCGACCAGATTGTCCTGCGGGAAGGGTCGTCGGCCGGTCAGCGCCTCGTATCCGACGACGCCGACGGCGTAGAGGTCGTCGGCGACGGTGGCCGGTCGCCCGGACAGCCGGTCGGCGCTGAGATAGCCCATCGTTCCGACGACCTGGCCGGCCACCGTGTGGTTCGAGTCGGCACTCTTGGCGATGCCGAAGTCGGCGAGCTTCGCCGCTCCCGAATCAGCCAAGAGAATGTTCCCGGGCTTGATGTCGCGATGCAGGATGCCGGCCGCATGAGCCATGGCCAGTGCCGACAGCACACCGTCGAGGACGGATCGGACGAGGTCTTGCGAGAGCGGACCCGCGGCGATCGCATCCGCCAACGTCCGCCCCGGCAGCCGCTCCATGACGATGTACGGCGTGCCGTCCTGCTCGCCGTAATCGTGGACCGCGACGACGTGCGGATGGTTCAGCCCGGCCGCGGCACGGGCCTCGACCTGGAACCGGCGCCGGAAATCCGGCTGATCGCTGAACTGCGCATAGAGCAGTTTGACGGCGACCGGCCGCTGCAGCTGGGTGTCCCAGGCGTCGCGTACCTCGGCCATGCCGCCGCGCCCCAGCGTCCCCCGCAACTGGTATCGATCGGCAAGAACGCCCGGGGCTGGCATGACTCCAACGCTAGTCCTGATGCCGGTCAGCGGACTCCAGCGGCCGCATCGGCATCGCAGACCCCTCGCGCTGCGATGCCGGCAGGTCTCAGTCGACCTTTGGGCTGTAGAAGTTGGGGCTGTCGCGGTACTCGACCGGCGGCAGATTGCGCGCGGGTGTCTGCACCAGCGGCGCGTCGACGGGCAGCCGGCCCGACGCCCGATCCACCGCCGAGCGCTTGCGCGGATGCATCAGCGCCCGCTTGGGGCCGTACTTGGCGGCCAGCGTGATCACCGTGCACAGCCGGTCATGCAGCCGCTGCTGCCGGGGCGACCAGGTGTACCCCATCAACTCGCGCACCGGCTCGTCATACAGCGCCACCGTCATGAAGGTCAGGAACCGCTGCATCACCGACAGGTTCAGCTTCCACAGCCGATCCGGAACCCATTGCAGCGAAGGATGTTTGGGCATTGTCGACAAATCCATCACCGTCGTCGCGGCCCAGTTCTTCTCCAGCACATTGCGGCACATGTGGTCCCAGTACTCCTGGAATTCCTCCCAGCTCTTCGGCACCGGCCGCATGCTCATGCCGTACATGCGATACCAGGTGACATGTTCGTCGAACAGCTGTCGCTTGTCGGCCTCGGTGATACCGCCGCCGAACTTCTCGGCCGCCAGCAGCGTCGACTTGAAGAACGTCGCGTGCGCCCAGTAGAAGACATCGGGATTCAGTGCGCTGTAGCGCCGCCCCTGCTTGTCCACCCCTTTGATGCCGACGTGATAGTCGCGGACCTCGGCGCCGGTCTGCGGTGCGCGGTACCCGTCGAACACCACCCCGCCGATCGGGTAGATCGACCGGAACAACCGCGGCATCCGTTCGATGAAGAAGATCGAGTGCTCCTCGACGGCGGCGCCCAACTGCGGGTGCATGTTCTGCATCGAGCCCGCCCAAGTGCCCTGGAACAGCCCGGTCCACTGGCCGAAGTACTTCCAGGTCAACGAGTCCGGCCCGAGTGGCACTGCGTCGTAGCCGCCGGGCGCAGCCGGACAACCGGCGGACACAGGGGCAGAGTCGCTGGTCACGGGGCATACGTCGGAAGTATTTTGGGTCACCGGCATTCTTTCCTGGATGTCAGCGGGTATCCTGACTACACGCGTTGTCAGCCATAGCCTAGGAGTCACGTGCCTTCCGGTCAACGACAGGGCCGCTGGTCCACCGTCCCACTGGCGGACCGCCCGACACGGCGCCGTGAGGCGCTCATCGACGCCGGCATCGCCGCGCTCGGCCATGCCGCCGGCCCGGCGGCGACCGTCCGCGCGGTGTGCCGGACCGCCGGCCTCACCGAACGCTATTTCTACGAAAGCTTCACTGACCGTGACGATTTCGTCCGCGCCGTCTACGACGAGGTGTGCACGACCGCCATGGCGGCGCTGACCACCTCACAAAACGCCCGCGACGCCGTCGAGCGGTTCGTCACGATGATGGTCGACGACCCGACCCGTGGCCGGGTGCTGCTGATCGCCCCGGCCCAGGAACCGGTGCTGACCAGGTCAGGCGCCGACTGGATGCCGAGCTTCATCGAACTGGTGCAGCACAAGATGTTCCCCGATGGCGACCCCGCCCGCCGAACCCTGGAGGCGACCAGCCTGATCGGCGCCCTGACCGCGCTGTTTACCGGATATCTGGGCGGGAAGCTGCCCGTCACCCGGGAGCAATTCGTCGATTATTGCGTCGACATGTTGCTCAGCCGGGTCCCGTCACGCCAGTAAGACAAGCAATTCCCGAGATAACAGTTCAGATTCACCAGTCCGACATGCGTCACAGCAACTTGATGTCACTACCCGACACAGATACTCTGACTGCTACCAACAGGTACAGATACATCGGGAGGCGCGATGACAGCGGAAATGACCGACCTGCAGCTCCTTCATGAGCTCGAACCGGTCGTCGGGACGCTCATCGACCGGCACATGAACATGCGCAAGGACTGGAACCCCCACGACTACATCCCGTGGAAAGAGGGCAAGAACTACTACGCCCTCGGCGGCCAGGACTGGGACCCGGAGCAGTCAAAGCTGTCCGAGGTCGCGCAGACCGCCATGGTGCAGAACCTGCTGACCGAGGACAACCTGCCGTCCTACCACCGCGAGATCGCGATGAACATGGGCATGGACGGCCCCTGGGGCTTCTGGGTCAACCGCTGGACCGCCGAGGAGAACCGGCACGGCATCGCCCTGCGCGACTACCTCGTGGTCACCCGCAACTGCGATCCGGTCGAGCTGGAAGAACTGCGCGTAGAGCAGGTCACCCGCGGCTTCTCCCCCGGCCAGAACGGACAGGGCGACCTGTTCGCCGACAAGCTGTTCGAGTCGGTCATCTACGTGTCCTTCCAGGAGCTGGCCACCCGCGTCTCGCACCGCAACACCGGCAAGGCGTGCAACGACCCGGTCGCCGACCAGCTGCTGCAGCGCATCTCGGGTGACGAGAACCTGCACATGATCTTCTACCGCGACATCTCCGCCGCGGGCCTGGACATCGCACCCAACCAAGCGATGGAGGCGCTGCACCGCGTGCTGCGCAACTTCAGGATGCCCGGCTACACCGTGCCCGACTTCCGCCGCAAGGCCGTCGTCATCGCCGTCGGTGGCGTCTACGACCCGCGGATCCACCTCGATGACGTGGTGATGCCGATCCTGAAGAAGTGGCGGATCTTCGAGCGCGAGGACTTCACCGGTGAGGGCGCCCGGCTGCGCGACGACCTGGGCAAGCTGATCGAGGAGCTCGAGGACACCTGCGAGAAGTTCGAGGTCGCCAAGCAACGCCGTCTGGAGCGCGAGCGCAAGGTCGCCGAGAAGAAGGCGATGAAGAACCTTTTGGTGTCGTCATCAACGTCGTAACTCCACCGCTAGACGCGGCGCCTTCGGCCCGATCCCTTCGGATCGGGCCGATCTCGTTGCGCTCCCCGGTCGTGCTCGCCCCCATGGCGGGTGTGACGAACGTCGCCTTCCGCACCCTGTGCCGCGAGCAGGAGCTGGCCCGCGTGGGCACGGTGAGCGGCCTGTACGTCTGCGAGATGGTCACCGCGCGTGCCCTGGTCGAGCGGAACGCCTCGACCCTGCACATGACGACGTTCGCGCCCGAGGAATCACCCCGCTCACTGCAGCTCTACACCGTCGACCCGGCCACCACCTACGCGGCGGCCAAGATGATCGTCGACGAGAACATGGCCGACCACATCGACATGAACTTCGGCTGCCCGGTGCCCAAGGTCACCCGGCGCGGCGGTGGTTCGGCCCTGCCCTACAAGCGCAGGCTGTTCGGCCAGATCGTCGCCGCCGCCGTGCGCGCCACCGAGGGCACCGACATCCCCGTCACCGTGAAGTTCCGGGTCGGGATCGACGACGCCCACCACACCCACCTCGATGCCGGCCGGATCGCCGCCGAGGAGGGTGCCGCGGCCGTCGCGCTGCACGCCCGCACCGCGGCGCAGCGCTACTCCGGCACGGCCGACTGGGACCAGATCGCGGCCCTGAAAGCCCACGTCACCGGTGTTCCGGTGCTCGGTAACGGCGACATCTTCGACGCCGACGATGCACTGCGGATGATGGCCGAGACCGGGTGCGACGGCGTCGTCATCGGGCGCGGGTGCCTGGGCCGGCCCTGGCTGTTCGCCGAATTGTCGGCGGCATTCAACGGGCAGCCTCGCCCCACTCCGCCTACCCTCGGCGAGATCGCGAACATCATCCGCCGCCATGGCCAGCTCCTCGCCGATCATTTCGGCGAGGACAAAGGCATGCGCGACATCCGCAAGCACGTCGCCTGGTACCTGCACGGCCTGCCCGCCGGCACCGATCTGCGGCGCGCACTGGCTCTGGTGAAGACCCTGGCCGAGCTGGATGAGCTCCTCACCCAACTCAATTCGGATGTACCGTTCCCGGACTGCGCCGAAGGCCCACGTGGCCGGCAGGGTTCACCCGGTTCGGTGGTGCTGCCCGAAGGCTGGCTCGACGATCCCGACGACTGCACGGTGCCGTTCGGCGCCGACCTGGTCAACTCCGGCGGGTAGACGTGAGCGACCGCGACCGGACCACCCCCGGTGAGGGTGACGGCGATGCTGCCGGCGAGAACCCCTGGGTAACGCGCACGACGCGGGCCTCGGGGCCGGTCCGGGCGCCGTGGGAACGGGCCGGTCGCCTGCCGGATCAACCGGACGACGAGGTCACCGGCAGCCACGGCGGTGGTGGCGTCACGGTCGCCGAACTCATCGCGCGACTCTCGGGTGGCTCGGCGCCGCCGGCGCAGGCCATCGAAGCGCCCTCGCCACCCAAGACGCCGGCGCCGCGGCAGCCTGCCCCGAAGCCCGTACCCCCGCCGCGTCCCGCACCGAAGCCCGAGCCCGTCAGCCCGGCGCCGGCGGCCGAGGCGCCTGCGCGCCCCACGCGCCGTCTGCCCGAATCTGACCCCGCCACAGAGGTTTTCGGCGCGCTGGTGCCGTTGGCCGACCCGGTCGAGCTGCCCGAGCGGCCGCGCGCCGTGGTGCGCACCGACGTGCGGAACTACATCGACCATCCGGAGCGGCCGACGCATGCCGACGCTCCCCCGCCCGTCGATCACCACACCCGCCATCGGTTCGCGGTGGCAGGTCGCGTCATCATCGCGCTGGCCGCCGTCATCGCGCTCACGATGACCGGTGCTGCCTGGCAGTGGCAGAACATCAAGAACAACAGCATGAACCGGGTCTCGGCGCTGGACCTCAACTCCCGCGACATCGTCGACCCCAAGGCGCAGTTCGGCGACGAGAACTTCCTGATCGTCGGCGTGGACAGCCGCTACGGCCAGAACGCCGACATGGGTGCCGGTACCACCGAAGAGGCGGGTGGCGCGCGCTCCGACACGATCATGCTGGTGAACATCCCGGCGAACCGCAAACGTGTTGTGGCGGTGTCGTTCCCGCGCGACCTGGCCATCAAGTCGACGCTGTGCGAAGCCTGGGATCCGAAGACCGGCGCCTACGGGCCCATCTACGACGAAGACACCAAAAGCTATGGGTCCGACCAGGTTTACACCGAGACCAAGCTGAATTCGGCCTACTCCTTCGGTGGCCCCAAGTGCCTGGTCAAGGTGATCCAGAAGCTCTCGGGCCTGTCGGTAAACCGGTTCATGGCAGTCGATTTCGCCGGCTTCTCCAAACTCGTCGACGCCGTCGGCGGCGTCGAAGTCTGTAGCCCCACACCCCTCGAGGACTACGAGCTGGGCACCGTGCTGGACCACTCCGGCCGCCAGGTCATCGACGGTCACACCGCGCTGCAGTACGTCCGCGCCCGCCAGGTCACCACCGAGGTCAACGGCGACTACGGCCGGATCAAGCGCCAGCAGATGTTCCTGTCCTCACTGCTGCGGTCGATGATCTCCAAGGACACCTTCTTCAACCTCGGCAAGCTCAACAACGTCGTCAACCTGTTCATCGACGACTCCTCGGTCGACAACGTCACCACCAAGGATCTCGTTCAGCTGGGCCAGTCCATCCAGGGCGTCAGCGCGGGCCGCGTCACCTTCGTCACGGTGCCCACCGGCGTCACCGATTCCGAAGGCAACGAACCACCACGGGTCGACGACATGCGCGCGCTGTTCGACGCCATCATCAACGACGACCCGCTGCCCGAGGAGCGCAACGCCGACAGCACTCCGGTGCCCAGCACGCCGGCCGCGCCGAGCACCACGTCAGCCAACTCGGACGCCGAACAGGTCGACACCACGACGACGGATCCGAGCCAGGTGACGGTCCGAGTGTCCAACTCGACCGGCCAGGACGGCCTGGCCGCGACCGCGACCAAGGAACTCGAGCAGCACGGCTTCACCGTCACCTCCCCGGACGACTACCAGGGCCAGGTGACGTCGACGACGGTGTTCTTCTCGGCCGGTCATGAGCAGGCCGCCGCGACCGTGGCTTCGTCGTTGCCGAACGCCCACGTCGAGCGGGTATCCGGCCTGGGAGACGTGGTGCGCGTGGTGCTCGGGACCGATTTCACCTCGGTGGGCACCCCGGCAACCAGCGGCTCAGCGGCCCAGATGCGGGTGACCCACGGCAGCCTGTCCGGCGAGCCCACCAAGCTGCCGGAAGACCTCAGCATCACCAATGCGGCCGACACCAGCTGCAAATAGCACCTGACCTGTCCCATTCACCGGGCGTTCATTGCCAGATCACGGCATGTCTCATGGCCAGAAAGTAGTGTGGAGCCCATGCGTACCGCGTACCACGAGCAGCTTGAGGGCCTGACCAATCGCCTTGGCGAGATGTGTGGATTGGCCGGCGTTGCCATGGAGCGCGCGACCCAGGCGCTGCTGCAGGCCGATCTGGTGCTGGCCGAGCAGGTCATCTCCGATCACGAACAGATCGCCGCGATGAGCGCGCACGCTGAAGAGCAGGCGTTCGTCCTGCTGGCTCTGCAGTCCCCCGTCGCCGGTGACCTGCGGTCCGTCGTCGGCTCGATCCAGATCGTCGCCGACGTCGACCGCATGGGCGCGCTGGCACTGCACGTCGCCAAGATCGCCCGCCGGCGCCACCCCCAGCACGCGCTGCCCGAGGAGGTCAACGGCTACTTCGCCGAAATGGGCCGCCTGGCAGTCGAATTGGGCAACACCGCACAAGAGGTACTGCTCACCCGGGACCCGGAGCGCGCCGCCCGTATCCAAGAAGAAGACGACGCGATGGATGACCTGCACCGTCATCTGTTCAGCGTGATGATGGACCGCGAATGGAAGCACGGCGTCACTGCAGCCGTCGACGTGACGCTGCTGAGCCGCTTCTACGAGCGCTTCGCCGACCACGCGGTCGAGGTCGCCCGCCGGGTGATCTTCCAGGTCACCGGCCGTTTCTCCGACGACAGCGACGGCCTACCCACCATTCGCTAGGTTTCTGGTGCTCAGCAAGTCTTAGTCGGCCGGCACCAGCCGGACGCCGTCCCGGCCCGCGGCCAGCAGATCCTGCAGCATCTTCGCCAGCACTGACAGTTCCGCGGCGGTGTAGCGCGACAGGAAGTCGTGCCGGCCGGCATCCATCTCGTGGTGCATGCGCTGGTGCACCTCGATGACCAGCTCCCCGTCTGCGGTGGGCGTCAGCTGCAGCTCCTTACGGTTACCCGGCACCGGCGAGCGGGTGACCAGACCGGCGTCGACCAGGCGCTGCACATGCTTGGACACCGTGCCCTTGAGTTGGTCGGCGCGGGCGGCCAGGCCGACCACGCTGATCGGGCCGTCGGCGAGTACCGCCAGCAGATGCAGGCTGAGCGTGGGTAGTTCACGCGCGGTGCGTTCCAGCCGCGGTGGGCAGTGTTCGGCGAGGTAATCACGCTCGGCATCGGCCTCGTCGTTGTCGAACTTGTCCCCGACCGCACCGACCAGCGCACCGATCTCGGTGATCAGCGCTGACTTGGTTTTCACGGAAACCATCTTGCCATCCGGACGGCGCTCGCCATATAGTTTCCGTAGAAACTATTTCTGAGCCGAGGAGCGCACATGAAGGCAGCGGTCGTGCACGAGTGGGGCCAGCAGCCCCGGTACCTGGATTTCCCCGAACCCCAGCCGCGCGACGGCGCTGTCGTCGCCGCGGTGGAGGCGTCAGCGCTGACCAACCTCAGCCGCATGGTGATCATGGGAAAGCACTACAGCAGCAAGGAAATTCAGCTGCCCGCCATCGCCGGGGTGGACGGCATCGCCCGCCTCGACGACGGCACCCGGGTGTACACCGGGTCACTGACACCGTACGGGTTGATGGCCGAACGCACCCTCGTCGTCCCGGCCGACGGTGTCCCGATACCCGAGCACGTCGACTCGGTGACGGCCGCCGCGGTGCCCAATCCCGGTATGTCGGCATGGATGAGCCTGGACTACGCCGCGCAGACCAAACCCGGCGACCACGTGCTGATCCTCGGCGCCACGGGCGTCACCGGGTCGCTGGCCGTGCAGTTGGCCAAGTTCGTGTTCGGGGCGGGGCGCGTCGTGGTGGCCGGCCGCAACCCCGAGCGACTGAACTGGCTCCGCACCGTCGGAGCCGACGACGTCATCGCGCTCGGAACCGACGATCTCACCGAAACCGTTGTGGCCCAACACTCGGCGCGGCCGTTCGACGCCGTCATCGACTACCTGTGGGGCACGCCCGCACAGCAGACCCTGGCAGCCCTGGCGGCCGCGCATTCGTCGACGCATTTCCACGCCACCCGCTTCATCCAGGTCGGCTCGATGACCGGCGCGAGCATCAGCGTCGACGCTGCGACATTGCGCAGCACCGGAATTACCCTCCAGGGCGTGGGCATCGGCAGCGTCCCGCCCGAGGCCCTGCTGCGCGCCCGCACCGAAGGCTTGCCCAGGCTGTTCGCCATGCTGGCGGCCGGCGAACTTCAGCTGACCACCGTCGCCCGCCCACTGGCCGACATCGAAAACGTCTGGGCGGCAAAGGAACCCTCCGGCACCCGCGTCGTCATCACGCCCTGATTGCTCGCGCGCAGACGCAAAACCCCCAAATCCCGCAAGATTTGGGGGTTTTCACGTCTGCTCGGGGATTACCCGAAGCGGCCGGAGATGTAGTCCTCGGTGGCTTTCTTGGACGGGTTCGAGAAGATCTTCTCGGTGTCGTCGATCTCGACCAGCATGCCGGGCTTGCCGGTGGCTTCGAGGTTGAAGAACGCCGTCTGATCACTCACGCGCGCAGCCTGCTGCATGTTGTGCGTGACGATCACAATGGTGAAGTCCTGCTTCAGTTCTGAGATCAGGTCTTCGATGGCGAGCGTCGAGATCGGATCCAGCGCCGAGCAGGGCTCGTCCATCAGCAGCACATCGGGCTGCACCGCGATCGCGCGGGCGATGCAGAGCCGCTGCTGCTGACCGCCGGACAGGCCGCCACCCGGCTTCTCGAGCCGGTCCTTGACCTCGTTCCACAGGTTGGCACCCTTGAGCGACCGCTCGGCGACCTCGTCGAGCGTCTTCTTGTTGCGCACACCCTGCAGCTTCAGCCCGGCCACCACGTTGTCGCGAATGGACATGGTGGGGAACGGGTTCGGGCGCTGGAACACCATGCCGATGGTCTTGCGGACGCCGACGGGGTCCACGCCCGGGGCGTAGATGTCGTCACCGTCGAGCAGCACCGATCCGGTGGCGCGTGCGCCCGGGATCACCTCGTGCATCCGGTTCAGGGTGCGCAGCACCGTGGACTTGCCACAGCCCGACGGCCCGATGAACGCGGTGACGCTGCGCGGCTCCACCGACAGCGAGACGGACGCCACGGCGTGGAACGAGCCGTAGTAGATATTGAGATCCTTGAGATCAAGCCGTTTGGCCATTAACCCGCACTCCTGCTCAAACTTTTTTCGGGGCAAAGAACTTGGCGCACAACCGCGCTGCCACATTCAGCAGAGCGATCAGCAGCACCAGGGTCAGTGCCGCTCCCCACATCCGGTCGGTGGGGACCTCGTTGGCGCCCGCGCCGGCGCCGATCTGGTCGTACATCATGCCGGGCAGCGAGCCCATGAAGCCGCCGAACATGTCGAAGTTCATGGCTTGGGCGTAGCCCACCAGAACCAGCAACGGTGCCGTCTCGCCCATGACGCGAGCCAGGGACAGCATGACGCCCGTGAGGATGCCCGACAGCGCTGTCGGAATGACAATGCGCACAATGGTTTTCCACTTGGGAATGCCCAGTGCGTAACTGGCCTCGCGCAGATCCATCGGGACGATGCGCAGCATCTCCTCGGTGGATCGCACGATGACCGGGATCATCAGCAGCACCAGCGCCAGCGACACCGCGAAACCGGTGCGCTGGAAGCCGAGAGTGGCCACCCACAGCGCGTAGATGAACAGTGCGGCGACGATCGACGGGACACCGGTGAGGATGTCGACCATGAAAGTGGTGAGCTTGCCCAGCTTGGTGCCGCCGCCGTACTCGACCAGATACACCGCGACCAGCACGCCGATCGGGATGGAGATGACGGCGCACACGAGAGCCTGCAGCACGGTGCCGACGATCGCGTGGTAGGCACCGCCGCCCTCCACGAACGCGGTCATGCCGGACTGCGAATTGGTGAACCATTCCGCCGAGGTGAGGGCCTTATATCCCTTGGTGACAACGGAATACAGCACCCACACCAGCGGGATCAGCGCCAACAGCACCGACATGCTGACCAGCACCGTGGCCAGATTGTCGACCACCTTGCGGCGCAGGCCCACCCCTTCGAAGGACTGGTGCTTGACCGGCCGATCCAGCATCGCGGCCATCTTGGCGTTCATTTCGCTCCCCTACCGGCCACCGCGGCGCGCGCCGCGGAGTTCACCACGAAGGTGAGAATGAACAGCACCAGGCCGGCGGCGATGTAGGCGCCGGCCTTGAACTGGTCGTTGAATTCGCTTGCGGTGGCGGCGATCTTGCTGGCGAACGTGTAGCCGCCGTCGAACAGCGTCCAGCTGAACTGGGTCTGGGTGCCGCGCAGGATGATCAGCAGCGCGATGGTCTCACCGAGCGCGCGACCCAGGCCGAGCATGGCACCGCTGATGTAGCCCGACAGGCCGAACGGCAGCACCGTGGTGCGGACGACTTCCCAGCGGGTGGCGCCCAGCGCCAGCGCCGCTTCGATCTGGCCGCGCGGCGTCTGAATGAAGACCTCGCGGCTCACCGCGGTGATGATCGGCAGGATCATCACCGCGAGCACGATGCCCGCGGTGAAGATGGTGCCACCACCGGCCACCGAGGCGTTGCCGCTCTTGAACAGGAACAGCCAGCCCAGATCTTTGTTGAGCCACAACGCAAACGGCTTGAGCACCGGGGCCAGGACGTAGAGGCCCCAGACGCCGTAGACGATCGACGGCACCGCGGCCAGCAGGTCCACCATGTACGACAGCGGACCGGCCATCTTGCGAGGGGCGTACTGCGTCACGAAGATCGCGATACCCAGGGCGACCGGCATTGCGATCAGCAGCGCGAACACCGACACGAAGACGGTGACCTGCAGCAGATCGAGGATGCCGAAGTGCATCGCCGAGGTGTCGGTGGTGACCCAGTTGCCGCCGAAGGTGAAGAAGTTCTCCTTGTTGCGGGCCAGCGCCGGGATGGCGCGCCACAGCAGGAAGACGCCGATGGCCGCGATGAGCACGACGATCAGTACGCCGGAGCCCTCCGCGAGCAGGCGGAAAACCCGGTCGCCCAGGCGAACTTTCGAGCCCTTCGATGGGTCGAGAGACACCGGCGTCGGCTCCGGGAGGGGTGCGGCGAGCGCCTCACCCGACCCCGCGTCGGCTGGATTCGGTGTTGTCACTGTCATCCTGTCAGGAACCTAACGGTCGTGGGCTCCGGTTCCATCCTCACCGGGATGGAACCGGAGCGCCAGCAGTACTGCTTAAGCGATTGCGTCGACCGACTGCAGCAGACGCGCCTTGAAGGCGTCGGGCAGCGGGATGTAGCCCGCCTTCGACAGGTTGGCCTGGCCCTGGTTGGCCGCCACCTTCAGGAACGACTTGACCGCAGCGGCGGTGTCGGCGTCGTAGCCCTTGGAGCAGACGACCTCGTAGGTGGCCAGCACCAGCGGGTAGGCGCCGGCTTCCTTGGTCGAGTACAGCGACTTCAGGTCCAGCGCCAGGTCGTTGCCGTCCTTGGCGAACTTGGCGGAGGCAATGGCCTTCTTGGCGTTGTCATCGGTCAGTTCGACTGCGCCGGAACCGGTGTCGATCTGCGCGAACGGCAGGCCCGCGGCCGCGGCCGGGCTCTTCTCGACGTAGCCGATGGCACCCGGGGTGGCCTGCACGGCCTGCACGACGCCGGCCGACTTCTGCGCGCCTTCACCGGCGCCGCCCTGGAACTCGCTGCCGGCGCCCTTCTTCCAGCTCTCCGGAGCCGCGGCGGCCAGGTACTTCTGGAAGTTGTCGGTGGTACCCGACGAGTCCGAGCGGTAGACCGGCTTGATGTCGGTGTCCGGCAGGGTGGTGCCGGCGTTCAGCGCGGCGATGGCCGGGTCGTTCCACTTCTTGATCTCGCCCTGGAAGATCTTGGCCAGCACGTCGGCGTTGACGACGAGCTTGCTCACGCCTTCGAGGTGGTAGGCCATGGCGACGGGGCCGAAGACCAGCGGCAGGTTCCACGCCGGGTTGCCGCCGCAGCGTTCGGCAGCCTTCTCGATCTGCTCCTTGGCCAGCGCCGAGTCGGAGCCGGCGAAGTCGACCTGCTTGGCGATGAACTGCTGGCGGCCGGCGCCCGAGCCGGTGCCGTTGTAGGACAGGGTCTTGCCCGAGCAGACCTGGCCCCAGGCCTTGTTGAACTCGGCGATCGCGTTCTGCTGTGCGGTCGAGCCCTCGGCGGTCAGCGCGTTCTTGCCGCCGCACTCCGCGGCGGAACCGCCGGTCGACGACGCGGTGCTGGACTTGTTGTCGTTGCCACACGCGGTCATGCCAACGGCAAGCGACGCGGCCGCTGCGGTGACGACGAGTGCTTTACCGATGATGGTGAACTTCACGGGTCCTCTTTCGGTGTCGGCCGATGGTCGGCTTCAAGGGTCGGCTTCCGACTCCCGCGCAACGTATGCGGCCGTGGTGGACGAATTCCTGATGCGGAATGAACACGGGGTGAACACGGTCAGCGACTTTTCAGCCAACTCGCTGTTTCAGCTAACGGTCGGCGCTCCGGCGTACGCGACATCGGCGCTGTACAGCTCGAACCCGAGACGTTGATACGTCTTCACCGCCGCAGTGTTGTCTGCCTCGACATACAGCAGTACTGTCCCGTCGGTTCCCAAGCGGTCGGCCAGATAGTGCAGCCCGGCCAGCGTCAGCAACGCACCGAGCCCGCGGCCCTGCGCGTCGGGACCGACCCCGACGACGTACACCTCGCCGAGCCCGGAACCTGGGTGAATCTTCGTCCAGTGGAAGCCGAGCAACCGTTCCCCGGCGAGATCCCCGGCGTCATAGGCCAGGAACAACCCCGCCGGGTCGAACCACGACTCACCCCGGCGCTCGTCCACGTCAGCCTGCGTCCAACCGCCCTGCTCGGGGTGCCAGTGGAACGCGGCGTTGTTGACGCGCAGCAGCTCGGTGTCGACCACGGGACCCGGATAGGTGGTCAGCCGTACCCCGGGCGCATCGGACAGCGGCGGCAGCGCCGACAACGAGCGGCGCATCTGCCAGAGTTCTCGCACCGCCGTCAGGCCGAGTGCCGAGGCGGTGGCGCGCGCAGCATCGAGGTTGCCGTGCGCCCAGATTCGGGTGTCCGGGCCACCGGCGGCCAAACCCGTGCGGATCAGGTCGCTGCCGATCCCGCGGCGCCGCGCCGGGACGGAGACGACGGCCTCGGCCATGTCCGGCGCAAGGTTCAGATAGCCGACCAACTCACCGGAGTCATGGGCCAGCAGATGCCGGGTGCGGTCCAACGGCAGCTCCCGCAGCACCTGGTCCCCCACCGGGGCCACCCCGTCTGCGGCAGTCGCGGCCCCGACGAGTGCGCGGATCGCCGCCTGATGGTCAGCACTCAGCGCGGTGTGCCAGGTCAGTTCCGTCACTGGGCGGGCAGGGTCTGGCGAGCGTCAGGCCCGGTTTCGACGTCGTCGGCGTCGTCCTCGTCTTCGACGTCGTCGACCGCCTCGGCGGCACCATTGGTGCGGCCGCGTGCGGGCCGGACGGCCTTGTAGCCGACGTTGCGGACGGTGCCGATCAGCGACTCGTAGTCGGGGCCGAGCTTGGCGCGCAGGCGCCGCACGTGCACGTCGACAGTGCGGGTGCCGCCGAAGAAGTCGTAGCCCCACACCTCCTGGAGGAGCTGGGCGCGGGTGAACACCCGGCCGGCGTGCTGGGCCAGGTACTTCAGCAGCTCGAATTCCTTGTAGGTCAGGTCGAGGGGCTTGCCACGCAGCCGGGCTGTGTAGGTGCCCTCGTCGATGACCAGCTCACCGAGGGTGATCTTGCCGGCGCTCTGCTGGTCGGCGACGCCGTTGCGGCGTCCCACCAGCAGTCGCAGCCGGGCGTCGATCTCGGCGGGCCCGGTGCCGGGCAGCAGGATTTCGTCGATACCCCACTCGATGTTGACGGCCACCAGACCGCCTTCGTTGACCACCGCCACGACGGGTACGGACGCGCCGGTGCTACCCAGCAGACGACAGAGTCCGCGGGCGGCCGCGAGATCGGTGCGCGCGTCGACGATCGCCACGTCGGCGTTGCCGGCTTCCAGCAACGACGACACCTCGGTGGGTGCCGGCCGCACGTTGTGCGGCAACAGCGCCAGCGCCGGAAGTACCGACTCCGGGTGCGGGTCGACGGTCAATAGCAGAAGATCCAACGGGTCCTCCAGTGCGTCCGGAGCCGCACTGGACCGTTCCCGGCGACGACGCTGTCGCGGTTCGATCCAGCTTGACTCCGGAGAATCATGGCTGACACATGGCCGTTACCGGCCAAGATCACCTAACGATAGCTTGCCACCTGCGATTTAGCGGCTTGGAACGGCCGGTCGCGGCACCGCGTGGCTGGGCGTACGCCAGAATGTCCGGATGCGCAAGGTGATGACTCGGCTGCTGATCCCGGTGGCCGTGCTGATCCTCGTGGTCGTCGGCACCGATTTCGGGTTCGCGATCTTCGCCGAATACCGGATGGCCCGCAGCGTCCGGACCGCGGCGCACCTGCACTTCGATCCGTGGGTCGCGATCCTCGGGTTCCCGTTCGGACCGCAGGCCGCGCGCGGCGAGTACGACGAGGTGGAGATCAAGGCGGGCAGCGTCTCGCATCCCGTCGCCGGCAAGGTGTCGCTGGAAGCCACCATGTACGACATGGTCTCGTCGCCGAAGTCCTGGCTGATCGGACCCGACGCCAAGCTCTCGGCGTCCAAGCTGGAGAGCCGCATCATCATCGACTCCACCCACGTCGGCCGCTTCATGGGTATCAAGGATCTACTGGTGGAGGCCCCGCCGAACGAGACCGACGATGCGACCGGCGGCACCACTGAGTCCGGCATCTCCGACAGTCACGGGCTGGTGTTCACCGGCACCCCGACCGCCGCGGGCCTCGACAAGCGCGTCAGCGTCGCGGTGGATCTGTCGATCACCGGCGCCGACCACACCAACCTGGTGTTCACGGCCACCGAGGTGCTCACCGGCCCGGGTACCGCCGAGCGGCAGGTGCCCGACGACAAGAAGGCTGCGGTGTTCCGCGCCTTCTCCACCACGATGCCGGGGATGAAGCTGCCGTTCGGGCTGGCCCCGACCAGCGAGGGCGCCCGCGGCTCCGACGTCATCATCGAAGGCATCACAACGGGAGTAACCGTGCCCCTGGATGGGTTCAGACAGTCATGAACTCCACCGTTCTGGTGCTGACGGTCCTGGTCGCCGCCCTCGGGATCGCGTACATCGTCGGCCGGCTGCTCACCGGGCGTGCCGGTTTGATGAAGGAAGTCCCACCGGCCGAACCGTACGCCGAAAACGACAACTCCGATCTCGGCCTGTCCACCACCGGCCCGACCGTCGTGCATTTCAGCGCAACGTGGTGCGGACCGTGCGCGGCCGTCCGCCGCGTCGTCGACCAGGTGTGCGGCGAGCTCGGGGTCGCGCACGTCGAGATCGACCTGGACGCCAATCCTGTTGCGGCCCGACGACTGTCGGTGCTCTCACTGCCGACGACGTTCATCTTCGACGCCTCGGGGCAGCAGCGGTACCGCACCGCGGGGGTCCCGAAATCCGCTGACCTGCGGGATGCCCTGCTACCGCTGTTGGCTTGAGCACCCCGTCGTTGGGTAAGCTGTCTGCCGTGTTGTCCCCCCGCGAGCTCCTGCTCACCAAGCGTCGCGCAGTTGATCTGTGCCGCGTTGCGGGTTGTTGCTGTTGTTGTTGTAGCTGCTGAGAGTCGCGCCGTCGTTTCGTGTTGCGCTCCGAGGAGCTTTCCGCGGCGGGCCGCGAATCACTCTGCGGCCGCCTCCGTTTACCAACAACAGGAGCTTTCCCATGTCAGACAATTCCATCGAAACCCCGCAGGTCGACGTGCGTGGACCCCGCTTCGCAGCCTGGGTCACCACCGGCGTGCTGATCGCTGCGCTGCTGGTCTCGGCCGCGAGCCCGATCGCCGCAGCCGTGATTCTCGGCATTCAGGCCGTGATGTTCGCGATCGGCGCGATCGGCGGGCCGCGCAAGCACCCGTACGGCCGCATCTTCGCCACCTTCATCGCGCCGCGGCTGGCGCCGGTGACCGAGAAGGAACCGGTCGCGCCGCTGAAGTTCGCCCAGCTCGTCGGGCTGCTGTTCGCCATCGCCGGTACCGTCGGCTTCGCGACGGGCATCACCGCCCTCGGCCTGGGTGCCACCGCCTTCGCGCTGATCGCCGCGTTCCTCAACGCCGCCTTCGGCATCTGCCTGGGCTGCCAGATCTACCCCCTGGTGGCGCGACTGCGCCGCACGGCGATCCCCGCCACCTGACCCGCTAGAGCTCAAAAGCAACCGAAAGGAATTCGTACATGGCACGTTCCGACGTCCTGGTCTCGACCGAATGGGCCGAGAACAACCTCGACACCGCCGGCGTGGTGTTCGTCGAGGTCGACGAGAACACCAGCGCCTACGACGACGAGGGGCACATCCCCGGCGCCGTCAAGCTGGACTGGCGCGATGATCTGCAGGACTCGGTCAAGCGTGACTTCGTCGACCAGCAGCAGTTCTCGAAGCTGTTGTCCGACAAGGGCATCAGCAACGACGACACCGTCGTCCTGTACGGCGGCAACAACAACTGGTTCGCGGCCTACGCCTACTGGTACTTCAAGCTGTACGGCCATGGCGACGTCAAGCTGCTCGACGGCGGCCGCAAGCGCTGGGAGCTCGACGACCGGCCACTGGTCAAGGACGCGACCGTCCGCGCTGCCACGTCGTACGAGGCCAAGCCGATCGACAACAGCATCCGCGCGTTCCGCGACGAGGTGATCGACGCGATCAACACCAAGAACCTGGTCGACGTGCGTTCCCCCGACGAGTTCTCCGGCAAGATTCTGGCTCCGGCTCACCTCCCGCAGGAGCAGAGCCAGCGCCCCGGCCACGTGCCGAGCGCCATCAACGTGCCGTGGAGCCGGGCCGCCAACGACGACGGCACCTTCAAGTCCGACGAGGAGCTGGCCAAGATCTACGCCGACGCCGGCCTCGACGGCGAGAAGGAGACCATCGCGTACTGCCGCATCGGTGAGCGTTCGTCGCACACCTGGTTCGTGCTGCAGGAATTGCTCGGCCACCGGAATGTAAAGAACTACGACGGCAGTTGGACCGAATACGGCTCCCTGGTGGGTGCCCCGATCGAGTTGGGAAACTGATATGTGCTCTGCACCCAAGCAAGGCCTGACGCTGCCGGCCAGCGTTGATCTGGAGAAGGAAACCGTCATCACCGGCCGCGTCGTCGACGGCTCGGGCCAGCCGGTCGGTGGCGCGTTCGTGCGGCTGCTGGACAGCACCGACGAGTTCACCGCCGAGGTCGTCGCGTCGGCCACCGGTGACTTCCGGTTCTTCGCCGCCCCCGGCACCTGGACGCTGCGTGCACTTTCCAAGGTCGGCAACGGCGACGCCGTGGTGGCCCCGACCGGTGCCGGTATCCACGAGGTCGACGTCAAGGTCGCGTAACTCCTTTTGCCGCGAGCGGCCGTGTTTGTACCCGGACACTCCCTGTCCGGACGTACAGATGCGGCCGCTCGTCGCATTTGAGGGACCGGTGCGGCGCACGTCACACCGGCATCGCGAGTAATCTGTCTCCCCGTGGTGCTTTTCTTCGAGATCCTGCTGGTCGTGGCCTCGCTGGCCATCACCTGGTTTGCGCTCTACGCGCTGTACCGACTGATCACCGACGAGTTGTGACGTCCGCCCCGGACCCTGAAAACGGCCCGGGCGATCCGAGCTCCGAGCTCGGCGCACTGGCCAGTTCCGGCGACCGCGCCATCGCCGCGGCAGCCGATCGCGCCAAGGCCACGGCCGCGCGCAACGTGCCCGGGTTCGACGACCTGCCGCTGCCCGCCGATACCGCCAACCTGCGCGAAGGCGCGCACTTCAACGACGCCCTGCTGGCCCTGCTGCCGCTGGTCGGCGTCTGGCGCGGCGAGGGCGAAGGCCGCGATGCCGCAGGCGACTACCGGTTCGGCCAGCAGATCATCGTGTCGCACAACGGCAACGACTACCTCAACTGGGATGCCCGCTCGTGGCGGCTCGACGAGAACGGCGAGTACGCCGGTCCGGGTCTGCGCGAGACCGGCTACTGGCGATTCGTCAACGACCCGACCGATCCGCATGGACAGGACGAGTCGCAGGCCATCGAGCTGCTGCTGGCGCATTCGGCCGGCTACGTCGAGCTGTTCTACGGTGGCCCGCTGAACCAGTCCTCCTGGGAACTGGCGACCGATGCCCTGGCCCGCAGCAAGTCGGGCGTTCTGGTCGGCGGCGCGAAGCGGCTCTACGGGATCATCGAGAACGGCGACCTGGCCTACGTCGAGGAGCGCGTGGACGCCGACGGCGGCCTGACCCCGCATCTCTCCGCGCGCCTGGCACGTTTCGTCGGCTGACCCTCCGGCGGCGCAGCCAGTTCACAGCTGACCCCGGACATGAGGCGACCCCCGAGCCAAGGTTCCTGGTTGGACAAGACCGGGAGGCTCGGGGGCCGGGTGGCTGCGGGATTTCGCGAGTGCGCTCGGACGAAATACCCGGCGCTACTAGCGGGCAGCCACCTCACATGTCCTCAAAGTTTCAATCAATTTGTCGGACCACCTCCTTCCCTGTGTACGTGCGACCGTACTCCCAGGTCCGAGCCCCGACAACCGATTTTTCTCGGGCTCAGAACTGCCCGTCGATCAGCTCGGCGACCACCGACTCGAAGGGCGATACCGCCAGCGCGCGCCCGTCCAGGGTATGGACGCGGGCTGCCAGCGTGATCGCCGACAGTAGCCAAACACCTTGTGCGGCAAGCAAATCCGACACCTCTATCCGCCGGTACACACACTCGACACCCCGCGCCTCGGCGGCCGCGAACAGCGCGCGCTGCGTCGTCGACGGCAGGATCGACGACGCGTCCGGCGTCACCAGAACCGGCTCGCCGCCGGAGCCGGAGACCGCCAGCACGACGGCGGACCGCGGCCCTTCGAGCACCGCGCCCGTCGCATCGACGAACACCGCGTCGCCCGCGCCGGCCAGTTCGGCATGCCGCAGCGCGGCCACATTCGCCGCATAGGACAGCGATTTCGCAGCAGCCAGCGGCCAGTACGGCCGCACCAGCGTCACCGCCGCCACGCCCTCCCGGCGGGCCGCCGCCACGCGATCCGGCACCGCGGAGATCATCACGAAGGCCACCACGCCGTCGACACCGCGTCCGAGCACCAGCCGTAGCACCGCGTCCCCTTCGGGCCACTGACCGACCGCGGCCGACGCGGCCGCCCGCCACCGGACGGCATCGGGACACGGCAGGCCTGCCAGCGCGGCCGACGCCGTCAGCCGCGCCAGATGCTCGTCGAGCAGGAAGACGACGCCGCCACGCACCAACGCCGTTTCGAAGACGCCGTCACCGCGGGAGAACACCGGATCGTCGACGCGAACCGAGGCCCGGCAGTCCTCGACCGGGACGACGAGCGGCGGCGGGGTCATGGGCAAAAGGCTAGTCGGGGCCGCACTCACTAGGCTCGAAGGATGAGCGCTGTTCCTGCCCCCGAATCCGGACCCGACGCCGGCGCCGTCTGGCACTACGGCGACCCACTCGGGGAGCAGCGCAGTGCAGCCGTCGACGCCATCATTGTGGACCGCGGCCACCGCGCGACCATCGAACTCACCGGCCCCGAACGACAGACTTGGCTGCACACCATCTCCAGCCAGCACGTCAGCGCCCTGCCGGAGGGGTCCGTCGCGCAGAACCTCAGCCTGGACCTGCAGGGCCGCGTCGAGGACCACTGGTTGCAGACCGAACTCGGCGGCGTCACCACGCTCGACACCGAGTCATGGCGCGGGCAGCCGCTCGCCGACTTCCTGCGCAAGATGGTGTTCTGGTCCAAGGTCGAGGTGAACCCCGCCGACCTCGCGGTGCTGTCGCTGCTCGGGCCCGCCGTCAACGCACTCGACCTGCCGACCCCGGACGCCGAGTGGGCCGCGGCCCCGCTGCCCGACGGCGGTTTCGTACGCCGTGTCGGGCCGCAGGAGATCGATCTGGTGGTGCCGCGGGCCGATGCCCCGGCATGGCGGCAACGGCTGCTGGACGCGGGCGTCCGGCCCGCCGGGCTGTGGGCCTACGAAGCTCTTCGGGTGGCGGCGCTGCGGCCGCGGCTGGGTGTCGACACCGATGAGCGGACCATCCCGCAGGAGGTCGGCTGGATCGGCGGGCCGGGCGTCGGCGCCGTGCATCTCGACAAGGGCTGCTACCGCGGCCAGGAGACCGTCGCGCGGGTGCACAATCTGGGCAAGCCGCCCCGCATGCTGGTCCTGCTGCACCTGGACGGCGGCGACGACCGCCCCGCGACGGGTGATCCGGTGCTCGCCGGCGGCCGGACGATCGGCCGCCTGGGCACCGTCGCGGACCATGTCGATCTCGGCCCGATCGCGCTGGCGCTGCTCAAGCGTGGCGTGCCCGCGGACACCGAACTGACCACGGGCGGCGAGTCCGAGGTGCCCGCCGCGATCGACGCGGATTCGCTGCCGGACGCGGACCAGACCGCCGGTGCGGGCCGGGCCGCGGTGGACCGGCTACGCGGCGGCGCCCGCTAGGGGCCACCGCGTCCGGACAGGCCTGAGCGCTGCACTGATTCGCCTCCGACGCCCGGGGAGGGTGGCCTGCCAGCATGAGACCGCCGGGCACGGTAAGCTAGCGGCAGGACAATAAACACACTCAGATCGGAGCCGCCTGCACATCGGGCCGCTCCGTTATTGCGCGAGGGGGTCCCCCATGGGCCGCGGCCGGGCAAAGGCAAAGCAGACCAAGGTTGCTCGAGACCTAAAGTACAGCTCACCGCAGACCGATTTCGGTCGGTTGCAACGGGAGCTGTCGAACGACACCGTTGGTTACAGCACCAGTGCCATCGATAACGACCTGGACGACGACTCGGGCGACGAGCCCGCCGGTCGCTGGGCCGTACCCGAAGACGACTGGCGTCACTAGACCCCACGTGCGGCCCTGAGATCAGGGCCGCAGGCCCAGCCCCGCGCATGACTCGTCTGGTCAGAA
This sequence comes from Mycolicibacterium sp. P4_G11, assembly GCF_056555145.1. NCBI lineage: Bacteria > Bacillati > Actinomycetota > Actinomycetes > Mycobacteriales > Mycobacteriaceae > Mycobacterium > Mycolicibacterium sp. P4_G11. Next base: position 374,807 of record NZ_JBFUJW010000005.1, read on the forward strand.
GCGCGGGTGCTGGCCCACCAACTCGGCGCGAACGCTGCTCTTGCCACCCTTGTTCACGGTGCCCAGAGTCCAGCAGTCCAGGTGCCGGGCAGTCAGAATCGCCAGTGCGCGGTCGGTGTCCTCCGGCGCGACGACGGCGACCATGCCGACTCCCATGTTGAACGTCTTCTCCATTTCGGCACGCTCCACGCGGCCGCGCTGAGCGATCATCTGGAACACCGGTGCCGGCGTCCAGGTGCCGCGGTCCAACTCTGCGGTCAGGCCGTGCGGGATGACGCGTTCCAGGTTGCCTGCCAGCCCACCACCGGTGACGTGGCAGAAGGTGCTCACCTTGGTCTCGGCGGCCAGCGCCAGGCAGTCCTTGGCGTAGATCCTCGTCGGCTCCAGCAGCTCCTCGCCGAGCGTGCGGCCGAACTCCTCGACATGCGCGGTCAGGTTCATCCGGTCGATGTCGAGCAGGACCTTGCGCGCCAGCGAGTAGCCGTTGGAGTGCAGGCCGGTCGCGGCCATGGCGATGATCACGTCACCCGGCTTGACCCGCTCGGGGCCCAGCAGATCGTCGGCCTCGACGACACCGACGCCGGTGGCGGAGATGTCGTAGTGGTCCGGCTCCATCAGGCCCGGGTGCTCGGCGGTCTCGCCGCCCAGCAGGGCACAGCCGGCCTGCACACAGCCCTCGGCGATGCCCGAGACGATCTCGGCCACCCGCTCGGGCACGGTGCGGCCCACGGCGATGTAGTCCTGCAGGAACAGCGGCTCGGCGCCGCACACCACGAGGTCGTCGACGACCATCGCGACGAGGTCGATGCCGACGGTGTCGTGTTTGTCCATGGCCTGGGCCACGGCGAGTTTGGTGCCCACACCGTCGGTCGACGAGGCCAACAGTGGCTCGCGGTACCCGGCTTTCAGGCCGAACAGCCCGGCAAAACCTCCGAGGCCGCCCCGGACCTCGGGCCGGGTGGCCTTCTTGGCGTAGGGCTTGAACAATTCGACGGCGCGATCGCCTGCCTCGATGTCAACCCCCGCCGAAGCGTAGGAGGCGCCAATCGATTCAGCTCGCTCATCCTGGCTAGTCATCGGCCCCAAGGCTACCGGTCGCACCCTTGCCGATGCACGTCGCGCCCGGGTGACGGCCGCTGGTCAGGGACGACGCAGGGCTGAGGCGTTGTCGTTGTCGACGGTCAGCGGCAGTCCGGTGCGGGCTGCGGACGCCAGCATGTGCTCGACGACGTTCTTGCCGAGGGCAGCTTCACCGGGCAGTTCGATCGGGTAGTCGCCGTCGAAGCAGGCGCTGCACAGCCGGGTGGCGGGCTGTTCGGTGGCGGCGATCATGCCCTGCTTGGAGATGTAGCCCAGGGAGTCGGCGCCGATCGCGTGCCGGACGGCCTCGAGCATCTCGGCTTCGCTCGCCTCGGTGCTCTTGGCGTTGGCGATCAGCTCGGCCGGGGTGGCGAAGTCGATGCCGTAGAAGCACGGCCACTTCACCGGCGGCGATGCGATGCGCACGTGCACCTCGACGGCGCCGGCCTCGCGCAGCATGCGGACCAGGGCGCGCTGGGTGTTGCCGCGGACGATCGAGTCGTCGACGACGATCAGCCGCTTGCCGCGGATGACTTCCTTCAGCGGGTTGAGCTTGAGCCGGATACCGAGCTGGCGGATGGTCTGCGACGGCTGGATGAAGGTGCGCCCGACGTAGGCGTTCTTCATCAGGCCCTGACCGAACGGGATGCCCGAGCCCTGCGCGTAGCCGACAGCCGCGGGTACGCCGGATTCCGGGACCCCGATGACCAGGTCGGCGTCGACGGGCTTCTCCTGGGACAGCCGGCGGCCGATCTCGACGCGTGCCGCGTGGACCGAGCGGCCGGCGATGGTGCTGTCCGGGCGGGCCAGGTAGACGTACTCGAAGACGCAGCTCTTGGGCTCGGGGTTGGCGAACCGGGTGGAGCGCACGCCGTCGGCGTCGATGGCCAGCAGTTCACCGGGCTCGATGTCCCGGACGAACGAGGCGCCGACGATGTCCAGCGCGGCGGTCTCGGAGGCGACGACCCAGCCGCGGTCCAGCCGGCCGAGGGACAGCGGACGCACGCCGTGCGGGTCGCGTGCGGCGTACAGCGTGTTCTCGTCCATGAAGGTCAGGCAGAACGCACCCCGGACCGTGGGCAGCAGTTCCAGCGCGGACTGTTCCAGGGTCGAGTCGGCGGCGCCGTGGGCCAGCAGGGCGCCCAGGATGTCGGAGTCGGTGGTGGCGGCGACGTGGCCACGCGAGTTGATCAGCCCGGCTGCGCGGGCCCGGGTGGCCAGTTCGGCGGTGTTGACCAGGTTGCCGTTGTGGCCCAGCGCGACGCCGGTGCCGGCAGCGGTGTTGCGGAACACCGGCTGCGCGTTCTCCCACGTGGTGGAGCCGGTGGTCGAATAGCGACAGTGCCCGACGGCGACGTGGCCGTGCATGGCGGCCAGCGTCTGCTCGTCGAAGACCTGGCTGACCAGACCGAGGTCCTTGAACACCAGGATTTGAGATCCGTCAGCGACGGCGATGCCTGCCGCTTCCTGCCCTCTGTGCTGCAGCGCATAAAGGCCGTAGTACGTGAGCTTTGCCACATCCTCGCCAGGGGCCCAGACCCCGAATACGCCGCATTCCTCGCGTGGCTCGTTCTCGGTCTGTTCGGTCACAATAGGGCTGCTCCCAGGGAGGCGGTTGGTGACACGTATGAGTCTACGGTCCAGCCGGCCGGTAAACGGAATCGAATTGCCGGTCCGCCTTCGCGTCCCGCTCCACCGACGCACCGGCCGGGCTCAACTCCGGCTCGGCTGCCGCGCCGCGGCGGGCTTCGCGCATGGCCGTCAGCCGTCCTATCAGCCCACTTCAGTCCGGCTGTTTATATGGATTTCATGGCCAGTCAATTTTCCGGGAACACCGGTACCGCGCTTGTAGATTCGGTCGCCGCGGAGCCGACCCGGCCATGGTCCACAGTGACGAAGATCGCATTCAGGTTTTGTTTTCTGTACTTCGGCCTGTTCTGTGTGGTGTTCGCGCAGATCCTCTTCGCCTTCTTCGGGATCGTGGGCGAGTGGCTGCCGAAGCTTGCCGTCATGTGGCAGATGGCCGTGCTGGGTCCGCCGCTGAAATGGGTCGGCCGCGAGGTCTTCGGTGTCGAGGCGGTCCTGCACCAGGACTCCGGCAGCGGCGATCAGGCTGTGGTCTGGGTGCTGATGTTCTGCCTCCTGCTCGTCGCGGTCGTCGGGACCGCGGTGTGGACCCTGGTCGACCGACAGCGGCCCGACTACGCGCGGCTGTCGGCGTGGTTCCTGACGTTCCTGCGGTTGTGCGTCGCCGGGCAGATGTTGTTCTACGGGTTCGCCAAACTGGTGCCCACGCAGATGCCGACGCCGCCGCCGAGCGCGTTGCTGCGGTCCTACGGGGATTTGAGCCCGGCGTCGGTGCTGTGGCTGCAGGTGGGCAGCTCCCATCCGTACGAGATGGTGCTCGGCGCCGTCGAGGTGCTGGCCGGGTTGCTGATGTTCCTGCCGCGCACCGCGACCCTGGGGACGCTGCTCGGGCTGGCCAGCATGGCTCAGGTGTTCCTGTTGAACATGACCTTCGATGTGCCGGTCAAGATCCTGTCCGGGCATCTGCTGCTGATGAGCCTGGTGTTGCTGGCCCCGCAGCTGGGCCGGCTGACGAACATGTTTGTCCTGCAACGCCCGTCCGAGCCGGTGAGCCAGCCCGCGCTGTTCAGCTCCGAGCGGGCCAATCGGCGAGCCGCCACCGCGCAGGCCGTACTGGGTCTGTGGGTGATGGTCGGCTGCATCGTCGGCAGCTGGCAGGCGTGGCACGCCTACGGCGGCGGCAAGGCCAAGCCTGAGCTGTACGGCATCTGGTCGGTCCGGGAGTTCAGTGTGGACGGCAAGCCGGTGCCGCCCCTGGCGACCGATCAGACCCGTTGGCAACGCCTGGTTTTCGAAAAGGACGGCGCACTGACGTACCAGCGGATGAACGGCGAGCTGGTGGACGCCGCCGCCACCGTCAGTTCCGACACCATCAAGGCGACGGAACCCGGCGGTGCCACGCTGGCCGATCTGAAGGTGTCACGCCCGTCGGTCCACCAGCTGAGGCTGAGCGGCACGTTGCAGGGCCGGCCCGTGCTGATCGACCTGGATCAGGTTGACCTCGACCAATTCACCCTGCGCAACCGGGGTTTTCACTGGGTCCAGGAGTACCCGTTCTTCAAGTGAGCGCCACCAGCGGCAACCAGTCGGCGATCTCCGCGGCCCTCGATCCGGACATCTGCAAGCCGGCGGCGTCGGCCACAGTGCACAGTCCGGTGGCCAGCAGCAACCAGGTGCGCGGGTCGGTCTCGACCACGTTGGGCGGGTTGCCGCGGGTGTGACTGAGCCCCGAAATGCACTGCACCGCAACGAAAGGCGGTACCCGCACCTCGACGCTGGCGCCGGGTGCGACGGCCGCCAGAGTGCGCGCCGTCAACCGGACTGCGTCGGCGATCGCGGCCCGCGGGGGCGCTTCGGTTTGCTCGTCGCGCAGCCAGTCGGCGACCAGCAACACCGCTGCCCGGGTCTTGGCCGGGTCGGGCGCCTTACGCCCGGTCATGGTTCAGCCTCGGTGATTTGTGCACGTTTTTCCGCGCCGAGCGCGGATTTTCGTGCACAGATCACTCGTGGGAGAACAGGGCGGGCAGCACGCTCTCGGAGGTGCGCCGCAGCTCGTCCAGCGTGATGCTGAACTGGCCCTGCACCTCGACCGAGTCGCTGCCCGGGTCCACCACACCGATGCGGACGGCCGGCAGCTCGCGGGCCTCGCACATGGCCAGGAAGCGGCTCTCCTCGGTGCGCGGCACCGCGACCAGCACGCGGCCGGCCGACTCGGAGAACAGCTGCACGAACGCATCCGAGTTCTCGGGAAGCAGGACCCGGCAACCGGTTTCGCCCGCCAGGGCAGCCTCGACGACGGCCTGGATCAGCCCGCCCTCGGACAGGTCGTGCGCGGCCGAGATCAGGCCGTCGCGCGAACCTGCGGTCAGCACCTCGGACAGCAGCTGCTCGCGCGCCAGGTCCACCTTGGGCGGCACGCCACCGAGGTGGTCGCCGGTGACCTGGGCCCAGACGGAGCCGTCGAACTCGTCGTGGGTGTCGCCCAGCAGGATCAGCGTCTCGCCCGGCTCCAGGCCGATGCCGGTCGGGATGCGGCGGTGCACGTCGTCGATGACGCCGAGCACGCCCACCACCGGGGTCGGCAGGATCGCGGTGGAGCCGGTCTGGTTGTAGAAGCTGACGTTGCCGCCGGTGACCGGAATGCCAAGCGCCGCACAGCCGTCCGCGAGGCCGCGCACGGCCTGCGAGAACTGCCACATGACGCCCGGGTCCTCCGGCGAACCGAAGTTGAGGCAGTTGGTGACGGCGACCGGGGTGGCGCCGGTGACGGCGACGTTGCGGAAGGCCTCGGCCAGCGCCAGCTGCGCGCCGGTGTACGGGTCCAGCTGGGTGTAGCGGCCCGACGCGTCGGTCGACACCGCGATACCGCGGCCGGTGGCCTCGTCGATGCGCAGCACGCCGCCATCGGCGTGCTCGGCCAGCACGGTGTTGCCGCGCACGTAGCGGTCGTACTGCTCGGTGATGAACGCCCGGCTGCACAGGTGCGGGCTGCCGATGAGCTGCAGCAGGGTGGCGCGCAGCTCGTCACCGGTCTTCGGCCGGGTCAGCTTGGCGGAGGTGTCCGCGATCAGCGCGTCCTGGGTGTCGGGACGCTGGACGGGCCGGTTGTACACCGGGCCCTCGTGCGCGACGGTGCGCGGCGGCACGTCGACGACGGTCTCGCCGTGCCAGCTGATCTTCAGCCGGTCCCCGTCGGTGACCTCACCGATGACGGTGGCCAGCACGTCCCACTTGCGGCAGACGGCCATGAACGCGTCGACGTTCTCCGGGGTCACGACCGCGCACATGCGCTCCTGCGACTCGCTGGAGAGCACCTCGGCGGGGGTCATGCCCGTCGCGCGCAGCGGCACCTGGTCCAGATCGATGTGCATGCCGCCGTCACCAGCGGACGCCAGTTCCGAAGTGGCGCAGGACAATCCAGCGCCACCGAGGTCCTGGATGCCGACCACGAGGTGTGCGGCGTACAGCTCGAGGCAGCACTCGATGAGCACCTTCTCGGTGAACGGGTCGCCCACCTGAACGCTCGGCAGCTTCTTGCGGCCGGCGCCGGACTCGTCGCCGGAGAAGGTGTCCGAGGCCAGCACCGACACACCGCCGATGCCGTCCAGACCCGTGCGGGCACCGAACAGGATGATCTTGTTGCCGGTACCGGAGGCGAAGGCCAGGTGCAGGTCCTCGACGCGCAGCGCGCCGACGCACAGGGCGTTCACCAGCGGGTTGCCCGCGTAGGACGGGTCGAAGATGGTCTCGCCGCCGATGTTCGGCAGGCCGAGCGAGTTGCCGTAGCCACCGACGCCGCGGACGACGCCGTCGAGCACGCGGCGGGTGTCGGGTGCGTCGGCCGCGCCGAAGCGCAGCTGGTCCATCACCGCGACCGGGCGGGCGCCCATGGCCATGATGTCGCGGACGATGCCGCCGACGCCCGTGGCCGCGCCCTGGTAGGGCTCGACGTACGACGGGTGGTTGTGCGACTCGACCTTGAAGGTGACGGCCCAGCCGTCGCCGATGTCGACGACGCCCGCGTTCTCGCCGATACCGGCCAGCATGCCGGCCCGCATCTCGTCGGTGGTGGTCTCGCCGAAGTAGCGCAGATGCACCTTCGAGGACTTGTAGGAGCAGTGCTCACTCCACATCACCGAGTACATCGCCAGCTCGGCGTCGGTGGGCCGACGGCCGAGGATCTCGCGGATGCGCTGGTACTCGTCATCCTTGAGACCGAGCTCGCGATACGGCTGCGGCTGATCGGGCGTGGTAGTCGCGTTATTGACGGTATCGACCGAGGACGTCACGCCGATGAGTCTATCGTTGCCGATCGCGCCCGGCCGCCACGGCGAATGCCGGCTACTCGGTCCCGCCGATCAACACCTTGAGCAATGCGGGACGCCGCAGAATGAGCGCGCCCCAGATCAGCAGGCCGAAGGCCACCGCGAAGACCACCGGGAACCAGGCCTGCTCGTGCAGATCGATGGTCACCGCACCGCCGAGATAGGCCGTCAGCCCGACCGCGCCCAGCACTGCCGTGCGGGGGATCGCCCACGCGATGACGCAGGCCAGCAGCACCCATCCGATGAGGTACGTCTGATAGGGCGGGAAGCCGAGTCCCTCGGTCGCGGTGCGCGCGAACTCCACCCCGAGAATCTTCGGGATGGCATCGGCCAGCAGGAACAGCAGGAGGAAGGCGCTCAGCGCAAGGCCGACCTTCTCCGGTGTGGTGCGGCCGGCGAACGCGGACCGTGATTTCGATACATCCTTGGCGCCGGTCATGGCGGACTCCGTTCTCGATCGAGGTTTCAAGACTATGACCGTCGCGGGCGCCGAGACTCATCGCGACCGCACTCACAGCCGGCAGCTAAGAAGCACAAACGTAGCCCTTACCCACCGGATTTAGCGTGGCCGAATGAGACTCCAACTGGGTATCAACCGAGCCACGATCGCGGTGTTTGCCGTGGTCGCGGCCTTGGTGTGTATCTGTGCCGGCGCGATCGTCGTCGCGTCCAAGGCGTGGCATGCCGCGTCTGAGCCGTATGTGTCGACCGGTGTCGAACTCGTCGACGACAGTCGAGGTCCGTAAGCCGTCAGGCCGCGCCGGCAATGCAGAAGGCGTTGCCCTCCGGGTCGGCCAGCACCACCCAGCGGGCCACCTCGCCGAACGCGTGCCGCTCGGTCTCGCTCGCGCCGGCAGCCTTGAGCCGCTCGATCTCGGGCTCGATGTCGCCCTCGAGATGGAAGTCCAGGTGCAGCCGGTTCTTGCCGGGCGTCGGATCGTCGACCTGCTGGAAGCCCAGGTTCGGGCCTTCGGCGAAGTTGACGACGAAGAACTCCCCCGGCATCAGGGTGTGCACCTTGCCGCCGAACTGCGCGGCCCACCAGTCGGCCAGGGCCTGCGCGTCGGTGCAGTCGAACGTGACCATCTCCACTTTGAGTGCCATGGTCGCGACTCTAGGTCAGGCCGGCGACAGGAACGCCTGCAGCGCCGCGGCATAGGCCGCGACGTCGTGAGCGCCCATCACCTCGCGCGCCGAGTGCATCGCCAGCTGCGCGGCGCCGACGTCGACCGTCGGGATGCCGGTACGCGCGGCGGTCATCGGGCCGATCGTGGATCCGCACGGCAGGTCGGCGCGGTGCTCGTACCGCTGCAGCGGCACCCCGGCCTGGGCACAGGCCAGGGCGAACGCCGCGGCAGTCCGGCCGTCGGTGGCGTACCGCAGGTTGGGCTGCACTTTGAGCACCGGACCGGCGTTGACCTCGATTAGGTGGCCCGGTTCGTGCCGCTCGGGGTAGTTGGGGTGGGTGGCGTGCGCCATGTCGCCGGAGGCCACCATCGACCCGGCCAGCCGGCGCAGCAGGTCTTCCCGCGTCCCGCCGGCGGCCAGCACGATGCGTTCCAGCACCGTCAGCAGCAGGTCGGACTGCGCGCCGTGATCGGACGTCGACCCGACCTCTTCGTGGTCGAACAGCGCGAGCACCGGAACGTATGCGGCAGCGGGAGCGGCCAGGAACGCCTCCAGCCCGGCGTAGCAGGTGCCCTGGTTGTCCAGCCGGGGTGCGCTGATGAGTTCGCTGTCGACACCGATGAGCCGCGACGGCGTCAGGTCGTGGGTCATCAGGTCGGCGGCCAGCACGTCCGCGCCCGCCACGCCCGCGCGCTCAGCGACATAGCCGACGAAGTCACGGCTGCCCGTCCCGACGCCCCACACCGCGTTGACGTGCCGCTGCGGATCGAGGCTGACGCCCTTACGGTCGTCGGACAGGTGGATGGCCAGCTGCGGCACCCGCAGGATCGGGTCGTCGATCCGGACCAGCACGTCCTCGACGGCGTTGCCGCGCCGCACCGAAAGCCGGCCGCTGATGCCGAGGTCGCGGTCCAGCCAGGAGTTCAGCCAGGCGCCGCCGTACGGCTCCAGCGCCACCACCTGCCAGCCGCTGACGAACCGGTCCGGGTGCTGCTTGACCCGCAGGTTGGGGCTGTCGGTGTGGCCGCCGACGATGCGGAACGGGTTCGGTGCGTCCGTCGTCTGCCACGCCACCAGGGAGCCGGCCCGCACCGTGAAGTAGTTGCCGGGAGAGGCGGGCCAGGCGTCGGTCTCGGCGAGTTCGGTGAAGCCGGCGGCGGTCAGACGCGCGGCCACCGTGGCGCACACGTGGAACGGCGAGGGCGACGCGTCGATGAACCCGCAGAGGCCCGCGGCAGTAGCTCCGGTCATGAGGCCATCATCACCCGGAAATCCGCGGCGCTTGCCGCTAGGGTCGAATTCGTGCGACCGCCTAGACCGCAACCGGTCACCAGCCCCCTGACGTCCGCAGCGATCTTCCTCATCGCCACCATCAACGAAGGCGCCGAATCCGCGGTCAACGACGCGCTCTCCGGACTGTCCGGTCTGGGCCGGGCCGTCGGATTTCGCACACCGGCAAGCGCTTTGGCCGTGGTGACGTCGATCGGCTCGGACGCCTGGGATCGCCTGTTCTCGGGGCCGCGCCCGGCCTGCCTGCATCGGTTCCCCGAATTGCAGGGCGCGCGGCACCACGCCCCGTCGACGCCGGGCGATCTGCTGTTCCATATCCGGGCCAATGCCATGGACGTGTGTTTCGAGATGGCCGGCCAGATTCTGAAGTCACTCGACGGCGCCGTCACGGTGGTCGACGAGGTGCACGGGTTCAAGTTCTACGAGAACCGCGACCTGCTCGGGTTCGTCGACGGCACAGAGAATCCCGACGGGCCGGACGCCGTGGCGGCTGTGCAGATCGGCGACGACGATCCCGAATTCGCCGGTGGCAGTTACGTTCACATTCAGAAGTACCTGCACGACATGTCGTCGTGGGACTCACTCAGTGTCGCCGAGCAGGAGCGGGTGATCGGGCGCAGCAAGCTCGACGACATCGAGATGGCCGACGACGTGAAACCCGCGAATTCCCATCTGGCACTTAACGTCATCACCGATGACGACGGCAACCAGTTGCAGATTCTGCGGGCCAACATGCCCTTCGGCCGGGTCGGCTCCGCCGAGTTCGGCACGTACTACATCGCCTATTCGGCCGATCCCGAGGTCACCGAGCGGATGCTACGGAACATGTTCATCGGCGACCCGCCGGGCAACACCGACCGCATCCTGGATTTCTCCACTGCCGTCACCGGCGCCCTGTTCTTCACGCCCACAACGGATTTCCTCGACTCTCCCCCGCCGCCACCGGCGACACCCGCCGCACCCGCAGTACCCGAGCACGTCAGCCCCTTGTCTATCGGCAGTCTGAAAGGTCAACCGCAATGAACAACCTGTACCGCGAACTGGCTCCCGTCACCTCCGCCGCCTGGGCGCAGATCGAGGAGGAAGCCGCGCGGACGTTCAAGCGGCACATCGCCGGTCGCCGCGTCGTCGACGTGAGCGGCCCGAACGGCCCGACGGCCGCTGCCGTCGGCACCGGCCATCTGGTGGATGTCGCATCGCCGGCCGAGGGCGTCCAGGCGCACCTCCGCGAGTCCCGGCCGCTGGTGCGGCTGCGGGTGCCGTTCACGGTGTCGCGCACGGCAATCGACGACGTCGAGCGGGGCGCGCAGGACTCCGACTGGGATCCGGTCAAGGAGGCCGCCAAGAAGCTGGCCTTCGCCGAGGACCGCGCGATCTTCGAGGGCTACGCGGACGCGCAGATCGAAGGCATCCGCGCCTCCGGTTCCAACCCGGCGCTGGCATTGCCGAGTGATCCGCGCGGCTACCCCGACGTGATCTCGCAGGCGTTGTCGGAGCTCCGGCTGGCCGGTGTGGACGGGCCGTACTCGGTGCTGCTGTCGGCGGAGGCCTACACCAAGGTCACCGAGACCACCGAGCACGGCTACCCGCTGCTGGAGCACCTGAACCGGCTGGTGGACGGCGAGATCATCTGGGCGCCCGCCATCGACGGCGCGTTCGTATTGTCCACGCGCGGCGGCGATTTCGATCTGCAATTGGGCACCGACGTGACCATCGGATACCTGTCCCACGATGCCGATTCGGTGCAGCTGTACCTGCAGGAGACGCTGACGTTCCTGTGCTACACCGCCGAGGCGTCGGTCGCGCTCGACAGCTGAGCTGTCAGGCGCTCAGGACCGCGTCGAGCGCCGAGAAGAAGATGCCGAGCCCGTCATCCGACGGGCCGGTGAGGGCCTCGGTGGCGTGCTCGGGATGCGGCATCAGGCCGACGACGCGGCCGTTGGCCGAGCTGACCCCGGCGATCGAGCGCATCGAGCCGTTCATGTTGTCCCGGTAGCGGAACACCACGCGGCCTTCGCCCTCGAGTTCGTCGAGCACGTTCTCCGACGCGACATACCGGCCTTCGCCCGACTTGAGCGGGATCAGGATGTCGGCGCCGGCTTCGTAGCGGCTGCTCCACGCGGTCGAGGTCGCGGTGACCTCGAGCCACACGTCGCGGCAGATGAAGTGCAGGCCCTCGTTGCGGGTCAGCGCGCCCGGCAGCAGCCCGGCTTCGCACAACACCTGGAAGCCGTTGCAGATGCCCAGCACGGGCATGCCCTTGCCGGCGGCTTCGACGACCGAGGTCATCACGGGCGCGAACTTGGCGATGGCGCCGCAGCGCAGGTAGTCGCCGTAGGAGAAACCGCCGGGGACGATGACGGCGTCGACGCCCTTGAGGTCGGGATCGGCGTGCCAGAGGTTGACGGCCTCGCCGCCGACGGCGCGCACCGCGCGCTCGGCATCGACGTCGTCGAGCGTGCCGGGGAAGGTGATGACACCGACCTTGGTGGTCACGCGTCCTCCCGGTGCACCGAGAAGTCCTCGATGACAGTGTTGGCCAGCAGCGTCTCGGCGACGTGCTCCAGCGTCTCGTCGGACACGGTGTCGTCGACCTCGAGCTCGAACCGCTTGCCCTGCCGGACATCGGACACTCCGGTGATTCCGAGGCGCCCCAGCGCTCCGACAATCGCCTGGCCTTGCGGGTCCAGGATCTCGGCCTTGGGCATCACGTGCACAACGACGCGGGCCACGCGCGCTCCTTTGTTCGGGTCGGATTGCTCGCGCTTACTCTACCGGCGCCGGGAAAAGGCGCGATGCCGCCCGAGTGCCGCCAGAATGGACTGATGGAGCTGACGCACTTCGGACATTCCTGCCTGTTGGCCCGATTCACCGATGGCGACGCGGAAGCGACGGTGCTGTTCGACCCGGGCAACTTCTCGCACGGGTTCGAGGGCATCACCGGACTGGACGCCATCCTGATCACCCATCAGCACCCCGACCACGCCGACCCGGCGCGCCTGCCCGCCCTGGTCGAGGCGAATCCGCAGGCCAAGCTGTACGCCGACCCGATGACGGCGGCGCAGCTGGGCGGGCCGTGGCAGGCGGTGCACGTCGGCGACACCCTCTCGATCGGTCACCTGACGGTGCGCGGCGCAGGCGGCAAGCACGCCGTGATCCACCCGGAGCTCCCCATCATCGACAACATCTCGTATCTGGTCGGTGATGCTGGTCACGCTGCCCGCCTGATGCATCCGGGTGACGCGCTGTTCGTGCCGGATGAGCCGGTCGAGGTGCTCGCCGCACCGGCCGCCGCGCCGTGGATGAAGATCGCCGAGGCCGTCGACTTCCTGCGGGCCGTGGCGCCGCAGCACGCGGTGCCGATCCATCAGGGCGTCGTCGCCGAACAGGCCAAGGGCATCTACTACGGCCGGCTCGACGAGATGACCGACACGGACTTCCGGGTGCTGACGCCCGAGCAGGAGACGCGGTTCTGAGCACGCGGCGGTTCCTGGTCTGGTGGCCCCTGGTGGGGTTCACCGCGACGATCGTGCTGGGCCTGGCCGTGAGGTCAGGTGACTCGGGCCTGGACCGCTGGTTCATGGAGACGTCGCAGGAACTACTCGGCAAGCACCCGTACTGGATGCTGGCGCTGAACCGGGTCCGGGTGCTCGTGCCGCTCTACCTGCTCGCGATCGGCATCCCGCTGTGGCGGCGCGAGTGGCGGCTGGCCACCGTGGCCGCGCTGTGCCCGCTCATCTCGATCATCGGCGCGAAGGTGCTCAAGGTGCTGTTCGGCCGGCCTTGGTACGGCGAGAATCTGGCGTATCCGAGCGGCCACACCACGGTGGCGATCACCGTCGCGGCCATGCTGTTGCTCGCGATCGGTATTCACCCGTGGAGTGTCACGCTCGCCGTGATCGGTGCCGCCATCCCCTCGATTGGCATGGCCAGCAACGACTTCCACTACTTCACCGACATCATCGGTGGTGCGTTCTATGCCACGTCCATGGTGTGCCTGGCGGTGTTGGCCGCCGGCCCGCAGGCCCTGCACCATTCGCGAACCAGGGGCGCCTCCCACTGGGGAAGTGGAAGTGTTCGGCGGTAAACCTCAGCCCACGGCGCGGGCGGCGGCACGTCCGGCGGCCCGGCCCGAAAAGATGCAGCCCCCGAGGAAGGTGCCCTCCAGCGCCCGGTAGCCGTGCACCCCGCCGCCACCGAACCCGGCAGCTTCACCGGCGGCGTACAGCCCGTCGAGCACCGCACCCTCCGGCGTCAGCACCCGCGAATCGAGGTCGGTGTGCAAGCCACCCAACGACTTTCGGGTCAGGATGTGCAGCTTCACCGCGATCATCGGGCCGGCCTTGGGATCGGTCAGCTTGTGCGGCCCGGCAATGCGCGCCAGCCGGTCGGGCAGATACGAGCGCGCCGCCCGGTAGGCGACGGTCTGGCCGTCGCTGGTGAGCTTGCTGGTCATCTCCTTGTCGCGGGCGGTGACCTCGGCTTCGACGGTCGCGTAGTCCAGCGGCACCACGTCGGGCACGTTGTTCATGGCGGTCACCAAGTCCCGCAACGTCTTCGCCGACACAAAGTCCACGCCCTTGTCGACGAACGCCCGGACCGGGGCGGGGCCGCCATTTCGGCTGCGCGCCAGCACTTCCCGCAGATTCTTGCCGGTGAGGTCGGGATTCTGCTCCTGGCCGGACAGGCCGAACTCCTTGGCGATGATGCTCTGGTCGAGCACGAACCACGTGTAGTCGTAACCGGTTTGGCAGATGTGTTCCAACGTGCCCAGGGTGTCGTAGCCCGGGTACAGCGGGTCGGGCAGGCGCTTGCCGGTCGCATCCAGCCACAGCGACGACGGGCCGGGCAGGATGCGGATGCCGTGCAGCGGCCACACCGGGTCGTAGTTGGTGATGCCCTCGGTGTAGTGCCACATCCGGTCGTTGTTGATGATGCTCGCGCCGGCGGCCGCACTGATGCCGAGCATGCGGCCGTCGACGTGCGCGGGGACGCCCGACAGCAGCTGGCCGGGCACCCGGCCCATGCGCTTGGGCCAGTTCTGACGCACCAGATCGTGGTTGCCGCCGATACCGCCGCTGGCGACGATCACGGCCTGCGCCCGGAACTCGAACTCCCCCACGGCGTTACGCGACGACGCTTCGCCGCGGGCAGTGGTCGACGGTTCCAGCACTGCGCCGCGCACACCGGTGATGACGCCACCGTCGACCATGAGCTCATCGACTCGATGCCGGTGCGCGAACTTCACCTTGGGATGCCCGACGACCCGTCGGGCGAAGACGTCGACCAGCGCCGGACCGGTGCCCCAGGTGATGTGGAAGCGCGGCACCGAATTGCCCGGCCCCTTGCCGTCCCAGCCGCCGCGCTCGGCCCAACCGACCAGTGCGAAGGTCTGCAGTCCGCGCTCGCGCAGCCACCTGCGCTTCTCGCCGGACGCGAAGTCGACGTAGGCCCGCGCCCACTGCTCGGGCCAGTGATCCTCGCTGCGGTCGAATCCCGCTGTGCGCAGCCAATCTTCCAGCGCTCGCTCGTAGCTGTCGCGGATTCCGACGCGCCGCTGCTCGGCGCTGTCGACGAAGAACAAGCCCCCGAACGACCAGAACGCCTGGCCACCGATATTGGCCTCGTTCTCCTGGTCGACGATCAGCACCGACCGGCCGCGCTCCAGCAGTTCAGCGGCGGCGACCAATCCGGCGAGCCCGGCCCCCACGACGATGACGTCAGCGTCCATGGGGCCACGCTAGCGCCCCGGCCTTCAGGCCGCGTCGGTTAGTGCCGGGTCCGGCAGCCACTCGTAGGCCGCGGGGCCGCAGCGGTGCATGAGCGAAAGATCGATGGCGTCGAGCATGGCCTGCCGCGGACCGATCCGCCGCAGCTGGGAGGCAGCCACGGCCAGCCGGACGGTGCCGCCGCGCCGGGCTGTGCGTTCGGCGGCCAGCACCAGGGTGCGACACCACCATGGCTCGGTGAGGAAGCCTTCGCCGATGCCGAGAACCCGGGCCCGCAGGGTCGTCGACCGCACCAGATCGGTGATGCCGCTGTCTCCAGCCAGCAGCCGGAAACCGTTGCGCGGCAAGGCCATCACGGTGCCCTGTGACGCCGTCCAGCCGGGTGCCGCGAACAACCGGGTGCGCAGCCCGAGGTGTTCGAGCACCCGGTCGGCGCCCATGAGCCGCAGGTTGGCCTCGTGGGCGGGCAGCGCGGCGAATTCGCCGCGGCGCTTCTTGCTGGCCGCTTCGTCGAATCCGTGCAGGACGACAGAGGCTCCTGCTGCGCGTTGTTTGGTCAACCACTCGGCGGTCGGAATGTCGCGGTCCAGTCGGTAGCCGCCCTTGAGCCGCGGGGCGACCAGCAGCGATGCGGGAATCTGACGTGCGTCGAGTTCGCTACAGAAGTCGGCGACATCGCCCAGCGTGCGGTCCCGGATGCCCGAGATCGAGACGATCAATTGGCCAGCCATGTAAGCAGTGTGGCAACTCCAGGTGTCTCGATGGTTGCCGTGACATTGGTGCCACCTGAACAGTTCCCGCTACCGCCAGCGAGACGTTTCAGCCGGAGAAGAGGATTCGGGCGAGGCGCTCGGCGGTGTCGACGGGGTCGGTGTCGGTGACCGTGCCGTTGAGCGTCAGCAGCGCGAAGCCGTGCACCAGCGACCAGGCGGCCAGCGCCGAGCCCTCGGGGTCACGCTGCGCGTTGGGATCGGTGAGGGTCGCGACGCCGCCCGTGAGTTCGGCCGCCGCCTCGTCCTCGGCGGCACGCAGGTCCGGGTCGGCCGGGTCGTAGAGCATCTTGTCGAACATGACGGCGTAGTGGCCGGGGTGGTCGAGGGCGAATTGCACGTACACCCGTGCGGCGTAGGCGAATTCGGGCTTGGCGTCAGCAAGTGCCGCAGCCAGTAGCGTGAAGCCCTCGGTCGCCAGCGCGGTGAACAATCCGCGCCGATCGGTGAAGTGATGGGCGGGCGCCGCGTGCGATACCCCGGCCGCGCGGGCCAGCTCGCGCAGCGAGATGGCGTCGGCGCCGCGTTCGGCGACGAGCGCGGCCGCCTGCGCCAGGATGACGACCCTCAGGTCGCCATGGTGGTAGCTGCCCTTGGCCATATCGACATCCTATCTTGACAGCGACTAGTTCAGGGCTATCCTCAATCTAGACACCGACTAGATGAGGGAGGCACAGTTCGTGGCCGTACTTCTTGCTCTCGTCCTGGGCAGCCTGGGCGCCCGCACTGTGGGCTGGCTCGGGGTTGCTTACGTCAACAGCTGGCCGAACGCCATCGCGGTCGGCCTGGCGCTGATGTTCGTCATGACCGGGATCGCGCATTTCGTTCCCGGCATGCGCGGCGACATGATCGCGATCGTCCCGCCGCGGCTGCCGTCGCCAGAGCTGCTGGTGACGGTCACGGGCGTGCTCGAACTGCTCGGCGCGGCCGGTCTGCTGTTCCCACCCACCCGCGTCGCCGCGGCCATCTGCCTGTTCCTGTTGATGCTGGCCATGTTTCCCGCCAACATCTATGCCGCGCAGATGCCCGATACCCCACCTTCGATGGCATCGAACCTAAGCGTGCGCTCCGTCGAGGAGGTCATCTACCTGGCCGCTGCCATATTTGTCGCGGTCCGCGGTGGCTAGCACCCACGCGTACTGGAACGCCGCTTCCTTCCACCGCTCATAGCGCCCGCTGGTGCCACCGTGTCCGGCGGCCATCTCGGTCTTGAGCAGGACGGGATGGTCGTCGGTCTTGGTACTACGCAGGGCGGCAACCCATTTGGCCGGTTCGACGTAATACACCCGGGTGTCGTTCAGCGACGTCATCGCGAGAATCGCCGGATACTCCTGCGCCGTCACGTTCTCGTACGGCGTGTAGGACTTCATGTACTCGTAGACATCCTTGTCCGCCAACGGATTACCCCACTCGTCCCATTCGGTGACGGTGAGCGGCAGCGACGGATCGAGGATGGTGGTCAGCGCGTCGACGAACGGCACCTGCGCCAGAATCCCGGCGAACAACTGCGGCGCCATGTTGGCCACCGCACCCATCAGCAGACCACCGGCGCTACCGCCGAGGGCCACCAGGTTCTCCGGCCGGGTGACCCCGGTGGCGATCAGATGCTCTGCGGCACTGATGAAGTCGGTGAAGGTGTTCTTCTTGTGCAGCAGCTTGCCGTGCTCGTACCAGCCGCGCCCCAGCTCACCACCGCCACGGACGTGGGCGATGACGAACACCACGCCACGGTCCAGCAGCGACAGCCGCGCGATCGAGAAGCGCGGGTCCTCGCAGGACTCGTAGGCGCCGTAGCCGTACAGCAGCGCCGGCGCCGGGGTCGGCGCACCGGCCCGCTGGATGACCGACAGCGGCACCTTCGTGCCGTCGGGCGCGACGGCCCAATCCCGGCGCTCCAGGTAGTCCGCCGGCCGGTAGTCGCCGAGAACCGGCTGCTCGCGAAGGAGGATTCGCTCGCCGGTGGCCAGGTCCAGGTCATAGATCCGCACCGGGATGACGAACGACGTCGCCCCCACCCGCAGCCGCGGCGACGACCAGTTCGGGTTGCCCGACAGGCCTACCGACATCAACTCCGACTCGAAGGTGATCTCTTGAGGATCGCCGTAGTTGCCGTCGGAATCCAAGGGCCACAGCTGGATTCGCGGCAGCGCTTCGCTGCGGTAGCTGATCACCAACTGGTCGGCGAAGGCGTCGACACCGTCCAGGCGGACGTCGTCGCGGTGCTCGATCAGCGTCCGGGCGTTCGTCAGGCCGGTCAGTGGGGCATCGGACACGGGCACATCTACCAGCGTGAAGTTCTCCGCGCCGTCGTTGTGCAGGATCAGGAACCGGTCCTCACCGCCGATCACCGCGTGCTCGACCGAGTACTCCACAGAGTCCTTGCGCGGCAACACCACTGCGAACTGGGCCTTGGCGTCACCCGCGTCGGCGTACCGCACCTCGGAGGTGACGGCACTGCCCGCGGCAATGAAGACGTATTTGTCGCTGCGGGTGCGGCCGACCCCGACCCAGAACCGCTCGTCGGATTCGTGGTGCACCTTCTCGCCGGGCAGCCCGGAACCCAGCCGGTGCCGCCACACGGTGTCCGGACGCCAGGCGTCGTCGACCGTGACGTAGTAGAGCGTCCGGTTGTCGGCCGCCCAGGTACCTCCGGCACCGATGCCGGTGATCCGGTCGTCGTACAGCTCGCCGGTGCGTAAGTCCTTGAACTTCAACGTGTATCGCTCGTCGCCGACAGTGTCGACGGAGTACGCCAGGATGTTGGCGTCGACGCTGACGGTGGCCGCCCCGAGCGAGAAGAAGTCGTGGCCCTCGGCCTCGACGTTCTCGTCCAGCAGCACCTGTTCGCCGGGGACCTCGGTGTGCTCATCGAGCTGCGGCGGCGTCCAGTCGTCGGGATCGCTGATGGGGCAACGGCAGTGCACGCTGTACTGCTTGCCCTCGAAGCTGCGGGCGTAGTACCACCAGTCGCCGCGGCGCGTCGGCACCGAGAGGTCGGTCTCCTTGGTGCGGGCCTTGATCTCGTCGAAGATCTTCTGCCGCAACGGCTCCAGCGGCGCGGTGATCTCCTCGGTGTAGGCGTTCTCCGCGTTCAGGAGCGCGAGCACCTCGGGGTCGTTCTTGTCCCGCATCCACTCGTACGGGTCGATGAACACGTCGCCGTGGTGCTCGCGGCGGTGCTCGACCTTCTTGGCGACGGGAGGCCGGCTCATGCGCCGATCCAATCCGCAAAGCGGCGACCCGAAATCCGTTCGTACGCTTCGATGTACCGCGCCCGCGTCGCCTCGACGATGTCGTCGGGCAACGCCGGCGGCGGGGTGTCACCGGCGCGGTCCCAGCCGGAGTCCGGCCCGGTCAGCCAGTTCCGGACGAACTGCTTGTCAAAGCTGGGCTGCACCACACCTTCGGTGTACCCATCGACCGGCCAGTACCGGGACGAGTCCGGCGTCAGCACCTCGTCGGCCAGCACCAGAGTGCCGTCTGCGTCGACCCCGAACTCGAACTTGGTGTCCGCCAAGATGATTCCCTTGGTGAGCGCGTGCGCGGCGGCGGCGCTGTACACCTTCAGGGTCTCGTCGCGCAGCTGCTCGGCCCGCTCGGTACCCACCAGCTTCTCGACGGCGTCGAACGCGATGTTCTCGTCGTGCGCACCGATCTCGGCCTTCGTCGCGGGCGTGAACAGCGGCTCGGCGAACGGGCTGGCCTCGGTCAGCCCCGCGGGCAGGGCGATACCGCACACCTGCCCCGTCTTGCGGTAGTCGATGAGCCCCGAACCGGTGAGGTATCCGCGCGCCACACACTCGACCGGCATCATCTCCAGGCTGCGCACCACCAGGGCGCGGCCCAGCACCTCGGCGGGGATTCGCTCGTCGTCGGCCGGGCCGGCGAGGTGGTTGGCGGTGCCCAGCTGCTCGGCCAGGTAGTCGAAGAAGAAGACGCTCATGGCGGTCAGGACCCGGCCCTTGTCCGGAATCTCGCTGTCGAGCACGTAATCGAACGCCGAAATCCGATCTGACGCGACGAACAGCAGGTGGTCGTCATCGATGCGGTACAGGTCGCGAACCTTACCGCTGGTCAGATGCCGGTAGTCGGACAAA
Organism: Mycolicibacterium sp. P4_G11; assembly: GCF_056555145.1. Lineage (NCBI taxonomy): Bacteria > Bacillati > Actinomycetota > Actinomycetes > Mycobacteriales > Mycobacteriaceae > Mycobacterium > Mycolicibacterium sp. P4_G11. Next base: position 394,813 of record NZ_JBFUJW010000005.1, read on the forward strand.
GCTGGGCGCATCGGACCACCCTATCTGTTGGGATAGCTGGTATGAGTTCGCGCTACGTGCCCTACGCCCGGACGCCGGGCCGGTTGCTCGCCCAGCTGACCAGCGACGTCGTCGCGCTGGTGTGGTTCGTCATCTGGATCTCGGTCGGCGTCGCGGTGCACAGCGCCATCGCCACCATCGCCGACGTCGGGCGTCAGGTGCACGACGGCGCCGGCGGCGTCGCCGACAGCCTGGCCTCTGCCGGCCACAACGCCGACGGGATTCCCCTGATCGGGAAGGCCTTCGGGGGTCCGTTGCGATCGGCCGGCAGCGCCGCCGTCGACATCGCGGGGGCCGGTGACAGCCTGAACAGCACGGCCAGTTGGCTGGCGTGGGTGCTCGCGCTGGCGGTGGCGTTGCCGCCGATCCTGGCCGTGGCGATGCCGTGGCTGGTGCTGCGGATCCGGTTCTTCCGGCGCAAGTGGACGGCGGTGGCGTTGGCCTCGACCGACGCCGGCGAACAGCTGCTGGCGTTGCGGGCGCTGGCCAACCGGCCGTTGGCCAAGCTCACCGAGGTCTCCGACGACCCGGTGACCGCCTGGCGCACCCACGACACCATCGCGATCCGGAAATTGGCGGCGCTGGAGCTGCGGTCCGCGGGCCTGCGGCCGGTTGGCCAACATATTCGGGACGTCTCTGGATGATCGCTCCAGCAGCGTGGGCGCCGCCGGACCGCGACGTCCTGCCCTGCTGATTCCTGCCCAACTCCATTGCTTCAGCAGTTTGTACCCATCAATTTCGATGTTCGAGCCATCCAACTGAAGTTTGGCGACGAATACCTGAAATGAATGCCTGGCTGGTCCGGCGAACCACGCTGCCCCCGCTTACGTGTTCTGAACATCGCATCGCGTAGGGACCGTCGCTGTGGCCGGCCCGACAGATGTGCACGTGACAGCACTCCACATCCACTGCCGGGAAGGAAAAGCCATGGCAGACAAACTCAAACCACATTTCGCGGACGTGCAAGCGCACTACGACCTGTCCGACGACTTCTTCAGACTGTTCCTGGACCCCAGCCAGACCTACAGCTGTGCCTACTTCGAGCGCGACGACATGACCCTCGAACAAGCCCAAACAGCCAAAATCGACCTCGCCCTCGGAAAACTCGGCCTGGCCCCCGGGATGACGCTGCTCGATATCGGCTGCGGCTGGGGCGCCACCATGCGACGCGCAATCGAGAAGTACGACGTCGACGTCGTCGGACTGACGTTGTCCAAGAACCAGGCCGCGCATGTCGAGCAACTGCTGGACGGGATGCAGACCACCCGCTCCCGTCGCGTGTTACTGGAAGGCTGGGAGCGATTCGACAAACAGGTCGACCGGATCGTCTCCATCGGCGCGTTCGAACACTTCGGCCACGACCGCTACCCAGCGTTCTTCCAGATGGCCTACGACGCCCTCCCACCCGACGGCGTGATGCTGCTCCACTCCATCTGCGGCTTCGACCCACGCCAGGCCGCCGAACTCGGTATTCCGATCACCTTCGAGCTGGCTCGATTCATCAAGTTCATGACGACCGAGATTTTCCCGGGTGGCCGACTGCCGTCGACCGCGATGGTGGAACAGCACGCCACCGCAGCCGGATTCACCGTGACCCGGGTCCAGTCACTGCAGCCGCACTACGCGAAAACCCTCGACCTCTGGGCCGAAGCACTCGAAGCACACCGCGACGAAGCCATCGCACTGCAATCGGTCGAGGTCTACGACCGATACATGAAATACCTGACCGGGTGCGCAAAGGGTTTCCGGCTGCGCCAGGTCGACGTCAACCAGTTCACCCTGGAGAAAACCCCGTGATTTGTGCACGATTTTCCGCGCCACCCGCGGATTTTCGTGCACAAATCACGACAGTGACACCCAGAGGTGCCGCAGCCCGGTGTGCCGGTTGCTGCGAGTCCATTCCGGTGGCCGAACGACCTGGATGTCCGGGAACCGGGCCAGCAGCTCGTCGAACAGGACCCGCAGCTCGAGACGGGCCAGGTTCGCGCCCAGGCAGTAGTGCAGTCCCTGCCCGAATCCCAAGTGCGGATTGGGTTTCCGGGCCACGTCGAAGGCCATCGGATCGGTGAACACCCGCTCGTCGCGGTTGGCCGAACCTTCCCAGACCACGACCTTCTGCCCCGCCTCGATGGCGCACCCGCCCAGCTCGACGGTGCGGGTGGCGGTACGCCGCTTCGACGGCGACGGCGAGGTCCAGCGCACCATCTCCTCGATCGCCGACGGCAGCAGTGCCGGGTCCGCGCGCAGCAGTGCCAGCTGAGATGGGTTCTCGCACAAGGCCAACAGCCCGCCGGCGACCGAGTTGCGCGTGGTCTCCGCGCCCGCACTGAACAGCAGGTTGAAGAACAGATAGACCTCGAGGTCTGACACGTCTTCGGCGTTGGCCACCACGGACAGCATGTCGTCGGTGGGTTCGGCCCGCTTGGATGCGATCAGCTCCATCCCGAAGTTGTACATCCGGGACCCGGCTTCCTGCACCGACAACCGGGTGATGGCGGCCTTGCGCGAACCGCCGAAATCGAAACTCGGCTCGATCGCCTCGAACAGCCAATGCCGTTGCGACTCAGGGATACCCATCAGGATGCAGATCATCTGCATGGGCAGCTCGGCGGCGATGTCGACCAGGAAGTCAAACGGCACACCCGGCTCCACAGCGTCCAGCAGCGCCTGGGTGCGCGCACGCAGGTCATCCTCGACCCGCGCGATCATCCGCGGCGTCAGCCCCGACGACACCAGCCGCCGGATCTCCGCGTGCCGCGGGTCGTCCATCATGTTCAGCACCTGGCCGGCGATGGACAGGTCCTGGATCAGGGTCCCGCCGAACGGCCGCGAACCGCCCGTCACCGACGAGAACGTCACCGGATCACGCAGTACCGCAAGGGTTTCGGCATGGGTGGCGACGGACCAGAAGCCCTCGCCGTCCGGGGTGTTCTCGGTCGGCTCGTGCCAGTACACCGGGGCTTCGACGCGGTGCCGCGCGAACAGCTCGTGCGGGAAACCCGACGCGAAGTTGTCGAGGTCGGTCAGGTCGACCCCGGCGAGACTTCGCGCCAGGGTCACAGGATGGCGCCCGAGGTGTACTTGGCCGCCTCCGGGTACTGCCCGACCAACCGGTCCACCGCAGCCACCACGGCGTCGACCTGGTCACCGGACGCACCGCTGAACGCTTGCTTGTCGGCCAGCGCCGCATCGAGCTCGACGCGGTCGAGCGGCAGCCGCGGATCTGCGGCCAACCGATCCAGAAGGTCTGGTTCCAAACCCTTTTCGCGCATCGCCAGCGCCACCGCGACGGCGTGCTCCTTGATGACCTCGTGCGCGGTCTCGCGGCCGACGCCGGCGCGCACCGCGGCCATCAGGATGCGGGTCGTCGCCAGGAACGGCAGGTAGCGGTCGAGCTCACGCTGGATCACCGCAGGGTAGGCGCCGAACTCGTCGAGCACCGTCAGGAACGTCTCGGTCTGCCCGTCGATCGCGAAGAAGGCATCTGGCAGCGCGACGCGGCGCACCACCGAGCAGAAGACGTCGCCCTCATTCCATTGCGCCCCAGCCAGTTCCGCGGCCATCGAGCCGTAGCCGCGCAGCACGACCTGCAGACCGTTGACACGTTCACACGACCGGGTGTTCATCTTGTGCGGCATGGCCGACGAGCCGACCTGCCCGGGCGCGAAGCCCTCGGTGGCCAGTTCGTGGCCGGCCATCAGCCGGATGGTGTGCGCGAACGACGACGGACCGGCGCCCAACTGCACCAGCGCGGACAGCACGTCGTGGTCGAGCGACCGCGGGTACACCTGGCCGACCGAGGTGAAAACCTCGGTGAATCCGAGGAATTCGGCAACCCGGCGCTCCAGGTCGGCCAGCCGCGAGGCGTCACCGCCGAACAGGTCCAGCATGTCCTGCGCCGTCCCCATCGGCCCCTTGATGCCGCGCAGCGGGTACCGGTCGATCAGCTCCCGCAGCCGGGTCAGCGCGACCAGAGTCTCTTCGGCTGCAGAGGCGAACCGCTTGCCGAGGGTGGTGGCCTGCGCCGCCACGTTGTGCGAGCGACCGGCCATCACCAGGTCGCGGTACAGCGCGGCGTGCTCGGCGAGCCGCGCCACCACCGCGACACCGTGCGAGAACACCAGTTCCAGCGACTGCCGGATCTGCAGCTGCTCGACGTTCTCGGTGAGGTCGCGGCTCGTCATGCCCTTGTGCACGTGCTCGTGGCCGGCCAGCGCGTTGAATTCTTCGATGCGCGCCTTGACGTCGTGGCGGGTGACGCGCTCGCGCGCGGCGATGGACGCCAGGTCGACCTGCTCCAGCACGCGCTCGTAGTCGGCCACCACACCGTCCGGCACGGCCACCCCGAGCTCGGACTGCGCGCGCAGCACGGCCAGCCACAGCCGGCGTTCGGCGACGATCTTGTTCTCCGGTGACCAGATGGCCACCATCTCGTCGCTGGCGTAACGGTTGGCCAGCACATTGGGGATGCTCACGGGGCTTAAGCCTACTTCGGCCTATTTACAGGGCGATCCGGCGTTCTTGGTCGAAGGGCGCCAAGACGTCGATGACGTCCACGAGGGTCGCCCGGGCCGTCGCGCGCGGGCCGTCACCGTCACTGACCATCGAGGCGACCACCGCCCCGTCCACCGCGCAGACCAGGGCCGTCAGCAGTTCGGCGCGCACCGAGCGTCCCGACCGTTCCACCACCTCGATGACGGCGTCGGAGCGCTGCTTGAGGATGCGTCGCTGCACGTCCCGCAGCCCGGGCTGGCGGGCGCAGGCGATGTAGCGCTCGTAGCGGGAAATCAGCTGGTCGGACGCCCGGTTACCGTCGCCGACCAGCAGATCGACCAGCAGATCGGCCGTCGCGTCGGCGCCGCGGCGGCGCCGGGACAGCGCCGAAACCCGCAGCCGCAGCTGCTGCGATTCGGATTCGCCGACGTGCTCGACGGCCTTTTCGATGAGGTCGTCGAGGGACGAGAAGTAGTACGTGGTGGAGGCCAGCGGCAGCCCGGCTCGCTGCGCCACGGCGCGGTGCCGGACGGCGTCGAAGCCCCCCTCGCACAGCAGCTCGGCGGCGGCGCTGACCAGCGCATACCGTCGCCGTTCCCCCTTAGGGGTGACTGCTGTCATCACCAGGTAAATGCTGCCAGCAATGGTCACGTGGTGATCACGAATTGACGTAATCCATTAGGCATTACTCAGGAATGACGCCTGGTGGCCGATGGCATGATGGCGGCCATGACAGAGCTGAGCCGACGCGCCGTCCTCCGTCTCGGAGCGGGTGCCGCCGCAGGGGCCGCCGGCGCGTTCGCGTTGGGGTCGACGATCAACCGCCCGGCCGTCACCGCGCAACCGGTGACGATGACGAGCGTGGGAACGCCGCTGGCGCCACCCCCGGCCGTCGCGGACCCGGCGCCCACCTATGTGACGGGCTCGTTCGTCTCGCAGGCCCGTGGCGGCGTCTCGACCAACTGGGCCATCGCCCGCCCGCCGGGCCAGACCGCGCCGCTGCGCCCCGTGATCGCGCTCCACGGCAAAGGCAGCGATGCCGCGACCGTGATGGCCGGCGGTGTGGAACAGGGGCTCGCACAGGCCGTGGCGGCGGGACTGCCGCCGTTCGCGGTGGTGGCCGTCGACGGCGGTGGCGGCTACTGGCACAAGCGGGCATCCGGTGAGGATGCCGGCGCGATGGTGCTCGACGAGCTGATCCCGATGCTGGCTGGTCAGGGGCTGGATACCTCGCGGGTGGGCTTCCTCGGCTGGTCGATGGGCGGTTACGGCGCGCTGCTGCTGGGCGGTCGGCTGGGGGCGGCCCGGACCGCGGCGATCTGCGCGGTGAGTCCGGCGTTGTGGACGTCGTCGGGCGCGACGGCTCCGGGCGCCTTCGATGGCGCGGGCGACTATGCGGCCAACTCGGTGTGGGGACTGCCCGGGCTGGCGGGCATCCCGATCCGGATCGACTGCGGCGACAGCGACCCGTTCTACTCGGCGACCAAGCAGTTCATCGCCCAGCTGCCCAACGGTGCGGCGGGCGGGTTCTCCCCCGGCGGGCACGACGGGGCGTTCTGGAGCTCACAGCTGCCCGCCGAGATCTCCTGGCTGGCCCCGCTGCTGGTCGCCTAGAGGGAGATGCGGCCCTCAGCGGCGGCGAGGCCGATGTCGGTGCGGAAGTGGCTGCCCGGCAAGCGAACTGACTCGATGATCCGATAGGCGTCGGCCCGCGCGGCTGCCAGGTCCGCGCCGGTGCCGACCACCGACAGCACCCGGCCGCCGGAGGAGACGACGCTGCCGTCGGCCCGGCGGGTGGTGCCCGCGTGCAGCACGCCGGCCGTCTCCGATCCGGTGATCACGTCGCCGACGCGGGGACGGCCCGGGTAGTTCTCGGCGGCCACGACGACGGTCACGGCCGAGCCGTCCTGCCACTGCAGCTCGCCCAGCGAGCCCAGGGTTCCGGTGGCGGCGGCGTTCAGCAGCGAGCCCAGCGGGGTCTCCAGCAGCGCCAGCACCGCCTGGGTCTCGGGATCGCCGAAGCGGCAGTTGAATTCGACGACGGCCGGCCCCTGCGAGGTGATGGCCAGGCCCGCGTACAGCAGCCCGGAGAACGCGCTGTCACGCCGAACCAGTTCAGCGGCAACGGGTTTGACGACCTCGTCGACGATCTGGTCGACGACGGCGGCGGGCAGCCACGGCAGCGGCGTGTAGGCGCCCATGCCACCGGTGTTGGGTCCGCTGTCGTTGTCGCCGACGCGCTTGAAGTCCTGGGCGGGCAGCAGCGGCACCACGGTCTCGCCGTCGACGACGCAGAACAGCGACACCTCGGGTCCGTCGAGGAACGACTCGAGCAGCACCGGGTGGCCGGACTCGAGCAGTTCGGCGGCGTGCGCGCGGGCCGCGTCGCGGTCAGCGGAGACGACGACACCCTTGCCGGCGGCCAGGCCGTCGTCCTTGACGACCCACGCCTGCTGACCGGCAGGCGGGCCGAAGCGGTCCAGTGCGGCGTCGAGGTGAGCGGGGTTGTCGACGATCTCGCTGGTCGCGGTGCGAACCCCGGCAGCGGCCATGACGTCCTTGGCGAATGCCTTCGAGCCTTCGATGCGGGCGGCGTCCTTGGACGGCCCGAAGCAGGCGATGCCGGCCGCGCGCAGGGCGTCGGCGACCCCGAGCACCAAGGGCACCTCGGGTCCGATCACCACCAGGTCGGCGGACAGCTTCCTGGCCAGCGCGACCACCTCGTCGGCGGCGGTGATGTCGACGTCGTGTTGTTCGGCGACGGCGGAGGTGCCGGCATTGCCAGGAGCGACAGCCAGGTAGTCCACCTGGGGGTCGCGGCTCAGGGCAAGCAGCAGGGCATGTTCACGGGCTCCAGAGCCGATCACGAGGACGCGCACAGCCACACACTAATAGCTGGTCGGCTCGTCCTAAACTGGGCAGGCCCGACGCACGCGAGGAGGTCCACACCGGTGGAGCCGCTGGATGCCTTCCTGCTGATGTGGGAACGGGCCCGCGCCACCTTCGGCGAGGGCGTTCCGCACGACCGCACCGAGTTCGACAAGAGCGCGGAGCTGCGCGGGCTGCAGGACCAGGTGAAGGCCGCGGGTCCCGGATCGCACTGGACGGGCGGCGCAGCCGACCGCTACGCCGACGCCAACCACGAGCATGCCCAGGCCCTCGGCCGGCTGGCCGATCTCGACAAGCTCGTGGGCGACGAACTCGAGCGGTCCGCCGACGTGGTCAACGGCGGGCGCCGGGAACTCGACGCGCTCAAGCAGTGGGTGAACGACCTCGCCGACGAGGCCAAGAAGACGCCGACCGCCGCCGCCGACCACGCGCTGTGGTCGGCGATCGGCAAGGCCAGCGGCGATGTCGCCGACATCATCCAGCGCTCACACACGGACCTGTCGGGGGTCGCGGGACGAATCCAGAGTCTCGACCGCGAGTTCGACGACTTTTGAGCGCGCCTAGACCACCGTCAGCGGCAGGGATTTGCGTTCTTCGAAAACCCACGCCGCCCCGCTGCTGACCTTGCACACCGAGACCTCGCCGAGTTCCTTTGCCGGGGTGTCGGTTTCGACGAATCGGACGGTCCAGTCGGTGTCGGTGCCCGACACCTCCGCGCGCAGCAGCGGGTTGACGGCCGTCGCGATCGCCTGCAGCGGCAGGACGGACCCCGGGGACACCAGGGCGATCCAGGCGTCGTCCTCGTGCGCCGGCGAGGGGTGCACGTGCGCCTCGTCACCCGAAACATCAACGGACACATAGGCGGCCGGGTTGAGCAGCGGATGCAGCTCCAGCACGCGAAGGGCGCCGGCGGCGTCGTTCGGCAGCTCCAGCACCCGCCGGATGCGTTCGGCCGCAACACCGGAGATGCCGATCAGCGACTTGGTCCGGATCGACCGTTCCTTGTCGACGTCACCGTCGCAACGGGCCCGCACCGCCAGCGCGAAGGACAGCACCAGCAGGTGCATCTGCAAGCACACCTCGTCGGCGATGCGTACCAGGGCCGAGTGCGAGAAGGCGGAGAAGTCGACGTCGCTCAGCAGCGCGCCGGAGTAGTCGGCCTGACCGTCGTCGGACGGATCGATCGCATCGAGCTCGCAGTTGTACGCACCACTCGCGCCGATGATGTCGAGCTGCGGGATGAACCCGACCTCGGGATAGGACTCGTCGATGGTGACGGTCCACGCGCAGGCCGGCGTTCGGCCCGCCGGCACGCGCGGCGGCCGGTGGATGGGGCGCACCTGGCAGCGCCGGTTGGTCGCCAGCGCCGTCGCGTCGAACGTCGGATCCTCGATGTCGTGGCACATGCCGCGCACGTAATCGGGGCCCATGGGCTCGACATCCATCAGGGCGCCGCAGTGGTCGAGGTGGAACTCGCCGTGCCAGCGATCGTGCACGGTGTACCGGAAATCCATGAACTGCGGCGGTGCGCCGATGTCGAGCTGCAAGCCCTTGAAGATCGTGATGACGTCCACGCCTTCGTATTTCAGCGCCTTCTGCATCCGCTTGGTGTACAGCGGGCTGGAGCCGGCCCACTCCTCGATGGCGACCTGCAGCATCTCTTCGCGGCCGAATTCGACGATGCACCAGGCCATTCCGGCGCGGTCGATGAGCTGGCCGATCAGCAGCAGCTCCGGCACCAGCGCGGCGAGCTCGGCACGCGACAGCGAGGCATACCTACTGGTCATCGAGCTCGGTCCCGGTGTTCATCTTGACCGCGGCGTTGACGTTGGCCTTGCGGTCCTCGCCGAGACCCTTCTCGGCAGCCTTACGCCGCCTGGCCACCACCTTGGACACCGTTCCGTTGAAGGCCGAACCGAGCGGGAAGCCGAGGTACTGGGTGAGGAAGATGCCGATGTCCTTGAGTTCGGCCTCGGTGAACTCCTCGTTGAGCAACGCGGCGTTGACCTGGATTTCCGCGAGGTCCTGCGAGCCGACGGCAGTGACGCACGTGAACGTCATGAGCCGCTTCTCCCGCATGGACAGTCCGGGCTTGCTCCAGATGGTGCCGAACAGGTGATCCACGGTGAGATCGAAGTACGGGTCGCCCTCGATGTTGGGCATCTCCCAGCCGTAGACCTCGTTCATCTTCGCCAGGCCCTTGGCGCGCAACTCGTCCATCACTGCTCCTTCGAATGCGGTACGCCGAGTCCCTCGGCGAGGTTGGCCAGGGCCAGCTCGGCGAGCGGAAGGTCCACTCCCACAGCAGAACCCAGACCGAGTGCCAGCGACAGGTCCTTCTCCGCCAACCCCCGGGTGTGGACGAACATGTTGTAGAGGAAGTGGTCGGGCGCCAGTGGCTTGGTGTCGTCCCGCGCCATGATCGCGCCGGGTCCGCCGGACTGCGCGTCACTGTGCCGCACCACGCGGCCCAGCTTCTGCAGGTCGATGCCCGACGCCTCGGCCAGCTTCTGCGCCTCACACGCGGCGGCGAAACCGATGAAGGTCAGCATGTTCCGGGCCAGCTTCATCCGGGTGCCCGCGCCGGGCTCACCGGCGCGCACCACCAGCGAGGCCCACTGTTTGAAGACGGGCTTGACCTTGTCGTAGGCGTCGTCGTCGGCGCCGACCATGACCGCCAGCTCGCCCTTGCTCGCCGCGCCGGCGCCACCGCTGACCGGGGCGTCCACGATGTGAATCCCCTTGGGCCGCAACTGCTCAGCCAGCTCGACGGCGGTCGTCGGTTCGATCGTGGAGTGGATCGCGATCACCGTGCCGGGCTCGGCGTGTTCGGCGAGCTGCGTCACGACGTCGCGGACCTGCTCGTCGTTGAGCACGGTCACGCTGATCACGTCAGCCTTGGCGACCTCCGCAACGCTGGTGGCCAGGGTGGCGCCGAGTTCCGCGAACGGTGCCATGGCCTCGGCGCGCATGTCGAAAACGACGAGCCCGCCCGGCCATTCGGCCAGCCTCTTGGCCATCGGCGCGCCCTGGTTTCCCAGACCGATATACCCGAGTCGCACGTCGCTCATGACCGGATGATCTGTCCGCCGTCGACGTTGAAGATCTGCCCGGTGATCCAGCTGGCCTCGTCGGACAGCAGGAACAGGCACATACCGGCGAGGTCTTCGGGGGTGCCCATCCGCGCCAGCGGGAGGGTCTGGACGATCTGCTTCACGATGGCCTGCGGCGTGGTGCTGCGGTTGGCCTCGGTGTCGATGGGCCCCGGCGCGATCGCGTTGATGCGGATGTTGCGCCAGCCCAGTTCACGGGACAACTGCTGCGTCAGGCCATTGACGCCGACCTTCGCCAGCCCGTAGAAGTTGGCGTAAACCCATGCCGCCGTGGAGGACTGGTTGACGATGGAGCCGCCGCCGCGCTTCTCCATGTGCGGGAACACCGCGCGGGTACACACCAGCGCACCGTCGAGGTTGACGCTCATGAACTTGCGGTAGTAGTCCCAGTCCACGGTCAGCAGACCGTCGAGCTTCATACCGCCGAAGATCGCGGCGTTGTTCACCAGGTAGTCGATCCCGCCGAACTCGGCCACGGCCTGGGCGGCCATGTCATTGGCCGAATCGATGTCGGAGACGTCGACCCGGACAGCCAGCGCCTTGCCACCCTCGGCCTTGATGCCGGCGGCCACCTTCTCGGCGCCTTCGACGTTGATGTCGGCGATGACGACCGCGGCGCCTTCGCGCGCCAGCGACTCGGCGTAGACCTGGCCGATGCCGCCGCCGGCTCCGGTCACGATCGCGACCTTGTTCTCGAACCTCATGATTTCCTCTCCGCCGAATGGGCAGTTACTACACGGTTTTCGCTGATTTGCGTGTCACAGTTGGCCACTGGAGCGGCTAGGTCGCGAGGGTGGCGATGCACTTGGTCTCCAGGTACTCCTCGAACCCGGCGATGCCCATCTCCCGGCCGTTGCCGGACTGCTTGTAGCCGCCGAACGGCGCGTCGGCGGAGTACCAGACGCCGCCGTTGACGTTGACGGTGCCGACGCGCAGCCGGGCAGCCACTCCGGCCGCCCGCTGCGGGTCAGCCGAGAACACCGTGCCGGACAAGCCGTACGGCGAATCGTTGGCGATGCGCACGGCGTCGTCGTCGCCATCGTGGGCGATGACGGTGAGCACCGGCCCGAAGATCTCCTCGCGGGCGACGCGGGCCGAATTATCCAGTCCGGCAATGACGGTCGGCTCGATGAAGAACCCGGTGTCCCGGTCCGCCGGCCGGCCGCCACCGCAGGCGAAGGTGCCGCCCTCTTCAATGGCCAGGTCGAGGTAGCTCTGCACCCGGTCGCGTTGGCGCGCCGAGATCACCGGACCGCAGACGGTGCGCGAGCTGGACGGGTCGCCGGGCTTGATGCCGCCCATGGTGCCGGCCGCGGCCGCGACCGCCTCGTCGTAGCGCGCCCGCGGGACCACCAGCCGGGTGGTGATCGCGCAGCCCTGGCCGGCGTGCATCGACGCCGTGAATGCGGCCATCGCGCAGGCGCCGGCCAGGTCGGCGTCGTCGAGCACCAGGAACGCCGACTTGCCACCGAGTTCCAGGAACACCTTCTTGATGGTTTCCGCGGCGTCGGTCATCACGGCGCGGCCGGTGACGGTCGATCCGGTGAACGAAACCAGGTCCACGTCAGGGTGTTTCGACAGCATGGCACCGACGCCGTGGTCGCGGGAGGTGACGATGTTGATGGCGCCGGCCGGGAAGTCGGTGTGCTCGGCGATCAGTTCGCCGAGCACCGCGGCGGCCCACGGGGTGTCCGGTGCCGGCTTGAGGATCAGGGTGTTGCCCGCAGCGAGTGCCGGCCCGACTTTGGCCAGGTTGATCTGGTGCGGGAAGTTCCACGGCGTGATGGCACCGACGACTCCGACGGCCTCGCGTGCGATGGTCCGGTTGGTCGGAATCCCTTGCGGCGTGGCATGTCCCAGGTCGGTGGTCCACTGGTAGTTCTCGGCGGTGTCGGCGGCGAAGCTCAGGTCTTCGATCGGGCCGTCCAAATGCGCGCCGGCGGTGAGCATCCGGGGCGCGCCGACCTCAGCAATCGTGAGCTCGCGCAGGTCATCGCGGTGGTCGCGCATGGCCTGCTGCAACTGCCGCAGGCAGCGCACCCGCAGTTCGACGTTCGTGGACCAGTCGGTCTCGTCGAAGGCCCGCCGGGCGGCGTCGATGGCGTCGGCCATGTCCCCCACGGTGGCATCGGCCGCCACGCCGAGGACTTCCTCGGTCGCGGGGTTGATGGTCGGGAACGCGCCGCGCGAGCCCGGCACCAATTTCCCGTCGATGAGAAGGCGGCTTTCGCGATCACCCAGCAAGGTCATCTGCACTCCTGAAAATTCTGGACAGCTGTCCGACAACGTTCAGTCGAACCATAACCTCACGCGCCGCCGAGTGGCAAGGGTCGGGCTGGATCGGCAACGTCGCCATCGCAACAAACGTCTATTTACCTGGTACTTCTGGTCACCTTCTTGCTTCCGCGACGCGTCATCGGCTAACTTGGACATGTGTCCAGCGATGCAGTGGCCGCAGTCACAAGTACCGGCCAAGAAGCGGACGACCAGCCGCGCAACCGCCGCCAGGAGGAAACCTTTCAGAAGGTTCTGGCCGCCGGTCGCGAGATGCTGCGGGAATCGTCCTACGCCGACCTGACAGTGCGGGCGGTGGCGGCGCGGGCCAAGGTCGCGCCGGCAACCGCCTACACCTACTTCTCGTCCAAGAACCACCTCATCGCCGAGGTGTACCTGGACATGGTTCGGCAGGTGCCCTACTTCACCGACGTGAACCAGTCGATGGCCAGCCGCGTCGAGCAGGCGCTGCGCAGCCTGGCCCTGGTGGTCGCCGACGAACCCGGGGTGGCGGCCGCCTGCACGACGGCCCTGCTGTCCGGCGACGACGACACGGTCCGCAAGGTGCGCGACCGCATCGGTGGCGAAATCCATCGCCGGATCCGTTCGGCCGTCGGGCCGGACGCCGATCCGCGCCTGCTGTCGGCGCTGGAGATGACGTACTTCGGCGCACTCGTCAACGCCGGCAGCGGCGTCTACACCTATCACCAAATCGCAGACCGGCTGTCCTATGTCGTCGGACTTATCGTGGGAGACAACGCATGACAGCCAATGTCGAGCTACTCATCGACCCCTACAGCTACGACTTCCATGAAGATCCGTATCCGTATTACCGGCGACTGCGCGACGAGGCGCCGATCTACCGGAACGACAAGCTCAACTTCTGGGCCCTGTCGCGGCACGAGGACGTGCTGCGCGGCTTCCGGAACAGCGTCGCCCTGTCCAACAAGCACGGCGTCTCGCTGGACCCGATCTCCCGCAACGACGAAGCGCACCGCGTGATGTCCTTTCTGGCCCTCGACGATCCGGCGCACCTGCGACTGCGCACCCTGGTCTCCAAGGGCTTCACGCCGCGGCGCATCCGCGAGCTGGAAGGGCGGGTCACCGAGATCGCGGTCCAGCACCTCGATGAGGCGTTGCAGCACAACACCTTCGATTACGTCGACGATTTCGCGGGCAAGCTGCCCATGGACGTCATCAGCGAGCTGATGGGCGTCCCCGACGAAGACCGCGTGCGCATCCGGGCACTCGCCGACGGCGTGATGCACCGCGAGGACGGGGCACCCGATGTCCCGGCCTCCGCCATCGCCGCCTCGGGTGAGCTGTTGATGTACTACGCCGCCATGGTCAAGCAGCGCCGCAAGAGCCTGAGCGACGACCTCACCTCGGCACTGGTCGAGGCCGAGATCGACGGCGACAAACTCACCGACGACGAGATCATGGCGTTCCTGTTCCTGATGGTGATCGCCGGCAACGAGACCACCACGAAACTGCTTGCCAATGCGGCCTATTGGGGACACAAGAACCCCGACCAGCTGGCTCCGGTCTTCGACGACCACGAGCTGATCTCGCCGTGGATCGAGGAGACGCTGCGCTACGACACGTCCAGCCAGCTGCTGGCCCGGGCCGTCGTCGAGGACCTCGAGTTTCACGGCACCACCGTCCCGGCAGGCGAGGTGCTGGTGCTCCTCGCCGGCTCCGCCAACCGCGACGAGCGGGTGTTCGAGGCGCCCGACGAGTACCGCATCGGCCGCGAGATCGGCTCGAAGCTGGTGAGTTTCGGCAGCGGTGCCCACTTCTGCCTCGGCGCCCACCTGGCCCGGATGGAAGCCCGGGTCGCCCTGACCGAACTGTTCAAACGTATCCGCGGCTACGAGGTGGACGAGGACAACTGCGTCCGCGTGCACTCCAGCAGCGTCCGCGGATTTGCCCACCTGCCCGTCACCGTCCAGACCCGCTGAACCGCCAGATTCTGAGAGGCATTGCTACATGGCCCGTTTCGAACCGCACCCCACCCGCAGGCCCGCCATCGTGGCCGGCGCCTCGTCGGGCATCGGCGCCGCGACGGCGACGGCACTCGCCGCCCGTGGCTTCCCGGTCGCCCTCGGCGCCCGCCGGGTGGAGAAGTGTCAGGAACTCGTCGACCAGATCAAAGCCGAAGGCGGAGAAGCGATCGCGCTGCCGCTGGACGTCACCGATACCGCGTCGGTCGAGAACTTCGTCGCCAAGGCGACAGCCGCTCTCGGCGACATCGAGGTCCTGGTCACCGGCGCCGGCGACACCAACTTCGGTCGGCTGCACGAGATGAGCACCGACGACTTCGCGGCCCAGTTGCAGATTCACCTCGTCGGCGCCAACCGGATGGCCCGTGCCGTCCTCGACGGCATGGTCGAGCGGCGACGCGGCGACCTGATCTTCGTCGGATCCGATGTGGCACTGCGGCAGCGTCCGCACATGGGCGCCTACGGCGCCGCGAAAGCCGGCCTGGTCGCGATGGTCACCAACTTCCAGATGGAGCTGGAAGGCACCGGCGTGCGCGCCTCGGTCGTGCACCCCGGCCCGACCATGACGTCGATGGGCTGGAGCCTGCCGGCCGAGAAGATCGGTCCGGCCCTCGAAGATTGGGCCAAATGGGGCCAGGCCCGCCACAGCTACTTCCTGCGCGCCGCCGACCTGGCCCGCGCCATCACGTTCGTCGCCGAGACCCCGCGCGGCGGGTACATCGCCAACATGGAACTGCAGCCCGAAGCGCCGCTGACTGAGATCAAGGACCGCCAGTCACTCGCCCTGGGTGAAGAAGGGATGCCTGGACAATGACGATCACCAAAGAGGTACAACGGGTTTCGGGCGGCGCCGAGGAACACGGCCACCTGGAGGAATTCCGCACCGACCCGATCGGCCTGATGCAGCGCATCCGCGACGAATGCGGCGACGTCGGCTGGTTCCAGCTCGCGGACAAGCAGGTGGTGCTGCTGACGGGCTCCGAGGCCAACGAGTTCTTCTTCCGCTCCAGCGACAGTGAACTCAACCAGGCCGAGGCCTATCCGTTCATGACCCCGATCTTCGGCGAGGGCGTGGTATTCGACGCCGACCCCGAACGTCGGGCCGAGATGCTGCACAACACCGCGCTGCGCGGCGAGCAGATGAAGGGCCACGCCACGACCATCGAGCGCGAGGTCCGGCGGATGACCGAAAACTGGGGAGAATCGGGGGAAATCGACCTGCTGGAGTTCTTCTCCGAGCTCACCATCTACACCTCGACGGCATGCCTCATCGGCCCCAAATTCCGCAACCAGCTCGATTCGCGGTTCGCGAACTACTACCACCTGCTCGAGCGCGGCACCGACCCGCTCTGCTACGTCGACCCCTACTTGCCCATCGAGAGTTTCCGCATCCGCGACGAGGCCCGGGCCAACCTGGTGGAGTTGGTGCAGGAGGTCATGGACGGCCGAATTGCCAACCCGCCCACCGACAAGAGCGATCGTGACCTGCTCGACGTCCTGGTGTCCATCAAGGACGAAGAGGGCAACCTGCGCTTCAGCGCCAACGAGGTCACCGGCATGTTCATCTCGCTGATGTTCGCGGGGCACCACACCAGCTCGGGTACGTCGTCGTGGACGTTGATCGAGCTGCTGCGCCACCCCGACTTCTATACCAAGGTCCAGCAGGAGCTCGACGACCTCTACTCCGACGGCCAGGAGGTGAGTTTCCATGCGCTGCGCCAGATTCCGAATCTCGACAACGCGCTCAAGGAGACCCTGCGCCTGCACCCGCCGCTGATCATCCTGATGCGCGTCGCGCAGGACGAGTTCGAGGTCGCCGAGCACCCGATCCACAAGGGCCAGATGGTGGCCGCCTCGCCGGCGATCTCCAACCGGATTCCCGAGGACTTCCCGGACCCCGACGCCTTCAACCCAGACCGTTACGAGAAGCCGCGGCAGGAAGATCTGCTCAACCGGTGGACCTGGATCCCGTTCGGCGCCGGCAAGCACCGCTGCGTGGGTGCGGCATTCGCGCAGATGCAGATCAAGGCGATCTTCTCGGTGCTGTTGCGCGAGTACGAGTTCGAGATGGCCCAGCCCCCGGAGAGCTACCGGAACGACCACTCGAAGATGGTCGTCCAGCTGGCCCGGCCCGCCACGGTCCAGTACCGGAAGCGCTCCTGAAATGGGTGGCTACCGCGTTGAAGTCGACCGCGACCTGTGCCAGGGCCACGCCATGTGCTCCCTGGAGGCACCCGACTACTTCAACGTCCCCAAGCGCGGCACCGTCGAGATCCTCGACGAGACCCCGCCCGACGAAGCGCGCGACGAGATCGAGCGCGCCGTCGCCGAATGCCCGACCCAAGCCCTGTTCATTCGCGAAACCAGCTGAAAACAAAGGACAAGACAATGACGTCATTCCCCCGCGAACAACTCGAAGAGTGGGTGCAGCGGTGGCTGCAGGTCAACCGGGACGCCGAGGCGGCCGGTGACTGGAAGCCCATGGCCGACTTCTACACCGACGACGCCACCTACGGCTGGAACATCGGGCCCAAGGAGGACGTCATGTGCCTCGGCAAGGCCGAAATCCGCGACATCGCACTGGGTTTGGAGATGGAGGGCCTCGAAGGCTGGAAGTACCCGTACCAACGGGTGGTGATCGACGACAAGCAGGGCGAGGTCGTCGGTTTCTGGAAGCAGGTGGTCACCGATCCGGACGAGCCGTCGGCCGAGGGGCGGGAGATCTACGGCATCGGCGGCAGCTGGTTCCGGCTGGAGAACGCGGGCGGGGAACCGAAGATCGCCTGGCAGCGCGACTTCTTCGATTTCGGCCACGTGCAGAAGCTCTATTTGGACCTGATGACCGCGGGCAAACTGTCCAAGGGCATGCAGCAGCGCATCCAGCGCAGCCTGGCCGGCGAGCAGCTGCCCGGCTACTACCCGCTGGGCGAAGCTCCGGTCCCGATCTGGTGAAACCCGCCCAAGCAGTTGATTGGGGGTGGGTGTGACGTATCTAACTTTTGCCTCTAGTCTAAGTGAAACACGTTCTAGTGGAAGGCACATGCGGTGAAGACAAAAGGTGCTCTCATCTGGGAGTTCAACAAGCCGTGGACGATCGAGGAAATCGAAATCGGCGACCCCGTCAAAGACGAGGTCAAGATCCAGATGGAAGCCTCGGGCATGTGCCACTCCGACCACCACCTGGTGACCGGCGACATCCCGATGGCCGGTTTCCCGGTCCTCGGCGGCCATGAGGGCGCGGGCATCGTCGTCGAGGTCGGCCCCGGTGTCGACCACATCGCCGTCGGCGACCACGTCGTGCTGTCGTTCATCCCGTCGTGTGGCGAGTGTCCGTCGTGTCAGGCCGGCATGCGCAACCTGTGCGACCTCGGCATGTACCTGCTGACCGGCACCGCAGTCTCCGACGGCACCCACCGCGTGCACGCCGCCGACGGCACGCCGGTCCTCCCGATGACCCTGCTGGGCACCTTCAGCCCCTACATGGTGGTCCACAAGAGCTCGGTCGTGAAGATCGACCCGACCATCCCGTTCGAGGTCGCCTGCCTCGTCGGCTGCGGTGTCACCACCGGTTACGGCTCCGCGGTGCGCAGCGGCGACGTCCGCCCCGGCGACGACGTCTGCATCGTCGGCGTCGGCGGTGTCGGTACCGGCGCGCTGCAGGGTGCACTCAACGCCGGTGCCCGCAACGTCTTCGTCGTGGATCCTGTTGAGTTCAAACGGGACAACGCCCTCAAGTTCGGCGCCACGCACGCCTACCCGGACATCTTCAGCGCCATGGCCGGCGTCGCGGAGGTCACCGAAGGCCGCATGGCCAGCAAGACCATCGTCACCGTCGGTGAACTGCACGGCGAGGACATCGACAACTACCTCAACATCACCAGCAAGGGCGGTACCTGCGTCGTGACCGCGGTCGCGAACATGGCCAGCCTGGACGTGAAGCTGAACCTGTCGATGCTGACGCTCATGCAGAAGCGCCTGCAGGGCACCATCTTCGGCGGCGGCAACCCGCACCATGACATCCCGTCGCTGCTGGCCATGTACAAGGCCGGCCGCCTGAACCTCGACGACATGGTCACCCGGCAGTACAAGCTGGAGCAGATCAACGAGGGCTACCAGGACATGCTGGAGGGCCGCAACATCCGCGGCGTCATCCGGTACACCGACGCCGACCGCTGACCGCCCTCAGGCGATTTGTGCACGTTCTGTAACGCCCAGCGACACAGGACGTGCACAAATCACGTTTAGGAGAAACATGAATCCCGTTGTCATCGCGTCGCAGTCGTCGTGGCGTTGCGTTCAGAGCCACGACCGGGAGGGCTGGCTGGCCCTGATGGCCGACGACATCGTCGTCGAAGACCCGATCGGCGAGTCCGTCACCAACCCCGACGGCACCGGCGTGAAGGGCAAGGAGGCGCTGGCCGCCTTCTACGACACCAACATCGGGCCCAACCAGTTGACGATCACCTGCGAGGAGACGTTCCCGTCCAGCTCGCCCAACGAGATCGCCTACATCCTGGTGCTGCGCACCGAATTCCCGAACGGTTTCGTCGCCACCGTCCGCGGCCCCTTCACGTACAAGGTCAACGCCGAGGGCCTCATCACCAACCTGCGTGGCTACTGGAACCTCGAGGCCATGAAGTTCGAGCAGCCGGCCGATCAGGCCAACTGATTGTCGGCGTAGAACCGGGCCGCGCGGCGAATGGCATTCACCGTCGGCTCCGGTTCCCAGCCCAACTCCCGCCGCGCCTTGCTGTTGTCCGCCGGTGACGTCACGTGCAACAGCCGCGTGATGGTCAGCAGCGGCGGCACCTTGCCCGGGCGCACCGCGCGCAGCGGCAGCGAGGCGTAGGCGCCCGCGTACATCGCGGCCTTGGAGACACCGAATCGTGGTGGCCGGACACCGGTTTCGTCGGCTGCCGTCTCCAGGATGGTGCGCAGCGGCAGGTAACTCTCCGAGATGATGTACCGCTCCCCGATGCGGCCATGCTCGGCCGCCAGGAGCAGCGCCCGCGCCGCGTCCTCGATGCCGACCACTTCCGCGGCCGCGTGGGCGGCGTAGAACCGCATCTTGCCGGCCGCGGTGCGCGCCACGATCTCACCGTGCGGCGTCGGCTGCCAGTCCCGCGGGCCGTAGGTGTTCGACACGCACATCGCGACGGCGGGCAATCCCCGTTCGGCGACCGCATCCAGCACGAGTTGTTCTGCGGCAAGCCGTGATCGGACGTAGTCGCCGCCCTTGTCCGCCCAGTTGAACGGGGTGTCCTCGGTGACCGCACTCCCGTCCGCGCTGACGGCGATGGTGCAGATGGTGCTGACGAAGACGAACTTGTCGAGCTCGGCGTCCACCGCGATGTCCAGCACCTGGCGCAGGCCATCGACGTTGGTCCGGAACAACGGCGCCGGGTCGGGCAGCATGGCCCGCGCGTCGACGACGCAGTAGAAGACGACGTCCCGGTCGGCCATCGCGGCCCGCACGGCGTCATCGTCGAAAATGTCTCCGTAGCAACGCTCGACGTCGAGGTCGTCGATGCCGCGGGTCGAGCTGCTCTCCCGAAGCAGCACCCGCACGTCGTCGCCGCGTTCGACGAGCTGACGCGTCACGTGGGAGCCGAGGAAGCCACTGGCTCCCATGACCAGTGACTTGCGTGGCGCCATCAGGCTCGCGGCCCGACCGCCKGGCCGAGCAGGCGGTCGGGTTGCGACCACCACGGCGCGGCGTCGGACTCCCCGATTCCGGTGATGTCGTTCGCCTCAACGAAGTACTCGTGCACCCGCGCCGGGTCGACAGCCGGTGCGCGCTTACCCCACTTGACCGAGAGGAATCCGCTGTCCCCCATCGACTTCTGGTGCAGCACATAGGGTGACATCGACCGCGCGCCGCGGCCGACGGTGACCCCGCCGAACGTCCAGGCGATGTACGGCAGCACCCGGCGCCAGTAGACCTGGCTGAACTGGCCACGCTCGCGCAGGATGTTCGTCCCAGGCATCACGCCCGGATCGAAATACGCCGCGGACATGCCCTCGGGAACCAGTCCGCCGGCCGCGCGGGACAGGTAGAACAAGCCGAGTTTGGTGCGCGCGTACGCCTGGACCCCGTCATCGCTGGGCAGGCACTGCTCGGCGAGCGGCTGCCACTGGGCGGTCTTGACCCGCGCCAGCCGCTGGAACAAGGTCTGCCGGATGGTCGGCGACCCGACGATCATGACGCGCGCATCAGCGGCCAGCTGGGGACTGATCCGCGCCAGCAGCGCGTGCGGGGCCAAAAGGTTGGTGGCCACGGTCAATTCGATGCCGTCGGGACTGAGCTCGTGCGCATCGTTGCGCAGCACCGCGGCATTGAGCACGACGGTGCGCAGTGGCGGGATGACGCCGTCCGCCACCAGGCGCGTGATCTCGGCGGCGGCGTTGCGCACGCTCTCCTGGCTGCCCTGATCGCACACCACGATATGGGTGGTGCCGGCCGCGGCACGGTCACCGAGCGCCGCCTTCAGTTCTTCGCCCCGCTTGGCATTGCGGACCGGCAGCACCGCGTGCCAACCGGGCTGTCCCACCACGCGTTTCGCCAGCCCGAGCCCCAGCCCGGAGGTGGCACCGGTCAACAGCAGACTTCGTGTCGCCATCTGATTCATTACCCGACTTCCGCTGGAACTGACGAATTCTTCGCTGGCGCAACCTCATTCAGACCGATGCGGGCATGCAGCCGGGCCAGCGGCGCCGGCGCCCACCAGTTCGCCTTGCCGAGCAGCACCATGACGGCCGGCAGCAGCACGGTCCGGATCACGATGGCGTCCACCAGGATCGCGACCGCCAGCCCGAACCCGAAGATGCGCAGGAACGACACCTGCGACGCGACGAGCCCGGCGAACGTGATGGCCATGACGAGCGCCGCGGCGGTGACGATCCGGCCGGTGCCGGCCAGACCAAGGGCCACCGATTCGCGGCCGGCCGCATCGGATCGGTCTGAGGCAAGCCAGAATTCGCGGATGCGGGCGATGATGAACACCTCATAGTCCATCGACAGGCCGAACGCGACGCAGAACATCAGCACCGGCATGGTCGACACCAAAGTGCCCACCACCGTGGTGCCGAGGCCGCCGAGATGACCCTCCTGGAAGATCCAGACCAGCGCACCGAACGTCGCCGTGAGCGACAAGGCGTTGAGCACCAGCGCTTTCAGCGGGATGATCACGCTGCCGCTCAGCAGGAACAGCAGGACGAACATCACCACCGCGATCAGCCCCAGCATGGTCGGCACCCGGGTGGCGATGGCCTCGACGCCGTCGCGGTTGGACTGCGCGGCACCGGTGAACAACGGCGTCATCCCGGCCGGCGGCGGCACCGCGTGCAGCCGGTCCAGCGCTTCGTCGGACGCCGCGCTGAACGGCAGCGTCGTGGTGGTCACTGTCAGGAAGCTGGCGTCGGTGCCGGTGCCGGCCTCGTGACCGGCGGGACCGATGGCGCGTCCGCCCGCGTAGGTGGCACCCGGCCCGGCCGCGGCCACCACGGTCGGCACCTTGGACAGCTCCGCGGCGTAGGCGTCGATGGCGGCGTTGTCGCGGGTTCCGTTGCCGTGCAACAGCACGATGTGCACCGGCAACCCGGCGTCCTGCGTGAAGTCACTGCGCATGTGGTCACCGACCTGACGCGCCGATGACGTGGTCGGCAGGATGCGGTCATCGGGGAAGCCGAACTTGATGTTGAGGAACGGCAGCCCGACGACGACGAGGGGAATCAGGGTGACGGCGGCGGCGATCCTGGGACGACGCATCACCGCGTGCGTCCAGGTATACCAACGTGATTCGGTCAGCGGACCACGCTGGCCCGGCTTGCCGATCCGCTTGCCGGTGACCCGGATGGCGGCCGGGGTGATGACCAGTGCGGCGAGCGCGGCCATGGCCACCACCGACACCGCGCCGTAGGCGAACGACCGCAGGAAGTACATCGGGAAGACCGCCATGGTCGCCAGGCACAGCGCGACCGTGGCCGCCGAGAAGACGACAGTGCGGCCGGCGGTGCGCATGGTGCGCCGCAACGCCTCGTCGGGATGGGAGCCGTCGCCGATCTCCTCGCGGTACCGGCTCACCAGCAGCAGTGAGTAGTCGATGGCCAGGGCCAGCCCCAACGCCACCGCGAGGTTGAGCGCGAATATCGAGACGTCGACGAACTCGGCCAGCACCCGAAGGATCGCAACCGAACCCGAGATTGCGAAGGCCCCGACCGCCAGCGGCACCAGGGCCGCGACCACGCCGCCGAAGACCCACACCAGGACCAGGAACGTCAGCGGCAGCACGATGGCCTCGCTGACGGTCAGGTCGTGCCGGCTCTGCTCGTTGACCGCGGAATACACGGCGCCGGGACCGCCCGCCGAGATGGTGAGGCCCGGATCCCGTTGACCGACATAGCGTTCCACCAACGCGGTGGAGGACGCGATGCCGGTGGTCTCGTTGCCGTCCATGAAGGCGATGACCAGGGCCGAGCGCCCGTCCTTGCTCACCAGGCCGGCCGCGACCGGATCAGGAGCTTCGAACGGTGAGAGCACCCGGGCGACGTGCTCGGTGCCACGCAACTCGGTGACCAGCCGGTCCACCTGGGCCCGCACCGGGGCCGAGCTCACCGGCTCCTTCGCCTGCACCAGCAGATTGAGGTTGACGAAGCCGCGATGGAACTCTTCGGTGAGCACCTTGTTGGCGCGGTTGGACTGGGCGTCGGGGTCGGTGAATCCGCCGGCGCCGAGCATGTCGGCGACGGGCGCGGACAGGACCCCGAACAGCGACATCAGGATGACGGTGGCCAGGAGAATCCGTTTGGGCGCGGCGATGACGACACGCGAGATCAGCTCGAGCATCGTCGCGTCACGCCGCCGGCGGGAAGACGTTGAGCACGACGGCGGCACCCAGGCCGCCCGCGCTGACGATCGCACCGGCGCCGATACCGCCGCCGCGGCGCTGCAGTTCATTGATCAAGGTGCCGGCCACGCGGGTACCGGAGGCACCGTAGGGGTGGCCGAGCGCCAGGCCGCCGCCGTGCACGTTGAGCCGGTCGCGTCCGATGTGGAGCGAGCGTTCGTAGGCGATGCCGATCGAGGCGTAGGAGTCGTGGACGTCGTACAGGTCCACGGACTCGGTGCTGATGCCGGCGCCGTCGAGGGCGCGCCGGGTGGCGGTGATCGCGGCCTCGGTGGCGCGCTCGGGCTCCGAGCCGACGACCGACCAGCCGACGATCTCCGCCAGCGGGGTCAGGCCCTGCGCCGCGGCGAAGTCGGGGTCGCAGATCATCACGGCGGCGGCACCGTCGGTGAGGCCCGTCTGGTTGCCCGGCGTCACCGTGCAGTCCTCACCGAGGAACGACGTCAGCGCGGACAGGTTCTTCATGTTGAACTCGCGGCACGGCAGTTCGTCATTGAAAACTGCTGTGCCGTCGACAGTTACGGCAACCTTCTCGGTATCGAGCACGCCCGCGTCGATGGCGTCCGAGGCCAGGGTGTGCGCCCGGGCCGACCACTCGTCGACCTCTTCGCGGGTCAGGCCGAACATCCGCGCGGTGCCCTCACCGAGGGTGCGGGCCAGGTCGAGCGCCGGCATCTCGCCGATGCCGGGGTGCATCGGGGCGATCTTGGTGTCGGTGATGCCGGTGGCCGCGAACTGCGGGCCCGCCAACGGTGACGCCGACGGCGTGTTCAGACCGCCGGCGATGACGCACTTGCCCATGCCCGCCTTGATGGTCGCCACCGCCTGGTGCATCGCCATCATTCCCGAAGCGCACCAACCGCCGACCGCGACGGCCGGGGTGTCCAGCGGCAGCCCCATGTCCAGGGCCGAGTAGCGGGCGATGCAGCCGCCGCCCTGCAGCACCTCACCCATCACGATGTTGTCGATCCACTGCGGGTCGACGCCGGCGCGGTCGATCACCTCACGGATCACCGTGCTCGCGAGGTCGAACTCAGAAACGTTGGCCAGCCCACCTACCAGCGAACGCGTGAACGGGGTTCGCGCATACGCAACGACTACGGGATTGGTCAAGATTCTTGTCCTCCTCGGCAACGTCATCCACGAGCGGCACCACGCAATCCGCGGACTGCTCAGAACTGTCGTGTGCGCGTGGACATAACGGCATGGCTGTTCTTCGCCGTACTGATATCAGCAACTAACGGCAATAGTTTGTAACACGCATTCCCAGTGCAGTCCATATTGCTTTGGCGTAAATATCCACGTCGGAGGCGTTAATTATCAATTTAGCGAACTAGTTAGAACCTGTTTCAATAATTGCTCGACGCAATGATCGATGTAACCCCCGTCACAGCAGGAACCACGTTGCCGCACAACCGATAACAGTGTTTCGAAGGACACCGACCAATGCTGTGAATCAGCTTGCGGACCGCGCGCCCACCGCCGCGACGCCCGGCGCCGTGGCAAACCCTCGACCACCATCGCAGCAAACTTTGGGCTCGACAGCATCCGGTAGAACATGTTCTAGTAGCGACATGCTCGACTTCAGCACCGACACCCTCAGCCCCGAGGAAGCCGAACGCCTCCGTTCCGTATTCGAGCCGCTGACCCAATCGGTCCGGGAACTGATGGATGTGACGGTCCGCAGCGACGCCGACGCCGACACCATCGCGGCCGCGAAAGCCGAAATCGAATCGGCCACCGCGCGGTTGCGGTCCAAGCAGCTGGAGAAGACCTGGGGCCTGCGCTTCACCACCGAAGGTGAGTGGCTGCCATGGGCCAATGCCGTTGTGGGGCTGCGTAACCCGGTCGCACCGCCGCTGACCGTCGTCCTCGAGGCAAAGGACTACGTCTGGTCCGAGTTCTCCCTCGGCGCCGCCTACGAGGGCCCGCCCAACCACGCACACGGCGGCGTCTGCGCCATGATTCTCGACCATGTGCTGGGCGAAGTGTCATCGAACGACGGCACGACCCGGTTCACCGGCACCATCAACGTGAAGTACGTGCGCCCCACCCCGCTGGGCAAGCTGCGAGCCGAAGCACGCATCGTGCGCACCGAGGGCTTCAAGGCCTACGGCGTCGCCCACATCGCCGACGAGCAGGGCGTCACCATCGAAGCCGAGGGCATCTTCATCCAGCCCAAGTGGGCCCGCGGCTAGATGGCGCGGTCGATCGGCGCCAACGCCACCAAAGTCGCCAAAGACTGGCTCGGCGCGCACATTCCTGACCAGACCGGCCGGACGGTCCTGATCACCGGTGCCAACGGTGGCCTCGGCGCCGCCACCGCGCGGCACCTGGCGAGCGCGGGAGCTCAGGTCATCCTGGCGTGCCGCCGCCCTGAGCAAGCCGAGGCGTTGGCCGCCGAAATCGGCCCTGCCGCAAAGACTCTGAACCTCGACCTGGCCAACCTGGACTCTGTGAAGTCCGCAGCGGCCGCCTGTGGCCCCGTCGACACCGTCATCGCGCTGGCCGGGGTGTGCCACGTGCCCTACGGCCTGACCGCCGACGGTTTCGAATTGCACACCGGCATCAACCATCTCGGACATTTCGCGCTGGTCGGCCAACTCCTGGACCGCATCACCGACCGGGTCGTGGTGGTCACCAGCCGGGCACACGAGTTCGTCGGCCGACCGGGCTTCGGCAAGCTCGCGCCCGCCGATCCCGGGTGGCGCACCCGCAGGTACTCCGCGTTCGACGGGTACTGCCAGGCCAAGCTCGCCAACTTGTTGTTCGCGGGTGAGCTGCAGCGCCGCCTCACCGCTGCCGGGAGCACGGTGAAATCGGTGTCCGCACAACCCGGTTGGGCCGACACCGACGCGGGCATGCACTCCGGCCGCAAGTGGGGCGACGTCTCGTGGCGTGCCTCGTGCCGGGCCATCGGTCAGCCGGCGGACGTCGCGGCCCTGTCGATCACCTACGCTGCCGCCGCGGACGACGTCGTCGCCGGCGGCTACTACGGGCCCGACCGGTTCTTCGGGATGCGCGGCCTCCCGGCCCCGGCGAAGGCCGGCCGCGCCGCCACCGACCAGGCCCTGATGACCGCGAATTGGGTTGCCGCCGAACACCACACCGGTGTCCGGTACGGCATCTGACGACAGGAGCCGACAGTGTCAACTGACGCAACGGATGTCGGCCGGCTGCCGCCGGCCCCCGACGTGCCCTTGAGCCTGCGCGAGCGCATCGCCGCGATCCAGGTGGCGCACAGTGGATGTGAGACCTTCCGCGACGCGGGCGGTCCGGTCACCATCGTGCGGATCGCCCCGAAGTGGATGATGCCGCCGATCGTCGCCGTGACCTCTCCGCAGGGCGCCCGCGACGTGCTGACCGCCACGTACCCGGCCGTCGACCGCGACTTCCCGTTCATGACCGAGCAGCAGAAGCTCAACGGCGGATCGCTGCTGAATTTCAGCCACCGGGAATGGGTCGGGCGGCGGCGCATGCTGCAACCGGTGTTCACCACCGCGCGCATCGCCGAACTCAACGGGCAGATGTACGACATCGCCGCCGACGCCGCGACCTCGTGGCGCGACGGGTCCGAGATCGACCTCGACCAGGAGAGCCGACGGATCACCATGCGGGTGCTCGGCCGCACCATCATGGGATTCGAACCCGGTTCCTACACAGACGAATTGGTTGATCCACTACGCCGGATCAGCAAGTACATCGCCGACCGGGGCCGCGCACCGGTGAAGCTGCCGAGCTGGGTGCCGACCAGGGAGCGCCGCTTCGCGGTCAAGTTCAACAAGGTGGCGCACGACCTCGCCGCACAGATCCTGCAGGACTGCCGCACCGATCCGGAGCTGAGCGCGCCCCTGGTCCGCGCGATGATGGAGGCCCGGGATCCGGAGACGTCAGAACCGTTGACGGACGAAGAGATCTGCCACGAGCTCGTCATCTTCCTGGCCTCCGGGCTGGAGACCACCGCGACGACGCTCGCCTTCGCGCTCTGGTCGCTGGGCCGTCATCCCGACATCTATGACCGGGTCGCGGCCGAGGTGTCGGCGGTCGACGAGGCGGCACTGCGGACCAATCCGCGCAGCCAGCTGCCCTACACCGTGAGCGTCATTCAGGAGGCCCTGCGTCTCGGCGGCCCGACGCCCGGTGTGATGCGGATTGCCCGGCAGGACATGGCAGTCGACGGCTTCCGCGTCGAGGCGGGCAGCATGCTGCTGGTCGGCGTGTACGCCATGCACCGCGACCCGGAATTATGGGACCGCCCACTGGAATTCGATCCCGACCGGTTCAGCGCGGGCCGCTCGCGGATGCAATGGCAGTTCCTGCCGTTCGGCGGCGGGCCGCGGTCGTGCATCGGCGAGTTCTTCGCCCTGACCGCGGCGACCCTGGAGCTGGCGTCGATCGTCCGGCACTGCCGGCTGACGTCGCGCGAATCGACGTTCCCCATCACCGCGCCCCTCACCATCGTGCCGGACGGGCCCATCCCCGCCCTGGTCCAGACCGTGAACTCCTAGGAAGACCGCCGTGCCACGACGAGCCCCGGTGCGTACCGCCGAGCTGGACCTGGAAACTCTGACGCTGCAGCAGGACGGCCGCGTCCTCACCGCGCGGTTCGACGACCCGCCGAATCAGTTCCTGTCGCTGCGGCTGGTCAAGGACATGGACCGGCTGACCCGCGCCGCGGATCTAGATCCCGAGGTCGGCGCGGTGATCCTGACCGGGACCGGCGACAAGTTCATCTCGCACTCCGAACCTGAACAGGTGCAACTGTTCTTCCAGCTGGCGACGCCGCCGCTGCCGTCGCGCGCCGTGGGCTGGTCCATCAAGCTCAACAACGCCGCCATGCGCGTCCCGGCCCTGCTCAAGGCCACCGAGACACGCGGCGGAGACTGGGGCACCGGCATCGTCTACAGCGCGATCCTCAAGCGGACCATCACCCGGATGAACCGCTCGGGCGTCGTCTACCTCGCCGCCATCAACGGCACGACCCTCGGCGGCGGGTTCGAGCTCGCGCTGTTCTGCGACCTGCGGATCGCCGCCGACACCGACCAGGTCCGCATCGGCCTGATCGAGATTCTCGCGGGCCTGGTGCCGGGTGGCGGTGGGAGCCAACGACTTCCGGCCATGCTCGGCATGTCCGCCGCACTGGAGCACATGCTGGAAGGGCGACCGCTGACCGCGCGGGAAGCGCTCGACGCCGGCGTCGTGCACCGACTCGCGCCCGCCGCGAGCCTCCTCGACGACGTCCACGCCACCGCGCAGCGGCTGTCCCGGCGCTCCCCGTACGCCATCGCGGCCGTCAAACGCGCCGTCTACTTCGGCGGCAACAAATCGCTGTCCCGCGCCCTCGACTTCGAGCTCGCGGGATTCATCGGGACCGGCCGGAATCCGCGAAAACACTTGACGGCGGACGCTTTTCAGCAGGACTACGAGACCATCGGCGACAGCCCCTTCGCCACGCACATCGATCCCTGGCTGTCCGGCACCCGCGTCGAGCAATAGGCTGGGCCCATGCCGACCGTCTTCAGCATGATCATCAACCGCGACCTGCCGGGCCGATTCGTCTACGAGGACGACGACGTCGTCGCGTTCCTCACCATCGAACCCATGACGCAGGGCCACACGCTCGTCGTGCCCCGGGCCGAGGTGGACAACTGGCAGGAACTGGATCCCGAGCTGTTCAACAAGGTCATGGCGGTGTCACAGCAGATCGGCCGCGCGGTGTGCACGGCGTTCGACGCGCCCCGCGCCGGTGTGATCATCGCCGGGCTCGAGGTGCCGCACCTGCACGTGCACGTGTTCCCGGCCCGTAACCTGTCCGACTTCGGGTTCGCGAACGTCGACCGGAACCCGTCACCGGAATCACTCGACGAGGCTCAGGCCAAGATCATCGCTGCCCTCGGCTGAGCCGGCGGCGCCGCCGACCCGCGGCAGGCGCACCGTGAACCGGCAGCCGTGGCCCGGCGCCGTGGTCACGGTGACGACGCCGCCGTGCGCCCGCACCAGCGAGTCGACGATCGACAGCCCGAGGCCCGTGCCGCCGCTGGTCCGGGTGCGCGACGAGTCCGTGCGGTAGAAGCGCTCGAAGATGCGGTGGGCATCCTCGGCCGTCAGGCCAGGGCCCTGGTCGCACACCTCGAGTACCGCGTCGCCGTCGACCGTGCCGACCCGCACGGTGATGCCACCGGTCTCCGGGGTGTGCTGCACCGCGTTCATCACCAGGTTGCCCAAGACCTGGCGCAACCGGGCTTCGTCGCCCAGGACTTCCGGGGTACCCGGCCCGTCCAGCAGTTCCAGCGACACCGTCCGCAGCGGTGCGATCGACCGGGCGTCGTGCACCGCGTCGGTGGCCAGGATCAACAGGTCGACGGGGCGCTGCTCCAGCGGCCGCTGTTGGTCCAGCCGCGCCAGCAGCAGCAGATCCTCGACCAGCAGACCCATGCGGCGGGCCTCGCTCTCGATCCGGCTCATCAGCATCTCGACGTCACTGGCAGCGCCCTGCCGGTACAGCTCGGCGAAGCCGCGAATCGTGGTCAGCGGCGTCCGCAGCTCGTGGCTGGCATCGGTGATGAAGCGCCGCATCCGCTCCTCGGAGGTACGCGCCGTCTCCGCCGACTGCTCCGATGAGGCCACCGCGCTCTGAATCTGCGCGAGCATTCCGTTGAGCGCCAACGACAATCGGCCGACTTCCGTCCGCGAGTCCCGTGCCGGCACACGACGGTCGAGCTGCCCGGCGGCGATGTCGGCGGCCGTCCGCTCCACCTCGACGAGTGGCCGCAGGCTGCGGTGCACCGCGACATACCCGGCGACGCCCAGGATCAGCAGCACGGCGGCGCCGATGCCGACCTGCGACCACGCCAGCGCCCGCACCGTCGACGTCACGTCGGACAGGTCGATCGCGACCGTCGTCAGTTCGCCGGCCGGGCCGCGCACCGTCATGGCCCGCCATTTCACATCCGAATGATGGATCGAGCCGACCGTCGTCGGCACCGGGCCGACGTCATTGCTGTCCGGCAGGGACGGCTGCGCATCGTTGTCGTTGACGGCGATCCACACCCGGCCGTCGGGATCGATGCCGCGCACATAGAAGTTCGACGGCGGCCGTGCCGGGTTCGGTCCCTCGATCGGAGTGGCGGGCATCCGCCGCGGCTCCTGCGCCCAGCTACGGGAGGCGTCGAGCAGGGTTTCGTCGACGCGGTTGACCAGGCTGTGCTGCATGATCGACGTGACTGCGATGCCGGAGGCCAGCAGACCGCAGGCCGCCAGCAGGACGGTCGCGGCGACCAGCCCCAGCCGCAGCGGAATGCCGCGTGAACGCAGGCGTGTCATCACTCCATTGTTGGCGATGTCCACCCAGGAATCGCGCAAAGCGCTCAGTGTTGTCTGTTCTTCGCGCGAGCGCTCATCACCGCGGCTCGCGCAACACGTAGCCGACACCGCGCAGGGTGTGCAGCAGGCGCTTCTCGCCGGTGTCGATCTTGCGGCGCAGGTACGACACGTAGGACTCGACGACGTTCACGTCACCGCCGAAGTCGTAACGCCACACGTGGTCGAGGATCTTCGGCTTCGACAGGACAGTGCCCGCGTTGATGATGAAGTAGCGCAGCAGCGTGAACTCGGTGGGCGACAGCGAAACCGGTTCCCCGGCCTTCCACACCTCGTGGGTGTCCTCGTCGAGTTCGATGTCGGCGAACGTCAGCTTGGCGCTGCGCGGCTCTTCGACACCGCGGCCGGTGCGGCGCAGGATGACCCGCAGCCGGGCCACGACCTCTTCGAGGCTGAACGGCTTGGTGACGTAGTCGTCGCCGCCGAGCGTCAGACCGGCGACCTTGTCCTGCAGGCTGTCGCGGGCCGTGAGGAACAGCGCCGGCGCATCGATACCGTCGGCCCGCATCCGGCGCAGCACACCGAACCCGTCCATGCCCGGCATCATCACGTCGAGGATGACCGCATCAGGCTTGACCTCGCGGGCCTTGTCCAGCGCGGCGGGGCCGTTGGAGGCGGAGTGCACCTCGAAGCCCTGGAACTTCAGGCTCACCGAAAGTAGCTCGACGATGTTGGTCTCGTCGTCGACTACCAGAATCCGTGCTTCGGGCGTCGCCTCGGGAAGTGCAGCCATGGCCATGCAGCCATGGTCCTCGCAGGCCTTAAATCCTCCCTGCCTGGTGGCTGTGAAGATACTGTGAGTCGCGCAGGCATTTGCCAGACCTCTCGCACCTCGGCCACATCGGATGTGACCGGCGCCATACACTTGGCCGATGGATTTGGGTAAAGCCCTGTCAGACCTGGCCTCGACGCCGCTCCGCATCGCCTCCGCCGGCCTCGAAATCGCCGGCGACACCGTCACCGCCGTCCAGCGGGGTCTGAACGGCAGCGGGCCGGCGATCGTCGCCCCGTCGATGAGCCGCATCTTCGGCTTCGACGACGCGCTCAGCCGGGCCGGTCGCCTCACCCGACTGATCGACGACGACGCTCCCCTCGGCCGGGCGCTGGCGCCGGGCGGTGTGCTCGATCGGTTGCTCCGCCCGGGCGGCCTGGTCGACCAGATCAGCCAGGACGGCGGCCTCCTCGACCGCCTGACCGCCGAGGGCGGCGCCGTGACACGGGCACTGGCACCAGGCGGCATCATCGACCAGCTGACCCTCGACGGTGGCTTGCTCGACCAATTGACCTCCGACGACGGCGCGTTGTCGCGAGTGCTCGCCCCGGGCGGCTTCGCCGAACAGGTGCTCGCCCCCGACGGTGTCGTTGACCGGGTACTCAGCGAGGACGGCATCGCCGCCCGCCTGATCGCCAAGGATGGACCGGCCGATCGCTTCCTCGCCGACGACGGCGTGGTGGACCGACTGCTGAGTACGGGCGGCATCGTCGACCGACTGCTCGAACCGGGTGGACCGGCCGACCGCGTCCTCGCCGACGGCGGCGTCGTCGACCGTGTGCTGTCCACCGACGGCATCCTCGACCGGGTGCTCGCCCCGGGTGGGGTGGCCGACCGTGGCCTCGCCGAAGGCGGCGTCGTGGACCAGGTGCTCGCTGACGGCGGCATTGTGGACCGGGTCCTTCGACCGGAAGGCATCGCCGACCGGTTGATCGGTGAAGGTGGCATAGCCGACCGACTGTTGGCCGACAACGGCGTGGTCGATCGGGTGCTGCGAGCGGACGGCATCGCCGACCGCCTGCTCGGCGACGGTGGATCGGTCGACAAAATGCTCGCCGACGGCGGCCTGGTGGACCGACTGCTCAGCGAGGGCGGCATCGCCGAACGACTGCTCGACGAAGGCGGCGCCATCGACGTCCTCACCGCGCCCGACGGCGCCCTGATGAAACTGAACGACGTCGTCGACAACCTCAACCAACTGGCGCCCGTGCTCGCTGGGCTCGCCCCGACCGTCGACAAGCTGTACGACGCGGTGCTCGTGCTCAATGACGCGGTGAATCCGCTGAGCAACATCGCCGGCCGGATTCCGGGGAGCCGGCAGCGCGGCAGGCGGGCGGCGGCTCGGGCCGCGGCCTCGCAGCGGGTCGTCGACGAGAACGGCCAGGACCAGCCGGGATCCACCCAGGCACCCTGACGGGTTAGGATTCTGGGCGGTTCGAGCCTTCTCGGACCGCATGCCTCCTTAGCTCAGTGGTAGAGCAACATACTTGTAATATGTAGGTCATCGGTTCAATCCCGATAGGGGGCTCCATCATCCCGTGTCTACTTGTCGGTGGCCCGTCGTAACGTCCGCCCATGAGGTCATGTCTCGCTTGCGGTAGTCCACTCTTGAAGCGCAGCCAGAAGGTCTACTGCAGTAACGCATGCCAGGCGTCGGCCCGCCGCGACGCCAGCACCAAACGGTGGCTCGAATCTGGCGAGACCTGGATCGACGGCCGCCGCGGCCACTACGTCCGGCAATATCTGATCGCCGCCCAGACCGGCTGCTGCGCGATCTGCGGCGGAAACACAACCTGGCAAGCCCTGCCGCTGGCGTTCGTACTGGATCACATCGACGGCGACCCAACGAACAACCGTCGAGAGAACCTGCGGCTCGTCTGTCCGAACTGTGACTCACAGCTGCCGACGTACAAGAGCCGCAACCGCGGCAACGGCCGCCACTTCCGTCGTGAGCGATACGCCAATGGGCAGTCGTACTAGTGCCGCGTGAAGCGGCTCACCCAGGCCAGCACGATGCTGACGACGAGCAGTATCGGAGCGCCGACCTGCACCACCTCCAACTGTCGGGGGCTGACGGTCGTGAGGGCCCCCAGCACCACTGCGACGGAGACGATCAGCAGGCGTACGGCCACCAGTGGCCGGCTTTTCAGGACCGACACGAAGGTACGGTGGCCGACGGTGGCCACCAACTTTCCCAGCGCAGCGGCAAGACCCACGGTCACCACGGCGATCCCGACCCGAGGTCCCCAACCCAGCGTGTTGCCCGGAGCTGCCGTGACGAGCAGCAGCCACAGCAGGAACAGCACTCCGACGCTGCACCACCGCAGCCAGCGGGCCAGCGCGAGGGCGATGTTGCTGCGGGCCAGACCTCCGAGGGCAGGGTCGAGCGTGCCGGCACCGAGGAACCCCCGAAGCGCGCCCAACAGCCGTCCCCGGGTCATCCGGTTGACCGCCAGATTGTGTGTCGCTATTGCATGATCGGGTTGCAGCCGGAGCGCGGCAGTGTATTCGGCATCCGAGTCGGCGGTTCGAGACAACTTGCGAAAGATGTTTCCCCGCAGGACAAACAGATCAGGATCTGAGGGCTCCAGGCGGATCGCTTCGGTGACCTCGGTCAGCGCGGCATCCAGCCAGCCTTCATCCGACAGGATTTGGGCGTACACCAGGTGGGTTCGGTACTCGTTCGGGTTACCGCAGACCGCTCGCCAGGCCATCCACTTCGCCTCCTGCAGCCGCCCTTGCCCACGAAGTGCCAACGCGTACAAGCGAATTGCATGCTCATTGCCAGGGGCCAATTTCAGTGCCGCATAGAGGCGGCGCTCGGCACCGATGTGGTCGCCGAGCCCGACGGCGGCCTGGGCATCGAGGATGAGCAGCACCGGATCATCCGGCGCCATCGAGAGTGCACCGGCCAGCACCTCGCGGGCGCGCTGATGGTTGTCAACGTCGAGGTACAACCGCGCCTGCTGCAGCGCGGCATCGACGGCGTCGGCTGTCACCGAATCTTGTTGCGACGCAGGTACTTCGCCAGGTCGTCGTAGGTACCGTCCCGATTGCCGAATTCGACGACGTTGCGGGCCGTATCGAACCACGGACCGGTCGACGGACGAACCTGACGCAGCGCCGCATCTACATCGGACATCTGCACCGGCCGCACCTGCCCGGTGTGCAGCGAGTCGGCCATCGCCAATTGCGTTGCGGTGTCACAGACATGAGCCAGGTCCGCACCGGAGAAGCCAGCGGTACGGGCCGCCAGCGCGGACAGGTCGATTCCCTCGATCGGTCGATCCTGCAGGTGCAGCCGCCCGATGCTGGCCCGCGCCTCGGTGTCAGGCAACCCAACGAAGACCATCCGGTCGAACCGTCCCGGTCGACGCAGGGCCGCGTCGACATCCCATGGCGCGTTGGTGGCACCCAGGATGTACACCCCGTCGTTGCTGGCCGAGGCCGAATCCAGTTCCTCCAGCAGGGTATTGACGATGGTCCGGATACCGGAGGTACCGCTCAACGCGGACCGGCGGTGGCCCAGTGCGTCAACCTCGTCGAAAAACAGCACACACGGCGCGTTGCGGCGCGCGGTGTCGAAGACCGAGCGGATGCTGCGTTCACTCTCGCCGAACCAGCGGTGCAGCACGTCTGCGATGCCGACCTGATAGAAGTTCGCGCCCAGCTCGCCCGATACCGCCTTGGCGATGAACGATTTCCCACACCCGGGCGGCCCATAGAGCAGCAGACCGCCACGAGCCGACATCTTGTAGGCCTTCATCAGCTCTGGGTTGCGAAGCGGTCCGAGCAGCGAGAGTTCGAGCTGTTTCTTGACGGCGTCCATGCCGCCGACGTCGGCGAGCCGCACCTCGCTGCGGGTGACCGCCTCGAAGTCGTCCTCTCCCACGGCCTGCGCGGGTTCATCGACAAAAGCGGGCTTGACGATGTCAGATACCTGATCCTCGGCCGCCTCCCAGTCGAACGATGACTTCGGTTGCGGTACTTCGGGTTCAGGCGCCGGCGCCGGGGCAGCAAGTGCCGCGGTGCATTGCTGCAACAACCGTTGCGCCGTGGTGTCGGTCGGGTCGGCGGCCAGTACCGCGCCGCAGTGCGCCAATGCCTCGGCGTGCCGGCCCCGTTCGGCCAGCATTCCGGCGAGGTGCAGGCGCAAGGCCAGCGCGTCCGGACTCTGCTCGACCGCCTGCACCAACTGTGCGATCACCGGATCATCGGTCACTTTCAGCCCCCTCGCCCCACGCTGGCCTCCATCCTAGGTCGGTTGGCCCTGCGGCGATTCGCTGCACCAACGACGCGGCAGGCTCACCTACAGGTTTTGAGTGGCCAGAACTGGCAAACCAATGCTGCCCGCCGATCGCGAGCGCGATCGTGGCCGCCAACGCCACCAGCACCGGCCACCAGCGAGCAGCACGCCGCCACAGCCGGTCACCCGGCAGCGAATCACCCACGCCCAATTCCCCCTGTGCACAACAGAACCCCCGCCCATCCACGACGACGAGCCTGTCCAAGGTGTAGTCGGCGGACCGCCACCCAACCGAACGCCGGCGGCCGGTGATCTAGCCCACTGGCAATGCGGCACCACTTTCGGGACCTACGCTGCTGGTGTGACACTGCGTGATCGCGTCGCCACCGCGCGACGCCGCATACTCGGCGACCGGCCGTCCACCGCCGACACCGCGGGCCTGCCCGTCATCACGTCGGCGCAGCCCATCGACCTGACCGACGAACATGCCGTCACCGAGGTCGTCGAGCTGGCGATGAACGTCGGCGAGGTACTCCTGGATTCGGGCACCGGCGCCATCGACACCAGCAAGCAGATCGCCTTCGTCGCCGCCACCTACGGCCTACCCGACTGCGCCGTCGACGTCACCTACAACGCCATCCACGTCTCGGCCAGACGCGGTCCAGGCCTGCCGCCCACCAACTTCATGCGCACGGTGAAATACCGTTCGCTGGACTACACGCGCCTCGAACAGGTGGACACGCTGCTCCGGCGGATCGGCCGCGGGCATCTCGGCCTGAAGCCCGCCCGCGCGGCGCTGGACCACATCGTCGCCGCCGACCATCCGTACTCGCGCAAGGTCGCGCTGTCCGGCTGGGCGCTGATGGCTGCCGCGGTGACGCTCATGCTCGGCGGCAGCCCGACGCTCGCCGTCGTCTCGTTCTTCACCACCGCCGCGATCTACGGCACCAACGTCGCGCTCGGCAAACTCGGCCTGCCGTACTTCTTCCAGCAGGTCATGGGCGGTTTCATGGCGACGGTGCCGGCCGCGTTCATCTACAAGCTGGCCATCGAACACAGCGCCGTCGTCGCGCCGTACCGCATCATCGTGTCCGGCATCATCGTGCTGATGGCCGGGCTGTCGCTGGTCGGTTCGGTGCAGGACGCCATCACGGGTGCGCCGGTCACGGCGGCCGGACGGTTCATCGAGGTCATGGTCTTCACCGCGGGTCTGGTCGGCGGCGTGGGCATCGCGCTGCGGCTGACCTCTGCCCTCGGCGCCAGCCTGCCGCCGATGCAGCAGGAGGTGTTCCCCTACGCACCGCTGCCGATCATGGTGCTCACCGGCGGCCTCGCGGCCGCGGCCTTCGCCCTCGCCAGCTACGCCTCCCTCAAGGCGCTGGCCACCTCGTTCGCGTCGGGCGCCGTCGGGGCCGGACTGGTCGGG
Organism: Mycolicibacterium sp. P4_G11; assembly: GCF_056555145.1. NCBI lineage: Bacteria > Bacillati > Actinomycetota > Actinomycetes > Mycobacteriales > Mycobacteriaceae > Mycobacterium > Mycolicibacterium sp. P4_G11. The sequence continues at coordinate 432,355 of NZ_JBFUJW010000005.1, forward strand.
ACGATCCTGGACGCCGGGCTGGGCCCGATCGTCGCCTCCGCGGTCGCTGCCACGGTCGTCGGCCTCGCCGGTGGCCTACTGGCCCGGCGCGCGGTGGTCCCGCCGATCATCGTGTCCGTCGCCGGCATCACGCCCCTGGTGCCCGGTCTCGCGGTCTATCGCGGGCTGTCCGAGATCATGGCCGGCCAGACGCTGGCGGCCATCTCCAACCTGTTCACCGCCGTCATGGTCGGCTGCACGCTCGCTGCCGGTGTGACCCTCGGCGAATGGGTGGCGCGCACCATGCGACGCCCGCGCCTTCCCCGCCGACTGCTCGGCCCGCGCGTAGCGTAGGACGCCATGTCCGAAACCGGAATCTGGATCGCCTGGGGGCTGCCCACCCAGGGACGGGAACTCCAGGCCCTCGCGGCCCTGCGTGACGCCCGTGGCTACCTGCAGGCACTCGTCGACGACGGCCGGATCGAAGAGTTCGACGTCACGGTGCTGCGCCCACAGACCACCGAATTGGGTGGCTTCATCCATCTCAAGGGCACCCGCGTGCAGATCGATATCCTGCGCCGCACCGGGGATTTCGAGCGCTGGGCCACCGGCATCCAGCTGATCGCCGACCGGGTGGCCTTCGTCGACAGTTGGGTCGACCGGGGCATCGATCACGCCATCGAGTTGTACGAGGACGCACTGCGGGAAGCCGGCCTGCTCCGCTGACGGTATCGACACGGACACAACCCGCTCAAACTCCCCCGCGGCGCGTCCCCATGTTGTTCCATAGGTTAATTAGCTGGAACAACAGGGAGACACGATGAGCGCCGCAAGATACGTCGGCCGCGTCGGAAGACTCGCCGTCGCACTCGGCATCGGGACCGCGATCGCCTCCGGTCAGGGCGCCGCCTGGGCCGACCAGACCGACACCGGCGCGCCCGTCGGCCCAGCAGCAGCTTCCTCGGGCGAAAATGCCGGGGTCTCTGGTACTTCGGGCAACCCGACCAAGCCACGTCGCGGCAAGACCAAGCCCAAGAAAGACGACGACAAGACCGAGACACCGTCCACGGGGACCACCGGCGACACCTCGTCCGACCCCAAGACGGAAACCAAGCCCGAAACCAAGCCGGACAAGCCGACCAAGGGCCGCGACCGCGGGCAGCAACCGCCGGCCGCTGCTGTGCCGAAAGCGCCGAAACGCCCACGGCTGACGCCGGATAAGCCCGCCACCGCCAAGCCGGCCGCCGCCGCCCAGCAGACCAACGCACCCAAGCCCGTCAGCGTGGCCGCCGTCGCGCCGACGGTCATGAAGGTCACCACCAGCGCGGTCACGACGTCACCGACTCCCGTCAGCGCGACGACGAGCCTGCTCACCCCGAACGTCACCGCACCCACCGCCAAGGCACTCAACCCGGTGGCCGCCGTGATGAAAGCCGTTTCCGGCGCGCTGAATTGGGCGTTCAACCCGGCCGGCAGTCCCACCCAGCCGACCCTGGCGTGGACCGTACTGGCCTTCGCCCGCAAAGAGATCGACAACCTCCTGACGGCGATCAAGCCGCAGAACGTCGTCAGCGCCCTCACCACCACCGGCCAGGTGCTGAGCAATCCACTGGCCGCGCTCACCGCGGTCATGAATCCCCGACCGGCCTGGCCGACGCCGGGTCAACAGCTCAGTCCGTCAACGAGTTTCGTCGACTGGGTCAGCGGGAACTTCGCCCCCAACGACACCTTCACCCGGTTCGGCGTCTGGGGTACCGACGTCGGCACCATGTGGGACAACGGCATTGCCGACGATCCCAGCACCCCCATCAACGAGCATCAGGTGCTGATCGCCTTCGGCGACACGTTCAACGGCCCCAACATGACCGGTACCTGGCGCAACAACATCCTGTTCCGCACGGCGGACACCGATCTGTCCGACGGCATGTCGATCCCGGACGGCCAGTGGCTCAACGGCAACATGTTCGGCGGGTCTCCCCTGTGGGGCGCGACGTACTCGCGCCAGATCATCCTGCCCGAGCGGCTCCCGGCCGGCCTGCCCACCGGGGTGACGCTGATCCCGACGTCCGGTATCTCGGTGCCGACACCGGGCACCCAGTACGGCGCCACGCAGTACCTGAGCTTCATGTCGGTCAAGCAGTGGGGTGCACCCGGCCAGTGGACGACGAACTACTCGGCCATGGCCTACTCCACCGATAACGGGGAGAACTGGTACGTCTCGCCCAAGAGCGTCCGGCAGAACTGGGGCGGCAACGCCAATTTCCAGCAGGCGGCCCTGGTACGCCCGGGCGACGGCTACGTCTACTCGTACGGCACCCCGAACGGTCGCGGCGGTGCTGCCTACGTGTCGCGGGTCGCCGAGGCCGACATCCTCGACGCGTCCAAGTACGAGTACTACAACAAGGGCAGTGCCGGCGGCTGGTTCGGCATCGGTGCGATCAAACAAGGCTGGTACAAGGACCCGGCGAAAGCCGGCGCGGTATTCGGCAAGGACACCGGGGCGTGCGGTATCGCCAAGGCCGGCAACCACGTCAGTGAGATGTCCGTGCAGTACAACCCGACGCTGGGCAAGTACGTCACCCTCTACGGCGACCAGTTCAACAACATCGTGCTGCGCACCGCCGACAGCCCGGAAGGCACCTGGTCGGCGGCCACCGTCCTGATGCCGCAGCAGAACGGCGGCATCTATGCGCCCATGATGCAGCCCTGGTCGCCGTCGACCCTGGGCACCGGCACCGACCTGTACTGGAACCTGTCGTTGTGGAGTGAGTACAACGTCATGCTCATGAAGACCGATCTCACCAAGCTGTAGCCGTGATCCGCGCGACCGTCCTGACCGCTGCCGCAGTTGCCCTGGTAACCGCGCTGGCGCCCCTGTGCGCGGCTGATCCCGTTGCACCGCAACAGGATCAGCTGTGTCCGCCGACAGCCGATGAAGCCACCACCATGCCGACGACGCCGTCGCCGGCATCGGGAGCCAACACCCCACTGCAGTGTCACGAAGGCCGCTGGCAGCCCGTCGCGCTGCCCGCCCAACCCAGCGACCGCTGGTGGAGCACCGGCCCGGTCATCGCCCTGCGCGGTCAGGGCATGCGCAATCCGAACCTGATGTCCGGCAAGTGGAGTGGCACCCCGCTCAGCCCGGGGAACCGGTGCCACGTCGAGCAGCGCGCGGTGGTCAGCGCCGGGGTGGTCAGCGCGCCGGTGGCGACCGACGGCGCAGCGGACCAGACGGTGCACTTCGACGTCGCACCGACCGCCTCCACCGTGGAGTTCTCGGGCTACTGCCTCTGGACGCGGCTCGGCTGAGCCATCAGCTTCGATTGCCCCGAAAAGCCGTGGGAGTCATACCGAACCACCGCTTGCACGACCGGGTGAGCACGCTCTGTTCGGCGTAGCCGAGCTGACGGCAGAGCTGGTCGAGAGTCAGGTCGGTTTCGCGGAGCAGTCGTTGCGCGGTCTCGCGACGGGCTTGATCGACGACCTCGGCGAAGGTCGTGCCCTCAGCTGCCAGGCGCCGCTGCAACGCCTTCGGATGCAGCCCGACATGACGAGCGATATCTTGCAGCCCGACAGCCCCTCCCGGTAGCAGCTGACGAACCAGGGTGCGGACCAATTGGGTTGCGGCAGGTTCGGATTCGCCGATGGTGCTGACGAGGTAGTCCATCGCGGTCTGGTGCGCGATCCGGTCCGTGAGCAAAGGTCGCTCCAAATCGGACGCGCGCAGCGTGAACCCGGCCACCGGTTCACCGAAGACTGGCGGGCAGCCGAAGTAGGTCCGGTACTCAACTGCCGGGGTCCGCGCCGAGTGCGGCAGGTGCACCATGAGTGGTCGGTAATCCGGACCGAGGAATAGTCGCAACACCTGCAACGTGACACCGAGCGACAACTCGATCGCCTGCGCCTGCGGCGGCGCCGGGTTCAACAGGTACTCGAACTCGAAGCGGCGTAGGTCTGCGCCGACGGGGATGGTCATGCGGGCACTGATCGCCGGGCAGTAGGCGGCCATGAACTTGTCGAAGATGACGAAGGCATCGGCCACATTCTCGGCGTTCCGGGCCGCCAGCCCCACGGGGCCGAGGATGTCGATGCTCTGACGTAACGCCAGCCGACGGCCGAAATCGGGTGCCTGCAGAGCCGCCGCGGCGAACTCGAGCATCTGGGCACCTCTGGGCAGCGAGATGAACCGGTCGTGACGGCCGATGTCGTCACCCGCGATGTGTGCCGCGGCAAGCAGTGCACCGCTGTCGCCACCAAGTTCAGCAACGAGCTCTTGGAAGCTCGTGAGCGCCGTCCCCCTGATGACCGACATGTCTCCAACTGTCAAAAATTTGTCATGAAATGTCAAGACACAAATCGGTATGGTGCAGCACAGTCAATCCCCACGATGGGCTGACGCAGCGTCGCGTCGCAGTTCCGAGCAATGTGAACCGCACACCAACGAAACAGGAGCGCTTCCCCTATGCTGCACAGACATCGCCGATGGACTGGCGCGCTGGCCGCACTGACGATCGCGGCACTCGCGATCACCGCTGTCGGATGTTCCGCTTCCAGCAAACCGACGAAGCTGTCTGTCGATGAGGCCAAGTCCATCGCGACCGACGCCTACATCTACGGCTACCCGCTCGTCACCGTCGAGATGACGCGACGTGTCATGACCAACGTCGCGCAGCCTCAGGCACCCCGGGCCCCGATGGGCCGGCTGATGCGGATGCGCGAGTACCCGAACGCCGCATTCCGCGACGTCACCGCCCCCAACGCCGACACCCTGTACACAAGCGGGTTCATCGACGTCAAAGACGAGCCGTGGGTCCTGACGCTGCCGGACGCCCACGATCGCTACTACCTGTTCCCGATGCTGTCGGGATGGACCGATGTGTTCCAGGTCCCCGGCAAGCGCACCACCGGCACCGGGCCGCAGACGTACGCCATCACCGGTCCGAATTGGCAGGGCACGCTGCCCGCCGGCGTCACCGAATACAAGTCGCCGACGTCGACGGTGTGGCTGCTCGGCCGTATCTACTGCGATGGCACGCCTGCCGACTACGCCGCGGTGCACGCGATGCAGGACCAGATCTCCCTGGTGCCACTGAGCTCGTACGGCAAGCCGTACACCCCGCCGGCCGCGAAGGTCGACCCGAGCATCGACATGCAGACACCGGTCCGCGACCAGGTCGAAAACCTCAGCACCGAAGCCTATTTCAACCTGCTGGCCGGGCTGCTGAAGGACAACCCGCCGGCCGAGGCCGATAAGCCGATCGTCGAGAAGATGGCCAAACTCGGCATCGTGCCCGGCGAGAAGTTCGGCATGGGCAAACTCGGCCCCGATGTGGCCGCCGCCCTGCAACCGACGCCCAAGGTCGGCGTCGCCAAGATCATGGACCACTACAGCGCACTCAACACCGTCAACGGATGGCAGTTCACCACCAAGACCGGCCAATACGGCACCGACTATCTGCAGCGGGCCCTCATCACGGCGATCGGACTGGGCGCCAACCGGCCCCAGGACGCGGTCTACCCGACGTCGAAGGCCGATGCCGCGGGCCAGCCGTACAACGGCGCCAACAAGTATGTGGTGCATTTCGCCAAGGATCAGCTGCCGCCGGCCGAGGGCTTCTGGTCGCTGACCATGTATGACGAGGGCTACTTCTTCGTCGACAACCCGCTCAACCGCTACACGCTGAGTCAGCGAGACAACCTGACCCGCAACCCCGACGGCTCTGTCGATCTGTATCTGCAGCACGACAATCCGGGCCCGCAACAGCAGACCAACTGGCTGCCCGCACCGGCCGGGGCGTTCAATCTGATGCTGCGGCTGTACTGGCCGAAGCAGAACCCGCCCTCGATCATCGACGGCACCTGGCAGCCCCCGGCAGTAACGAAACTCCCGTAACTCACGAAAAGCACTCAGCTGGAGACCGTTTCGTCTCCATCAACCCAAGGAGCACCATGAGCCCACGTATCACCGCGCTGGTAGCCATCCCACTGATGGGCGCAACCCTGGCAGTGGCGCCACTACTGGTGGCCCCCACTGCCGGTGCTGACGTCTGCGCCAGCGCCGGCGGCCGCCACTTCTCCGCCGGCGGCTGCACCAACATCGCGGGCGACGTCGCCGTGGGAACCGCCATCGCGGCGGCCCACGACCCGTACATCGCCGGTGAAGTGCCTTGCTACACAGACGAAGGTGTGCCCTACTACACCCCGCCCGGCGCCCCCTGCTAGCACCTGGATACCGACGACCGGGGCGGGATCGCGATTCTCGTGGTCCCGCCCCGGTTTCGTTGCTGGAGCGCCATATTCGGATGACGCACGTCCCGAACTGTCAAGAATCAGTCTCGAGATGTCAAGACTTCCGGCGGTGCCATCCTGCACAGTGGAAATAGCGGGCCTTCCCAGCAATGAGCTGGGCCACAACGAGATTGGAGTACGGCAGCCGTGTCAGCCGATATTCTGCTCTGGTGCGGCACGCTGTCCATCGCAGTGGCCGCACTGGTCATCATGGCCTGGCCCGCAGGGCACCGCGCGGATCGTGCCCAGGTCACCGGGAGCACCCCCACCCGATGCCCACTGCACCAGGTATTGCAGACGCGCGAGTACCCCCGCACCAGTTCCCGGCACGTCACCGCATCCCACGCCCTGTATGTCGACAGATTGCTCGACGTCAACAACGAGCCGTGGGTGCTGACCCTGCCGAGCGCCTCCGACCGCCGCTACCTGTTCCAGGTGCTGTCAGGCCGCGCCGACGTGTTTGACGAAACCGCCGAACACGTCGCCTGGACCCAACCGCAGACGTATGCCATCACCGGCCCCAGCTGGAACGGAGAACTTCCCGCGGGTGTCACCGAACACCGGTCCCCTGCCCCGATCATCTGGCTGCTGGGACGCAGCGAATCCACGGGGACACCTGAAGATCGCGCGACCGCACAGGCGATCCTGGACCGGATTTCCTTGCTGCCGTTGGGTTTGTACGTAAAGCAATTCGCACCGGCGTCGGCAAGTCGACGGAAGCCACCCCGCTAGCGCCCGTCAGGGCGCCATCTCGTACCGGCCGGCCAGGTCCCGCACGGTGCGCACCATCCGCTCGAAGCGATCCGGGTCGCCCACGGGTTCCGCGATGAGGTCCAGCGCCAGCTTCTTCTGCGCGGCGGTTGCGCTGGTCTTGCAGTGCAACGCGGTGGCGTGCCGCGAGAAGTCGGTGACCAGGACCTCGAACAGCTGATCCAGCACGTCGTCGTCGGTGCCGTCGATCGCGGCCTGTTCCAGGATCAGCTGCGCGTAGGGCAGCAGGGTGAACAGCTCACCGATCGAGAACAGGAAGTCGACGTCGTCCTGCTGCTGCGCAGTCGGCGTGGCGGCCGCCAGCAGCGTCTGGAAACCGTTGGCCTGCTTGAGGAAGACCGCGACGTTCGGCAGATGCGCGAACTCCTGGAGCACGTCACGCCAGCCCGCGAAGGCGACCCGGCCCAGACCGCGGCTGGGGCCCTGTGCGAACAGGAAGTCGTCGTTGGTGAAGTCACGACGGCGGCGCACCTGCGGCAGCCGTTCGGTGCGTAATGCCTTCGGGGCCTTCGGAATCCGCGCGATCTGCCGCACCACGGCCGAACCGGCGGCGCGCAGGCCGTTGGCCACGGCCCGCGTCGCCACGTTCGGCGAGTACTCCACGGGGAGCTGCTGCAGCGCCAGCAGGCCGGCGTCGGCGGGACGGAATATGAAGTTCTGCATGAACTTCAGCGAGAGCGCCATGTTGACGTGGACGGTGCCCTCGAGGCGGGGCAGGCCGACCGAACCCAGCAGCGCCATCGGGAAGAACATGTCGTTCTCGAAGCCGCGCGCGGCGATGGTGTCCGACAGCAGCGTGACGATCTTCTCGCCCTCGCGGGTGACGGTCATCTTCTCGATGGCGTTGAACAGCAGGTACCGGCGATCGGCGGCCGACGCCGACCGCATGTAGTCGATGGCACGCTCGCTGTAGAGCTTCATGCCGGCCAGCCGGGCGTAGGCCTCGGTGAGCATGCGGCGAATCTGCGGGAACTCGGTGACGTGCTGCCCGAACAGGATTCGGTTCTCGGCGTGGGTGATGGCCTCGTACATGGCGTGCTCGCAGGTGCCGATGGCGCCGAATCCGAGGTTGAACTTGCCGATGTTGACGGTGTTGATCGCGGCATGGAACGCGCCCTTGCCGGCGTGCAGGATGTCGTCGTCGGAAACCGCGTAGTCCTCGAGATCGAAAGCAGCGACGTACATCTGGCCGTTGACGACGTTCTTGCGCAGCTTGTAGTCGGCATGCTGGCTGTCGGCCGCGAAGAAGAGATACCCCTCGAAATCCTCGTCGGGCTTACCGCCGTCGAGCGCGGTCGAGCTGTCCAGGATCGGCTTGTCGGCACGACGACCGAACACCGACACCATGCGGGCCAGATTGCCGTTGCCGATGTAGTACTTGCCGCCGTTGGCGCGGTAGGCCTCCGCCGAGTCGTCAGAGCTGGGCGTCAGCACCATGTCCGTGGAGTACACGTCGGCGCCGTGTTCCTTCTCCGACAGGCCGAACGCGAAGATCTCGCCGGCCTCCAGGAGATCGGCGGCGCGCTTGCGGGCCGCGGCGTTCGACGATTGCCAGATGGGGCCCAGCCCGAGGATGGTGACCTGCCAGACGTACCAGTACTGCATGCCGTAGAAGCCCAGGATCTCGCTGAACATGGCGTTGCGCGCGGTGTCCCAGCGCTTGTCCGGGTCGCCGCCGGCCTCCGACGACGGCGTCAGGAAGGTGGCGAAAACCCTTTCCTTCTTGAGGAATTCGATGAACTCCGCGTACCAGACGCGGTCCCGGTCCTGCTGCGTCAGCCAAGACTTGCCGTGGCTCTCGAAGAACTCGATGGTCGCCGAGAAGATCTGCTGGGTCCGCTCGTCGAAGTCGGCGAAGTCCGGCTTGTGCGGGTTGAGCATGGTCATGTGGGCAAATCCTACAGAAATGAAGCAAAATTATTCAAGCGAGAATAATCCTGCTACATTCGGGTACGTGACCACCGACGCCGCAACGAAGCCGCGGGAGCGGGCCGCCCATCTGGGCCCCGAGCGCCGGCGGCCGCAGATCCTCGATGCCGCGTTGCAGATCGCGGCCGAATCCGGCACCGCGGCAGTGACCATCGGCGCGGTGGCCAAACACCTCAGCGTCACCCGCCCGGTGGTGTACTCGTGTTTCAGCGATCGGGTGGAACTCCTTGCCGCGCTGCTGGATCGGGAAGGCGAATCCCTCCGGGAGACCCTGTTGGCGGCGCTGCACACCGGCCGCGGCGACGACCCAGAAGCCGCCTTCATCGACGGGTACCGCGCATTGCTGCACGCCGTCGAGGACCAGCCGGACACCTGGCGTTTCGTGTACCTGTCGCACGTCGATCCCGCTGTTGCCGACATGGTCGCGGCAACGCGTCGTGCCCTCACCGCCAGCTCCTCGCGCTGGATCGCCCCGGCGCTGACCACGTGGTGGCAGACCGCCGATCTCAATCGCAAGATGCCGATCCTGACCGAACTGTTCGTGTCATCGAGCGAGGCCGCGGTCCGGTCCCTGCTGGACCCCGAGAACGACTGGGACGCAGACAGTCTCGGCGAGTTTTACGGACGACTCATGTGCCGCGCGTTCGCGGCAGCCTAGTAAGGAGAAACGACATGGCCCAGCCCGTCCAGCCCCTCGCGGACTACGGATTCTTCGGCCCAGGCACCGTGACGTGGAAGGTGTGGGGACACACCACAACTCCCGTGACCGGCCTGCAGCGCGCCGTCGTGGTGGAGGAACTCGACCCGTCCCTGATCGCCGCGGTCGACGCCACCCAGGCGAACTACGACCGGCCCCGCACCCGTTACGACCGCACCGTGCGGTACTTCGCGACCGTCGCCTTCGGCGACAGCGAGACGGTGATCAAGGCCGCCGACGTCCTGGTGAAGGTGCACTCCAAAGCCATCGGGACCGAGCCCGTCAGCGGCAACAAGTACGACGCCAACAACCCGCACTCGCAGCTGTGGATTCTGCTGACCGGGTGGCATTCGGTGCTGACCGCCTACGAGATGTACGGCGGCGGCAAGCTCACCCCGGAGGAAGAGAACCAGTACTGGGAAGAGTGCGCCATCGCGGCCGAGTTCCAGACCTGCGACCCGGCCGACGTCCCCCGCACCAGTGCGGGCGTGCGCACCTACTTCGAGGAGATGCGCCCGCACCTGGCCGTCAGCGAAGCCGCGCGCAGCATGATGGACCATCTGCTCAACGCCAAGGTCGTGCTGCCACCGGCACCGCTGCCGCTGCGGCCCGTCGTCGAGCTCATCAACCTCGTCCTGCGCGCAGGCACCATCGCCACCATGCCCCGCTGGATGCGCAAGCTCAGCGGCTTCAACCAGCCGCGGGCGGTCGACATCGCCGTTCGCCCGCTGCTGAAGCTGGGATACGGGATCGTCGATGCGAATCCCCGGCTGAAAATCGCTGTGGCACAGCTGATCGCGCCGTCAGTGGCCCCGGTGGCCGCGCCGTACATCCTCGGCATCGCGCCGGTGTCCGACGAGGTGCTCACCCCGCACGAGGCGCGCACGCGCTACGGCTACCCCAGGCCTGCTGACGCCCATCACGATCTACGCGCCAAGCAGCAGCAGCGCGTGTTCGGGGAGGGGCAGGCACCCAGCGACGAAGGGCTGATCGAGTCGCAGGCGTACCTCGGAAGTCTGGCCTAGCCGGGCAGCAGTTCGTCGACCAGGTCCCGCACCCGGTCGGCGATGGCGTCGCGGATAGGCCGGACGGCCTCGATCGACTGACCCGCCGGATCATCGAGTTTCCAGTCGCGGTAGGAGACGCCCGGAAAGTACGGGCAGGTGTCTCCGCAGCCCATGGTGATCACCACGTCGCTGGTTTGCACCGTGTCGGCGGCTAGCACCTTAGGCGTTTCGGCGGTGATGTCGATGCCGAGTTCGGCCATGGCCGCGACGGCGACCGGGTTGATCTGATCAGCGGGTGCTGTTCCGGCAGAACGGACTTCGATGCGCCCGTCGGACAGCTGCGTGAGCAGCGCGGCAGCCATCTGCGACCGGCCCGCGTTGTGCACGCAGACGAACAGGACGCTCGGTTTCGGGCTCATCGGTGGTTGCTCCTCAAACGTGGTCGTAGTGCGAGCGAGAGGTACACCAGCCCTACCAGCACCGGCACCTCGATCAACGGTCCGACGACGCCCGCCAGGGCTTGACCGGACGTCGCACCCCAGGTCGCGATGGCCACGGCGATGGCGAGTTCGAAGTTGTTGCCCGCCGCGGTGAACGCCAACGTCGTGGTGCGTTCATAGCCGAGTCCGAGGACAGCGCCGAGGACATAGCCCCCGCCCCACATGATCGCGAAGTAGACCAGCAGTGGCAGCGCGATGCGCACCACGTCCCACGGGCGGGTGGTGATCTGATGTCCTTGCAGCGCAAAGAGAATCACAATGGTGAACAGCAGTCCGTACAGCGCCCACGGCCCGATCCGGGGCAGGAACGTCGACTCGTACCAGTCACGCCCCCTGGCTTTTTCGCCGAACCGACGCGACAAATAGCCTGCGGCCAGCGGGATCCCGAGGAAGATCAGCACCGACTTCGCGATCTGCCATGGCGAGGTCGCGATGGCAGTTTGCGGCAGGTGCAGCCAGCCCGGCAGCACCGACAGGTAGAACCAGCCGAGCACCGCGAACATCAGCACCTGGAAGATCGAATTGAGCGCCACCAGCACGGCGGCGGCTTCGCGGTCACCACAAGCGAGGTCATTCCAGATGATCACCATCGCGATGCAGCGGGCCAGGCCGACGACGATCAGCCCGGTCCGGTACTCCGGCAGATCGGCGAGGAACAACCAGGCCAGCGCGAACATCAACGCCGGCCCGAGCACCCAATTCAGCACCAGCGAGGACACCAGCAGCTTGCGGTCGGAGGTCACGGTGTCCAGGCGGTCGTACCGGACCTTGGCCAGCACCGGGTACATCATGATCAGCAGCCCCAGCGCGATGGGCAGCGAAATGCCGTCCACCTGAACCTTTTCCAGCACCACATCCAGTCCGGGGACCCAGCGGCCGAGCAGCAGCCCGGCCGCCATCGCCAACCCGATCCAGACCGGCAGGTACCGGTCGAGCGTCGAGAGTCGAGCTGTCGCCGCACCGGCGTCAGCGGTCTGTGTCATGCCTGCGCCCCGCAGCACACCGCATCGTCCGATTCGCTGGGGGCAGCACCGAACGTCTCGGAATCGGCCAGCACGGTGTAGACCTCCCAGCGCTCACCACCGGGTGCGGTCACCCAGACCTTGTCCTGGGTGGCGAAGCAGCAGGTGGTGCCGATCTCCTCTTCGGTGAACATCCCCGCGTCGGTCAGGCGCGCAATCTCCGCGTGCACGGTGTCGCTGGATTCGACCTCGACACCCAGGTGGTTGACCGACCCGCCGTGCCCGGGATTCTCGAGCAGCACCAGTTTGAGCGGCGGGTTCTCAATCGCAAAGTTCGCATAGCCGGGCTTGACCTTCGCCGGCTCGGCGCCAAAGAGCTTGCGGTAGAAGGTGATCGACTCGTCGAGATTGTCGACGTTCAGGGCGAGCTGGACACGAGACATTGCAGACCTCCTGGGGTATGTGACGTATATCGAATCTGCCTGCAGCACTGTTCTACGCACCTTTTCGATATATGTCAACAAACTGAGGTAGCATCGGCCACATGCCCAAGGCACTGCCCGTCATCGACATGTCCGAGCCGCTGTGCTGCGCACCCGTAGCCGCCAGCCCGACCGGCGACGACGCCGCGCTCGACGTGGCCATGCGGCTCAAAGCACTGGCGGACCCGGCACGCGTGAAATTGATGTCCCTGCTGTTCACCTGCGGCGAGCCCTGCACCACAGGCTCCCTCGCCGCCGCGGTGGGCCTGGCCGAATCCACCGTCAGCCACCACCTCGGCCAGCTGCGTTCGGCCGGGTTCGTCACCTCCGAACGACAGGGCATGAACGTGCACCACACTCCCCGCCGGGACGCGCTCGCCGCACTGTGCCGGGTCCTCGACCCGAACTGCTGCTGACATGCGATCACCAGTGTCCGCGGCGGCCGCAACCGTATGGACGCCAGCCGATTTCCCCGACGAGGGCACCTGGTCCATCGACCTCACGGCAGCCGACCGCGACGCGCTCATCGCCGCCGGCCGCCACGGCGACGCCGCGTCTCTGGCCGAACACTTCCGCGATGCAGCCATCGAGTGGACCACCCTGCTGCAGCACGGTGCGGGGTTCCTGCGGCTGCGATCGTTCCCGATCGACGAACTGTCGGCTGACGAAATCGAACGCACTTACCTGGCATTGGGCGCCTTGCTCGGCACGCCGGTCGGCCAAGACCGAGATGCCAACGTACTCACGCACATTCGCGACGAGCGACTGGCGCCCGACCCGGGCGTCCGCAAGTACCGGACCAATCAGCGCCAGGACTTCCACAGCGACGGTTCAGATCTCGTGAGCCTGCTCTGCCTGCAGCCGGCCCTGGCCGGTGGCGAATCGAAGATCGTCAGCGCCCACGCGGTCTACAACGAAGCGCTGCGGCGGGCACCGCATTTGGTCGATGTGATGTATCAACCGATGCCCTGGGACCGGAACGACGAACAGCCCCAGGGGCAACCACCGTTCTTCGAGCTGCCGCCGATCTTCGACATCGACGGCACGCCACGGGTGTTCTTCATCGCCTGGTACATCCGCGACTCGCAACGGCACCCAGACGCCCCGCGGCTCAGCGCCGATCAACTCGCCGCGCTGGCACTTTTCGAGGCCGTCGCGAACGACCCCGCCTTCCACATCCAGATGACCTTTGAACCTGGCGACGTTCAAATTCTGAACAACGCCAACGTTCTTCATTCCCGCGAGCAGTACACCGACCATGCCGACCCCGAGCTCCGCCGCCATCTACTCCGGCTGTGGCTCACCGCGCCGACCGCCAGCACCCACGAACTGCTGCGGCAGGGTATCCCGCGGCAGTAGGCGCTCAGCTCGGCAACGGCATGCCGAACGTCGTGGCGAGAACGCCGGCCCCGGCGGCCAGCAGCAACGTGAGCACGACATTCACGCGACTGAACACCGCGACCACCGCGGCGGCCAGCACCACGTACTGCCAGGTCTGGCTGATCGACATGGCCAGCGGCACCGCCGAGCCCAGGATCGCACCGACGGCGGCCGGACCGGCACCGTCCAGGAATGCCCGCGCGTAGTTGTTGCTCCTAATCCGGTCGAAGTGCTTGGCGCCCAACAGGATGAACAGGAACGACGGACTGAAGGCCACCGCCGAGGCCAGCACTCCGCCGACCAGACCCGCGGCGGCGTAGCCGACGACGGCGACGGTCTGTACCACCGGCCCCGGCGTGATCTGGCCCAGCGCAACGGCATTGAGGAACTGCGCCCCGGTCATCCAGTGGTAGTGGTCGACGGCGTCGCCCTGCATGAGCGGAATGATGACGAAGCCGCCGCCATACGACAGCGCGCCGACCTTCAACGCCACCCAGCACAGCGAACCCAGCGTGCCCAAAGTCAGCGACTGAAACGCCAGCACCGGCATGCTGCGCGCGCCGGACCTGGGCAGGGTCGTCGTCCGCGCCAATTCGATTACGCCACAAGCCAACAGCACAACCACCAGCCACGGCCCCAGCACTGCGGCCGCGACCGCACCCAACGCGAGGTACACCGGCCATCGAATGGAGCTGGTGCGCCGCTGCCAACTGGCCGGGACCAGAGCCGCCCCGGCATGCACCGCGACAGCAGCCACCGCCGCACCCGCGCCGGCCCCCGCGGCAAGTACCCACCGCGGTGGTGAGCCGGCCAGGAACAGCGCAGCCAGTCCGAGGATGACGATGAGGCCCGGAACGATGAACGCAACGCCACCGACCAGTGCACCCAGCCGGCCGCGAACCCGCCAGGCGCAGTAGATCGACAGCTGCGTCGACGCCGGCCCCGGCAACAGATTGCAGGTCGCGATCGCGTCCTCGAATTCGGTGGCGCCGATCCAGCGGCGCCGCTCCACGCACAGGCTGCGCAGCAACTTGATGTGCGTGGGCGGGCCCCCGAAACCGATGCACCCGATGGTGCCCCACTCCTTCAGGACCGTGCCCAGCGTGGGCGATGCCTCCTCAGGTGCCGTCACGACCAATCATCTTGGTGCTACGGGCACGTCACGTCCATCTCAAAGCTCTTGCTCACCTGTCGCGGCGATTGCGGATCACTCAGATCGCTGCCGTCGGCGGTGCCCCGGATCGTGTACGACTTGCCCCGCACCGCGGCCCCGGCGTTGTTCGCCTCACCGGGTTCGGAATTCGTGAACCCGAGCGCGACACCATCTACCGTGCCGAGCCCGACGGTTCGAACCTGTGGCGGATTGCTCGTGGTCACCACCGCACCGACCCCGCTGGAGACGTCCCCGATCCCGATCGTCATGTGGTCGCCCGCCTGGTGGCAGGTGACTCCACCGGTCACCTGCCGGGTCTGTCCGTCGACGATGACCTGCGGCGCACGCATCCCTGAATCCAACGAGCCGGCATTCGGTTCGGATTCGTAGGTCGAACAACCGGTCAGCCCGACGGACACCACACAGATCACGACACTCTTGCGCACCAACAGGGGTTACCCGGTGCGAAGGAGATGAATCGTCAGCGGCGAAGAACTATGGGCAAACAGTGACGAAACCGGCGGGGCCAGTCACGCAGGGCAGGTTGACGTACACGCGCGGACCATCCCAGCCACCACCGCGCCAACCCGGGCCACCCCAACCACGGCCGTGATCGTCCCAGTCGTCGTGGCCGTGGCCACGGTCCATCGGGATGACGGCGGAATCCTGCGACGGAGCGGCACTGGCCGCTCCCGCACCGACACCCAAAAGCGCAGCTCCGATGCTTCCCGCAAGTGCTGTAGTCAACGCAATCTTCTTGAACGTGGCCATGGCCAACCTCCGAAATAAGCAAAAAAATCAAAATGCAATATGCGGTCTAAGTATATGACGCTGACGCGTCTGAAGAAATTCCTGTGCCCGCCAACAACCGACTCCGCCCCGGATCGGCGGGCCTCGCGTAACCTGTCAGCAAACCGATCTTGCATGGGGGATCCGAATGAAACGCACACGCACAGCAGCTCTGTTCGCGGCGGTCTCGTCGGCGGTAACCATCGTGATGGCGGTCCCCGCCCACGCCGACGATCAGATCGACCCGATGTTCCTGCAAGCAGTGCACGACAAGGGCATCCTCATGCCGAACAGCACCGCCATCAAGCTCGCGCACGGCACCTGCAGCGCCATGCGCAGCGGGGGCGTCAACTCGGCGCTGAGCTATCTGAAGAAGAACGCCGGCAACCTGTCCAACGACGATGCCGTCAAGTTCGGCGGGCTGGCCATCTACGCGTACTGCCGCGAGTTGACGCCGAAGTAGCCGTCGGTCAGGACTCCTCGGCCTCGGTCTCGGTCTCAGCGTCACCGTCAGCACCCAACGCGTAGGCCGCTTCCATCAGCATCCAGCCGGCCACCTGCACCGAGAGGTCGCGTTCCGGGATATCGGACGAATTCACCGCGCCGTCAACCGATTTCGCCTTGTCGCCGGTGTCCTTCGGCAGCTCGGCAGCACGATCCCAGAACGCACCGAACAGCGGAATGCCGTTGACGGACTGCCGGTAGTCCCACGCCGACTGCGCCGACTTCAACACCAACTCGCGGGCCGTCGTCCGGGCGGCTTCGTCGTCCTCGGAATCCCCGGGCAACGTGGTCGCCACCAACGTCAGGTAGCGGGCCAGGATGGCGCCGAACAGGCCACCGTCGCCGCCGCCGGCTCCCCTGATGACGCCGTCGTCGAGCATGTGGTTCTTGACGGCGGCCACCAAGCGGTGCACCCGCTCAGAGTGCCGCGCATCCCCGGTGCGCACAGCCAGCTCCACTTCCAGGCCCAGCACCACGCCCTGGCAGTAGGTGTACTGGGCGCGCACCATCGAACCGGCCTTGATGCCGTCGAACACCAGGTGCGTATCGGGGTCGATCAGCGTGCCGTCGATCCAGTCGGCCATCTGCTGCGCCCGCCGCAGTCGGTCATGGCGGGCCAGGAAGATGCCGGCCGGGCCGTTCGCGGGGGCGTTGAAGAACTGATCCTGCTTGCGCCAGGGGATACCGCCGCCGTCCTCGGGCACCCAGGCGTTGAGGAACTGGTCGGCAAATGTCTTGAGCGCCTTGGGCCGCGCCACGCCGAGCAGCCGGCCGGAGCGCTCCAGCGCGAGCGCCATCCACGCCATGTCGTCGTAGTAGTTGTTGGTCCAGGCCCCGTTGTTGCGCAGCCGATGTCCACGAATCTGCCGGGCGATCCGGGCGATGCGGTACTCCTGCGGATCGCGCAGTTGCGCATCGATCATGGTGTCCAGCAGGTGCGCCTGCCACCAGTAGTCCCAGCTCTTGAACATCCGGTCGGCCCGCGTCGACGGCCAGGCCACCACGCCCAGCTGGGTGCCGGGCATCCCCCAGAGCCGGCGGATATGCCGATTGAACACAGCCGTTTCGGCGCTGGCCGCACGGTTAGCCCAAAGCTGATCCATGCGATACATCCTGCCCTACCAGGCCCGATCCAGTCCTGCATGTTGAGTGATCCAGGTGTGCATGACGATCCCGGCGGCCACCCCGGCGTTGATGCTCCGGGTCGAGCCGAATTGCGCGATGGACACCGTCATCATCGACCCGGTCTTGGCGTCGTGGGTGATGCCGGGGCCTTCCTGCCCGAAGATCAACAGGCAGGCACGGGGCAGCGTCGTCTCTTCCAGCCGTACCGAGCCGGGCACGTTGTCGACAGCCACCGGGGTCAGCCCCGCGTCGTCGGCGAAGGCCAGCAATTCCGCGGTGGTGGCGTGGTGTACGAGCCGCTGGTAGCGGTCAGTCACCATGGCGCCCCGGCGATTCCACCGCCGGCGGCCGACGATGTGCACGGTGTCCACCGCAAACGCGTTCGCGGTGCGGACCACTGCGCCGATGTTCGCGTCGTTGCCGAAGTTCTCGATCGCGATGTGCAATGGGTGCCTGCGCTGATCGATGTCAGCGATGATGGCCTCCCGCGTCCAGTAGCGGTAGGCATCGACGACGTTGCGAGTGTCGCCCTCGCGCAACAACTCCGGGTCGTAGCGCGGATCGTCGGGCAGCTCGCCCGGCCAGGGGCCGACGCCGGGCCCGGCTCCCCACTCGGTGGGGCCTGGCACATCAGCGTGCTCTGCGTCCTGATCACTCACGCGAAATCCACACCGCCGCATGGGTTCCCACCACGGTGACGGTGGCGTACAGCAGCGCCTGGTTGATGTCCCCCTGTGTGCACAACGAGGCTCGGGTCGAGATCGCGCCGACCTTCGAGTCCGGTAGCACCAGCAGCGTCGCGCCGTAGACGTCACAGGCATGCGACAGTCCGGGCGGCGGCAGCGTCGGCGCCACAGCGATCATCAACGGCCCACCGCGCTTGGCCGAATCGTCTTTGTATCTGCTTGCCAGACCGCCGATTTCGAGGCCTAGCAGCATGTAGCCCTTGCCGGTGAACGCGGCCGGATCGCCCAGCGCCGCGGGGATCAGCTGCCCGCCGTCGGCCCGGAACCCATCGACGCTGGTGGCCTTGAGGGTCAGCCCGGTGTCGGACTCGTTGGTCGGCGTCAGCCCCACCGGGTACGCCGCACCGTAGGCCACCGTGGTGTCCTTGATCCGGTCGGCCGGTGAATACAGGTAGACGCCACGCACCTGCGCCTGGTCGCGCATCGGGCCCAAACAGACTGTGCCCGTGACCTTGTCCGGATTCTGGACGACTGCCGGATTGATCTGCAGGTTCGGGACGCCGTCGCAGCCGCCGATCACATTCGATTCGATGGGGTGCGCCAGCGCGCCGTACAGGCCGAAGCGCAGCGTCTCGGGCTTGGCGTGTTCGCCGCCGGCTTTCGCCGCGGCCAGGTCGACGTCGATCAGCACCTGATCATCTTGGAAGCGGAGGTTGGACACCGACACGTTCCAGCCCAGCAGCGCCTGCGACTCGCCGACCTTCACGCTGGGCGCACCGAAGATGACGGTGCTCGCGGAGCTACTCGAACAGCCCACCAACAAAACGGCCAACAACGCTGCGGTCAAGCCGCGCAAACCCTGCATGGGGATCAGGCTACTGCGAGCACCTGGCCACCCCGTCGGGCACTAGCGCTGGTAGTTGGGCGCGTTGCGGCCGTTGCGGGCGGGCGCGAACTGCGTGTAACGACCGACGTCGGCGCGGCCCGGGGCCTGGTTGCTGCGGCCGGCGGGCAGTTCGTTCTGGCGCATCGGGCCGGCGCTGAGCGGACGGCTCGGCGAACCGCTACGACGGGCGACGGCCTGGCCGGCGACGCTGTTCTGGCCGGACGGCACCGGCGGCAGCACGCGCAGCAGGTCGTTGAACTGGCGGACGGTGCGCAGACCCTCGTCCCACTGAGCGCGGGTGCTGGTGATCGGCAGCGAGACGAGCGTCCAGTTCTGCTCGTTCCACATGACCTCGGCGCAATCCGGGGCGGTGTGCGAGAACGTCACCATGCGGCGGTCGCAGGCGCGACGGGCGGCATCGAGGTTGGTGGAGTAGACCATGCGCGGGCCGATGGCGCCGAGCAGCCAGATGTCGTTCTCGCGCGGCTCCGGAATGTCCTTCAGCCGGACGTCCACGGCCACGTTGGTGCCGACCTTGCGGTGCAGGGCGATGACGGTGGCCACGTCGTCGAGATCGAAGATGAACACGGCCTCGCCGCGGATCTGCCCGAGCACCACATTGCGGGCGAGCACGTTCTCACCGACGGTCGACATGATGCCGCGGCTCCACCGCTTGACCAGGTCGGGAGTCTCGTGTTCGTAGTCGAATCCATGGGACTTCGCCCATGACTTTCGGCGCCTACCAAGGCCGCGTCGACGGTCGATATCGACGTACAGCAGCACCGCCGCACCCACGAAGCAGAGCGCGGAAAGCGTGAACCAAAGCGGGACCATCGGGCCAAGCCTACTGGCTGGTACCCGAAATGCCCGAACTCGAATTGGTCACAAGCTGGTCACATGCTATTTGAGGTACGCGACGATCGCGTTCGTGAGCCCCCGCCGGGCCACCTCGAGATCGGTGTACGTGCCGAGCTGACGCTCCGAGGCGATGCCGCGCATCGCGCCGGGGATGAACGACGCCACCTCGCGTACCCGCTCGGGGTCGACGTCCAGGTCGGCGAAGGCCTGCTGGCACGTCTGCAGCCAGCTCTGCCCCCAGGACGACAGCTCAGCGGCGGTCTTCGGATAGAGCCGTTCCAGCTCGGCATGGTCGCGCGGCAGAGCGGCGCGCAGATTCTCGATGGCCCGCGAATCGCCGATGGTCAGTCCGTCGTAGAGCAGGTCGATGATGGTCGCGACGCGTTGCCGCAGCGTGGCGCCGGTGTCGTGGTGACTCAGCATGCCCGCGCGGCGCTCGGCGGTGCGGCGCAGGACCGCGGCCCAGAAGCCGTCGATATCGCCGAACTGGTACTTCACCGCACCCCAGGTGGCGCCGATCTCCTTGGCGATCCGGTTGGCCGATACCGCGCCCGGGTCCCCGGTGGCCAGCGCCTTGCGCGCGGCTTCCAACATGCTTTCCCGCGTGGCGTCGCCGCGCCTGTTGGTTCGGCGTGCGGCGGTCATCTGGCAGAGATTACCCCAGTTTCACAGAACCCTCTTCCAAAGTTTCACAGAACCTCCTACGATTCGGGTCATGGCCAAACCCCAGTTGCCGATGAAGCCGACGGGATGGTTCCAGGTCGCCTGGTCGGACCAGGTCAGCGTGGGCGCGGTGCACGCCATGAAGTACTTCGGCGAGGAGATGGTCGCCTGGCGCGCCGAATCCGGGGCCGTCACCGTCATGAACGCCTACTGCGAGCACCTCGGCGCGCACCTCGGCTTCGGCGGCCACGTCGTCGGCGAGACGATCCAGTGCCCGTTCCACGGCTGGCAGTGGAACGCCGCCGGCCACAACGTCTGCATCCCGTACCAGGACCGGCCCAACCGCGGCCGCCGAATTCGCACCTACCCCGTCACCGAGCGCAACGAGGCCATCTACATCTGGCACGACACCGAAGGCCGCGAACCGTTCTTCGAGGCGCCCGACGTGTTCGCTTCGTTCAACGACGGCAGCACCGCCGCCGACTACTACCCGCAGCAGCGGCTGTTCCGCGAAACGCTGGAGCTGCATCCGCAGTACGTGCTGGAGAACGGCGTCGACTTCGCGCACTTCAAGTTCGTGCACCAGACGCCGATCGTGCCGGTGTTCACCCGGCACGACTTCGCCGCGCCCATCTCCTACGTCGACTTCACCATCACCTTCGAAGGCAGCGACCAGCAGTCGATCGACGATGTGCGCAGCGGCGTGGAGGCCATCAACGGCGGTTTGGGCATCGCCGTCACCAAGAGCTGGGGCATGATCGACAACCGCACGATCTCGGCCGTCACGCCCGTCGACGAGTCCACCTGCGACGTGCGGTTCATGGTCTACATCGGGCGGGCGCCCTGGAACGCCGAGCGGGCCACCGCATTCGGCGACGAGGTGATCCGGCAGTTCACCCAGGACATCCACATCTGGTCGCACCAGCGCTACTCCGATCCGCCGGCGCTGGCCACCGCCGAATACGAGGGCTTCACCGCAATCCGCAAGTGGGCCATGCAGTTCTATCCCGATCAGAAGGGCTGAGCCAGATGTCCAAGATTCGTGTCTTCCAGGTGGCGACCGGCAACGTCGGCACCGAGATGATCAAGCGCATCGGCAAGCGCGACGACCTGGAGCTGGTCGGATTGCATTGCTACACACCGGAAAAGGTCGGGCGCGACGCCGGTGAGATCGCCGGGATCGGACCGATCGGCGTCGTCGCCACCGGGTCGGTCGAGGACATCATCGCCGCGCGTCCCGACGTCCTCACCTTCCACGGCGTCTTCCCCGACGAGGACCTGTACGTGAAAGTCCTTGAGGCCGGGATCAATATCGTCACCACGGCGGACTGGATCACCGGCTGGCACCGCGACACCAACCACCCGCACCCCTCCGGCAAGCCGGTGTCGCAGCTGCTGGCCGAGGCGTGCGCCAAGGGCGGGTCGACGTTCTACGGCACCGGTATGAACCCGGGCGTCAATCAGATTCTGGGCGTGGTGTGCTCGGCCGACGTCGCAGAGATCGAGAACGTCACCACCATCGAGTCCGTCGACGTGTCCTGCCACCACAGCAAGGACACCTGGATCGAGGTGGGATACGGTCTGCCCGTTGATGATCCGTCGATCCCGGCCAAGCTGGAAAAATACACCCGGGTGTTCGCCGACAGTGTGCTGATGATGGCCGACTGCTTCGGCCTCGAGCTCGACGAGGTGAAGTTCAGCGCCGAGCTCGGCGCCTGCACCAAGGATGTCGACCTGGGCTGGTACACGCTGCCCAAAGGATCGTTGGGCGGCAACTACATCAAGTACCAGGGCATGGTCGACGGCGTACCGCGCATCGAGACCCATCTCGAATGGCAGATGACGCCGCACACCGAACCGAACTGGAACATCAAGGGCTGCTACATTACTCAGATCAAGGGCGACCCGTGCGTCTACAACAAGCACATGATCTACCCGAAACCCGGTGTGGACCTGTCGAATCCGGAGTCCTTCGCCTCGATCGGGATGACGGTGACCGGGTTACCCGCACTCAACGTCATCGCCTCGGTGGTCAAGGCACCGCCTGGACTGCTGACGAGCGCCGACGTGCCACTGCGCGGATTCGCCGGCCGCTTCAACATCTAGAAAAGCCCCGCCACACGAAATGTGTGACGGGGCTTTCCCGTAACTCAACTCAGCCGAGCACCAGGCTGTCGCCGTCGGCGCTGAGGTTGACCGGCACGACGTCGCCGTCGTGCACCTCGCCGGCCAGCAGCTTCCTGGCCAACTGGTCGCCGATGGCCTGCTGCACCAGGCGGCGCAGCGGACGGGCGCCGTACAGCGGGTCGAAGCCGCGGTCACCCAGCCACTTCTTGGCATCCAGCGACACCTCGAGCGTCAACCGCCGCTGCGCCAGCCGCTTCTGCAGCTGAGCCAGCTGGATGTCGACGATCCGCACCAGCTCCTCGGGCTTGAGCGCCTCGAAGATGATGACGTCGTCCAGACGGTTGATGAACTCGGGCTTGAACCGCGAGCGCACCGCCACCATCACCTGCTCCTCGTTGCCGCCCGCGCCCAGGTTGGACGTGAGGACGAGGATGGTGTTGCGGAAGTCGACGGTGCGGCCCTGACCGTCGGTCAACCGGCCGTCGTCGAGCACCTGCAGCAGGATGTCGAACACGTCGGGGTGCGCCTTCTCGATCTCGTCGAACAGCACCACCGAGTACGGGCGCCGGCGTACCGCCTCGGTCAGCTGGCCACCGGCGTCGTATCCGACGTAGCCCGGAGGGGCACCGACCAGGCGAGCCACTGAGTGCTTCTCGCTGTACTCGCTCATGTCGATGCGGATCATGGCGCGCTCGTCGTCGAAGAGGAACTCCGCCAGCGCCTTGGCCAGTTCGGTCTTACCGACACCGGTCGGACCCAGGAACATGAACGAGCCCGTCGGCCGGTTGGGATCGGCCACCCCTGCCCGGCTACGACGCACCGCGTCGGCGACGGCCTGGACGGCGCGCTCCTGACCGATCACCCGGTTCCCGAGCTCGGCCTCCATGCGCAGCAGCTTGGCGGTCTCACCTTCCATCATGCGACCGGCCGGGATGCCGGTCCACGCCGACACCACATCAGCGATGTCGTCGGGGCTGACCTCCTCCTTGAGCATGACGTTCTCACGGGCCTCGGCGACCGGCAGCGCGGCGTCGAGCTGCTTCTCGAGCTGTGGGATCCGGCCATACCGAAGCTCGGCGGCCTTGGCCAGGTCGCCGTCGCGCTCGGCCCGGTCGGCCGCACCGCGCAGGTCTTCCAGCTGTTCCTTGAGCTCGCGGACGATGTCGATGGCGTTCTTCTCGTTCTGCCACCGGGTGGTCAGCTCGGCCAGCTTCTCCTTGTGGTCGGCCAGCTCGGAACGCAGCTTCTCCAACCGTTCCTTCGAGGCGTCGTCCTCTTCCTTGGACAGCGCCATCTCCTCGATCTCGAGGCGACGGACCAGCCGCTCCACCTCGTCGATCTCGACGGGCCGGGAGTCGATCTCCATACGCAGCCGCGACGCCGCCTCGTCGACGAGGTCGATGGCCTTGTCCGGCAGGAACCGGCTGGTGATGTAGCGGTCCGACAACGTGGCCGCCGCGACCAGCGCGGAGTCGGTGATGCGTACACCGTGGTGTACCTCGTAGCGCTCCTTGAGGCCGCGGAGGATGCCGACGGTGTCGTCGACCGACGGCTCGCCGACCAGCACCTGCTGGAACCGGCGCTCCAGGGCCGCGTCCTTCTCGATGTACTTGCGGTACTCGTCGAGCGTGGTCGCGCCGACCAGCCGCAGCTCGCCACGGGCCAGCATCGGCTTGATCATGTTGCCGGCGTCCATCGCGGACTCGCCGGTCGCGCCGGCTCCCACGATGGTGTGCAGCTCGTCGATGAAGGTGATGACCTGGCCGGCCGAGTTCTTGATGTCGTCGAGGACGGCCTTGAGCCGCTCCTCGAATTCACCGCGGTACTTGGCGCCGGCCACCATGGACCCCATGTCCAGGGAGACGACGGTCTTGTCGCGCAGGCTCTCCGGCACGTCGCCGGCGATGATGCGCTGGGCCAGGCCCTCGACGATCGCGGTCTTACCGACGCCGGGCTCACCGATCAGCACCGGGTTGTTCTTGGTGCGCCGGCTCAGGACCTGGACCACGCGACGAATCTCGTTGTCGCGTCCGATGACCGGGTCGAGCTTGCCTTCCCGGGCACGCGCGGTCAGGTCGGTGGAGTACTTCTCCAGCGCCTGGTAGCTGCCCTCGGGATCGGGGCTGGTGACGCGGGCACTGCCGCGGACCTTCACGAACGCGTCGCGCAGCGTCTGCGGCGCGGCGCCGTGGTTGACCAGAATCTTGGCGACGTCGGAGTCGCCGCTGGCCAGGCCGTACAGCAGGTGCTCGGTGGAGACGTATTCGTCGTCCATCTCGGTGGCCAGGTGCTGGGCAGCGGTCAGCGCCGCGACCGACTCACGCGACAGTTGCGGCGTCGAGTTGGCGCCACTGGCACTGGGCAGCTGGTCGATCAGCCGCTGGGCTTCGGCCCGGATGGTCGCGGGCTCGACGCCGACGGCCTCCAGCAGGGGTGCGGCAATGCCGTCGTTCTGGGTCAGCAGAGCCATCAACAAGTGCGCCGGACGGATCTCCGGGTTTCCGGCGGCTGTTGCCGCCTGCAACGCTGAGGTCAGCGCCGCCTGAGTCTTCGTGGTCGGGTTGAACGAGTCCACGACACCTCCCTTTCGTCTACAGAAAAATGCTTGTCGCTGTTTTCAACGCCGTCAAGGTTGAGTCTGTTCCGCTCAAGTCTAGGAAATTTCCACGAGTTTTCAATACGGCCACAAGACCCTTTCACGACGGCCCGAATGCCTTTCCGCGCGATCCCCGTCCATACTGGTCGCGACACGAAGGGGGCAGTGAATGACTGACTGGGTTTCGGTCCTGACCGAACTGATTCCCCTGGCCCTCGTGATCGCGCTGTCGCCACTGTCGATCATTCCCGCAGTGCTCGTGCTGCAATCACCCCACGCCCGCATCACCGGTCTGACCTTCCTCGCCGGGTGGCTGGTCACCATCGCGGTGCTCACCGGCGTATTCGTCCAACTGTCCGGACTGATGCCCGAGGCCGGCCACCCGTCGACCACGGCGTCATGGGTGCGCATCGTGATCGGCGCCCTGCTGATCGCCTTCGGCATCTACCGGTGGGCCACCCGCAAGCACGACGCCCACGAGCCCGCCTGGATGCGCAAGCTGACCACCGTCACTCCGGCACGGGGATTCGTGACCGCGGCGGTACTCGCGGTGGTGAACCCCAAGGTGCTGTTCATGTGCATCGCCGCCGGCCTGGCGATCAGCACCGACGAACTCCCGCAAGCGGCGACCTGGGCATCGGTGCTGTATTTCGCCGTGGTGGCAGGCAGTTCGGTCGCCATCCCGGTCCTCACCTACGTCGCCGCCGGTGAGCGGCTGGACCCGGCCATGGCCCGTCTTGGCGCCTGGCTGCACCGTCAGCACGCCGTGCTGGTCGCCGGAATCCTGATCATCATCGGACTCCTCGTGGCATACAAGGGTCTCAGCCACCTCTAGGACTACCGTCTAAGCATGTCCGAATCCGGCTTCGGCGATTTCGAGTTCGAACGAAAGTTCCTCGTCCGCGACCTGCCCGCTGTCACCGCGTCCGACCCGACCCCTGCCCTGATCGTGCAGGCATACCTGTTCGCGTCCGACGGCTACGCCGTCCGGGTGCGCGTCCAGGGACCCGCCCCCGCCGATCTGAGCAATGCGGCGATCGACCTCATCGAGGCCATCAGCGAAGACTCGATCGGCACCATGACCGCCAAGGGCCCGGCCGCGGGCGGCACCCGCTACGAGGCCGAGCGCGAACTCGATCCGCTGGTGGCCGGCGAAATCGTCCGTCGCGCCGACCATGTCGTCACCAAGGTGCGGTACTCGGTGTGGCTGGGCGAGGACGGCTGGATCATCGACCGGTTCCTGAACGGCAACGCCCCGCTGCTGCTGGCCGAGGTCGAGCGCGGCGGACCCGTCGTCGACCTGGCGATCCCGACGTTCTGCGTCACCGAGGTGTCCGAGGACGACCGGTTCCGGAACGAATACCTGGCGCACCAGCCGTACGGCACGTGGGCCGACGCGCACCGGCGCGAACTCGACCTGCTGGGCCCCACCTTCGTCAGCACGTTGGGGCAGAACCACTTCGACACCACCTCGCCGATGCCTGATGGGGCTTGACGACCGCGAAGCCCTGATGACGGTGCGCGCCGCGGTCGACCCCGCGCGCGGCGGGGACGACGTGATCGGCCGCTTCTACACCCGGTGGTTCGCCACCGACCTGTCGGCGCGCGATCTGTTCCCCCCGGAGCTGGCCACGCAGCGCACCGCCTTCAGCCAGGCGCTGTTCTGGGTGCTCGGTGAGTTCATCGAGCAGCGCGCCGAGGAACCGGTGGCATTCTTGGCGCAGCTCGGCCGGGATCACCGCAAATACGGTGTCGGGCAACAGCATTACGCGGCGCTGCACGACGCACTGCTGGCCACCCTGCGCGACGAGCTCGGCGCGAGCTGGGATGCTCGGGTCGCCGAGGCCACCACGCACGCCGTGGATCTGATCGTCGGTGTCATGCGCGGCGCCGCCGATTCCGAACAGACCCCGCCCTACGTCGACGGCACCGTCGTCGAGCATCTGCGCGTCACCCGCGACGTGTCGGTGGTGCGGCTGCAACTGGACCAAGCGCTGTCGTATCACGCCGGACAGTACGTCGCGGTGCAGGTGCCGCAGTGGCCGCGGCGCTGGCGGCACCTGAGTCCGTCGATGCCGTCCGATGCCAGTGGTGCCATCGAATTCCACATCCGGTCGGTCAGCGGCGGCATGGTGAGCACCGCGATCGTCAACCAGACCGCACCCGGTGACCGCTGGCGGCTGTCCAATCCCCATGGCGGCATGCATGTTTCGCGCTCAGACGGCGATGTGCTCATGGTGGCCGGCAGCACCGGCCT
Organism: Mycolicibacterium sp. P4_G11; assembly: GCF_056555145.1. NCBI lineage: Bacteria > Bacillati > Actinomycetota > Actinomycetes > Mycobacteriales > Mycobacteriaceae > Mycobacterium > Mycolicibacterium sp. P4_G11. Next base: position 459,994 of record NZ_JBFUJW010000005.1, read on the forward strand.
GGCGCCGCTGCGCGCTCTGTTGATGAACCTGTGCCGCGAGGCCGAGAATCCGCGCGTGCACCTGTTCTTCGGCGGCCGCTACCCCTGCGATCTCTACGACCTGCGCACGTTGTGGGAGATCGCCGCCACCAATCCGTGGCTGTCCGTCACGCCGGTGTCCGAATACACCAGTGACCCACCGTGGGCCGGCGACTACCCCGACGTGCAGCCGCCGCGCGGGCTACACGTCCGGCAGACGGGGCTGCTACCCGACGTGGTGACCAGCTACGGCAGCTGGGGCGACCGGCAGATCCTGCTGTGCGGCGGCCCGCAGATGGTCACCGCGACCAAAGCCGCCCTGATCGCCAAAGGCGCACCACCAGAACGCATTCAGCACGATCCGTTGGCCCACTGACACTGGAGGAACCGATGGCCGAACTCGACACCGTCGTACTGAGCGACCCCGAGTCCGCGATGACGGCGACGTTCGTCCCCGCCGCCGGCATGATCGGCACGTCGTTTGCCGATGGCGATGTCGAGTTCCTCGGCCAGCGGCGCGGCCTGGCCGCCTACCTGACCAACGCCAAGACCATGGGCATCCCGCTGCTGTATCCGTGGGCGAATCGGTTGGGCGCCACCACCTATGACGTCGACGGCGCGGTCGTCACGTTCACGCCCGGCTCCGGCGGCGTGCGCGTCGACGCCCATGGCTCACCCATGCACGGCGTCCTGGCCGCCTACCCGGGCTGGGTGATCACCGAGCAGTCGCCGAACTCGGTAACTGCCGCAGTCGATTTCAACCGGCCCGGCCTGCTGGCGTCGTTCCCGTTCCCGCATGTGCTGACGCAGCGCGTCACGCTGGTGAGCCGCAGGTTGACGGTCGAGACCACCATCCGGCCGTCCACGTCGGCAGCGGTTCCGCTGTGCTTCGGCTATCACCCGTACCTGACCATTCCCGGTGTACCTCGGCAGGACTGGGTGCTGGAGGCGCCGGCGATGCGGCACCTGCCGACCGATGATCGCGGGTTGCCTTCCGGTGCGGTTGAGGCTTGGCCGGCGAGTTCCGCGCCGCTCGGCGACACCGCCTACGACGACGGTTTCGACCAGGTACCCGACGGCGCGCAGTTCATTCTCCGCGGCGGCGACCACCGGATCACGGTGACGTTCGAAACCGGCTACCCCGCCGCGCAACTGTTCGCGCCGCCCGGCGACGCGCTGGTGGCCATCGAGCCCATGGCCGCGCCCACCGATGCGCTGCGTCGCGGCGGTTACCGCGTCGCGTCCCCGGGCCGACCAGCGGTGGCGCGCTTCTCCATCTCGGTCAACTGAGTTCCGAAAAGTTCGCCGGTGCCGCACACTTTCTGACGTGACTACGCAAGACCGCCTCGACAGGTGGGAACATCGGGCCGAATGGCCGCTCGCCGCGGTTGCCGCGGTGTTCCTGGCCGCGTACAGCGTGGAGGTCCTCGCTCAGCCGCACGGAGTACTCGCGCGGCTCGTGACGTTGGCGACCCTGTTGGCGTGGGCGGTGTTCACCGCCGACTACGCGGCGCGGCTCTACCTCGCGCCCGACCGCAAGCAATGGTTCTTCCGGCATCTGGTTGACCTGGCCATCGTGCTGCTGCCGCTGTTGCGGCCGCTTCGCCTGCTGCGTCTGGTCGTCCTGGTCGGCGCCTTGCAGAAGGCCATCGGCAGCGCCATCCGGGGCAAGGTGATCATCTACACCATCTCCGGCGCGGTGCTGCTGGTGTACGTCGGCGCACTCGCGGTCTACGAAGCCGAACGCAGCGCACCGGACGCCCACATCACCAGCTTCGGACTCGCGGTGTGGTGGGCAATGACCACGATCACCACTGTCGGCTACGGCGATATGTATCCCGTCACCACCACCGGCCGAGTCATGGCCAGCCTCATGATGATTGGCGGCATCAGCCTGGTCGGTTCGATCACCGCCACCATCGCGTCGTGGATCGTGCAGACCGTGTCGGACGACGACCAGAAACAAGACGCCGTGACAGCAGCGCACATCGAAGACCTTCGGGGCGAAATTGCCCAGCTGCGGGATTTGTTGCGCGACCGGGTGGCTGACTGAACGCCTAGCCCCGCTGCGAACTACCGCCCCGCCGCGGCTGCCACAGCACCAGTGCGGTGCTGGGCTTGCGGACGCGTTCGAGTTCGGCGGTCACCTCGCTGAGCCGGGCCTGCAGCGCCTCGACCTGATTGGTCAGCTCGATGATGCGCTTGATGCCGGCCAGGTTGACGCCCTCGTCCTGAGACAGGCGCTGCACCTCGCGCAGCAGGTCGACGTCGTGCTGCGAGTACCGCCGCCCGCCGCCCGAGGTGCGCTCGGGGCTGACCAAGCCGAGCCGGTCGTATGTACGCAGCGTCTGTGCGTGCATACCGGCCAGCTCGGCGGCCACCGAAATCAGGAAGGTGCGGGCTTCCTCGGCCTTGCGCCGGGCGCTCATAGCGACCCGGCCCATCCTGCCCGTGGATCAAATCCACTGGCCCGCTCCGCCTTTGCGTATGTCTCGAGCGCCTCGGCCGCTTCACCTTCGAGGTTCGGCGGCACGGCAACCTTCACGGTCACCAGCAGGTCGCCATGACCGGCGTCGGTGCCGCGCTTGGGCACGCCGCGCCCACGTACCCGCAGGATGCGTCCGTCAGAGGTCCCCTTCGGCACCCGAACACCGACTTTGCCTTCCAGCGTCGGCACGGAAAGCGTTGTCCCCAAAGCCAACTCGTGGAAGCTCACCGGAACGGTGACGGTCAGGTCGTCGCCGTCGCGCCCGAACACCTTGTCGGGCCGGACGTGCACGGTGACGTACAGGTCGCCCGAGGGCGCCCCGCGTAGACCCGCCTCACCTTGGCCGGCGAGCCGGATGCGCTGACCGTCGGTCACGCCCGGCGGGATGCGCACGTTGATGGTGCGCGTCCGGGTCGAGACGCCGGTGCCTTTGCACTCGTCACACGGGTGCTCGATGATCGAGCCGGTGCCGCGACAATCGGTGCACGGCTCCGAGAAGCCGAACGCGCCCTGGTTGCGGTTGATGACGCCCGCGCCGTTGCAGTTCGGGCACACCTTCGGGCTGGTGCCCGGACGCGCGCCGCTGCCGTGGCAGTTGGTGCATGGTGCCGGGCTGGTCAGGCGCAGCGGCATCGCCACGCCCTTGGTCGCTTCCAGGAAGCTCAGCTCGGTTTCGGTTTCCAGGTCGTTGCCGCGGCGCGGACGGCTGGGACGCGGCTGCTGCGCACCCCGGCCGAACAGGCCGCCGAACAGGTCACCGATGTTGGCGCCGCCGGTCTGCCCCGCCTGGTCGAACAGGTCGCCCAGGTTGAAGTCCGACGTCTCGCCGCCGAAACCTCCGAAGCCACCACCGCCCCCGCCGCCACCGAAGCGGCGGCCGAATCCACCGTTGGCGAAAAGCCGCCGGGTTTCGTCGTATTCGGCACGCTTGGCGTCGTCGGTCAGAACTTCCTTGGCTTCGGTCGCAGCTTTGTAGCGATCCTCGGCTGCCGGGTTGTTCGGGTTGCGGTCCGGATGGTTGTCGGCCAGCACCTTGCGCGCGGCGCGCTTGATCTCATCCTTCGTGGCGTCAGAGGTGACGCCGAGTTCCTTGTAGAAGTCCTTCTCGACCCATTCCCGTTGAGCCATGTCGCGTCACCTCCTCAGCGTCGCTCGGTTATTCGTTTGATTGTGGTTTCTGTTCAGTCGCAGCGGTGGCATTGGCGGGCGTGTCGGGCGCATCAGCTGCGGGTTCGGCGTCGACGACACCGACCATCGCGTGCCGCAGCACCTGCTCACCGAGCTTGTAACCGCGACGCATGACGGTGCCCAACACCGGGTTGGAGCCGTCACCCTCGTGCTGAACGGCCTCGTGCAGCGACGGGTCGAACTCGTCGCCCTCGGCGCCGAACGCCGAGAGACCGAGGCTGTCGAGCGCGCCGGAAAGCTTGTCCGCCACCGACTTCAGCGGCCCGGACTCCAGATCACCGTGGGCGCGAGCCCGCTCGAGATCGTCGAGCACCGGCAAGAACTGCTGCACGACAATGCCTTTGGCCCGTTCGGCCGCGGCCTGCTCCTGACGGATCGCCCGCTTGCGGTAGTTGTCGTACTCAGCCTTGAGTCGCTGCAGGTCTGCCTTGAGCTCTGCGGCTTCGTCGGACACCGGAGCCTCGGCTTCCTCAGCGGAGGCCGGGGCCTCCGGCGTCGACCCCTCAGGGGCCGACGCCGGAGCGCCCTCACGCTTTTCGCCGGTTTCCGGATCGATGCGCCGCTTGTCGGTGATGGTCACCGGCTCGTGCGAATCGTCTTGGCTCACTTGTGCTCCTGATCGTCCTCGACGACCTCGGCGTCCACGACGTTGTCGTCGGCAGCGGCGGCACCGGGAGCGCCCGCGCCGGCGGCCTGCTCGGCCTGGGTGGCCTCGTAGATCGCCTGGCCCAGGGCCTGGCTCTCGACGCCCAGCTTCTCCATGGCCGTCTTGATGGCGGCGATGTCGGTGCCGGCGAGCGCGGTCTTGGCCTCGGCGATGGCACCGTCGACCTTGGTCAAGGTGTCCTCGGGAACCTTCGAGCCACCCTCGGCTTCGCGCTGGTCCTTGACGAACTTCTCCGTCTGGTAGACGAGCGACTCGGCCTGGTTGCGGACGTCAGCCTCTTCGCGACGCTTCTTGTCCTCTTCGGCGTGCGCCTCGGCGTCCTTGATCATCCGGTCGATCTCGTCCTGCGACAGGCCCGAGCCTTCCTGGATCTTGATCGTGTTTTCCTTGCCCGTGCCCTTGTCCTTGGCGGTCACGTGCACGATGCCGTTGACGTCGATGTCGAAGGTGACCTCGATCTGCGGCACGCCACGCGGGGCCGGCGGGATGCCGGTCAGCTCGAAGCTGCCGAGCAGCTTGTTGTGCGCAGCGATCTCACGCTCACCCTGGAAGACCTGAATCTGCACCGACGGCTGGTTGTCGTCGGCCGTAGTGAAGGTCTCGGACCGCTTGGTCGGGATGGTGGTGTTGCGCTCGATCAGCTTGGTCATCACGCCACCCTTGGTTTCGATACCCAGGGACAGCGGGGTGACGTCAAGCAGCAGAACGTCTTTCACCTCACCCTTGAGCACACCGGCCTGCAGCGCGGCACCGACGGCCACGACCTCGTCCGGGTTGACGCCCTTGTTGGGCTCCTTGCCACCGGTCAGTTCCTTGACCAGTTCGGTGACGGCGGGCATACGGGTCGAGCCACCGACGAGGACCACGTGGTCGATGTCGGAGACCGAGATGCCGGCGTCCTTGATGACGGACTGGAACGGCTGGCGGGTCCGGTCGAGCAGGTCCTGTGTGATGCGCTGGAACTCGGCACGGGTCAGCTGCTCGTCGAGGAACAGCGGGTTCTTGTCGGCGTCGACGGTGATGTACGGCAGGTTGATCGAGGTGCTCTGGCTCGAGCTCAGTTCGATCTTGGCCTTCTCCGCAGCCTCACGCAGACGCTGCATCGCCATCTTGTCCTTGGTCAGGTCGATGCCACTGGTGGCCTTGAACTTGTCGACCAGCCACTGCACGATGCGCTCGTCCCAGTCGTCACCACCGAGGTGGTTGTCACCGGAAGTCGCCTTGACCTCGACGACGCCCTCGCCGATTTCCAGCAGCGAGACGTCGAAGGTGCCACCACCGAGGTCGAAGACCAGGATGGTCTGTTCCTTCTCGCCCTTGTCCAGGCCGTAGGCCAGGGCGGCCGCGGTCGGCTCGTTGACGATGCGCAGCACGTTGAGGCCGGCGATCTGGCCGGCTTCCTTGGTGGCCTGACGCTGAGCGTCGTTGAAGTAGGCCGGGACGGTGATCACGGCGTCGGTGATGTCCTCACCGAGGTACGCCTCCGCGTCACGCTTCAGCTTCTGCAGCGTGCGCGCGCTGATCTCCTGCGAGGTGTAGTTCTTGCCGTCGATCTCGACGGTCCAGTCAGTGCCGATATGACGCTTGACCGAACGGATCGTCCGGTCGACGTTGGTCACTGCCTGGTTCTTCGCGGGCTGGCCGACCAGCACCTCGCCGTTACGCGCGAACGCGACGACCGACGGGGTGGTCCGGGAGCCCTCAGAGTTGGCTACGACGACGGGATCGCCGCCCTCCAGCACCGAGACGCAAGAGTTGGTGGTCCCGAGGTCGATACCGACCGCACGAGCCATAGTGATGCCTCCTGATAGACATTGTTGGGTGATCTGAGCGAACTGCGCTCAAGCTTGCTATCGGACGGGGCCGTCTGTCAAGCCGAACTTGAGCCTGGTGCACTCAACTTGGTGTCGGTGAGTCCAACGGAGGCACTTCCCGATCTATTCCCGATTCCCCAAAAATGTCTATCCGGTGCTACCCGCGCAGGTCAGGCGCCTCCCCCGGCGACCATCGCCCGCACAGACTCCGGCAACTCCGCCGTCGACCACTCCGCACGCTCAGGTGCTCCATAGGTGACAGAGAACGGCACGATGCCCGCCCAGGCCGTGGTTTCCTCGTCCGGTTCGTCGACCGGGCCGCCGTTGACCTTGTACACCCAATCGCCGTCGACGATCGGCAGGGAGATGACGTTGGTCGCCGCGATCTCCTTGGGCAACATCGCACGCACCTCCGCAGTGCGGCCAGGAATCAGCAGCTCGCTGAACCGCTCGAGCAGGGCTTCGCGATCCTCGCGGCCGGCGGGTTCCGCCTCTCCGTACAGCACCGCGGAGCGATAGTGCACCGAGGAGTCAAAGGTGCTGTGCGCGACCACAAGTGCATCCATGGCCGTCACGCAGAAGGCGACGGAGACTGGCTTGCCGTTGACCCCCAACGCGCCCGCGCCAGTCGAACCGTGAATGAGAATCCGGTCCTCGTGACGCACGTACAGCGTCGGCACCGCGAGCGGCCTGACCTTGCCGTTCGGACGGGCCACTGCGCCGACGTTCAGCACGCCCCACCACTGTTCGTCGAGGAACTCTTCGAGAGCGGCGCGGGCCGTGGACTGCCGACCGTACTTGCGGGTGAGCTTTTCCATGATTCAAGATCACCATGATTGCGGACTGGTTGGAATAGCCGGAAACGCAATTTTCGAGAGGCCACTATTCTGGCGGGATGGCCCGCCACACCCGGGCGGTGCATCTGCCGCTCGACACCACCGACCTGAGCGCCAGAGCGATCGCGAGTCAGCTGGTGGCTCTGATCGCCGCCGGACAGGTCGGCGACGGGGACTGGCTGCCGTCGACCCGTGCGTTTGCCCACGAGCTCGGGGCCTCACGAACCATGGTCGCGGCCGCCTACGACGAGCTGGTCGCTGCCGGATTCCTCGAAGGTGTGGCCGGCGCCGGAACTCGAACGACGGCCGGCGCCACGGCGGCCGCCAGGGCCGGGCTGTCCAGCCGCGCGCCGCGCCTCGACGAGAGTGTCGTGCCGGCACTTCCTACTCCGGCGCACCAGACCGACTCCGTCGTTGATCTGCGCCCCGGCTCCCCGGACACCGGGCTCATCGACATGCGGGCCTGGACCCGCGCGTGGCGGACCGCGGCTTCGTCCCAACCCACGACGCTGTCTCCGTGGCAGGGCGCCGACGCCGCCTTCACCGCCGCCATGTCCCACCATCTCCGCATCAGCCGCGGCATCGACACCGACACGGTCTTCGACGTTCCAGGATCGACTGCCGCGTTTCAGACGCTGGCCGCCGTGAGCGGTCTGAACCGCTGCTATCTCGAGTCGCCCTGCTACCCCGCCGCAGCGGAGGAGTTCACCCGCGGCGGCCTGCACCCGATCTTCGTACCCGTCGACCACGACGGGCTGTGCGTCGACAGCCTCGGCGACGAGGCCGGCATCGTCTACACGACACCGGCACACCAGTACCCGCTCGGGCACCGGCTCTCGGTAAATCGCCGCGCCGAGTTGGTCGCGTGGGCCAAGCGGACCGGGTCGATCGTCATCGAAGACGACTACGACGGCGAGTTTCGCTACGGCGTTGCTCCCTTGCCTGCCATCCGGTCGATACCGGGCGCCGGGGAACACGTCGCCTACGTCGGCACCGCGTCGAAGATCCTCGCGCCGAGCCTGGGCGCCGCCTGGTTGGTGCCGCCACTGCCCCTGCGCGACGCGGTTCAGACCTACCTCCGCGACCACCGGATCGCGGTATCCGCCATCACGCGCGGCGCCCTCACGGAGTTGATCACCACCGGCGAACTGCAACGGCACCTGGCCCGGGCCGGCCGCGAATACCGTTGCCGCCGAGATATTTTGATCACCGAACTCGAAGCACGCTGCCCGCACCTCGAGGTGCTCGGCGTTCAGGCTGGTCTGCACGTCGCCATCCTGCTGCCGGGTGACCGTCGCGACCGCGACGTGGCCGGGCGGCTCGGGGCCGACGGCCTCCTCGTCGCGCCGCTGTCAGACTTTCCCCAGCGGGCCGACTCCGTGATCAATGGCCTCGCGGTCGGCTTCGCGCAGATCGACCGATCGACTGCGAAGCGCTTTGCTGATTCCGTCGCCGCGGCGCTCAACTAGGGCGCACCATGGGCAGATGAATGCCGAACTGAGCACGGCAGTCGACGAGATTGCCCCCGATATCTACCGGCTATCCACCTGGATTCCTGGCATCACCGAGAACGGCTTCACGTTCAACCAATTCCTCCTGACCGGCGACGAGCCATTCCTCTTCCATTGCGGCCAGCGGCAGCTGTTCCCGATGGTGTCGGAGGCGATCAGCCAGGTCATCCCACTACCCAAGCTGCGCTGGATCTCGTTCGGACATCTCGAGGCCGACGAGTGCGGCGCGATGAACCTGCTGCTGGCCGCCGCCCCGCACGCCGAGGTTGTGCACGGCGGGCTCGCGTTGATGCTGTCACTGGTCGACATGTGCGACCGCCCACCCGTCGCCGCCCCTGGTGACACGCTGGATATCGGCGGACACCGGCTGCGATTCATCGCCACCCCGCACGTTCCCCACAATTGGGAGGCGGGCCTGTGGTTCGACGAGACCACTTCCACCCTGCTCGCCGGCGACCTCCTGACGCACACCGGGCATTGCCCGGCATTGACCGAATCCGATTGCGTGGCACCGGCGTTGGAGGCCGAGTCCATCTTCCACGCCACCGGCCTGACGACGAACCTCGCGCCAACACTCGAGCAGCTCGCCGCGCTGAATCCCTCAACCCTGGCCCTCATGCACGGCTCGTCCTACACCGGCGACGGCGCCGCCCAATTGCGAGCGCTCGCCGAGGGCTACGCCGAAATGGCAGCCACCGCCTAGAACGGCGCCGGTTCATCCCATTCCTCTGCGGCTAAGGCCATTTCGAGTTCACGACACCGGCGCCATTCCTCGGAGGCGACGCGTTCTTCGTTGACCATCCGGGCTTCGTTCGCCCATTGTTGGCGTTCCTGGGCTCGGGTGCGTTTGCGTTTAGGCATGCAGTATCCCCGCCCCGGTTTCCGCACCGGCTCCCCAGTGATTTCGGGAGTTCCGGTCGGCTTGCCGAGTTGCGGGTACCAGTGCGCACCTTCGGGTTTGGTGACGTAGGTGTGCCCAGTGGGCGCGGTCCACACCACGGTCCCGTCGGGGAACTGGTGATCGGTCCAGCCGTGGAACGTCTTGAGCAAGTGGTGAAACCGACACAGGCACTTGAGGTTTGACGGGTGCGTCGGCCCAGCCGGGTAGGGCACGGTGTGGTCGATGTCGCAGGCTTCAGCCGGCCGGTCACAGTCCGGGAAGCGGCACGTCAGGTCGCGGCACCGCACGAACTCCGCGAGCTTGGCCGACGGCCGGTACCGCGATTCGACGACATCCGGCGGGGTGTGCACCTGCCGCACCGTCGCGCCCTCGGCCAGTTGGGTCACTTGGCCTGCGGGGATCTGCCCGTACCCCGGCAGGAATCCCGGCGCACCACCGTCGAGGGTATCGGCGGCGGCGATCACGTGAATCACCGCGCGGGTCCCGACGGTCGGCGCCGGCAGCTCCACCCTGGTGGCGGGGCAGTCGGCGTCGCCGCACTGGCACTGCAGCCGGCCACCCCGGGCCAGGGCATCAATGGCGGCGGCGCGCCGCTGATCATGCGATCGCGGATCGTTCTTGCACACCCCGCGGGCCAGGTCATCGAGGGCCGCGTCCAGCACGGCAGCGGTCGCCGCATCCAGAGTGCCGCAGACGTTGGCACTTCCCGGGCCGCAGACGCGAATATCGAGGTAGCGGGCCTGCGACGGAGGCCGTGGTGCGTGCACCCCCGCTTGGTCGGAGGCGGCGATGATCGCGTCGATGCGTTGTTCCATCTTCGGTTTCGACAACCGCCCCCAGGACACGATCTTGGCCGCGAGGTCGGCGTCGACCTGCTGAGCGACGTCGTCATCGATGATCAGGTCGGTGCGCGAGACGATCATCGCGACCAGCACCGCATCGATCAGGCCTTTGGCATACACCGCCGCCACTTTCGGCAGCCGGGTGCGCAGCATCACCGCCCGGTCCACCTGCGCCTGCGCCCGCTTGCGGGACACCCCGAGAGCGGCGGCAACCTCGACCACCAACCCCGAATACCCGTCGATCGCCCAATACCGCTTCTCCACATCACCGTCGGGAGCCCGCAGGGCCCACAGGTCGCCGATCGCGGCCAGGCGACGGGCACCGGCGGCGTTCTCTTCCCGGGTAGCGAGGGTGATCGCGTCGACCGCCGCGGGCGCGGCGTGGGGACCACTATTCGATTCGAACATACGTGCGACATTACTCGCGCCTACCGACAAGAACGCGCCGAATGCACGGGCCTGCATCGACGACGGTTAGGACACCTAAACACAAGGACTGCAACAGGATTGGGACCGCTCGGTCATCGTCGATGCTTAGGTGGCCTAGCCTCCGAGCGCGGTCGCCCGACAGAGAGGCGAGGGTTCGCCCGGTCTCACGGCGAACGGTGGCATGCATCGATTAGCTGACCTAACCGCAGACGATCGCATCGCGGGAAGACGGGGGCGGCGCACGGTGGGGCGAAGGGAGCACAGGACCGGCCGCCGATTACTCAGCTCACCTAACCATCGACGATGCCGCGCCAGCCAGCCGACCGTTAGTCTCTCGCTATGAGCTACACCGACCAAAAAGCCTGGCGCACAATCCAACAGCACCTGCCGGCCGAGTACCGGATCAAGCCCGGCATGGAACCCACCGAGGAATGGTGGGATTGGCAGGGTCACCGCGTGCATCTCGACACGTACCGCAACCCGGACGCGCCGGTGAAGATCGTCCTTTTCCACGGTGTCGGCACCAACGGGCGCCAGATGAGCACCATCGCCGGGGCACCGCTGGCCCGGCGCGGCTACGAGACCATCGCCGTCGACATGCCTGGCTACGGAGTCACGGAAGTCGCGTCGGATGCGCTGGTCACGTACGACGACTGGGTCGCGGCCGGGATCGATCTCGTTGCGGCAGAACGCAAGCGCGACGACCGACCGATCCTGCTCTACGGGCTTAGCGCTGGCGGAATGCTCACCTACCACGTCGCCGCGATCAGCCCCCACGTGGCGGGCATCGTCGGTATGACGTTCCTGGACCAGCGCAACCCCCAGGTCCAGGTCGAGACCGCGCTCAGCCCGATGATGGGTCGCCTCGGCGGACCGATGATGGGCCGCGTCGCCCGGACACCACTGCGCCGGATGCGCATTCCGATGTGGGCGGTCAGCAAGATGCACACCCTCGTCAACGACAAAACGGCGCTGCGCGCCTGCCTCGCCGACCGTACGTCGGCAGGCAACTGGGTCTCCGTGGCGTTCCTCGCGTCGTACATGAACTACCAACCCGCCGTCGAACCGGAGGACTTCACCGCCTGTCCCGTCCTGCTGACCCAACCCGGAGCCGACCGGTGGACGCCGGAGCACCTCAGCGAACCGTTCCTGCGTCGGATCACCCGCGTTCCGGTGACGACGGTCGTGCTCGAGAACGCCGGCCACTACCCGCTCGAACTACCGGGCCTCGACCAGATGGTCAACGCCATCGACGAGTTCGCTCAGCCCATCGCCTCCAGCTAGGCCCAGCCCTGCCAAACCCAGCGTGAACAGCGCGTCACGGAATTACAGTCCAGGTACACCCGCCGGGCCGGCAAAGGAGTGCCCATGACCACCATCACCGCTCCCGTTGACGTGCTGGTCATCGGCGCCGGGATTTCCGGCATCGGCATGGCCTATCACCTCAAGACTTTTCGGCCGGGTACGTCGTTCACGGTGTTGGAGGGGCGGGACGCGATCGGCGGTACCTGGAGCCTGCATCAGTACCCGGGCATCCGGTCCGACTCGGACATGCCGACCTTCGGCTTCGGCTTCAAACCCTGGACGCACCGCAAGTCGATCGCCGACGGGCACATCATCCTGGACTACCTGCAGCAGACGGTCGCAGAGAACGGCCTCGCCGACCACCTCCGGTTCGGCCACCACGTCGATTCGGCGAATTTCGATTCCCACCAAGGGCTTTGGACCGTCACGACCACCCACGACGGCAAGACCGAGACCTTCACCTCGCGCTTCTTGTTCCTGGGCACCGGGTACTACGACTACGAGAACCCGTACATTCCCGACTTCCCCGGCCGCGACGACTTCGAGGGCCCGGTCATCCACCCCCAGCTGTGGCCGAAGGATTTGGACTACACCGGCAAGAACGTCGTCGTCATCGGCAGCGGCGCCACGGCCGTCACACTGATCCCGAACATGGCCGACAAGGCCGCGCACGTCACCATGCTGCAGCGCTCCCCGAGTTACGTGTTCTCGATTCCGGCATCCGACCCGATCGCCAATGTGCTCAACAAGGTGCTCGGCCACGAGCGGGCGTACAAGATCGTGCGGCGCAAGAACATCTCGCTGAACCGCGGAATGTACAAGATGTGCATGCGCTACCCCAAGGTCATGCGAAAGCTGTTGATCGCCAACGTAGCTCGGCAACTGCCCAAGAATTTCGACGTCGACACGCACTTCACACCCAAGTACAACCCATGGCAGCAGCGGCTGGCCATGGTGCCCGACGGCGATCTGTTCAAGATGGTCGCGTCGGGTAAGGCCTCGATCGTCACCGACCACATCGACCGGTTCACCAGGAACGGCATCGTGCTGAAGTCCGGACAGGAGCTGGCTGCCGACATCATCATCTCGGCGACCGGACTGAATATGACGCCCTTCGGCAAGATCGCGCTGAGCGTCGACGGGCACTCGCTCCACTTGCCCGACCTCACCGTCTACAAGGCGATGATGCTCTCCGGGGTGCCCAATTTCGCGTTCGCGGTCGGCTACACCAATATCGCCTGGACGTTGAAGGTCGATCTGGTGTGCGAGCACTTCTGCCGGATGCTCGATTACATGGACGAGCATGGCTACGGCAAGGTCGTCCCGATCCTGGAAGACGGCACGATGGAACGAGTTCCGTTGTTGGACATGACTTCCGGTTACGTCCAGCGGGCCGTGGCGCAGTTCCCGCGCGGCGGCACGTACGGCCCGTGGGCGTTCAAACATGCCTACGAAATGGATCAGGAGCGGCTGCGCAACGGGCCTATCGAAGACCCGGCTCTCGTCTTCACACCCGCTGCCGCACCACTGCCCGTGGTCTGACCGAAGGAGCGATCATGAGAACCGACTTCTTTTTCCTCAGCCACGGCGAGCGTTGTGCCGCTTGGCATCTGACCGCTGAGAGTGACGCGCTGGCCGGCCAGACGGGGCGGCCGTGCGTGGTCATGGCCCACGGCTTCGGCGGGACCCGCGACTCGGGCCTGCTCGCGTTCGCGGAGCCCTTCGCCGCCGCCGGTATGGACGTGGTGGTGTTCGACTACCGCGGCTTCGGCGATTCCGAAGGCGAACCGCGTCAATACATCTCGGCGAAGAAACAGCGGCAGGACTACCACGCCGCCATCGACGCCGCCAGAAATCTGCCGGGCGTCGACCGGGATCGCATCGCGCTCTGGGGCACCTCGTATTCCGGAGGGCACGTCATCGCCGTTGCCGCCGAGGACCAGCGGGTAGCCGCCGTGGTGTCGCTGTGTCCGGCGACCGACGGCATGGCCGCCCTGGTGCAGGGATTCCACGAGGCCGGCGCCGGGCCGCTGGCCCGTCTGGTCGCCCACGGCGTGCTCGACGCCGCGGGGGCGCGCCTCGGCCGCCGTCCGCACAACGTGCCGCTCACGGGGCAGCACGGCGCCACCGCGGCGCTCACGACTCCCGGCGCCGAAGAGGCTTACCTGGCCATGGCCGGCCCGACCTGGCGCAACGAATTCACCGCCCGCACGGTGCTGGAGGTCGCGTTCAACCGACCGACTGTGCACGCCAGCCAGCTTGAGTGCCCGCTGCTGGTCCAAGTCGGCACCAACGACCTCATCGCACCGCCCGACGCCGCCCGCCGCGCCGCGAAAAAGGCCGGCTACCTGGCCCATCTGTGCGAATACCCCGCCGACCATTTCGACTTCTACTCGGGGCCGTGCCACGAGGCGGCCCTCGCCGACGAGCTGACTTTCCTGACCCGAGTCCTCGATCCGATCCGCTCCACCGACGTGCATTTGCGGTCGACGAACCCGCCATCACCCAGGCTGGCGGTCAAACTGCCATGGTGAGCGCGTCCGCTTGGCATGATCTGCACCGAGTGTTGATCGAAAGGGCGGACCGTGATCTTCGACAGGGTTGTGGCAACGACTCGTAACTGGCTGGAAGTGGCCCGCTACGGCGGGTTGGAAACGGGTGAAGAGCCGTCGCCGTACGACGTCGTCGCCCAGGGCCGGATCCACAAGCTGCGGCGGTACCGCACCGACGGCGAGATGGGTCGGCCCCAGGTGCTGCTGGTGCCGCCGCTGATGCTGACCGCCGACGTGTTCGACGTGTCGCCGCAGGCCAGCGGGGTGCGCACGTTGATCGAGCACGGCATCGATCCGTGGATCATCGACTTCGGGTCGCCGGAGCAGGAGCCTGGCGGGCTCAAGCGCACCCTGGCCGATCACGTGCTGGCCATCGACGCGGCCATCGACGAGATCGTCGCCACCACCGGAACCAAGGTGCACCTCGCCGGGTACTCGCAGGGCGGCATGTTCTGCTACCAGGCGTCGGCGTACCGGCGCAGCGAAGGCATCGGCAGTGTCGTGACGTTCGGCAGCCCGGTGGACCTGAGCAAGACGGCCCCGATGGGCGTCCCTGCGGAACTCGCCATCCCCGGCATGGGCTTCGTCATGGAGAACGTGCTGCGCGGCCGGTCGGTGCCGGGCTGGGCGACCCGGTTGGGTTTCCAGATGCTCGACCCGGTGAAGGCGGTGACAGGGCAGCTGCAGTTCCTGTTCGCGCTGCACGACCGCGACGCGCTGTTGCCCCGTGAGGGCCAGCGTCGCTATTTGATGAACGACGGTTGGGTGGCGTGGCCCGGACCCGCACTCGCCGAGTTCTTGCAGCAGTTCCTGGTCCACAACCGGATGTTGACGGGTGGCTTCAGCATCGCCGGACGGCCCGTCACGCTCGCCGACATCACCTCGCCGATCCTGGCATTCGTCGGGGAAGTCGACGAAATCGCCCCTCCCGCATCGGTCCGCGGGATCGTCGGCGCCGCACCGCGCACCGAGATTTTCGAAAGCACCTTGCACGCAGGACATTTCGGTCTGGTGGTGGGTAGCACCGCGACGAACCACACCTGGCCGCTGGTGGCCGACTGGATGCGGTACGCCGACGGCCTCGGCCCGTTGCCGGAGCACGTCATCAAGGTCGACACCACGACGACCGTCGCCGAGACGGCGCCCGCGGGACCGGCCGAGGGCGTCCAGACCCTGATCGACGCCGGCCGCACGGTCGCCGGTTCGGTGGCCCGCTCGGTAGGCAACATGCGCGGCATGTTCGGCACGGTGGCACGCCAGATGCCGCGGTTGGCCCGCATCCGCAGCCTCGATGCGAACACGCGAATCTCGTTGGCGCTCTTGTTCGATGAACAGGCCCAGCACGCTCCCGACGACGTCAGCTTCATGTACGAGGACCGCAGCTACACCTACGGCGAGAACAAGGTCCGCATCGACGCCGTGGTGCGTGGCCTGCTCGCCGCGGGCGTGCGCGCCGGTGAGCACGTCGGCGTCATGATGGGCACCCGCCCCTCGGCGCTGGCCGTGGTGGTCGCACTGAACCGCATCGGCGCGGTCGTGGTGATGTTGCGGCCCGATGCCGACACCGCGCGGGAAGTCGAACTCGGCAAGGTGAACAGGGTGATTGCCGACCCGGAACACTCCGAGGCCGACTTCGCCGGGCGCCCGCTGCACACCTTCCTGCTCGACACGCCCTACCTGCATCGCGATCGCACCCTCACCGCGCTCGAGATCGGCGAGACGAACGCCGTGCGCATCCCCGACTGGTACCGCCCCAACCCGGGCCGCGCCGGTGAGCTCGCGTTCATCTTCTTCGGCGGGCCCGACGGCGACCCCCGACCCATCCGAGTCACCAACGGCCGCTTCGGATTGTCGGCGTACGGCACCGCGACGTCGGCGGAGTTGACCAATTCCGACACCGTCTACTGCATCAACCCGATCTACCACACCTCCGGCCTGCTCACCGGTATCGGCGGTGCCGTCGCCGGTGGTAGCCGCCTGGCCATGGCGACCGACCTGGACCCGACCACGTTCTGGACCGAAGTGCGCCGCTACGGCGTCACCATCGTCTGCTACACGTGGGCGCAACTGCGACCGTTGGTCAACGCCGCGCCGCAGCCCGCCGAGCGCAACCATTCGGTACGACTGTTCGTCGGTTCCGGTATGCCCCGCGGACTTTGGCGCCGGGTGCTCGATCGCTTCGCACCCGCCGGTGTCCTGGACTTCTGGGCCACCAGTGAGGGCGAGGCCATCCTGGCCAACATCAACCCGGCCAAGCCCGGGTCGCTGGGCCGGCCGCTGCCCGGCAGCGCGACGGTGGCGGTGGTGCGCTGGGATCCCGAAGCGCAGCAAGTCATTTCGGGTGACGACGGCTACGCGATCCGCTGCGACGACGACGAGGCCGGGCTACTGCTGGTGAAGATCGGCTCGGCGACCACGGCCTCCGCGCCGCCGATCCGGAACGTGTTCGACGCCGGCGACTCCTGGTTCTCGAGCGGCAGCCTGGTCAGCCGGGACGCCGACGGTGACTACTGGCTGATCGACTCCGTCGACACCCAAATCCACACCGCCGACGGCGTGGTGGCGTCCCTGGTGAGCACCGCGGCCATCGGCAAGCTGCCGGCCGTCGACCTGGTCCACACCTACGGGGTTCGGGACGGCGATGACGACATCGCGGTGACGGCACTGTCACTGGTCGACGGGCGGGACATCTCTGTCACCGACCTGAACGAGGCGCTGGCGAACCTGCCGGCCGAGCAACGGCCGGCGTTCGTCCGCGTCGTCGACGAGGTGCCGATGACGCCGTGGCACCGCCCGGTCGCCGGGCCGCTGCGCCGCGACCCCCTGCCACCCCCGGGCCGCTATTTCACCCGGACAGACGATGGCAGTTACAAGGAAAGCTGACACCAGCCTGACGACTTCGTCAATAATCTTCGTATGAAGAAGTCCGCAGCTGCAGTGCTTTTCCTGCTGGCGTCCGCGGCCGTACCGGCCGTCAGCACACCGGTCGCACACGCCGATGTGTGTGGCAGTGTCGGCGGCCGGCACGTCAGTGCCGGTGGGTGCACGAACGTCGCCGGCGACGCCGCGGTGGCCGCCGCCGCTCCGGAGGACGCGGCCGCCCAGGCTGCCGCGGGCCGGCCGCCGTGTTACACCCCGGCCGGGGTGCCCTACTACACACCGGGCGACTTGCCTTGTAACTGAGCTTCGCTGCGCCGAATGTGAAGTAGATCGCGAAGATTCAGCGAAATCTCGCCATCTACTTCACGTTCGACGTCGTTATGGTGAGTTCATGCATAAATCTCTGCAGCGTGCCGCCATCATCGCCGCGGCCGCCACGCGGACTGCGACAACGGCACCTGGTGGGACCCGGTGCAGAACCGGTGCCAGGCGCCGCTGGTGCAGAACTGTCCCGGCGGCTGGTGGGACCCGAACATCAACAGCTGCCGCCCGCCGGTCTCGACGACACCGCTCGACTGCCGCGACGGCGCCTGGTGGGACCCGATCAACAACATCTGCCGGCCGCCGGTGCTGCCTCCGCAGTAGCAGGTCCCGTCAGACCAGGTAGTACAGCTCCTCGGCGCTGCTGACGCCACCGGGGACCAGCCGCGACTCCGCGTAGCGGACCGCCTTGAGCGTTGCCGAGAACTCCCTCTCCCCTTCAGGGAAGATGCGCTCGTCCGGGAACCACTTTCGCAGCCCGACGTTGCCCAGGACGTCCAGAGTGTCGGGCCGAACGCCGGCCAGCAGGACTGTGACGCCCAGCTCGGTCAGGTCATGCAGGAACCGCTCGATACGCTCGATACCGACCGCGTCAGGGTTGCGGGCCCGTTTGAGACGGAGCACCACGAATTGGGTGCCTTCGGCCTTGACCCGCTCGGTGAGCGCGTCCAATGCATGCTCGATTTCCGGTGCGGCACCGAAGAACAACTCTCCTTCGATGTCGTAGATCAGCACCGCCGGATTGTCCGGCTCGTCGCCGACCCGTTCCCGGACGACGCGTTCCGGAGTGACCACGAGCTCGGCGATCTTGAGCTTGGAGGCCCGCGGGACGAACAGCAGGATCGACAGCAGCACGCCGAGCAGCACCGCCTTGTCCAGATCGATGACCACGCCGGTGATTGCCGTGACGATCACCAACCCGGCGTCGTAGCGAGATGCCCTGACCGTGTGCACCAGTCGCTGGAAATCAACCAGGCGAACCGCGGTCACCAGCAGCAGGCCGGCCAGCGCCGCCTTCGGAATGTAGCTCAGCAGCGGCGCGAACAGCAGCAGTGCGCCGGCGACCGCCACCGACGCGATGACGCCGGAAAACCGTGTGGCCGCGCCGGCTTGGAAGTTGATGGCAGACCGCGACAACGAACCCGAACCGGGCAGGCTCTGGAAGAAGCCGCCGCTGAGGTTGGCCAACCCTTCCGCCAGAATCTGCCGGTTGTAGTCGATCTTCTGCTGCGTCTGGTGCGCAATGGCTTTCGCAATCGACAGCGCCTCGATCAAGCCGATGAAAGCGACCGCCAACGCGCCCTCCGACAGATGCGGCAGCCACTCCCAATGCACCACCGGAATGTGGAAGTCGGGCAGGCTGGCGGGAATCTTTCCGGTGATCGACACCGCGGTCTTGCCCCCGTGTCCGGGTGTCGACCAGCCCGAGAAGTAGGCGATCAGCGCCGCAATGACCAAGACGGCAAGCATGTCGATCTGCGGCCAGCCGTAGCGCTGCACCAACTTTCGGAGCACCACGGCTGCGACGACGGCTGTGGCGCTCAGTACCACGGCTCGGTAGTTGATCGCGTCGCCGTGGAACAGCGTGAGGTAGGTGCGATACAGCACCTGCATGTTGCCGTTGCCCCGGTCCTTGACGCCGAGCGCATTTCCCAACTGGCCCAAGGCAAGTAGGAACGCGGCTGCCGCCATGAACCCGACGATCACGGACTCGGAGATGTAGCGGGTCAGGTCACCCAGTTTGAACACCGAGATCAGGATCTGAATGGTGCCGACCAGCACGGCGAGCAGGAACAGCGCTTCGAACAGTTCGGTGCGGTTCTCGGGATCGATGAACGCCAATGAGCTGAACACCAGTAGCGAGATGGCGCTGGTGGGTCCGTTGATCAGGTGTGACGACGAGCCGAATATCGACGCGATGAGCGTCACCACGATGGCCGAGAAGACGCCGTATTTGGGGTCGACGCCGGCGATCAGGGCGTAGGTCATGCCCTGCGGCAGCGCGATGGCGGCCACCGTCAGGCCGGCGATCAGATCGCGCCGGGCGAGGGTGCGGTCGTAGTTGTGTTTCAGGTTCGAAAGCAGGCTCACGATCCCACCACCGTTCGTTGCGCAGGAAGATGAATGGTGTCGACGATTCCGTTGTCGCCGAAGAACTTTTCGGCGGCGTCGTCCCAGTCCTTGGCGATCGCGGACACCGGGAACAGCGAGATGTCCGGCAACTTGGCCCGATACTTGGCCTGGATCTGCGGGTTGATCGAGCGGTAACCGTACTGCGCAATGACGTCTTGGGCAGGGTCGGTGAACAGGTAGTTCAGGTAGGCCTTCGCATAGGCCTCGGTCTTCTTGCCGGCCACGTTCGTATCTACCCAGGCCACCGCAGGTTCGGCCTTGATGCTCACTGGTGGATACACGATCTGCAGCTCGTTGGGTGCCGCAGCCACTTCCCGGATGGCTTCGTTCTCCCACGTCAGGTGCACATCGCCGATCTTCTGCACGGCGAAGCTGGTGGCCGCGCCGCGCGCGCCCTCATCGGCGACGGCGACGTGCTTGAACAACGCCGCCAGGTAGTCGTGGGCCGCCGCCTCAGAGCCACCGCGGGTCGTCACCGAACCCCACCCGGCGAGCACGCTGAGCTTGCCGTTGCCCGACGTGCGCGGGTCCGGGGTCACCACCGAGACATCGCCCTTGACCAGATCGGGCCAGTCATGGACGTTCTTCGGGTTGTCCTTGCGGACCACGAACACGATGGTCGACGTATAGGGGACCGAGTTGTTGGGTAGCCGGTGCTGCCAGTCCTTGGCGATCAGCCCGCGCTTGGCCAGCTTGTCGACGTCACTGACCAAGGCCAGTGAGACCACACCGGCTTTCGACGTGCCGTCGATGACGTTGCGCGCCTGCCGGCCGGATCCGCCGTGCGACTGCGCGATGTCGACGGTGACGCCGGACTGCTTGCGGTACTGCGCGATGAACTGCGGGTCCAGCGCCGCGTACAGCTCGCGCGTCGGGTCGTACGACACGTTCAGCAGTGCATCCGGCGATGAACCGTGAATGTTCTTGAACCCGATCAGAACTCCGGCCACCGCGATGGCGACGACGCCGACCACACCGAGCGGGGATATGTGTTTTCTGCTCATCGCCACCTCTGTTCACTACGGAAGATCGACGTTAGGCAGCAGGACGCGCCGGGGCAGCGGTCTGGATCAGCGCGATCGGATCTCCCGTAGCCTGATGGCCGATGAACCACACACGGCTCACCATGTCTGCCACCGCTGCGCTGGCGGTCGCGCTGCTCGCGGGCTGCGACAGCACCACCCCCGGCAGCCCGAAGTCGGGACTCCCCGCGGGCGAATCGTCTGCCGTGAGCACCCCGACACCATCCGAAAAGGCCATCCGCCCGGTGCCGGTCAGCCCGATCCCGGCACCGAGCGCCGCGCCGCCTACCGCGCAGGCCCTTGCTCCGCAGAACGGCTACGTCTTCGTCGCGACGAAGTCCGGCCAGACCCGGTGCCAGCTCAACACTGACGCGGTCGATTGCGAGTCGGCCTTCGCCAACGCCCCGACGATCGACGGGGAGACCGCGCGCGGCGTCCGGGTCACCGCTGCCGGCAAATTGTCTTGGGGGGTGGGCAATCTCGGGGCCATCCCGACGGTCACCCTCGACTACCAGACGTACTCGGCGGTGGGGTGGACCATCCTCGCCGGAGCCGAAGGCACCCGGTTCACCAATGCCGGTACCGGCCACGGGATGTTCGTCTCGACCGCGGGCGTGAAGGCGTTCTGAGCAACTAGGCTGGCCGACATGGACTTCCGGGTATTCGTCGAACCGCAGCAGGGTGCCACCTACGCCGACCAGCTTGCCGTGGCGCAGGCCGCCGAAAGCCTCGGCTACTCGGCGTTTTTCCGGTCCGACCATTGCCTGGCCATGGCCGGTGACGGGCTGCCCGGCCCCACCGATTCGTGGGTGACACTCGGCGGCATCGCCCGCGAGACCAGCACCATCCGGCTCGGCACCATGGTCACCTCGGCGACGTTCCGGCATCCCGGCCCGCTCGCCATCGCCGTCGCACAGGTCGACGAAATGAGCGGTGGCCGTGTGGAATTGGGCCTGGGCGCCGGCTGGTTCGCCGAGGAGCACGAGGCCTACGCCATTCCGTTCCCACCGCTGGGCGAGCGCTTCGACCGGCTGGACGAGCAGCTGCAGATCATCACCGGCTTCTGGGACACCCCGGTCGGCGAACACTTCGACTTCGCCGGAAAGCACTACACCGTCAAGAACTCCCCGGCCCTCCCGAAGCCGGCGCAGGCCCACCCGCCGGTGATCATCGGTGGCGGCGGCGCCAAGCGGACTCCGGCGTTGGCCGCCCGGTTCGCGTCCGAGTTCAACATCCCGTTCGTCGATATCGAGACGCTCACCACCCAGTTCGGCCGGGTGCGGGCAGCCGTGGCAGCAGCGGGCCGGGCACCCGAGAGCATCACGTACTCGGCAGCTTTCGTGCTGTGCGCGGGCAAAGACGATGCGGAGATCGCCCGCCGGGCCGCCGCCATCGGCCGCGAGGTCGACGAGATGCGCAGCAACTCCCCCACCGTCGGCACTCCGGCCGAGATCGTCGACAAGCTGGCGCCGTTCGTCGCCGCGGGGGTCGAGCGCATCTACCTTCAGGTGCTGGACATGGCCGACCTCGACCACATCGACTTCTTCAGCACGGAAGTCATTCCACAGCTACGCTGACCGGCCATGACCGAGCGGCCGTGGCACGAGCGCACCCCGCACGTCGTCGGCGCCAGCATCGCGGCGGTCGCCGCGATCGCGCTGCTGTATTTCGCGGGGTCATGGCTGACGCGGCACTACAACCAGCCGCAGCCCCCGCCGGTGCCCGTCATCGTGGATGACTCGAGTCACTCGGCCACGACCACAACGGCGACGACCTCCCCGACGTCGACCAGCTACCCGTCGACGACGCCGACGACCACCGACATCGACCTGCCGCTCACGACTGACACGACGTCGACCACGACCACGACCGCGCCGTCGGGCGACAGCACGACCACCCGCCGCACCCCGACACCAACGACGTCGACGTCGATCACCCAGTCCCGGCGCACCCACCCGACGGGGCCGCGCCCGCACTAGTGCGTGAAGAACTCGATCATCAGGACCTGGAGTTCACCGACGCAGCCACCGAGGATGGCGCCGATGGCGATCATCAACGGCTCGTCGTCCTTGAACACCGGCCGCAGAATCGACTCGTACTCCTCGTTGGAGAGCTGATTCATCTTCTCGACGATCGTGCGCTCGAGGTCGATCTGGCTCATGGCGTAGTCCTGCGCGTCCAGCAGCGTGTCCGGCAGCCGCTCGATGACCAGCTCGACGATCCGGTCCTTCAGCGCGTTGTACTTCGACGTGCCGA
The DNA here is from genome assembly GCF_056555145.1 of Mycolicibacterium sp. P4_G11. Taxonomy (NCBI): domain Bacteria; kingdom Bacillati; phylum Actinomycetota; class Actinomycetes; order Mycobacteriales; family Mycobacteriaceae; genus Mycobacterium; species Mycolicibacterium sp. P4_G11. The sequence continues at coordinate 483,157 of NZ_JBFUJW010000005.1, forward strand.
CCGCGAACTTCACGACGGTGCCGGTCAACCCGCCGACCTCGCTGTCGATCGCGGCCTCGACCTCGCGCGCGATCATGGCGAACAGCTTGTCCGCACCCGGGCCCTTGAGGATGCCGTCGAAGAGAATGTCGGGAGCGAAGAGATCCTCGGAGAGGATGCGGGCGTAGTCCGCGGTGATCTTCTCGCGCTGGGCGTGCAGCAGCCCCTGGAACTTGATGAAGCCCAGGTACTTCGTCGGCTTGACCGGTCGGAACAGCATGTTCAGCGCGATGTAGTCGCTGACCAGACCGATACCGAAACCGAACGCCGGCATGATCCACGGCAGTTTGAAAATGGCCCAGACGAACATCTGCGCGGTGCCGATGATCAAGCCGAAGTAGATACCGCTGCGCCGCACGAACGCCATGGCGTCGTCGCTCAGGCCGCGCATCAGCTTGTTGAGCTTGTCCTTGTTGCGCACCAGCGTGGTGACCGCAAGGAACTGCAGGTCGACGAACCGGCTCAGGTCCGTCTGCATCTCGTTCAGCATCTTCTCGGTGATGCGCGGCGCCTGGGAGTGGATGCGGTTCAGGATGGCCTGCCGCCCGGCCTCGGGCAGCGAATTCCACAGGCCCGGGCGGATCTCTTCGGCGACATCGCGGGCGATGTCATTGATCGACGCCGCCAGCGGTTCGCGCAACGCCTCGACGGCCTCTTTGGCGTCGATCCGGGACAACAGCTCCTCGGGTTTGAGCAGGTTCGCGGTGAGCAGCTCGATGGTTGTGGAGCCGACCTTGCCGGCGCGCCGCGGGATGATGCCCTGCCAGCCGATGGGACCGATGCCCTTGAACTCCAGCGGCCGGTAGATCATCTCCATCGCGACGATCTTGGTGCTCCAGCCGACGAACGCGGCCACCAGCGGCATGGAGAAGTAGATGATCCAGTGCTCGCGGAAGTCGAGAAGGATCTCGGTCAAAGACATCAGTGCCACCCGTCTTGGTTGTCCTCCGCGGTGGCGGCGGCCCACAGCGATCGGCCCAGCGGCGACAACGTCAACGTCAGCTTCTCCACCTTGGCGGGCAGCGGACCCTTCGACGCGGCCTTGATCGCGTTGAGGACGATGGTCTCAGCCATCAACACCTCATACTCGGTTTTCAGCGCAGAATCCTCCGGCCCGATCTCCACGAGGCGCAGCGCCAGCAAATGCCCGACGTACTGCGGCGTCATCTGCGGGAGCGCGACGTTCGCGGTCCGGCCGACCAGTGCCGCGTTCTCCAGCACCGCCTTGCGGGTCCGGTCGAACACGTTGACCAACGGAGAGACGGAGCCGTCGGACAGCGCTCCGACGATGCGGGCCTCGTCGGCGACCAACTGATCGAGCAGGTGGTGGTACAGCTCGGTCTGGCTGCCGGCGGTGTTCTGGTCGAGCGCCCGATTCAGCAGCTGGCTCATCTTGGAGTTGAGCGAGTCGTCGCTGTCTGCCTGTTTGGACGTATCGCCCGCCGAGACGACGTCGTCGTCGCCTTCTTCCGGTTCCAGTTCGTTGAGGCCTTTACGCAGCGCGCCGACGATCTGCTGTTCGGTCCAGCTGTAGACGTCGAGCCCGAGTCGAGCGGCGTCGACCGCGCGTCCTACCAGTCCAAAGGGGTCAAACGATTGAGCCACCCGCAAACGGTAGCTGCGCTGGGTACCAAATGGCGAACGATCTCGAATATCTCACCTTCCCTGCGCCGCGTAGTCGGCGACCAGGGCCTCGGCACTGCGCACAGCGGCCTTGCAGGCGCGTGCGGTGAAGGGGTCGTTGAGCGGGTGATCGGCCCGTCGACGCCACCGCTGCACCGCCGCGAACGCCGCCCGCGGGCCGTCATACGGCGCATCGTTGCTCAACCCCAGCCGGCTCGCCGCATCGGTGCCCGACCCACCGATGATGCGGCGCAGTGAGGCCATCTCGTCGGAGTTCAATGTGGTTGGACGGGAACGCAATTGACCGAGCAGGCGCAGCTCTTCGAAGGCGTGGGTATCGGCCAGCAGCGGATCGATGTCCGCCAGGATGAACGGCGTCGCGTAAATGGGATTGGCGTCCACGAAGCGGCGCAGCGAGCGCAGCGCCGTGTGCGCCTTGAGCATGTCGGCGCGCTGCGCGAACTGCTGGTCGATGACGTCGCGCAGGGACACCAGCCCGCTGCGTTCCAGCAGCTCGTCAGCCAGCCCCTGCGAGTCGGTGACACCGGCGCGCAGCACCGCGATCGCGATCCGGATGCCGAACATGCCGAACCGGTCCAGCAGCGCGGCCCGGGTGATGGCGTCCACCGGCAGCGAATCATCCTGTCGGGCAAAACGATCCGCCGACAGCATGGCCTTGGTCAGAGCGGTAGCGCCGTCACCATCCAGGGCAGCCAGCTTCTGCAGTGCCGTGAACTCACTCTGCTGCAACGTGCGCGCGGTCAGCGCCAGCAGCCCCGATACCGGGACGACGGCCTGGCAGACTCCGGTCCGGTCCAGCTCCGTCGTGAACCGGGTGGCCACCTCACGGGCCGACATCATCGCGTCGATGCGTCCGGCCCCGATCTCGTCGGCGCGCGAGGCCACCCCGATGACGCCAAGGGCACCCGAGCCGCTGCCGACGAGTTCCCCGATCTGCTTGAGCAGCGCGATGTCTGGCGCGTTGAGAGTTCGCAGCAGGAACACGACGGCGTCCACGCGCGGGACGCCGTCCCGCGGCACCAGAAGTTGCAGCGTCCGGTCGGACACGTCACGCGACAGCGACGACGTGCCCGGGGTGTCGATGATGGTGGTGTGCTCCAATTCGACTGCGGGCCACTGCACGTCGAGATCGACGATGTCTCCCACGTTGGCCGCGCCCTGCGCCCCGGAGTACCTCGCGAGGTCGAACGTCAGGCCGTCGGCACGGGTGATCGGCACGTCGGTGCGGCGGCCGTCCCGATGATTGGCGGTGACGCGCGGCGCCGTGCCGTGCCGGAACCAGGTGACCAGGCGGGTGGCCTCGGTGGCGTCGGTGGGCGCAATCTCCTCGCCCACAAGCGCATTCACCAGTGTCGACTTGCCGGACTTGAGGGTGCCGGCCAAGGCGATCCGGATGGGTTGATCGAGCCGCCGGGCGATCCAGTCCAGTTCGGCCAGGGCCTGCGGCCGGTGCTGGAAAACGGGGTCGGATCGGTAGGCAGAGGTGACGCCGCCCAGGATGGCGCGGACGCGGGCGCTTGTGCTCACTGGGCCAGCGACGGCGTCAGTTTCACCGCGTTGTCGAGGACCTGGCGCAGAATGTTCAACTGCCGCTCCAGTTCCCGCACGCGGTTGTCGCGTTCGCCCGCTTCGATCTGTGCTGAGGCGAGCATCGCCTGCAGCGATTCGTTGAGCGATCGGGTGGTCTGGTTGGCGATGCCACGGTAGTGATCACGCAAGTGGCGCTGGATGTTTCGCAGCCGGTCGCGCGACTCTTTACCGACGGCGAACGACACGTCGTCGACGAACCGGCGGACGTTCATCTTCGCCTCGCCGCGCACGCGCAGCATCCGGTTCTCCATGTCTTCCTTGTATGCCTTGCGGCCCAGCACAAGTCCGGCGCCCAGCGACAGCGGGTTGAACATGCCCAGCCCGGCGAACGACGTCAGCATGCCGAACATCAGCACACCGCCATACGACCCGCGCATCCCGGTGATCACCTTGTGTCCGGCCCTGATCGGCTGGGACTCCAGCGGCGCCACGGGGTTGAACTCACCCAGGCCGGCACCCATGTCGCGGGCCCTGACCTCGGCCAGTTCCACGGAGTCCAACCCGGCCTGGACGAAGTTGCGGGCCACCTCGGCGGCCAGCGCCTCGGCACGTTGGTGGGCCCAGACGAAGTTGTCGCCGACGGCGGTGGCGACCACGTTCTCCAGCTCGGCGCCGATCTCGGCCCAGTGCTGGGTGGGATCGCAGCCGTCGATGATGCGCTCGGTGTGCGAGGTGATGTTGCGGAACCGGTTGCGCAGGTCATGGTCGACGTCGGCGGTCAGGTCGGCGATACCGTCGTTGAGCACCTGTTGCCACAATGCGGTCTGCTGCAACGCCTCCTGCGCTTCGTCCTTCTTGCGCTCCAGCTCGGCTTTGATCCGCTCGATCTTGTCGGGGTCGTTGATCGCGGCCAGCTCGGTGGACACCGTCAGCGTGAGATGCTCGGCGGCCGCATGGATTTCGGTGACGACCTCGTCCTTGATCCGGTCGTTCTCACGGCTGAGCACCTTGTCGGTGAGGAACTTGATGATCGCCGGGAAGTTGGACTCGTCGTTGAGTTCCTTGTCACCCAGGGCCAGCGCGTGGGTGCGCAGCGCCGAAGAAACTGGAGTCACCGGGAGCGACAAGCGCGCACGCTGCAGGTGCGCATCGTTGGCCGCGACGATCTCCCGCCAGTGCGGGTACAGGTCGGTCTTGGTGGCGACAATCGTTGCCACCGGACAGATTTCGACGGCCTGGCGGATGAACGTGAGTTCGGGGGCGGTGAACTCCTGGCTGGTGTCGCTGACCATCAGAAGGGCGTCGGCGTCGGGCAGCAGTCCCAGCGTCGCCGACAGGTGGGGCTGTCCCAGTCCGCCCACACCGGGGGTGTCGACGAAGGTGAGTCCGCCTTTGAGCATGGGGCTGGGCGCCGCGACCTCGACGCGCAGCACCTGACGGCCTTGCGCTTGCGGAGCCTGCCGCAGATCGGTCGACAGCTGGTTGGGCGGGATGGCGACGACGGACGGATCGCCACCTTCCTGGGGCGAGGCCAGCACGAGTTCCGCGGCCGCCGCATCGCCGTAGTGCACGACGGTGGTGAGCACGGTGCTCTCGTCGTCACCGACCCGCGCGACCGGCATGTTCAGCAACGAGTTCAGCAACTGGCTCTTGCCCTGCTTGAGCTGGCCGGCGATGACCACCCGGATCTGTGGATCGCTGATCCGGGTCTTCGCCGCCAGCAACCGCTGCGCCAGGTCGTCGCGGTCGTTGAGGCCCGCGATCCGGCTGGTGTGGTCGATCAACTCGACGATCACCGCGACCGGGCGCGGATTCGCCTCGTTCGGTTGCGTCACTGGGCTCTCCTCGACTGCATTCTCGCTGACTAACGGTATGCGCAAACGACCGGCGGGGCCTGTAGGTGGCCCCGCCGGAACGGTTTGTCGCGATCGATCAGTGCATGTGCGGATCGATGTGGGTGTTGTGGCTCATGTCGGTGGTGGTGTGGGTTTCGACCGGTGCGTAGGTGTTCATGCTGGCCTCGTGCACCGAGTTGTCGGCGACCGTGCTGTGCACGGAGTTGTCGGCGGTCAGATCGGTGTGGGTGGTGTTCCCGCTGCCGATGTTGGTGTGGGTGCTGTTGCCGCTACCGATGCTGGTGTTGGCCGTGTTCCCGCTGTTCAGGCTGGTGTTCACCGTCGAGGAGTGCGACGAGTCGTCGATGACGCTCTTGTTGCCGCTGCCCAGGTCGCCACCGACCGTGGTCTGGCTGCCACCGACGTGCGTCGACGTGGTGTTGCCGTCGTTGATGACGATGTTGCCACCGCTGCCGCCGCTGCCCGCGTTGGCGTGGCCGCCACCGAGCAGGCCGCCGCCGGCGCTGGCGCTGCCGCCGTTGCCGCCACCGGTGTTGACGTCGCTGATGACCGGGCCGTGGTTACCGGCGATGACGTTGCCGCCCGCGGTGGTCGAGCTGTCGCTCGCGTGGTTGCCGGTGCCGACGATCACCGGGGAGTGGCTGCCGGTGAGGATGTCGCCGTTGGTGACGGTGTTGCCGTCGCCCTGCACCGCGCCCTTGCCGCTGGCGATGTCACCGTGGTTGTTACCCGCGATGTTGACGCCGCCGTCGCCCTGCTGGACGTGGCTGCCGCCGAGGGTGATGTCACCGAAGCCCAGGTTGAAGGCACCCTGCTGGGCGTTGGCGCCGGCGTGCTGGTCGGGGCTCAGCACCGGGATGTCGTTGCCACTGGCGATCGGCACGTTGTTGTGGCTCGCGAAGTCGGTCTGGTTGCGGCTGGCGAACTCGGTCTGCGGGGCGAATGCGGTCTGCGGGGAGAACGGCGAGGACATGCTGTAGTAGTCCGAGACCGCGTTCTGCAGGCCGACGACCGGGTCGCCGCCACCGAGCACCACACCGGCCGGGACGGCGCTGGCGGCGACTGCGGCGATCTGCGCGGAGGTGACGCCGGCCAGGCCGGCGTCGCGCATGGTCTGCTCGGGGTTCGCGACGAACGAGCTCGCGACGGTGGGGAAGCGGAACAGGTCGATGATGAATTCGATCAGGCTGGTCATTGGAGTCCCTTTCGTTGGGGTGTTGCTCTTGGAAGTTTTGGGTTGCCGTTGTGTCCGGCGAACTGAGAACAACGTTAGGGGCCGTCAAGGGCCCTGCAAACGGGGCAACCACCCCTACCCCCAATGGAACATAGTGGGGTATCGCTACTCCCCCAATTAGGGGATTAGGGGATAACTAGGGTGTTTGCTGAGTATGCGGTGAGAAAACGCAAAACGCCGGTGGCCATGGCGGCCACCGGCGTTTGTCGGGTGTGAGCTGGTCAGCTGAAGAAGTCGAAGCCCTGATGGTGCTCGAGGCCGGCCGACGGGTCTGCGGTGTCGATCGGGTGCCAATCGAGCGCGCCCGGATCCGACAGCTGCCCAGAGTCGACGACCGGCACATCGCCCTGCAGGCCCAGGTCGTCGGACACGGCCAGGTCCGGCACGGTGTCGTGGACCGGCAGGCCCGGTCCGCCGTCGAATCCACCCAGGTCAGGATCAGAAATCACGTGCGGGGACACGACTGTCGGCACGTGGGTGTTGACGGCGTCGAAGGCGTCGAAAGCCGCGGTGGCAGCACCACTGGTCCATACGTTGACGCTCGGATCGTCGAATCCGACGGTCGGTACGCCACCCGCCATGGAGGACACCGTCCCCAGGGACTCGGACACCACCGGGATCAGGTGCGCGACGTCCGCCGTGGTGACGCCACTGAGGTTGGCGTCGGCGATGGCACCGGCGGGGTCGGCGGCGTAGTGGGCCGCCACGTCGGGATCGCGGACCACCGACATGACGAAATCCAGTAGCGGATTTGCCACGGCACATACTCCTTCCGTCGATTCGACATTTCGGGTCTCACACCAGGTAGACCCCTCGATAACTATTTTGATGCTATCGCCGATATAGCTCCTGGAGATCGGTGCTGACCCCAGCACCCGACACCTCCCGTTAGGGGCACTCCCATTAGGGATTTACCAATCGTTAGGGGATTGTGTCCCACCCCCAGGCCGCCAGCGCATAGGGTGGCCACAGTTCGAGAGCGCGTCAAAGGAGTGGACTTCATGAGCAACGGGCTCGGTTTGTCGATCGGCCAGACCAACCTGGTGGCGGTGCCGGCCGGGCGACCGCCGGTGAGCCGTCGCGCCATCCTGGCCCTGTACCCGGATCGGCCCGCTGAAGTCGGCATCCCCACGCAGTCGGGCGGCCTGGTGCTGACCGGTTTCGTGGAGCGGGTCGGCGACCCGATCCCGCTCATCGCCCCGGACGGCTCGGCGCATCGCGGTGAAGCCGTCCTGGCCGAGGCCCTCGACTCCATGGCCCGCACCGCGGGCGGCGGCGCCCCGATCGTCATCGCCGCGCCCGCGCACTGGGGCATGTCCACCATCGGCGCACTCTCCGCGGCGCTGCGCGGCAAGCCGGGTCTGGCGGCCGCACCGGTGGTCTCCGACGCGGCCGCGGCCCTGGCCGGCCTCAAGGCCGGCTCCGGGCTGCCCGATCACGGCGTGGTGGCGCTCTGCGATTTCGGCGGCAGCGGCACCAGCGTCACCATCGCCGACGCCGCGACCCTGAGCCAGATCGGCGAGACCGTGCGCTACCCGGAGTTCTCCGGCGACCTGGTGGATCAGGCGCTGCTGAACCACGTCATCGCCGGCATCACCGAGTCGGCCGACGCCGACCCGGCCGGTACCGCGGCGGTCGGCTCGTTGTCCCAGCTGCGCGACCAGTGCCGGCAGGCCAAGGAGCGGCTGTCGTCCGAGACCGCGACGTCGGTCAACGCCAACCTGCCCGGCTTCGCGTCGGCTCTGCGCATCACCCGCCCGGAGCTGGAGCGGCTGCTCGAACCGGCCCTGGCGGGGCTGCTCGCCGTGGTCCAGGAAACCCTGCAGCGCAACCAGATTCCGGCCGGTGTCCTGACCTCCCTGGCCACCGTCGGCGGCGGTGCCTCGATTCCGATTGTCACCCAACGGCTTTCGGAGTATTTCCGGGTTCCGGTGGTGACCTCGCCGCAGCCCGCGCTGACCGCGGCCGCCGGTGCCCCCCTGGTGGACCCGAGCACCATGAGCGCCGACGCACCGACGGGCATGGCTCCCACCATGGGCTGGGCGGCCGGCCCCGCGGGCTGGTCGGGTGGCCCCGCAACCATGGCCGCTCCGGTGCCGCCCGCGGACGCGAACCCGTCCTCGACCGTCGGGCCGTCCCTGGCCTGGTCTGACGATGAAGAGCCCGGTGCCGCGGTAGGTCTCCCGGACGACGGTGTCGAGCCCTACTCGGGCGGCGAATACCCGTCGGATTTCGCGACCGGCTACGCCGACGGCACCACCGCCCGGCCGGCGATGGACTTCGCGCATGAAGAAGAGGACAACCTGCCCGACGTGGCGCCGATGCCCTGGTACCGGCGCCCACCGCTGCTGTTCGGCGCGGCCGCGGCGGCGTTCCTGGTCGCCGGCGGCAGCTGGGCCGCGGTGGGGCTCACCAGCAATGACACCCCGTCCGGTCCGGTGACCGTCGACGTCACCACCACCATCACCGGCCCCGACGGCTCCATCACCACGAGCACCTACAAGGCCACGAAGTCCGTTGTGACGCAGACGAATCAGAATGGCCAGGTGGAGACGTCGACGGTGACCAACCCGGTCACCACCACTGACACACCGACAACAACGACTACCACCGATCCGTCGACCACGAGTTCGACGACCAGTTCGACGACCACCACCACGACTACGACGACGACCACCACGCCGACGACCACCACCACGACCACCACGACGCAGCCGCCCACCACGACCACCACCCAGCCGCCCACGACCACGACGCAACCGCCGACGACGACGCAGCCGCCCACCACCACGCAGCCGCCGCCGACGACGACGAAGCCGCCGACGACGCAGCCCAGCACGCAGACACCCACGGCTGCGCCGACGACGCAGGCGCCGACCACCCAGGCCCCGGTGGAGCAAGCCCCCAAGACGGCCTCGGCATCGGTGGAAACCGGGTCGGCGCCGACAGCGTCGGTGGCCACCGCGTCGGCACCGATCACCGCGCAACCCTCGGCTTCGACCAGCCAATGACCGCGGCAGCCGGCACGTCGCTGGTGCTCGGCGGAATCGGCAGCGGCAAGACCACCGCGCTGGAAGCGGTGCGAAAGACGTTGCGGGCCAACGGCACGACGATGCTCGCTCGGGTACCGAAGTCCGGTGAAGCACCGGACGCGGCCATCGTCATCGACGACGCCCAGCTGCTCTCCCCGGCAGAACTGGATGTGCTGACCGAGCTGGCCGGCGATCCGGGCCGCACCGTGGTGGTCAGCGCCGAGCCGCTCGCGCATGAGCGCGCGCTCAACGCCCTCACCACCACCCTGAGCCGGCAGCATCCGCCGATTCAGCTGGCGCCGATGACGCCCCGCGACATCAACGAGGCGCTGGCCCGCGCCGGCGTCTCCGGCGCCCAGGTGCCCGGGCTGATCGCCGGCACCGGAGGCATCCCGCTGCTGGTGTATTCGGCGCTGTCGGCCCTGGCCGCGGGCGGCGATCCGGTCCGGGCCGCGTCCGTCGCGCTGAGCGAGCGGTTACGCCGGCTGGACGAGCACCTGCTGGACACGTTGTTGTTGTGTTCGCTCAGCCCCGAACTGGGGGCCGACGACATCGCCGCCGCCCTGCAACTGCCCGGCGACGCGGCAGCGGTGCTGATGGACCGGGCCCGCGCCACGGGTCTGCTGTCCGCGGCGCTGCACCCGCGGTTCACCGACACGCTGCACCGGTGCCTCACCCGCCTGGTCGGCGCCGCGCGGCATCGCGAGACCGAGTCCCGGCTGCTGCGCTCACAGATCGAATCATCCACGCTGTCAACCGAATTGGCACTGAAGTTGGCGGAGCACGGCGCGGTCGACGACCTGCTGGCGGCAGACCTGATCCACCGCGCCGCGACCGCCGAGCCCCGGCAGGCAGCTCGCCTGTACCGCGCCGCGGCCCGCGCCGGCACCGCCCCGGCGGACGTCCACCTCGCCGATGCGCTGGCCGTCACCGGCGACTGCACCACCGCAGGCACCTTGGCCGACGAGCTGCTCACCGCGGCAGACGCGGGCGTCCGCGCCCAGGCCGTGCGCATCGCGGCCAGCGTCGCCATGCACGACGGTGCCGCCGCGCATGCCGCGGACCTGTTCCGGTGGCTCGGCCCTGATGCCGACCCGTTCGTCGCTGCCGCGGGTGCCGTGGTCGGTGTCGCCACGGCCGACGCGGAGCTGGCCCGGGCTTGCCTGCAGGCCGAAAACTCCATGCCGCCAACGTCTTCCGCGCGTGCGGCGCGGGGCATGGCGGAGGGCCTGCTGCTGACGCTCGACCAGCCGTTCGCCGTGGCGATGGCGCGCCTCACGCAGGCCGTCGGATCCACCAACGGTGTCCACTCCGTCGCGCCCGACAGCCCCGCCGCGCTGCTGAGCCTCGTCGCGCTGCACGGCGGCGACGCCGTCCGCGCGCGCAGCGTCATCGGCCGGGCGGTCCGGACCGGCACCGACCAGGGGTTCTCCGGTCTTCGTCACCGACTGCTGCTCGGCTGGATCCGGATGCTCGACGGGCAACTCGATTCCGCGGTCCCGGCATTGGGCACGGCCGAGATTGCCGACCTGCACCGCCGCGACGCCTTGTGGTTCAGCGCGCTGCAGACTGCCGTCGCACGGCGCAGCGGCGATACCGGCGCCTTGCAGAAACACTGGTACGCGGCCATGGAGGTGCTGGCCGAATACTCACTGGACCTGTTCGCGCTGCTGCCGCTGGGCGAGTTGTGGGTGGCCGCGGCCCGGCTGCAGCAGGTCGATCAGCTGCGCCAGCCTCTGGCCGAGGCGTTCGGGCTGCTGCGGGCCGCCGGCAATCCGGCGCTGTGGTCGGTTCCGCTGCACTGGGCGGGCGTGCACGCCGGCATCCTGGCCAACGCGCCCGAGGCCGTCGCCCCGCACGGGCAGGCACTGGCCGCGGCCAGCCGGGCCGAGGGCGCGCACGGCGCGTACGCCACCGCGCTGGCCGGCGCCGGTCGCGCCTGGCTGCGGGTGCTGGCCGACGGCGTCGACGCCGCGGAGGTGACGACGGCCGCCCGCGGGCTGGCCCGCTTCGGGTTGACGTGGGATGCCACGCGCCTGGCCAGTCAGGCGGCGCTGCATTCGGCGGACGGCCGGATCTCGGGTGCCATGCTGCAGCTGGCGCGTGACCTCAAGCAGGACGCAGCCCTCGAGGCCGCAGCCGATCCCATCGAGCCGGCGGCCCCGGCTATTCCGCGTCCGAACGCAGATGTGCGCAACACCACACCACCTCCTGCCTCGGGCGACGCTCGGGCCACATCCGCCGCAACACCGGCCTGGACCCGGTTGTCCGACCGCGAACGCGAAGTCGCCGAACTGGTACTGCAGGGCATGCCCTACCGCGACATCGGGGCTCGTCTACTGATCTCAGCGAAGACCGTCGAACACCATGTCGCCCGCATTCGCCGCAGGTTGGGGGCCGAATCACGGTCGGAGATGTTGTCGATGCTGCGCGCGCTGCTCGTCGAAAAGGTCTGACGCCGGGCCTTATATATAGGGCCGCGAAGCGCGCGCCCGGCGAACGCCGGTTCATGGCAAAAAGCCGGCCCGAACCCGCAGCTCAAGTTAGGACAGCCTTGCTAGCGTCCGTTCTACCCAGGATGCGACTATGAGCAGGCATCTAGCTTAAGTTACCGATCAGTAACCTCAACAAGTTACCGGTTGGTAGCTACATATTTGGGAGAGGCGCGGTGGAGAATCTCGAACACACGCTCGACGTGGCCAGACTGGTCATCGGGCTGTTGGCAACGGTCATCGTCCTGGGGTTCGCCGCCAAGCGCGTCCTGTGGCTGACCAAGCTGATCAGCTCCGGGCAGAAGCTCGGCGACGAACGTGGCCGCAAGGACGATCTCGTCCGCCGGTTCCTCAACCAGAACAAGGAAGTCTTCGCCCAGTCGAAGCTCCTGAAATGGTCGATCCCCGGCATCGCGCACTTCTTCACCATGTGGGGCTTCTTCGTCCTGGCATCGGTCTACCTGGAAGCCTATGGCGTCCTGTTCGATCCGAAGTTCGCCATCCCATTCGTCGGACACTGGGCCGTCCTGGGCTTCCTGCAGGACTTCTTCGCCTTGGCCGTGCTGGCCGGCATCATCGTCTTCGCCATCATCCGGTTGACCAAGAACCCCGACAACATCGGTCGTGAGTCGCGGTTCTACGGATCGCACAACGGTGGCGCGTGGGAGATCCTCATCATGATCTTCCTGGTCATCCTGACCTACGCGATCTTCCGCGGTGCCGCCGTCAACGTCCTCGGTGAGCACTTCCCGTACCAGAACGGCGCGTTCTTCTCCGACGGCATGGCCGCCCTGCTGGCCCCGCTGGGCCACACCGCCAACGTCTGGATCGAGACCATCGCACTGATGGGCCACATCGGCGTCATGCTGGTGTTCCTGCTGATCGTGCTGCACTCCAAGCACCTGCACATCGGTCTGGCCCCGATCAACGTCACCTTCAAGCGCCTGCCCGACGGCCTCGGCCCGCTGCTGCCCATGGAATACAAGGGCGAGAACATCGACTTCGACGATCCCGCCGAGGACGCGGTGTTCGGCCGCGGCAAGATCGAGGACTTCACCTGGAAGGGCAACCTCGACTTCTCCACCTGTACCGAGTGCGGTCGTTGCCAGTCGCAGTGCCCGGCGTGGAACACCGGAAAGCCGCTGTCTCCCAAGCTCGTCATCATGAACCTGCGCGACCACCTGTTCGCCAAGGCGCCGTACATCATCGAGGGCAAGCAGATTCCCGAAGAGGGCTCGGTCGACTTCGCCGCGCTGGGCGACAGCCTGCACGGCCACGGCGTCCCCGAGGACGGCTTCGCCCGCATCGAAGGTTCCGGCCCCGAGCAGGCGCTGCGCCCGCTGGTCGGCACTGCTGAGCAGGGCGGCGTCATCGACCCCGACGTGCTGTGGTCCTGCACCAACTGTGGCGCCTGCGTCGAGCAGTGCCCGGTGGACATCGAGCACATCGACCACATCGTCGACATGCGCCGCTACCAGGTCATGGTCGAGTCCGAGTTCCCCGGCGAGCTCGGCGTGCTGTTCAAGAACCTGGAACTCAAGGGCAACCCCTGGGGCCAGAACACCAAGGAACGCACCACCTGGATCGACGAGCTGGACTTCGACATCCCGGTCTACGGCCAGGACGTGGAGAGCTTCGACGGCTTCGAGTACCTCTTCTGGGTCGGCTGCGCCGGCGCCTACGAGGACCGCGCCAAGAAGACCACCAAGGCCGTCGCCGAACTGCTCGCCACCGCGGGCGTGAAGTTCCTGGTGCTGGGCACCGGCGAGACCTGTACCGGTGACTCGGCCCGCCGCGCCGGTAACGAGTTCCTGTTCCAGCAGCTCGCCGCGCAGAACGTCGAGACCATCAACGAGCTGTTCGAGGGCGTCGACCCAGCCAAGCGCAAGATCGTCGTCACCTGCCCGCACTGCTTCAACACCATCGGTCGCGAGTACCCGCAGCTGGGCGCCAACTACACCGTCGTGCACCACACGCAGCTGCTGAACCGCCTGGTGCGGGACAAGAAGCTGATCCCGGTGTCGTCGACCAGCCAAGAGGTCACCTACCACGACCCCTGCTTCCTCGGTCGCCACAACAAGGAGTACGAGGCCCCGCGTGAGCTGGTCGGCGCTGCCGGCGCGAAGCTCACCGAAATGCCTCGCCACGCCGACCGCGGCCTCTGCTGTGGTGCCGGTGGTGCCCGCATGTGGATGGAAGAGCACATCGGCAAGCGCATCAACACCGAGCGCGCCGAAGAGGCCGTCGACACCGGCGCCTCGGCGATCGCGACCGGCTGCCCGTTCTGCCGCGTGATGATGAGCGACGGCGTCGACGACGTCGCCGCGACCCGCAGCATCGAGAAGACCGAGGTGCTCGACGTCGCTCAGCTGCTGCTGAACTCGCTGGACACCAGCAAGGTGACGCTGCCCGAGAAGGGCACGGCGGCAAAGGCTTCCGCTGCACTGGCCGAGAAGAAGGCCAAGGAAGCCCCGAAGCCTGCTCCGGCTCCGGAGCCTGTCGCTGAAGCCGCTCCCGCTGCCGAGGCACCTGCCGCCCCGGCCGCCGGTGGCGCGGCCGCCAAGCCGGTGACCGGTCTCGGCATGGCCGCCAAGCGTCCGGGCGCGAAGAAGGCTGCCGCTCCGGCCGCTGAAGCACCGGCTGCGGCCGCCGCCCCGGCTGCCGGCCTGGGTCTGGCTGCCGGCGCCAAGCGTCCGGGTGCCAAGAAGGCTGCCGCTCCGGCCGCAGCTGCTGCCCCGGCTGCTGAGGCGGCTCCCGCCGCACCGGCCGCTCCTGCGGCTCCGGTTGTCGGGCTGGGTCTGGCTGCGGGCGCGAAGCGTCCGGGCGCCAAGAAGGCCGCTGCTCCGGCAGCAGCTCCGGCTGCCCCGGCGGCTGCTGAGCCGGCATCGACCGCCACCGAGCCTGCCTCGACTGCGGTCGAACCGGCCCCGGCGGCCGAGGCCAAGCCGGAACCGCCGGTCGTCGGACTGGGCATGAAGCCGGGCGCACGGCGCCCCGGTAAGCGGTAACGCGAAGTACACCGCAATGGCCAGCTACGACCCGCCTCCAGGAGCGTCGTAGCTGGCCATTGGCATATGTGGCCCAGATCGCAGATGGGCAAAAGAATTCGACACCGATGAGAGCATGGAAACCGTGACCACCCACCAGGTACCCGCTGACCGCACATGGCATAGCGGCCACCCTCGTAACCAGCGGACGTTTGCGCAGTCGACCAAGCTGCAGGACGTCCTCTACGAGATCCGTGGCCCGGTACACGAGCAGGCCTCCCGGCTCGAGGCCGAGGGCCACCGGATCCTCAAGCTCAACATCGGTAACCCGGCGCCGTTCGGCTTCGAGGCGCCCGACGTGATCATGCGCGACATGATCGCCGCCCTCCCGTACGCCCAGGGCTACTCCGACTCCAAGGGCATCGTGTCCGCGCGCCGCGCGGTGGTCACGCGCTACGAACTGGTCGAGGGCTTCCCCCGCTTCGACGTCGACGACGTCTTCCTCGGCAACGGCGTCTCCGAGCTCATCACCATGACGCTGCAGGCGCTGCTCGACAACGGCGACCAGGTGCTGATCCCGGCCCCGGACTACCCGCTGTGGACCGCGTCGACGGCGCTGGCCGGCGGCACCCCGGTGCACTACCTGTGCGACGAGACGCAGGGCTGGAACCCCGACATCGCCGACCTGGAATCGAAGATCACCGACCGCACCAAGGCGATCGTCGTGATCAACCCGAACAACCCCACCGGCGCGGTGTACAGCCGCGAGACGCTGGAGTCGATCGCGAACCTGGCCCGCAAGCACCAGCTGCTGCTGCTGGCCGACGAGATCTACGACAAGATCCTCTACGACGAGGCCAAGCACATCCCGATGGCGTCGGTGGCGCCCGACATGCTGTGCCTGACGTTCAACGGCCTGTCCAAGGCCTACCGCGTGGCGGGCTACCGCTCCGGCTGGCTGGCGATCACCGGCCCCAAGGAGCACGCGTCCAGCTTCCTCGAGGGCATCAGCCTGCTGTCGAACATGCGACTGTGCCCGAATGTGCCTGCGCAGCATGCCATTCAGGTGGCGCTTGGTGGACACCAGAGCATCGAGGACCTGATCCTGCCCGGCGGCCGACTGCTCGAGCAGCGCGACGTCGCGTGGAACAAGCTGAACGAGATTCCCGGCGTCTCCTGCGTCAAGCCCGAAGGCGCGCTGTACGCGTTCCCCCGGCTGGACCCCGAGGTGCACGAGATCCGGGACGACGAGCAGCTGGTCCTCGACCTACTGCTGCAGGAGAAGATCCTGCTCACCCAGGGCACCGGATTCAATTGGCCCACACCGGATCACCTGCGCATCGTGACGCTGCCGTGGGCCCGGGACCTGTCCAACGCCATCGAGCGGCTGGGCAACTTCCTGGCGAGCTACCGCCAGTAGGTCCCTACTGCTGCAGGCCCGCGATGAAGGTCCGCAGCAGCGCGGCGAGGGTGTTTTCGAGTTCGGTGCCGGGTTCGGGCTGCTTATCGGAATCGATTGCGGCCCAACCCCATACCGAGCCGACGAAGGCGTGGATCGCGGCGGTGAGCAGCACCAGGCGCTGCCGGTCCAGCGACAGCCGCGGCTCGAGGGTCTCGCGTAGCCGGTCTTCGATGTCGCGCGCCTGACCGCGCACCGTCTCGGCCGCCTCGGGTGTCAGCCGGTTCATCAGGACCGGGGCGGCACTGATCAGGTCGCACAGCACCGGGCGCTGGGCCAGCGTGTGCGCCAAAGCCTTTGCCAGAGTGCGTCGTTCGTCTTGCAGCTGGGCGTGTAGGCCCTCCAGCCAACCCAGGTGCTCGTGGTACATCACCAAGAGCAGCAAGGCCTCCCGCGAACCCGCGTACCGCAGTACGCCCGACTTGGCCAAGCCGGCCGCGGCCGCGATCTCACCGAGTGTCAGCTCGCTGGCCCGGGTGTCGTCCAGCAGGTCGCGGGTCACCTGAGTCAGATGACGCACCCGATCCTCGCGCTGCTGCGGGCTGCGCGCCCGCGCAAAAGGCAGCGCCACTGCGGAATCCGGCGAATCCATTGCTTAATAGAACACTGTTCCGTTAACTTGGTCAACATGACACACCGCTACGAAGTCCTGGTCACCCGGCATACGCAGGCCACGCCGAGCACGCTGTTCGACGTGGTGGCGGACGGATCCCGCTGGTCCGAGTGGGCGCGACCGCTGATCAATTACTCAGTCTGGGAGACCCGCGGACCTGCCGACGACGGCGGCGTCGGAGCCATCCGCGCCGTGGGGACGCCGCGTTTTCCCGCCCGGGAGCAGACGACCATCCACGAGCCCGGGCAGCGGCACGGGTACACCATCATCTCGAAAACTCCGGTGCGGAACTACCAGGCGCAGGTCACTTTCACCCCAGAGCAGGACGGCACCCGCATCGACTGGCACGGGACGTTCGAAAGTCGTTGGCGGGTCGTCGGTCTGGGCTACCGCGCCGTCGTGAAGTACGTGCTGACGACGCTGGCCACCAAGTTGATGATCGAAGCCGAGCGACGGGAAGCTCTCAGGCCGACCCCCTAGGCTGGCTCGGGTGGCGCACTCCCATTCCCACTCGCACAGTTCCGGCCCGGCGCCGCTGAGTCCCCTGGCGGCGAAGATCGTCGTCGGGCTGCTGGCGGTGATCGGACTGGCCACCGTGATCGGCGCTGTGCTGCTGTGGCCGCACGGCAAGGCCGTCGACATCCCGCTGCCGTTCCAGAACGCCCACGGCGGCGCCGTCAGCACCGAGGCCGGGCACGTCGCGTCGACGGGGATGAACAACTGCGGCAGCCCGTCGGTCGGCGCGGTCCTGACCTCGTCTCCGGTCACCGCACCTCCCGGTGCGGGGAGCTGCGTGCAGTCGGTGATCGGCATCGACTCCGGGCCGAACTCCGGCGCCAACACCCTGCTCGAGTTCAGCACCGGCCCCGGCCAGCCGCACCTCGCCGCCGGCGACCACATCCGGGTGACCCGCCAGGTCGACGACTCCGGCACCACCACCTACGCCTTCTTCGACTTCGAGCGCACCTGGCCGCTGACCGCCTTGGCTGCCGTCTTCGCCGTGGTCGTCGTCGCGGTGGCCCGCTGGCGCGGGTTGCGGGCCCTGGTCGGTATCGCCGTCGCGTTCGTCGTGCTGACGGTGTTCCTGCTACCGGCGCTGCGCGACGGCGGCCCGGCCATCCCGGTCGCCCTGGTCGCGTCGTCGGTGATCCTGTACGCGGTGATCTACCTGGCGCACGGAGTCAGCCTGCGTACCAGTGCGGCGCTGCTCGGCACGTTGAGCGCGCTGCTGCTGTCCGCGGTGTTGTCCTGGGGAGCAATCGAATTGGCGCACCTCACCGGGTTGTCCGAGGATCAGAACAACGAGATCGCGGCCTACATGGGGTCGGTGTCGATCACCGGGCTGCTGCTCGCCGGGTTCATCATCGGCTCGCTGGGTGTGCTCAACGACGTCACCGTCACGCAGGCGTCGACGGCCTTTGAGCTGGCCGAGCATGGCGCGCCGCGGCGGGCCATCTTCACCGGCGCCATGCGCGTGGGCCGCGACCACATCGCCAGCACCGTCTACACGCTGGTGCTGGCGTACGCCGGCAGCGCGCTCCCGCTGCTGCTGTTGTTCAGTGTCGCCAACCGGTCGCTCGGCGACGTGCTGACCAGCGAGAGCGTGGCCATCGAGATCGCCCGATCAGCGGTCGGCGGCATCGCGCTGGCGTTGTCAGTTCCGCTGACCACCGCGATCGCCGCGGTGCTGGCTACACCGCGGCCCGCTACGGATTGACCCGGTTCCCTTCACATGTTTGATCTGGACCCGTCAACTTTCCCTGACGTCAGGGAAAGTTGACGGGCTCAGATCGCAAGTGCCATAGGAGAGCCGACACGCCCGGCCGCGGGAATTACACCGCGTCCGACTCAATGAGCTCCGTCGCTGCCAGTGCCGACGCCAGGTCGTCGTGCCGGAATGCCGAGGTGACGTGGTCGTGGACCACGCGGAATGCTGTGGCGGCCTGACGGTCGGCGCCGGCGCCGGTGATGGTCTGCTCGGCGACCACGACGCCGTCGTGCACGAACAGCCGACCGACCGTCGACTTCTCATCGAGGTCAGTTGCCCAGGCCCGCAACGCATTCCGGCCCTGGGTTGCCCCGCTGGGGTCACCGATCTCGATGTCGCCGCTGGACAGCTTGTCCAGGGTGTCCAAGTCCCGGTCGTTGAGGGCGTCGATCCAGGCGAGGACCGTTGCGATCTCGGAAGTCGTCATGGCTGAAACGCTACTCCCGCAATCAGAAAGCGGAGTGATCAACCCAGCGCTGCCACACGGCCGCGTCGCCGATCACTTCCAGGCCGGCTTCCTCGACCGTCTGCCTGCGGTTGACCGCCAGTAGCAACCCGGACGCCGGACCACGCACTGCCGCATCACCTTTGGCGTGCTGGTGCGACCAACCCAGGCCGTCTTCGTCGTTGACCACCAGCCACTCGCCGGTCGGGCCCAGCTCGGACTCCGCGGCATGCAGATGCAGCGACCGGCCGCGCTCCAGCGGCGGATCGGCCGCGGGGGCCATCAGCGCCACGCGCTCCAGTGCCTCGGTCACCCCGTCGGCCGCGAGCTCCGGATCGAGTACGAACGGAAGGCCCAGCGCCAGAGCAGCATCCGCGCGGTGCACAGTCTGCTCGTGCAGCCGGCGCCGGATCCACCACCCCGCGGGCTTCGGCCCGACGAACGTCCACACCTTCGCATCCGACCCGACGTGCTCGACGGCGTCGATCAGGGCCTGCGCGCCGGCGTTCAGCCAGTCGATGGCGCCGTCGAGATCCTCGGGCGGCTTCCCGTCGCGCACGTCGCGGGGATCGAGTGGCTCCTTCATGTGATCGGCGACGATCTGTGCGCACCAGCGGTTGCCGCGTCCGACGTGCTTGAACAGCTGCTTGAGCGTCCACCCCGGACAGGTAGGAACTTCGGTCGTGAGATCGGCAGTGCGAATGATCTCGCCGAAAGCGGCAGTTTCCTCGATCAGGGCTGTGCGGAAGGCCATTTCACGACGGTACCGCTGCGCGCGCCTGCCCGAGTGCGATCGGCAATGCCGCCCAACCGCGCAGCACCCGGGTGTCGCGCCGGGTACCGGGACCCGCGAGTTGCGCTTCGGGGAACCGTTCGAAGAACGTCCGCAGGCCCACTTCTCCCTCGGACCGGGCCAGCGCCGCACCGAGGCAGAAGTGCCGTCCGCCGGAGAACGAATGGTGCTTGCCCGCGTTGTCGCGGGTGACGTCGAAGCGGTGCGGATCGGGAAAGACCGCCGGGTCGCGGTTGGCTCCGGCAAGGTAGATGACGACGGGCTCACCGGCCTGCACCTGGTACCCGGCGATGTCGACATCGACCTTGGCGATCCGGGCCGACAGCTGGACCGGCGAGTCCAGCCGCAGGATTTCCTCGACCGCAGTGGGCCACAGGTCGGGCTGCGCCAGCAGCAGCGCCAATTGATCCGGGTGCTGCAGCAGCAGCCGAATGCCGTTGCCCAGCAAGTTCACCGTGGTCTCGAACCCGGCTGCCAGCACGAGCCCGGCGGTGGCCCGCAGCTCTTCGTCGTTCAGCCGGGCGCCGCCGTCACTCGCGGCGATGAGCTGGCTCATGAGGTTGTCGCCGGGGTTGGCCCGCAGCGCGCGGAGGTGGTCGCCGAGCCAGGTGTTGAACCCGTCCAAACCGTCTTCCACGCTGAGGTACTGCTGCCAGGTCAGCCCGATGTCCAGGCTGGGTGCGGCCAGCTCGCCGAATTCGAGGATGCGCGGCCGGTCGTGCTCGGGCACCCCGAGGATGTCCGCGATCACCGTGACCGGCAGCTGCGAGCAGTAGCTCTGCACGACATCAACGGCGGTGTCGGGTGGCGCGACCACCAGCTCGTCGATCAGCACGGTCGCGGCCTGCTGCACACGTTCGCGCAGCGCCGCGACGGCGCGCGTCGTGAACACCGCCGAGACGGTCTTGCGGTAGCGCGTGTGCTGTTCCCCGTCGACCGACAGCAGCGACGGCGGCAGCAGCGGATGCAACCGGCCCTTGACGGTGGTCTTGCCCTCCAGCCAGCCGAGCGCGCCCGGCAGGGTGCCGCCGATCTGCGTGACGGTGAAGTCGTCCGAACGCAGAATCTGGTGCACCAGAGCATGATCCGCGGTGATCCAAGCGGCGCGGCCACGGTACATCCGGCCGTGGCTGCGCAGCTCGTCGGCGAACGCCCCTGGGTCGGCCCGCACCGCGGGGTCGGCGATGAGCCGTCCCTGCAGGTCTCCGTGCCGCGCGCCGTAGCCCGCGAGCTGACGGATGACAGCATGTAGCGCGAACCAGTTGAGCCGTTGCCTCAGCGTCATGACGCCGAGCTTAGGCACGCCCGGCGGGGTCGGGCTACATACTGCAGTCGGATATCAGGCCGACAGATTGCGACCCAGTGCGTATACCCGCCAGCCCGCGGCCTGCCATTTCGCGACGTCCAGGCAATTGCGGCCGTCGACAATCACTTTCGCGCGGACCGTGCCGGCCAGCTGCTCGGGGTCCAGGTCAAGGAACTCCTGCCACTCGGTCAGGACCAGCACGGCGTCGGCGCGGTCGCAGGCCTCGAGGACGGACGTGGAGTAGTTCAGCGTCGGGAAGACGCGGCGAGAGTTGTCCATGGCCTTGGGGTCGTAGACGTTGACGGCGGCGCCGTTGAGCTGCAGCATCCCGGCCACGTTGAGGGCGGGCGAGTCGCGCACATCGTCGGACTCGGGCTTGAACGCCGCGCCCAGCACCGCGATGTTGGCGCCCAGCAGCGTGCCGCGGCACGCCTTGGTGGTCAACTCGACCATGCGGGTGCGCCGACGCATGTTGATGCTGTCGACTTCGCGCAGGAAGGTCAGCGCGGGGTCGGCACCGAGCTCACCGGCCCGGGCCATGAAGGCGCGGATGTCCTTGGGCAGGCAGCCACCGCCAAAACCCAAGCCGGCGTTGAGGAATCGCCGCCCGATGCGGGGGTCGTGACCCAGCGCGTCGGCCAGCACGGTGACGTCGGCGTTGGTCGCTTCGCACACCTCGGAGATAGCGTTGATGAAGGAAATCTTGGTGGCCAGAAAGGCATTCGCGGAGACCTTGACCAGCTCCGCGGTCTGCAGGTCGGTGAGCAGGAACGGCACGCCCCGTTCCAGGATCCGTGCGTACAGTTCGCGGACCGCCGCTTCGGCGCGCTGCGAATCCGCTTGCACGCCAAGCACGATGCGATCCGGGTGCAGGGTGTCCTTGACGGCGAAGCCTTCGCGCAGGAACTCCGGATTCCACGCCACCTCGACGTCGACGCCCACCGGCGCCAGCTCGCGGGCGCGGGCCACGAGTTCGGCGGCGGTGCCGACCGGAACCGTGGACTTGCCGACGATCACCGCGGACCGGCGCAGCCGCGGCACCAGGGTGTCGATGACGGAGTGCACGTGCCGCAGGTCGGCGCCGTACTCCCCCTTCTTCTGCGGGGTGCCCACGCCGAGGAAATGCACGTCGCCGAACTCGGCGGCTTCGTCGTAGTCGGTGGTGAACTGCAGGCGCCCGGCTTCGATGTTGTCGCGCAGCATCTTTCGCAGCCCGGGTTCGTAGAACGGGATGTCGCCGGCGGCCAGCTTCGCGATCTTGCCGGGGTCGATGTCGATACCCAGGACCTCATGACCCAGCTCCGCCATGCCTGCGGCGTGCGTCGCGCCCAGATAGCCAGTACCGAACACGGTGCATCTCATACTGCCTTGATAGGCAGCCTCGATGAGCGCGTCGCTACGCGACACTGAGCGTCAGGCCAACGGCAGGTGACTACTTCGGGGCGCAGAAGATCAGGAAGCAGGTCTGCTTGGGCTGCTTCGGCTTCTTGCCGGAGTCACCGGGGTAGTCGCCCGGGTACCCGTTCGAGCCGCCCGGGTACTGGTTGCCCGGGTATCCGTTGCCGGGGTACTGGTTTCCGGGATAGCCATTGCCGGGGTAGTTGCCCGGGTAGCCGTCGTCGTCGTGGCCACGGCCGCCGCGACTCGGGTAGTCCGGGTAGTTGTTGCCCGGATTCCACTGGGGCTGCTGCGGACGCGGCACCCACGGGTTCCAGGCGGGTGGCTGCGGACCGGGGATCGCGATGACCGGAGGCGGCAACACCACGGGAGCCGGGGCGGGAACCACCGCGGGCGGCTCGACGGGAGCGGCCGGCACGTCAGGCATTGACACCGGGACGGGGGCCGGGGCCGGAGCTTCGGGCGCCGGGGCCGGCACATGCACCTGGGGCGCCGATTCCTTGACCACCTGCGGCGCTTCGACGTGGCGCGGCGCCGGGGCGACGACTTCGGGTGCCGGTTCGGGGACCGCGGCGGGTGCGGGCGGCGGGACGGCCGCCGGCGGCGGCACGGGTGCGACGACCGGAGCGCTGGGCACGATGGCGGCCTGCGCAGGTGCCGGCCGTTGATCGACCGTCGGGCGGATGCTCACCGCAAGCGAGATGGCAAGGGCCACAACGCCGACCACGAAGATCGAGGTGAGCGCGCTACCGACGAGCAGGAACGGTTTGCGGCCCTGATCGGCGACCACCGGGGCGTCGCCCAGCTCGTCGAAACCGAACTCGTCGGCGGTCAGCAGCGGAGCCGCGAGCGGAGCTGCGGCAACGGCGCCACCCGGCGCGGCCGAGTAGGCCAGACCTGCGGTGGCGGCGTCGAACATCGGCGCGTTGGCCGAGGCGAGGGCGGCCCCGCGGGCCAGCGCCAGGTCAGCGTCGCCGGGGGCGTTCACCGGGATGTCGAGCAGCTCGGCCAGGTGCGCCCGGACCGCGGTGACGTCGACGCCTGCGCCGACGACGAACATGCCCTGCGGCGACGAGTCCGCACTCGCGACGGCGGCGGCCATATCGCCGAGCACGGCCATCGCGTCGGTGCTGTGCAGGCTGCGGCTGAGCACCTTGGAGATGGAACCGTCGGAATCGACGACGGACATGGTGGCGGTGTCGCGGTCGACGAACAGCAGACCGGTGCTCGAGTAGCCGACCGCCTGCCCCGCGGCCTGCGCCAGAGAGCCGGCCGCGTGCAGCTCGGAAACCATCATGACGTCCTTGACGCCGGCGGCGTCCAACGCGTCGCGCAACCGCGCGGCAGCGTCGTGGTCACTCCAGGCGACACCCACCGACTTCAGGTGGTGACCACCCTCCGCGGCGCTCTCCCGGGTACCCAGGATGGCGCTGACAACCTGCTCGACGGGCGTTGCTGAACTGTCCGCCGTCTGTGTTTCGAAAATATCGTGGTCGACGATTTCACCGTCGGCCTTATCGCCCTCAACCAGCGCCATACGCACCGTGGTTGGCGTCATAGACACACCCAAAACGATGTCCACTGACCCTCCAATAGTGTTCGCTACGCTATCTAGGCCGACACCGAGAAACCCCTGACGCGCAGGCCACAACTAGAAACTTCATCGTGGCGGGCGGCGGAGGCGTTACCGATTCCCCCAGCTCAATGGGCCCGATGCAGTTCTGGCCGCGGCGCTGGCTGACAGAGTCCCGCCAATGCCGGTGGTTCAACCCTACCCGCGTTTGGCGTAGATGACCTAAGCAGTTTTAGGCGTCTTCGGCGTCCGGGCGGGGCTGCTTCAGCAGATCGGTGAGCGAGCTGGAACCGGATGGCCGGCGGGTGCCCAGGTGGCCGTGCACGCCCTCGGCGTAGGCGGTTTCGGCGTGCTGCGTGAAGTCGACGCCGGCGGTTTCGTCTTCTGCGCTGACCCGGAAACCCATCACCTTGTCGATGATCTTGCCGAGCACGAAGGTCGCCGTGAAGGCATATGCCGCGACGACGGCCATGGCCAGCAGCTGCTTACCCAGCTGCGCGAAACCGCCGCCGTAGAAGAGGCCGCGGGCGCCGCCGGTCATGACGTCGGTGGCCAGCAGCCCGATCAGCACCACGCCCACGACACCGCCGACGAAGTGCACGCCGACGACGTCGAGCGAGTCGTCGTAGTTGAGCTTGAACTTCAGGCCGACCGCGAACGAGCAGACCACGCCGGCCAGCAGCCCGACGATGAGCGCCCCCAGGGTGTTGACCGTGCCGCACGACGGGGTGATCGCGACCAGGCCGGCGACCACACCGGACGCGGCGCCGAACGTCGTCGGCTTGCCGTCACGCACCTGCTCGACGGTGAGCCACCCGAGCATGCCGAGACAGCCCGCGACCAGGGTGTTGAGGAAGATCGCGGCGGCGGTGCCGTTGGCGGCCAACGCCGAGCCGGCGTTGAAACCGAACCAGCCGAACCACAGCAGACCGACGCCGAGCAGAACGAACGGCAGGTTGTGCGGACGCATGGAGTCCTGTTTGAAGCCGATGCGCGGGCCCAGCACGATCGCCAGTGCCAGCGCCGAGGCACCCGACGCGATCTCGACGACCAGGCCGCCCGCGTAATCCAGCGCGCCCATCTTGGCGAGCCAACCGTCCGGGCCCCAGACCCAGTGCGCGATGACGCTGTAGACGACGATCGCCCAGACCGGGACGAAGACCATCCATGCGGAGAACTTGGCACGGTCGGCGATGGCGCCGCTGATCAGGGCGGCGGTAATAATCGCGAAGGTCAGCTGGAAGGTGGCGAACAGCAGCTCCGGGACGGCGCCGTGGTTCGTGCTCGGGCCGATGCCGAGCATGCCGAAGTGTTCGAGGTTGCCGAGGAAACCGTCACCCTCCGAGAAGGCGAGCGTGTATCCCAGCAACAGCCACGCGACCGTGACCAGCGGAATCGAGATGAAGCTCATCATGATCATGTTGAGCACGCCGGTCGTACGGACCATGCCGCCGTAGAAGATGGCCAGGCCCGGGGTCATCAGCAGGACCAGGGCGGTGCTGGCGAGCAGCCAGGCGGTGGCGGCGGGATCGATGCCTTGCACGTGGGTCTCCTTCGACAATCTTGACGAGGATGTATCGGCGGAGTTTCCGGCGCGCGGCGACTGCGTTTCCGCTGTGTTACACCAGCCTCACACGGGGGTTTGCAGCGTGGTTTCGCGTGAAACAACGGGCGATTAGACAGTGGTCGTTCGGGGTATTCGGCTGGGATGTTGAACCGCACAACTGTCGCTGCTGCCCTGCTCACCGCGCCGGCCTTTGTGCTGGCGGGCTGCACTTCCGGCCAGGTGTCGAAGCCGTCGACCTCTGCGCCGCCCACCACCTGGACCCAGGCGAATCCGTCAGCACTGAACGTCGTGCTGAAGACGTCCGACGGCAGACCCGTCGCCAACGCCGCCATCGACTTTTCTGACGGCTACGCCACGGTGACCGTCGAGACCACCGGCGGCGGCATCCTCGCCCCCGGCAGCCACGGCATGCACATCCATTCCGTGGGCAAGTGCGAAGGAGACTTCACGTCCGCCGGCGGCCATCTGCAGGTCGCCGGGCACACCGGGCATCCCTCGAGCGGCGATCTGACGCCGCTGAACATCCGCGGCGACGGCACCGGGAAGGTCGTTGCGACCACCGACGCGTTCACCGAGGCAGCCTTGAAGGGGCCGCAAGGCAGCGCGCTGATCATCCACCAGGGTCCGGACAACTTCGCCAACATCCCGCCGCGGTACACGCACGACGGTGTTTCAGGTCCCGACGCCGAGACGCTGGCCACCGGCGACGCCGGCGGGCGCGTGGCGTGTGCGGTGCTGGCTCCGGCTGGTTCTCCCTCGGCGTCGACATCGACCGAGACCGTCACCGAGACGACGCACGTGCCGGTGGCGCCGCCTGCGACTCATACGACGACCACTTCACCGACGACAACGTCATCGACAACCACCACGACTACTTCCACGACAACGTCTTCTACGTCGACGACCACGGTGCCCACCAGCTCAGCTGGGCCGACGAGCGCGACCCCGAGCGGCTAGTTTCCGTTGACTCTCACGTGAGGGCGCAAAAGTGCGAGTAACGAACGCCCTGGTTACCGGATCAACTGCAGAAGCTCGTCCGTGGCCGTTGACCCTGAATCTATGGCTGGAAAGGCCGAGTGGTTGACGCCGCCAGAGCAGACCCAGCCCCGGCAGGCGTTGACTGCGAATCTACGCAGTTCCCTACTTGCAAAAGTTGTGCGTCAGTTCGCAGTCAATGCAGGTCAGGGCTTGGAGAAGTTCAGGTACGACCGCGACGGCGTCGGGCCACGCTGGCCCTGGTACTTGGAGCCGACCTTGTCGCTGCCGTAGGGGTGCTCGGCTGGGCTGGTCAGGCGGAGCAGGCACAGCTGGCCGATCTTCATGCCCGGCCAGAGGGTGATCGGCAGGTTGGCGACGTTCGACAGCTCCAGCGTGATGTGGCCGGAGAAGCCCGGGTCGATGAAGCCCGCGGTCGAGTGCGTCAGCAGCCCGAGCCGACCCAGCGACGACTTGCCTTCCAGCCGGCCCGCCAGATCGTCTGGGAGCGTGCAGGTTTCGAGTGTCGAGCCCAGCACGAACTCGCCCGGGTGCAGGACGAAGGGCTCACCTTCGTCGGGCTCGACCAAGGTGGTCAGCTCGTCCTGCTGCTGCGCGGGGTCGATGTGCGTGTAGCGGGTGTTGTTGAAAACCCGGAACAGGCTGTCCAGGCGAACGTCGACGCTGGAGGGCTGCACCATGGCGTCGTCGAACGGATCGATGCCGAGACGCCCAGCAGCGATTTCGGCCCGGAGATCGCGGTCGGAGAGGAGCACCCGACGAGACTAACGGCCAGCTTGATATCCTGCGTCAGCACCACCGTGCCGATGTAGTTCAATGGCAGAACATCAGCTTCCCAAGCTGAATACGCGGGTTCGATTCCCGTCATCGGCTCCACGAAAGTCAAGCCCAGCGGACCTCAGGTACCACTCTTGCCACTGCGCGATCACCACGGTGACCGCCAGGCCTCGATACTTCCATCGAGAAGCTGTTTGCCAACCCACCCGGTCCGCTAGCATCGGCGACGCAACAATTTGCGCGATAGTCAATCAAAGAGCGGGCGGGAGCGCGTTGACAGCGAACTTCTCACAAGGTGGTCAGACCGCGTTCGACAACGCGAAATTGCGGTACGAGGCCGACCTCGTGCAAGAAGCGGACCGGTTCGAGTCAGGAGCCCGCGCGAGCGGCGCGCCCCAAGAAATCACCGCACAGCACGTAATCCAAGGTGACCTTGTTATCCGCCAGGGGCTCCTTCCCCGAAAACGCCATCGCGGGGAATTACTACTTGTACTCGGCTCACCCGCCGGAGCATTCATCGCCGGTGTGGCGACCAATAATCTCAACAAGAGTTGGGGCGCCGTGTTACTTGTTGTAGCCGTCATCCTTGCACTGTCTTGTGAGACTGTGCGCTTTGTGAAGGGGCACTAACATGCCAGACAATTCACTTTCCGAGGCTGCCCAGCGCGAGCTAGATAAGTACCTAGAAAACGAACGACGAGAGATTCTTAGTCGTGCATATAGACGCAACTATGCCGATAAAAATCCTAGGCCCTTCGACGCGGAGGCAATCGCCGAGGCAATCGCCGAAATTCATCCGATCGGATTATCCAGCCAAAGCGTAGCGATTCCGTCAGCTGTCGAATACCAGGAGCGCCGGGCGCACCGTTTACGCTTTCTACTCGACGCTTATCAAATGCTTGGAATTGTCATAGGTGGCGGCGGACTAACGTATGCAATCTATCAAGTAACGGTGCTCCTTCTGCCCCGAACAAGCGAATCTGGTTCGTACTACCCTGGGCTCAATGGCGCCTTCATACTCGCCTACCTCGGATTCGCAATCGCTTTCTTGTCGAGGTTCTTCGCCAAGCGGTGGATCGACTACAGAACGGAAGTGCTGCGCGGCCGTTCCGCAGCAGAGCTGCAAGAGACCTCGATTGAGCCCACATCCGCAACCTCGGCACTCACCGTTGCCCCTGGGTTTATCGGCACATTCTTATTCGAATGGCAACAGCTTGAGCAAGCAATTCGAACTCTCTACATGGAACGGTTCGGCGATGCTGGCGCCGGGTTCCGCGACATGATCAGATCGATCGAAGATATACAGGTTTTTTCGAATTACCAAGCCAACCAGACACTGCGCGGCCTACAACTGCGCAACAGAATTGTACACGGCGGTCCGGTCGGTTCAATTTCCTCCAGCGAGCTGCGTTCGATAACGGAAGATGTTCGGCAACTCAGACGCACCGTTGAGGAGTATGACGCTCGACCGCACGATTCCGATACTGCCTAACTGCAGCGCATCGACAGTACGTTCGACTCGCCGCTTGGCCTGCTGATCGCTTCACGCACCATCGTTCTTTCCGTGCAGTCGCCAGCGAGAACGTTGGCGTAAATCAAGATGGATGTCGCGACCTTCGACAGGCCCCATGAAGCGCGAAAAGCGCAGCGGCGGAATACTTGCCGCCGCGCGCGAGCTCAAGTGAATGTGGCTCTGCGCGTGAAATTTCAGCGCAGGCGGCACCACCGCATCCGATACGGCGATGGTTGCCGTCGGGGTGGAGTGCTGTTCACCGTCCGGTTCCACGCCCTCGGTCGGCATCGACGAAACACCTGCAGGGAGACGGTAACGCTGATGTCGACATCTGCGCCGATGAGCGGCACCTGACCAGACTCGGAGGCCCTGCGCGTCGCATCACCAACGAACTGCACTGCATCCGCGTGCGATCTTGAGCCTGCCCAAGGTTGCTCTTTCTCCGCAAACACGCTTGTAGAGCGGCTCCAGATGTTCGCCATTCGGGCCACTCCGCCGAATTCGAGAATTCAAGCATCAAGTTCATCGGAAGAAACGCGGCAAACGCCGCCTAACCAATTACGTGGGCAGTTGGTGGTATTTTCCGACCGATGGCTACCGCATTTGGCTACCTCGTCTACCTCGTTCGCGTTTCTGTAACGCGTCGACCCCGTTCAGTGGAGCGCGTGAGCCATTGCGGAGCCGATGGCCTTGACCTGCTTGATCTCGTCACCGAAGCTTTCGACGCGATGGGAAGTGGCTACCGCTCCGAGAGTCGCACCGCCGAAGGCTTCCGCCGGAAAGAGTTCAGAACATCCGGTCGCAGCGTCTGGGTCAAGATTTACAAGGGCCCGGCGGGTATTGAAGGCGAAACGTACGACATGGATACTCAGGAATCGGTTCCGACTGGCGAACGGCAGGCTCTTCTCAGCGGACTGCGCGCGATGATGATTCTTCCATCCGACTCTTACTACGGAATTCTATTTGTGGAAAGAATTGGACGGCGGCACCTGAAAGAGCTAATCGACAATTGGGTGTTAAAGCCGTCGATGTTTCGCCTTCGCGAATCGATAATTCGACTAGAAGGCTTCGCCGAGGCATCCGACTGGCAATTAGTTTTGGCGGAGAAGCAAGTCTTACAGGTGTCAGAACTGCTCAAGTCAGCACCCGGCGACGACGCCTCAACAGCCGAAGACAAGACGGTTAAGGTCACGATAACCGGCGGAACGCTGCGCGGTCTTACCGAACGTTTCAAAGAGATGGTCATCGATCGGGTGACTCGCAGGAATGACCGGGCTCAACTCGTAACCGAATCGGCCAGGCTAGAGGCCAAGCGACTGGCCACCGAGCAGCGCGAGGCCGCCAACGACGCCTTCACGGTCGAAGACAAACAGCGCTTAGAACTCATCGCGGCGAGGCTTGCAGAACTTGACTCGCACACAGACAGATCAATAGCCGACCTAATCAATGATCTGAATCCCGTCGAAAATGCTGCTGAGCAGGGGCTTGAGCACTCGTCGTACGAAGTGAGCGTAGGAACTCGTCGGCCGGAGCGAGTATTCTCGGTGGAGCGCGACAGCATGCCTCAGTTCGTGTACGAGACCGGCAGGCGATTGTCTGACTCGGAGTTGTGGGCAGCGTGGGTGAGTCATGCTGAAACGATCTTGAGCAACCGAGGCGTCTCGCTTCCCGCCGGATGGGCGGGGAGCGACCCGACCGCAACATAGGTAGGCGAGCCATGGCCAGTTGGAGTGCCCTACTGGAACGCAGAACAGGTGTGCCCGCGATCTGGAAGGACCATCGCGACACCTGGTCCGACTCGCCAGTTCAGAATGTCGCAAAGTCTGAACGACGCAAATGGGCGGCTTGGTTCTTCATCACGCCGACCGCGTGTGCCGCTCCTTTCGTATTCTGGCGTTTGGAATTGAGCAATATCGGGCAGGTTCTCGCTGGCACTTCCATTTTCACGGGTCTACTTTTCGGCCTGCTGGGTGTGATTTTTAACATGGGTGTGACCCTCCGAAAAGAGGGCGAGAAATTCCCCAACGCACACAACCTTCCAATAGCCATCGCTGACCTGCGTGCGAACATCACCTACGCAATCGCCGTTGGCTTTGCCCTGAGTTCAATACTCGGAGTCGCAGCGGCCGTAACAAGCGGTACCGCGTTAGCCTGGGGATGGACCCCCGCCGTAGTGTGGCTCTTCGTCCATCTTGGACTGACTCTACTTATGGTGCTGCGACGATTTCGCACGGCTTTTAACTACATCACTCGGTAGATCTGTCACCCCGGCAACCCAGCCTGGCGCTTCGGCCGCCACCGCTTGCTGCGCTCGACAGCATCTGGAGGCTTACGGCGAATCAGGTAGTCGCAAATCGTTCGCAACCTGCGGCGAATATCACCGAACAGCTCATCGGGCGCGATATTGGGATCAGTTGCTACCCATCGATCACGTCCCATCAGCTTCCCAAGCTGAATACGCAGGTTCGATTCCCGTCATCGGCTCCACCTAAAGCCTGCGGCACGATCTGGCCGCGACAGATACGTTGGCCCCATGGACGTCCGCGCGATTGGCAAGGGCCTGGGCACTCTGGACCGTGAGGTCTTCGAGGCGGTCGCCGAATCACCCAGCCCATTCCTGGACACCGTGATGCCCCGGCTGACCAGGGCCGCAGACCATTCCAAGCTGTGGTTCGCCATCGCCGCCGGGCTGGGCACGCTCGGCAGCGCATCGGTGAAACGCGGGGCGGCGCGCGGCGTCGTCAGCCTGGCGGTGACCAGCCTGGTGACCAACCAGCTGGCCAAACGGATCTGGCGGCGGCCTCGGCCGGACCGCAGCCTCATCCCACTGGCCCGGCAGACCAAGCGCGTCCCCACCTCACATTCCCTGCCGTCCGGTCATTCCGCGAGCGCGGCGGCCTTCGCCGTGGCCGTCGGACTGGAATCGCCGTTGGCCGGCCTGCCGCTGGCACTCCTCGCCGGCCTCGTCGGGTTGTCGCGGGTCGCCACCGGCGCGCACTATCCCGGGGACGTGTTCGCCGGATTCGGCATCGGCGCCGCGATCGCGGTCCTCGGCGCCCGCATCGTCCCCACCATCCCCGCGGCCACCCTGCCTACTTCTGAACCGCTGCGATTCCACACCGAGCCGCGACCGGACGGCACAGGCGTCGCACTCGTCATCAACCCGGCCTCCGGTGACGGGACGGGCAAGCGCATCATCGACGAGGCCCGAAAAGCCTTGCCGGGCATGGAGATCGTCGAGCTCGACAAAGACGACGACATCGAAGCGGTGCTGCGCGAAACAGCCAAACGCGTCGAGGTGCTCGCGATCGGTGGCGGCGATGGAACGGTGGCGTGCGCGGCGGGCATCGCCGTCGAGCAGGGTGTCCCGCTCGCGGTGTTCCCCGGTGGGACGTTCAACCACTTCGCCAAGGACATCGGCTGCGATTCGGTGGCCCGGACCGTCGAGGCGATCACCGAAGGCACCGCGGCCTACGTCGACCTGGTCTGCCTCAATGACGAACGCATGGTGATCAACACCGCCAGCATCGGCGCCTACCCGAAGTACGTGCGGACACGCGAGAAGCTCGAGCGCCGGATGGGCAAGCCGCTGGCCGCGCTATGCGCGCTCTATCTGACGCTGCGCCGGGAAGCTCCGGTGCGAATCAGCTACGACGACAAGACACTTGAGACCGAACTCTTCTTCCTCGGCAATTCGAAGTACTTCCCATCCGGATTCGCCCCGTCGCAGCGACCACGTCTCGACGACGGGCTGATCGACGTGCGAATCCTCGAGACCGGGCGACGGTTCGGCCGGCTGCGCATCTCGACGTCCGTGGCGTTGGGCAGGCTGGAACGCAGCCCGCTGTATCACGAGCTGCAGGTGCCGGAGTTCCGCTTCGTCGCCGTCGACGGACCCACGACCGTGGCTTATGACGGTGAGGTTGGCGAAGCGGTGAGCGAGGCCAGCTTCAGCGTGCGCTACCGGGCGCTGCCGGTGTTTCGGCCCCTGCCCTAGGGCCGCATCTCGTACGCACCGTCGTAGGCCGCCACCTGTTCCCAGACCCGGTCAAAGCGCGCCGTATCGGCGACGGGTTTGCGGATCGCAGCCAACGCCCATTCCTGTTGCGCCACCGTCGAGCTCGGTTTGCCGTGCAGCGCAACCGCATATGACGAGAAGTCGCGGATCTGGAAGTCGAAGATCTGATCCACCAGGTCACGGTCGAGCCCGGTCAGTTCGGCCTGCTCGAGGATCAACTGCCCGTAGACCACCAGCGTGAACAAGTGCCCGACAACGAGGACGAAGTCGAGGTCGCGCTGTTGGTCGGCATCGGGCGCCGCCGTGGCCAGCAGGTCCTTGAACGCCACCACCTGTTCGTAGAACCGGGCGACGTTCGGGACCGAGAGGTTCCGCTCATACACCGGCGCCCAGTCCGCGAACTGCACCTTGGACGCGCCGCGCGCCGGCCCCTGCGCCCAGAAGAACACGTCGTCGGCCGCGTCGTCGCGGGTACCGATCTGCGGGTAGCTGCCCGGGTTGAACATGTAATTCGGCATGAACTTCAGGATCTGCGCGACGTTCACATGCACCGTGCCCTCCAGTCGGGGCAGGGCACCGATCAGCCGGTTCACTTCGTTGAAGTAGGTGTTCTTCTCAAACCCCTTGGCGGCCAGCACATCCCACAACAGGGTAATGACCCGCTCGCCCTCGGAGGTGACCTTGGACTTGGTGACGGGATTGAACAGCAGGTAGCGGCGGTCGTCGAGGCCGGCACTGCGGAAGTAGTCGATGGCGCGATCGCTGAACAACTTCATCGCGATCAACCGGGAGTAGACGTCGACGAATGACGCACGCACGTGCGGGAAGTCGGTGACCGGGTTGCCGTAGAGGATCCGGTTGTTCGCGTGCGTGATCGCCTCGTAGAAGGCGTGCTCACACATCCCGATCGAGCCGCTGCACAGATTGAACTTGCCGACGTTGACGGTGTTCAACGCCGCCGAGAACGCCTCCGGCCCGGTGCACAGGATGTCCTCCTCATGCACCGGATAGTCGTTGAGCCGGAAGGTGCTGACATACATCTGGCCGTGCACCACGTTGTCGATCAGCTCGTAGTTCTCATGGCCGCTGTCGGCGACGAACCAGACGTAACCGTCGGGCCCGTCGACGTCGGTGCGGCGCGAGAACACCGACACCATGCCGGCCACGTTGCCGTTGCCGATGTAGTACTTCTCCCCCGAGGCCCGGAACACCACGCCCTCGTCGGTCGTCGGCGTCAGCAGCAGGTCGGTGTTGTAGATGTCAGCGCCGTGCTCGCGCTCGGACAACGCGAACGCCATGACGCCGCCCGCCTCGAGCTGGGCGGCGGCACGCTCCTTGGCCTTGATGTTGTCGCTCTGCCAGATCGGGCCGAGACCGAGGATGGTGACCTGTTCGGCGTACCAATACGCCAGCCCGTAGAAGCCGAGGATCTCGCTCAGCACGGCATTGCGCGAGGTGTCCCAGCGCTTGTTCGGATCACCGTCGGCGAACTCCGACGGCGTCAGGAACGTCGCGAAAACCTTCTCCCGCTTGATGAATTCGAGAAAGTCGGTCACCCAGGTCGCGGCCAGGTCGTCCTGCAGCAACCGCACCTTGCCGCGATCTTCGAACCATTCGATCAGCGCGCGCAACTGGCGCCGCGACTCCGGATCGAGGTGTTGAGGGTCGAAATCGTTCGGGTTGAGCAGCAGTCCGCGGGCGTTCGGCATGGGGCGCACCTTCTTCGGTCCGGATTTGGCACCGAATCTAGCCCTCGGACGACCGCGGGACGGCAGATTCCGATTGGCGACTCAGAGATCGCCCCAACGAGCGACGGGTGCGCCCTTATTGGAGCGCTACACCGAGCTCCTGGGCGAACACCCTGATCATGTGCTGCACTCCGATTTCGTTGCGGCCGATGATCATGTGGTCGTGCTGACCGTGCCTGACACCTTCCCCGCACTGGGGCAACATGGCGAAGTCCTCGTCGACGACCGCGGCGTGGACGTTGTCGTACACCTGGTCATAGACCGCACGCATATCGTCATCAGTGGCCGGCACGCGCCCCATCCAGCTGTGGCGCACCGAGCATCGGGTTGGCTCGCCAGCGGGCAGGATGTCGATGATCTCCACACCAATCGGGCTGTTCGCCAGGATCAGATTGGGATAGATCCAGTAGATGACGCCCATGTTCTGGTGCGGGTCCCAGGAGCCGGACGGGTCGTCAGCGAGGTTGGCGACCCAGTTGAAGGGAAAGCCGATCCGGTGGTGCTTGCCGTACTCGTCGTACACCCCGGTATTGGGCAGGGTGTTCTGCCCAATCACGCTCTCGCCGTGGACGAATGGGAAGTGGTACCCCTCGGCGAACGCTTCGAGGGCTCCCTTCCACGACACTTGCGACTGGAACTCCTTCTCGGTGTGATACCCGTACGCGGCGTAATTCATCAGCTCGAGTTCCGGACCGATGGGCCCGAGGTGGCTGCCGACGTCGATGGCGGCACCGGCGGTCAGGACGGCCCAAATGAAGCCGTGGCGCTCCTCGTTCGGCAGCTCAACGAGTCCGTAGTCGGCCTTGTCCATCGAATCGAAACCCGCCTTGCCGGGAACGGTGAAAAGTTCGCCGGTGTTCTTGTAGCTCCACGCGTGGTACGGGCAGGTGAACCGCGCAGCGTTACCAGCTCCGCACGCCGGCTTCGCGCCGCGATGGCGGCAGTAGTTGAGGAACACGTGACTGACGCCGTCGCGATCGCGGGTCACCAGTAGCGAATCACCCAGCACCGAACGCACGACGTAGTCGTTGGCGTTGGGGATCTGGGCCGACGGCACGATCGCAAGCGGCACACGGCGCAGCACCTGCGACTCCTCGATCTCAGTGATCTTCGGATCTCGGTAGTAGTGCAGCGGCACCCGCAGTTCGCGGTCGGCCAGGTCCGTCGTCTTGTCGACGGCATGACGCAGGGCACGCCTGGTCAGTTCTTCGTCTTGATTGCTGACCGGTCCTTCGGCGATCGCCGTCATGGCTGACCTCATTTCACGCTCGGAAGTAATCGGACCATACATTAGAGACACTATGTATGGTCAAGAGTGGATGAGGTCCGCCGGGGAGCAGCGGGATGGAAGTATGCGGTGATGCGCAGACACGGCTGGTCTGGTGACATCCCCGTCGACGACGAGGAGGCGGTGCGCCGCATCGTCAGCGCGGCCCGCTCGTCGATCGACGAGCGGGGTTCGGTGAGCGTGTCCGATGTAGCCACCGAACTCGGGATCACCCGGCAGACCGTGTATCGCTACTTCCCCACCCTCGACGCGCTGATGACCGGCACCGCATTGTCGGCAGTCGAAGGCTTTCTAGACCGCTTGGCCGAAGACCTGCAGTCGATCACTGACCCCACCGAGGCCGTGATCGAAGGCATCGCCTACACGTTGGAACAACTCCCCAACGATCGCTATCTGAGCTTGGTCATGCACCCCGGCAGGGCGAGCGCCTTCGCCGCCGGCGTCACCTCCGAAACGTCGATTTCGTTCGGTCGGTCGATCCTCGAGCGCTTCCAAGTCGATTGGCCCGCAGCCGGTTTCAGCGGTAGGCAGCTGGACGAGCTGGTCGAGTTCATGCTGCGGACACTGCAGTCGTTCATCTTGGATCCCGGCGGCCCCGAGCGGCACGGCGAGGAATTGCGCGCCTTCCTCCATCGCTGGGTCGCCCCGGCAGTCCAGATGCATCACGACGCAGTCGCCAACACAGCTCCGTAGCGCGCGAAACTCTGTCGACCAATTCCACTCCGCCGTGAAACCATGCCCCTATGGCCAAGCAGTTCCCGGAGATCACTGACAGATTCAGCACCTTCATTGCCGCGCAGAGCATGTACTTCGTGGCGACGGCGGCGAGTGACGGCAGGGTGAATCTCTCTCCGAAAGGCCTGGACTCCCTCCGAGTCCTCGGGCCGAATCGGGTGGCGTGGCTGAACCTGACCGGCAGCGGCAATGAGACCTCGGCGCATCTGCTCGACAACCCGCGGATGACGCTGATGTTCTGCTCGTTCGACCGCGAGCCCCTGATCCTGCGGCTGTATGGCACGGCCCGAGAAGTCCAGCCCAAAGACCCCGACTGGGACGAGCTCTACCGCGAGTTCCCGCCGCACATCAGCGCCCGCCAGATCTATGACATGACCGTGGACCTGGTCCAGACCTCGTGCGGCTTCGGCGTGCCGCTCATGTCAGTCGAGTCCGAGCGCGTGCTGCTCGACACC
The DNA here is from genome assembly GCF_056555145.1 of Mycolicibacterium sp. P4_G11. NCBI lineage: Bacteria > Bacillati > Actinomycetota > Actinomycetes > Mycobacteriales > Mycobacteriaceae > Mycobacterium > Mycolicibacterium sp. P4_G11. Next base: position 520,423 of record NZ_JBFUJW010000005.1, read on the forward strand.
TGGGCCGAGAAGAAAGGCCCGGAGGGCGTCGCCGAATACTGGCAGCAGAAGAACCTGTCGAGCATCGACGGGATGCCGACGAAGCTGGCTGTGGACTGACCTCAGCCGGCGCAGGCGTCGGGGGCATCGACGCGCAGCGGCACGTCGGCGGGCATCGTGTAGGTGACGACGACTTCCGCGGCACCGGCATTCTCGTTGGCGACCCGATGCGGCACTCCGGCCGGAATGAAAACCGCTTGGCCACTGCCGAATTCGATTCCCGCACAGTTGTCGGCGGTTTGCAGCACGACGCCGCCGGCATTGATCGCCGAATACTCGGTTCCGGGGTGGGTGTGCCAGCCGCTGCTCGCACCCGGCGCCAGCTTCAGCCCCTGAACGATCAGGGTCGACGGTGTGCCGCCGGTGACAATCTCGACCGGAGCTGACGTATCGCCGCGAGCGAGGTCTGTGCGCACGACGTCCCCCTCGGGCGGCGTCGCCCCGGCGACGGGTGCCGACAACATCGCCAGGCCAAGTGCCGCACAGGCATTCCCAACGCGCAACTTTGTCATGCGTTCACTGTGCGCGACGTGGGGCACTTGCACGGGCGATTTCGGCTACGCGACCATGACGTCGACCGACAGCCGCTCTCCAAGCGCGTACACGGTCGGCCAGTCCTGACTCTGCGCGGCCGTTTCCAGCGCGTCGATCAGCGGGCTCTCCACGCCCAGTTCAGCGAGCCACGTCGAGACCGTCGCCGCGATCTGTTCGCCGGGCACCTCTTCGGCGCGCCGGCCATGCAGACGGTCGACCACCACGAAGGTCGGCGCTGTGGGGCGCCGGCGGCGGAAGTCGATGATGCTCATACCAATTGAACGAATGCGGCGTCAAAAAGGTTCACTTCAGAGGAGGCCCCTAACGTGGTGCTATGGATCGTTCGATGCGCGACCGCATGCTCGCTGGTGACCTCTACATTGCCGACGACCCCGAATTGATCAGCGACTCGCAACGCGCGCAGCAGCTCACTCACCAGATCAACACCCTCGATCCGACCCACACCGAGGGACGAAACCGCCTGCTTCGCGAACTCCTCGGCGCTTTCGGCGAGGGCAGCGAGATCCGTCCGCCGCTGCAGTGCGACTACGGATACCAAACCACCATCGGCACCCGCACTTTCGCAAATTTCGGCCTGATCCTCCTCGACGTCGCCAGGATCAGCATCGGTGACGACGTCCAGATCGGCCCCAATGTGCAGCTGTTGACGGCCACCCACCCGTTGGAGCCGGGCGCCCGCCGAGCCAAGTGGGAAGCAGCCGAACCGATCACGATCGGCGACAACGTGTGGCTCGGCGGCGGCGTCATCGTGTGCCCGGGCGTCACCATCGGCGCCGACACTGTCGTGGGAGCCGGTTCGGTGGTCACTGGCGACCTGCCACCTCGCGTCCTGGCGGTCGGCTCGCCGGCGCGGGCGATCCGAGAGTTGTAGGTCGGGACTACACCCGAACGGTCAATTCCATGCCCTTGTCGAGGGGAATCGGGGCACTGACGTAACCGTTCGCCGGCGCGTTGACGTAGTCGAGGTAGACGTGCTCCGGGTCGAGCCTGACGTTGTCGCCGAGAATCAACGCGCCGGGCGCCAACACCGGCTCCAGGATCTTCAACACCGGCAAGTCCAGATCGGGCCAGCCGTCGAGAAGCACGAATTGCACTGGGCCCGTGATGGTCTCGAGGGTCGTGCGAGCGTCTCCTTCCAGAATCGTGATCAAGTCAGCAACCCCCGCCTCGGCGAATGTCGCGCGGGCTGCCGCTATTTTCCGCGAACTCATCTCGGTGGTGATGATCCGCCCGACGCCGTTGTCCCGGACTGCGGCGGCCAGGTGCAGGGTGGAGATGCCATAGGACATCCCGTACTCCACGATGGTCGAGGGCTTCAGTGCACGAATCAGGCTGTACAGCAGTCGGCCCGAGTCCGGAGCCACCGAAAGGTAGAAGTCCTGGCAAATATCGGCACGTTCTGCAATGGCATAGGCGGTCGGCGAAAGCCCTTGCCGCCGTTGATCGTCCAACTGCGCATCGGCGAACAGGCGATCGATGATCGAGGCGTATTCCGGTCGGTTCAAGGTTGAGGTCATGCGTTTTACAATAGACGCAACGTTGCGTCTAGGCTAGGGCTACGATGGTGTTCAATCGAGCCATGGCAGACGCGCAACCGCATCACGGAAACCGGCACGGTCGCAGTGAAGCTGCGCGGGATGCCGTACTGCGCGCTGCCGATGACCTACTCGTCGAAAAGGGCTTTTCCGGGGTCACCATCGAAGGCATTGCCAAAGCGGCAGGGGTCGCCAAGCAGACCGTCTATCGCTGGTGGAACTCCAAGACAGAAGTCCTCATGGACGCATTCCTCGAAGATGCCGCCGCAGCTTTGGAGCCACCCGATACCGGCCGCCTGGACTCCGATCTGCGCGCACATCTGCGCGATACCGCCCACTTCCTGACCACCGATGACGCGGGCGTCGTCTACCGCGCACTCATCGGACAAGCCCAACACGATCCGGAGTTGGCACAGACCTTTCGATCCCGCTACCTCTCTGATCAGCGCACCCGCGACCAGAAACCGTTCCTCCGCGCGATCGAACGCAATGAGCTGCCCCCCGAGACCGACGTGGCCGCCTTGGCCGAGTGGCTCGTCGGCCCGATTCACCATCGCGTGATCGTGACGGGTGAACCGATAGACGACACGTTCCTCGACGCTGTAGTCGACATCGTTCTGACAGTGTCGGCATCAAGCCACAAGAAGGTGTCAGCCACCCCAGAGCGGGCCAACTAGCGCTCCGCGAGCCGCAGGCCGCCATGCTAAGCAATTTACCGTGGTGTAAATATGTCCCTTGTGACTGAAGATGCCGATGTGGCACAGGCTCGGGCATTGCGCGCGGAGCTACGCAGGCATGCGTGGGACCTGACGTCCAGGCTGTCCCGGGTTGAGTCGCTACCTGATGCGTCGGCGTGGTCAGAGCGGGCGCGGTCGATGCGGCGACGCGCCCACGAGCTCCGCCGCGACCTCGATGAGGCCAAGTTCCTGATCGATCGCTTGCATGCCCGATTCCCCTGCATCGACACAGCGGGCGCCTCGGCGGATACGCCCTCACCAAGTTATTGAGAACCCTCATTGACAATTGCTCCCAGATGGTTAACAGTGCTAAGCGTCTCCGATGAAAGGCGCACCATGAGCACGCCAGACCAGCTCAACGAGCTCGGCTACTACGCCGTCACCCGGCATCCCGCCGACACCCGGGTGGTGCTGCCCGAGGCCCGGGCGGCCGAGGCGCTCGGGCTGGGCTCCTGCCACATCGGCGAGCGCTTCACCGTGAAGGACGCCGGCGTCCTCAGTGGCGCGGTGGCCGGCGCGAGCACGACGCTGGGCATCGCGCCGTCGACCAATCACCACACCCGCCACCCCACCGTGACCGCGACCATCGGGTCGACGATGCACGCGCTGACCGAGGGCCGGTTCGCCATGGCGTTCGGCCGCGGGATGGGACCGTATTGGCAGGCGATCGGCCTCCCGGTGGTCACCGAGGCCCGCCTGCGCGACTTCTTCGGCATCCTGCGCCGCCTCTGGGCCGGCGAAATGATCCTCAATCACGATGGCCCGGCCGGGAAGTGGCCCATGCTGCGCCACGTGAACGGCCTCGAGGACGGGCCGCCGATCGGCCTGGTGGCGGTCGGCCCGAAGACCATGGAGCTCGCCGGCGAGATCGCCGATTTCGTTGTGCTGCATACCTTTTTCTCCGACGAAGCGACGGAGAAGTCGGTTGCCGCGGTGCGCCGGGGCGCCGAGAAGGCAGGCCGGGACCCCGACAGCGTCCGCATCTGGGCATGTCTGGCAACGGTCCCCGATGCGTTGTCCGAGGACGACCGGATCCGGCGTGGTGTCGGGCGGCTCGCGACCTATCTGCAGGCCTATCCGGATGTGCTGGTCTCGGCCAATGGCTGGGATCGAGCGACGTGGGACCGTATCCGCCAATCCGACCTGTTCACCGATGCGGCCACTGCCGGACCCATCGATGCCAGTGCGTCGTTCGAGACGCTGCAGCGGATCGCGGAGTTGATCCCCACCGACTGGCTGGACGCCGTCGCCAAGGGCTCGCCACAGGATTGCGCGAAAACCATTGCCCGCCAGTACGATCTGGGCGTGCACTCGGTGATCATGCACGGGGCCAGCCCGCACGAACTCGCCCCGGTGGTCGAGGCCTACCGCGCCGACCGGCCGACGCTGCACCGTGCGGTCGCGGCGAATCCCGGTCGATTTGCCTGAGCACGCGGCCCGGGATTCCCTGCAGGCGGCCCTTGCCCGGGAGCAGTGGCAGGCCGTCGTCACCCAGTCCGGCGCCGGCACCAAGCTGAACAAACGCGGCCTGGAAACCAGGGCGCGCCTGCTCGACGTCGCCATCCGCTGTCTGGCCGACAGCGGTGGCGAACCGGTGTCGGCGAACCGCATCGCCAAGGATGCGGGCGTCACCTGGGGCACGGTGCAGCACCAGTTCGCCGACCTCGACGGACTCTGGGTTGCGGTCATCACCGAAATCCATTCCCGCAGTTGGTCTTCCGGTCCGGACACGCCGCGCAGCGGCACCTTGCGGGAGCGGGTGGAAGGGGCCATCGAATCCGTCTGGCGCTACTTGGACACCGCGGAGGGACGGGCTCTGACCGCACTGCGCACGTCACTGCCGGCGCGGCGTTCCGATATCGCTGCCGAATACCCGCGCACCGCAGCGGCTTTCGCGGCCCGTGAGCTCGACTGGATACAGGGTTTCGACTATCTGATGGACGGGCTCGACGTCGACCCGGACCAGTTGCATCGCGTGCGATGCCTGCTGCCCGCTGCGATCCGCGGTCTCAGCAACGAACGGCAGATCGGTTTCACCTCGGATCTCGACGTCGCCCGCTCGGCGCTGACCGATGCCGTCGTCGCGTTGCTGACCCAGCCGCGACGGTAGTGGCAAACCATACGGAGATATTTTCCTAGGTCCGCCGAGCTGTTCGCTGATAGCATCTGACCTGCATGTTTTTGCACCGTGTGGCTAATCGGAGGCTGCTATGGCTAGCGAAAAATTGAACCGGACCGTGACGTTGTCGTTGGTGGCGCTGGCGGCGACCACCGGTGTCACGTTGGCCACCGCCTCGTCGGCCGCGGCCGCGCCGGCAACCTGCGAAACGGGCTGCGACGTCGGCGGCATCAATACCGCCCCGCCCCCGTTCCTGAAGCTGAACGCGCCATTCATCAAGTTCTGGAACATGCAGAAGGTGAACCTCCCGTTCATGAAGTTCGACAACCTGCAGAAGTTCGACAACCTGCAGAAGGTCAACGTCTTCCAGAAGTTCAACGTGTTCCAGAAGATCACTGGCGCACCATCGCTTTCGATCACCAACCCGTTCCACAAGTGACCGAAGCCGGCGCACGACTGGTCGATTGCGCCGCAGACCTCGGCAAGGTGCTCGCTGCCGCGCGCTACTCACCGAGCCAGCTCGGTGGCGGCCGCATCGCGCCGAATCCCCTTGAGGCGGTTGTGCTGGCGCACCGCCTGGGTTCCGATCCACTGGCCACCCTGGCCAACCTGTTCCTGGCCGGTTCGAAGGTGCCCACCGCCGACGCAGCGGGGGCGCTACACCCACTGAACATCGATGACCTGGTCGACGCCCGCCTGCTCACCCGCAGCGACGACGATGTGCGGGCGACGATGTGCATCGGGTGGGCCGACGACATGCTCGTCGCCCACGATTGGCAGGACGGGCGCCCGACCGGCCGGGAACACGTCGTCGCCGTCGCGCAGGCGTCCATGACGCTGGCCGACCTCACGGTGCGCCTCCCCGATGTCGATGCGCTCGACGTCGGCACCGGCGGTGGTGTGCAGGCGTTCCAAGCCGCCGACCACGCTGCCCACGTGACAGGTACCGACGTGAACACCCGAGCATTGCGGCTGGCCGAGTTCGGCGCGGGACTCAACGGCCTGTCCAATGTCAGCTGGCGCGAAGGCAGCCTGCTGGAACCCGTCGGCGATCAGACTTTTGACCTGATCACGGTGAATCCGCCTTTCATCATCTCGCCCGACAACACCTACCTGTGGCGCGACGCCGGTCAGGCGGCCCGCAAGCCCGGCAGCCTGGGCCAGCAGCTGGTGCACGACATCGTGCCGCGGCTGCGCACCGGGGGCTGGGCCACCATGCTGGCGAGTTGGCCGCATCCGGCGGACGGCGATTGGGTGGCGCCGGTCCGCTCGTGGTTCGCGGAATCAGGTTGCGACGCTTGTGTTCTGCGGTTCGCGACGCATGATCCCATCGAGCATGCCGAGACCTGGCTGGCGCAGAGCGTGCACGCCACCGCCGATTTCGCGGCCGCCCTCGATCGCTGGCTGGCGTTCTATCGCGACCAGGCCATCGAGGCGCTGACGACCGGCGCAATCATCATGCAGCGCAATGACACTCGGACCGAGCACCTGTGGACCGACGAAATGCCGGGCTCCCCCACGGGGTCGGCCAGTGATCAGATTCAACGGGTGTTCGCGCACCGGCGACGGCTGGCCCAGCTGACCGATGAGGACCTGCTCGACGCGGTGCTGACGCCGCTGCCCGGTAACCGGTTGGACCAGACGTTGTCCCGTGGAGACGGCGGGTACGAACCGGCGCCGACACAGCTGTGGACCCTACCCGGGCTCAGCGTGTGCGCCACCGTATCTCCGGTGGCGCTCCCTGTGGTGCTCGAGCTCGACGGGCGACGGCCGCTGCGCGACCTCATTGTCGCAGCAGCAGACGCCACGGGCTTCGCCCCCGATCAGATCAGGACCGACGCCCTCAGCACGGCCACCCGGCTGATCGAACTGGGCCTGGTCGACTGGAACTGACTGTCATTCAACGAGATCGGCAGTCGCCGGCCCGAACAGGTACAGCTGATCGAGTACCTGCGCCGGGTCCCCGGACCAGGCCATGGCCGCCATCTGACTGCGGCTGCGCCGCCCCGTGCGCCAGCGGATCGATTCGAATCGCGTGGTCTTCAGATCGATCGCCGGGTCCCCATCCGGACCACAGTGGTACTCGCCGTCCTCGACGATGACCCGCACCGGCACCGGCGTGTCCAGCATGCGCAGCAATTGATCGGAAACACTCTGCACTGCAGCGGAATCCCGCACACCCGGCCGGCCGAGCGCGTCCCGGATGTCGTGTTCGTGGACGACGATGTCGCCGAGGGGAGGGGCGATGCCCTCCCGGGCCAGCCGCGGCATTTCCGTTGCCGCTTCGCCCCAGGCCCGCAGGATGTCGTCCACGCCGAGCCCGTCGAACCGGGCCACTTGAGCTGCCGTCTGCGCGTCGGTGGGCGGTGCGGCCGGGCGGCCCGCGGCCCAGTCCTGTGCGACGCCGGCCATATGTGCCAGTACATCCCGCACCGACCAGCCGGGGCAGGCGGCGACCGCCGCATCTGCCGAAGCACCTGGCGCACTGACCAATTCGATGATGCGGTCCAGGGTCTGCTGGTAGAGAACCGCGAGTTCGGATTCATCGCTCACAGGAGTCGCACCCTTCTTCGCGCGGCGGACGGGGATCATTGGGCTTGCTGGGGTCGGGGTCGCCGAACCAGCGGGACGGTTGGTGCTCGCCGTAGGTGTCGTGCCAGTCCCACCATTCGTAGGGCGCGTCCTGCGGGTATCCGGGTGGGGAGTCTTCCCAGGTCTCCTGCCGGCCCAGCGCCGTCATGTCGAGGTAGCTCCACGAGCTGCCCAATGCTTCGTCGCCGCGGCTGTTGATGAAGTAGGTGCGGAAGACGGCGTCGCCATCCCGGATGAACGCGTTGGTGCCGTGCCACTCGTGCACGCCGAAGTCGACGTCGAAGTCGTCGGTGATGGTGTACCAGGGCATCTTCCAGCCCATCTTGGCCGTCATCCGGGCGATGTCGGGCTGCGGCGCACGTGACGCGAACGCCAGCGTGGTGTCGCGAGCGTTGAGATGTGCGACGTGTCCCACGTTGTCGGCGATCATCGAACAGCCGCGGCACGCATGCTCGGGCCAGCCTTTCACGCCTTCCTCGAAGAACGCCCGGTAGATGACGAGTTGCCTTCGCCCACCGAACAATTCGGCCAGGCTCAGTTCACCGTCCGGTCCGATGAACGTGTAGTCCTTGGTGACCGGCGTCCAGGGCATGCGGCGCCGCATCGCGGCCAGTTGGTCCCGCTGCCGGGTCGATTCCTTCTCCGCAACGAGCATTTTCTCGAGCGCGGCGTCCCACTCGGCCGCTGTCACGATTTCGGGTTTCTGCATGGTGTTCCTCCTCTACAGAATCATTAAACAACTTTGTTGAACATCTCTATTCCAGCAGAGCATCATCCATCGCTATAGTCAACAAGATGGTTGAAGATCAACTGCTGGACCGGGCCTATGCCGCCCTGGCCGATCCGACGCGCCGATGGCTGCTGGAGACGCTGCGGCAAGGCGATGCGCGCATCACCGACCTGGCCGCACCGTTGCCGATGACGTTTGCCGGCGTCTCCCGCCATATCGGCGTGCTGGAATCGGCGGGCCTGGTGCAACGCGATGTTCGCGGCCGGGAACGCTGGGTGTCCCTGCGCCCCGATGGGCTGACCGTGGCGCAGCAGTGGATCAACGAACAATCCAACTTCTGGTCGGTGCGGGCAGACGCCCTCGCTGACCGCTTGCGTCGCAAAGGAAATGGTCAATGACAGAGCCCGTCACCGTACGCGTCCAGCGCATCATGCCGGCAGTGCCGGACGTGGTGTTCGGCGAATGGCTGGATGTCGAGTCACTGGCGGACTGGATGTGTCCGCGCCCCGACCGCTGTGTCGCCATCACCGTCGAGCCGCACGTCGGGGGCAAGCTACAGTTCGACGTCGAACACTCCGGCAGCCTCGTCCTGATCATCGGGCGCTTCCTGGAGATCGACCGCCCGCGTCTGCTGCGTTTCACGTGGAGCAATTCGAACTGGCCTGATCCGACGATGGCCAGCGTCGTCAACGTCACCTTCGAACCCCACGGCGAGGGCGAGACGCTGATGGCGATCGAGCACTCCCTGCTGCCGGCTCACGAACAGGAGAACTTCCACAATGGCTGGGAGCTCACCGCCCAACAGTTGGAGACGGTGCTGCGCCGCTGAGCGCACTGCTACCGTCGCCCCGTGGATCTGACGGACTCGTACACCCGCGTGCTGCCGCCGCACATCCGCGACCGGTACGAGTTCATCGAGACCCGCAACGCCGCCGCGATCCTGGCCGCCACCAACCCGCAGCGGTTCGACGAGCTCCTCAGCGCCCTGCACGAATTTCAGCTGCGCACCGACGACCTCGTCCAACCAGGGGGCCAGGAGACCGAGCTGGCAGCGCGGCTCAACACCGCCTTCCGCGACAAGGGCTGGCGCGAGGCACGCGTCGACACCCGTATCCGCCTCGAGCTGCGCAAGATGCCGCACAAGCCCGCCGGCGAAGCGCACCCCACCCTGGCGGACACCGAGGTGTTCAACGAGGGCTACAAGGTCGACAACTTCGTCGACCGGCTGGCACTCGATGTGGAGTGGAATGCCAAGGACGGCAACCTCGATCGCGATCTCAGCGCCTACCGCGCGCTGTACGACGCGGCGCTGATCGACGTCGCCGTCATCATCACCCGCACCCAGACCGACCTGCGCACCCTGGGCTACCGGCTGGGCATCGAGGCCGGCATGGACGACGAGCGCGCCCGCCGGATTCTGGCCACCACGACCACCACCAACACCGAGAAACTGCGGCCGCGGATGCAACGCGGCGACAGTGGCGGCTGCCCGCTGCTGGCGGTCGCGATCTGCGCCCGCACCTGGGTTGAGCACACCCCAGACCCGGACGCCGCAGACACCACAACCGACGAATCCGGACTCGCTGGCCTCTGGGAGGCCTGACCTGTCGGTGTCATCGCCTACGATTTCGTGAAGATCTTCTCCGTTCGAAAAGATCTAATTCGAAGGTAGGAGTGTCAACGTGGCGAAACGCAGCGACCAGGAACAGGCCGCTCCCCTGCGCGATATCGCCGCGCCGCCGCCGCTGCCCACCGTCGACGGCGGCTGGAAGACCGTATTGGCCGACCCCCCTTGGCGTTTCACCAACCGGACCGGCAAGGTCGCGCCGGAACACCGGCGCCTGGACCGCTACTCCACCCTCGACCTCGACGCCATCTGCGACATCCCGGTGTCCACCGTCGCGGCACGCGACTCGCACCTGTACCTGTGGGTGCCCAACGCGCTGCTGCCCGAGGGACTGCGCGTGATGGAGGCCTGGGGCTACCGCTACGTCTCCAACGTCATCTGGGCCAAGCGGCGCAAGGACGGCGGGCCCGACGGCCGCGGTGTCGGCTTCTACTTCCGCAACGTCACCGAGATCATCCTGTTCGGCGTGCGCGGCAGCATGCGCACGCTGCCGCACGCCCGCAGCCAGGTCAACATGATCGAGACCCGCAAGCGCGAGCACTCCCGTAAGCCCGACGAGCAGTACGGCTTCATCGAGGCCTGCTCCCCCGGCCCGTACCTGGAACTGTTCGCCCGGCACCCGCAGCCGGGCTGGACCGCCTGGGGCGACGAGTCCGCCGACGACGTCACGCCGCGCGGCCAGGTGCACAAGGGCTACGCCGGCGGCGCCATCGACGTGCCACCCGTGACCAAGCACGTTCGGCTGGACCCGACGACGTCCGAACGCATCGGCAAGGAACTGCGCATCCGCTACGAGAACGGCGAGAGCATCCGCCAGCTCGCCGAGGAGACCGGCTATGGCATCACCCGCGTGCGCGGACTGCTGGAGCGGGCCGGCACCACGTTCCGCGGTCGCGGGCCGCAATAGAGAATGGGCCCCGCCGAAGCGGGGCCCATTGACAGTTGTCGGCGGTCTACCAGACCCGCACGTAGTCGACGAGCATCTCGGCCGGGTAGCTGCCGCCCTTGGGATCGCCGCCACCGGAACCGGACACAGCCAGGTTCAGCACCGGGAACACCGAGTAGCCGGGCAGGTTGAACGGCCAGTCGTCCAGCGAGTTCGCAGGCACGAAGAAGTACGGCTGCATGCCCTCGGCGTAGTCCTGCCAGAACGACATACCGGCGTCGTTCCAGGTGACGCGCCAGGTGTGCCAGCCGCCGTCGATAGGGTGCGGGTGGGTATCGAACGACGTGCCGTCCGACCGCGCGTGCACGGTCGTGCCCGACGGCCATTCGCCGTTGCCGTACCACTCGGCCAGGTCGATCTCGCCACCGACGACGGGGTGATCGTTGGACAGCCACCAGGCCGGCCAGCAACCGTTGGTCAGGCAGTTGAACTTGATCCGGGCTTCCCAGGTGGTGTTGATGCCACCCCAGAAGGTGCCGAAGACCTTGCCGCTCGTGTACCTACCGTTGGCGTCGCGCGTGGCGCGGATGACCAGGTTGCCCTTGCCGTCCAGGAAGACGTGCTCCCGGTCGTCGCGGTACTGGCCCATGTTCTCCGGGCGGTCCCAGAACACCGGGTTCTTGATGGTCTCGCGCTGCGGGGAGATGTTCCACTTGCCGGGGTCGGGCCGCGAACCAGCGGGGCCGTCGAACTCGTCGTGGAAGATGTAGGAGGGCGTTTGCGCGGCCGGCGGCGGGGCCAGCGGCGGCGTGGGCGAGCTGCCCGGTTGAGGATCCGCCAGAGCGGCGGGGGACGGCATCGCGGCGGCGGCCAACAGGCCCAGCCCCGACGCGCGCATCAAGTTACGACGATCCATTTCCGGCACAGTGGAATATACAAGCCGCTCAGGCAGACTTGACGCAACTTGCGACACGCTTGAAATCACCTGTCAGAGCGGCATTCTCATCGTCTTCGGGCATGCGACAGCACGCCATCAGCAAAACATGGTTCACGTGAAATATCCGTGCCAGCCAGCGAGTCCATGGCGAACTCTCCGAATCAGCAATGTCGAGTACCCGGTTTTGCAGTCAGCCGGGTATTCGACACCGCCGAAAAAAACTGAAACCGTCCGGTAACAAGCCGTTCAGGTTCAGCGTCCGGACTGTTGGCCCTCCCAGACCTGGCCCGCTTCGGCAGCCGCAGCCGCCTCGGCAGCAGCTGACGACGACGCCGCGGCGGCAGCTGCCGATGCAGACGCAGAGGCGTAGGCCTGCGAGCCCGCCGGGCTGCCCAGAGAGTTGCCCGGGCTGCCCGGGGTGGCGAACGCGGCCTCACAGTTCAGCGACAGCAAAACCTGATTGCTGCTCGAACCGCCACTGTTGGCCGGTGCCGAGACCGTGCGGGCGACCTGATTGGTCACCACACAGCTCGGCCACTGGAGCTGATCGCCCACCGTCGTCGACACCAACGGCTTGAAACCCGCGCTAGCCAGCGCAGATCGTGCGTCGCTGAATTTCTGGCCGACCACATTGGGTGCAGAGCCGGCGGAAGCCACGCCACTGCACATCAACGCAACAGCACCCAGCGACGTTGCCGCAGCAACACCCCATGCAGTTTTCATAGGCGCCTATCCTGCCTTAATTGCCGGCGCGGCGCTCATTGTCGGCGCAGTTGAAGTCGCCGGAGCCCACGTCTGCGTCGCGCCGATGTTCACATCCGGCACTTCAGGCTTGTTGAAAACGGTGTTGGTCGGAGCATGGTCAGAACCTGCGACCGCGCCGCCATCAGTGACTCCGGCGGCAACCGCGCCGATCACACCGACCGCTACCATCGCCGCGGCGCCAACGAGGCCCACCAAACGAGTTCTTGCCAGATTCATAGAACAAGGTTCCCGCATTCGTGATATGCGGGCAAGTTAAATTCCTGTTCACGCCATAGTCTGACGCCTGCGTCAATAGCGATTTACGCAGTTCAAATCATCAATATGGGTACTGCTGTGGGTATTGCTGTGGATATTGCTGCGGGTACTGCCCGTACGGATATTGCTGCTGCGGGGGGTAGTACGGGTTGGCCGGCGGCTGGGATTCCACTGGCTGATCGGGCCCCTTTGGCACCTGGATCGGGATCGGCACGGGGACGAACGGCAGCCGGATATAGCTCGTCGTCATGGTCGGCGTCGCCGAGGTCGTCGTCTCCGTCGTAGACGGTGGCGGCGGAGGCGGCGGAGGCGGCGGCTCGGTCGTGGTGGGCGTGGTGGTGGTCGACGGCGGCGGAGTCGTCGTCGGGGCGTGCGTCGTGGTGGTGTGCGTCGGCGCCGGTGCATGGGTCACCGGCGGCTGGTACGTCGGGCTCGGCGGCGGCGGTGGCGGCGCGGGGACTTCGTTGGTGACGGTGACCGTGCTGGGCGGCGGCTCGACCGGAGGCGGCGCAGGAGGCGGTGTCGGCGACTCGCTCATCGACGGCGGCGGGGTGGTCGGCGGGGCGACCGGCTTGCGGTCGCCGGTCAACGCGATGGTCACGCCACCGACGGCGGCGATCGCCGCGAGGGCTGCGACGCCGAAGACGATGAGTGGCAGCCGCTGCCAGGCCTTGGACGGTTCGGCGTCCACCGGCGCGGCCGGTGCCACGTACTGGGCGATCGCGCGGGTCGTCGTGGTGTCGCCGAAGGCATCGTCGCCCGTGTAGGGCAGCAGGTCGCCGCCGCCGTCGGAATCCTCGGACCAGGCCAACGACGGGCCGGTGGCCTTGACCACGCGGTCGGCCGCCGTGTCGGCGGGCAGCTCGAGGTCGGTGACGAGGGCGGCCGGCGCTGTGGCCGAGCCGCCGTCGACGGCGGCGGTCGGCGCGGTGCCACTCAGCAGCGCGGCGGGAGCCATCCCGGTCTGGGCGTCCGCGTCGGCGCCGTACACCGCGAAGAGAGCCGCGCCCACCGCGGCATCCAGCGCGGGCTGTGGGGTTGTGACGAGAGTGCCCGCGGCACCACGTGCCGCGACGTGTTCCGCGAGCCGCGTGCCAACCATCGGGATCCGGGCGCCGCCACCGACTGCGACCACCGAGCTGATGGCCTGCCAGGTAATCTTGTTGCGCTGCAACAGATCATCGAGCTCGGCCAACACCCCGGTCAGCGGTTCGTCCAACAGGCCGGTCAACTCGGCGCGGGTGACCTCGACGTCGCCCTGGTGCTCCGGAATGTCCACCGGCACCGTGGCCGTCGCGGCTTCCGACAGGTGTTCTTTTGCCGCACAGCATGATTCACGGAGTTTCTCCAGTGAACTCACAGCCGCGGTGCCCGCGGTATCCACTCCCCCGGAACCGCTGACCTGGGCGAGCACGTGTGACAGCAGCAGCTGATCGACGGCCTCGCCGGAGAATTCGGTGTACCGCACGGTCTCGATGGGCTCGAACGATGAGTCCGCCGCGGCCAGCGTGATGCTGGTGCCGCCGCCACCGAAATCGAGCAACGCAGCGGTACCGGTGGCCGGCAGACCCGGGTTGGCGTGCAGAGCCGTCAGCGACGCCACCGCATCGGACACCAGCCGCGCCGGTACGCCGTTGGGAGCCAGACTCGGATTGGATCGCATCACGGCCCGCATGGCCCGCAGCGTCGCGGTATCCCAGTGCGCTGGAACGGAAATCGCCAGCTGCCCCGTCGGCGGCTCCCCGCCGGACGCCTCGATCATGGCGTCCAGGGCCTCGGCGACCAGCTGATCGGCGTGATACGCCGTGCCGTCGGGCGCCACCATCGGCACCGGATCACCGACGCGTTCGACGAAGCCGCGGAGCGTCACTCCATCGTCGACGGCATCCGCGGGCAGCCCGACCTGCGGCGCGCGGTCGCGGAACAGGCTCAACACCGCGCGCCGCACCATGGGCGGTTCACCGATGCGCGCCGCGACCAGGTTGGTCGTCCCGATCGACAACCCCAACGCTATAGATTGCCCAACCATGACTACGAAACAACCTCTACAAGTGCTAGGGGCTGTCCGTCTGAGCCGGCTGACCGAGGAGTCAACCTCGGTAGCCAGACAGCGTGAACGGATCGCATGGTGGACACAGGGCCATGATGCCAACGTTGTCTGTGTATCCGAAGACCTGGACACCTCCGGTGCCGTATCGCCATTTGAACGTGACGGTCTCGGTATCTGGCTCACAGATACTCCGCCGCAACCTTGGAACACGTTGGTCGCGTGGAAGCTAGACCGGATTAGCCGGTCGTCGCTGGACACCGAGAACCTTCTCCGTTGGTGCACCGACCGTGGCAAGCGCATCGTCTGCGTAGACGACGGAATCGACACCGATACCCAGATGGGCCAAGTCTGGGTGAAGCTGGCATCCATCTTTGCCGAGGTCGAGCGGAACGCGATTAAGGAACGGGTTCTCCAGTCCCGCAAGAAGCTACGCGCGGAGGCCCGTTGGGGCGGTGAGCAGCTCCACTACGGCCTCCGGCCGGAGAAGCTCCCCGGTGGTGGCTACAAGCTGGTCCACGACGCCGAGGCCGTCGCCGTTATCCGGCGGGTGATCGCAGACGTTCACCGAGGTGACTCAGTCCAGTCGATAGCCGACCAGCTCACTCGGGAGGGTGTTCTGTCCTCCAGCGACAGAGCGCGGCAACTCCAGGGCAAGCCGATCCGAGGCTCGAAGTGGCCAACCACGACGTTGCACCGGCTGTTGGAGTCCAAGACGTTGCTCGGGTACACCACCCACGGAGACGACGCCGACCCGACGGTTCTCAAGGCTCCGCCGATCCTGACGGCCACCGAGTTCCGAGAGCTCCAATCCGTTCTGGCCGGGCGCAAAAAGCCGCGCAACTTCAACCGAACCGGCAAGGCGTCCCCCTTGCTCGGTGTCGCCGTCTGCTACGGCTGCGGAGCCCTGCTCCATCACCGGTCCGCAGAGATGAAGGGCAAGCGGTACCGCTACTACTACTGCCGGTCGAAGTGCACCGAGACAGTCGGCAACATCCAGGCGGACCGGCTGGAGGCGGAACTTGAGGATGCGTTCCTCCGCCACCTCGGGGACGTCGAGGTCTACGACAAGCGGGTGATTCCGGCGTCCGACCACACCGACGAGTTGGAGAACGCAAAGCTGGCGATGGAGGACATCGCCGCCGCGATGGCCAAGGCGTCATCCGCCGCCGTACGTGCGGCACTGGCGGGCCAGATCGAAGAGCTAGATGCGTTGATCGCCAACCTAGAGCGGCTCCCCGTGGAGCCAGCTAGGACCGAGGACGTACCTACCGGTGTGACCTACGGGGAGCAATGGGAGGGCGCCGACACCGAGGGACGGCGCCGTCTGCTGTTGGACTCCGGCATTCGCCTACGGGCGATGCTCGAAGACAGGACCCGCACCCAGGCTGGCGTATTCCGAGGCGAGCTGTGCATCCCCGAGAACATCCGTGCACGAATGAAAGGGACCAAGTGACAACGAAATTCGAGACTGAGCTAGTCATCGACGACATGCCGTCTCTGTACTTTGCCGGTGCTCCGGATATGGCCGTGATCCTGTGGAACCAGGGCCTGGAGCTGACCGACTACCGGAAGTTCCGGGAGGCGGCCGAGTACCTCGCATCGTGGAACATGTCCCAGCTCATCGGGAACACCGACGGCGGACCGACCAACGTAGCCGTCTACATATCCAACTTTGCCCGTGCACACGGGGACCAAGACGGCCTAGCCACACGTATGCGGGAGCTGATGCCGGCCGGGGCTTGGGACCTGTGCGTCCCCGGCATGGCGGGCGGCAAGTGATGGGCGACGGGGTGAACGCTTTTGAGTGGCTGGACGCCGTTCTCCGGCACGACGGCGCCGACGACGTGTGTCGGTTGGTCGCAACGTCGATCGCGCTCTACGGGACGCCGGCCACCGATGACCTAGACAACGATGACATCGAATGGGCATTGATCGACCTAGACGAGCTGGGATTCCTGGAGTACGTCACTGCCCTGGAGGTAGACGGCGGTACCGATCACATGTGGACGCTGCGGATACCCGATGATGTCGCAGCGTGAACTGAGTCACACAATGTCGGGCGGGTTCTCCGTCGACACCTACTACCGAGTGAGAGGGAAAAATGACAGACAAGCTCGAACAGGCCGTACAGGAACTGGTCAACAAGATGGACGAGACATCCGGCCCGGTAGCGGCGCCGAAGGTGTGGAACATCGACCCCGAGTCGATCCGAAACAACGAGCTCGGATTCACAGCCACCGAACGCACGGAGTGACGTAGGTACCAGCGGGGAGGGGTCCGGCTGCGGCCGGCCCTGGCCCTCACGCCCGTGAAGTGAGTCACACAGGAGGGGCAGTCCCCGGAAAAGGCTCCCATTATCAAGTGTGAGGGTAAAGCCACCGGTTGGTGACTCCGGCCACACCGCTCGTGCACATCCGCAGAAAAGGGACCTACTACTAAGTGGGGACCAAATCCCGAAAGTCAGACCTACTACTAAGTGTGAGGGTCAACCCCTTCGCTCAAACTTGGCTCGCTGATCCGCCTCGGTGGGGAGTGATCGCAGCCATCGGGCCTACTCGCTGCTAGGCCCACCCTCGGGACGCCGTTTCCTTTCTTTCCGGCGTCCCTCCTCCTTGGGATCACCCACGGCGACCTCTCTGGCCGTGGGTGTCTCTCATTTGCCTATCCACGTACACGTGCACGGAAAGGAAAGCTGATGCACCTCGTTACACCCGAGTGCCCGCATGGGCACAAGCTCAAGACATCGACCGACCGTGACACACAAGGCCACTGCCGCAAGTGCAAAGCGGACGCCGAACGGCGCCGCAGAGAGCGCAACCGCGCCGCGCTCGCATTGGCCAGAGAACTAGCGGACCGAGTCGCCATGGTGGACGACCCGACACGAACGCAGCTAGTCGAAATCGCCGTCAAACTTCAGGCCCTAGTCGCCTGAACAAGGCAACGAAACACGTTGCCGCACATCGCAGCTTGCCCAGGTGGCAAGCGATAACCCAAGAGGGGGACACATGGTTGACATGGCCACCCTGCCCGTAGAGGTAGCGGAATACATCATCAGGCTACGCAAGGAATCCGCGAGATTACGAGTGGAACGTAACGTGCTCCGCGCCGAGCTGGAGGCATTGAAGGCCGGCAAGTGAGCGTGCCGGCCGTGATCCTCTGGGATCAGGCATACAACCGCAACGGAGACCCGAAGCTCCAGAGGTCCGTGGTCAACGTGATCCGTACCTATGTGAACTCCGACAGCCTTGTCGGCTGGGTGAAGGCCGAGACGCTCGCAGAGGCGACCGGCCTCCAGATTCGAGGGGTTCGCAAGCAGATTGCGGCGAACGTCGAGGCCGGCTGGCTCGAAGTGGTCAAGTCTGGAAACTCATCCGGTCTTGCCAATACGTACCGACTGACCTACCCGAAGGGTGTCCCACAGGACACCCTTGCCACAGATGGCCAACCCGAAAGGGTGTCCTACAGGACACCATTGGAAGGAGAAGGGTGTCCTACAGGACCGGTAAAGGGTGTCCCACAGGACACCCCTACTTCTCCTAGAACTTCTCCTAAAGAGAAGTTCATAGGGGAGGGAACTTCTCCAGAGAAGGGTGTCCCACAGGACACCCTTGCCACCGACCCGTTTTTCGGGTCGGGTATTCGGGCAGCCAACTGCGAAGCAACTAGT
The DNA here is from genome assembly GCF_056555145.1 of Mycolicibacterium sp. P4_G11. Lineage (NCBI taxonomy): Bacteria > Bacillati > Actinomycetota > Actinomycetes > Mycobacteriales > Mycobacteriaceae > Mycobacterium > Mycolicibacterium sp. P4_G11. Next base: position 538,917 of record NZ_JBFUJW010000005.1, read on the forward strand.
CAGTCCAATGGTGTCCCACAGGACACCCTTCGAACCTTCGAGGAACTCGAATCGGCCGCAGCCGGATTCGACCTCCCGGCCGACTTCGATGCGCAGCTCGAAGCATTCGAGAGCCAGCCGGATGCCCCAGGGCCACAGGAGCGGGCCAAGCCGACGATTCACCCAACGAACCCGTTCACGGACCTGGACGACGACACCGAGACCACTATCTGGCTGGAGCCCGGAGATGAGCCGCCCGTAGCCCGTGACCCGTTCGCGGTTTACCGCTCCAGGGCCACAGGAGAGCCAATCAAGGCTTAACCACCCAGACATACCAACTAACACAACTTAGGGCCTCCAGCGAGCAGCTGGGGGCCTTTTTCATGCCCCCAGAAAGGAGGTGAGGCCGTATGGCCGAAGGAACTAAGAACGTCGGCCGGGTGACCATCAAGGTCTCCCCCGACACCAAGGGATTCCGCAAGGAACTAGAGCGGGACCTAGAACGGCAGACCCGAGACCCCGTAGAGGTCAAGGTCGATCTGGACCGGACATCGCTCCGGGAGACCATGGCAGAGCTCAAGGCCCGACTCGGCGCCGAGAGTCCCACGGTCAAGATCAAAGCCGAGGTAGACCGCAACACCGCGCTGAATTCCCTTAAGGCTCTTGGCCCGAAGATGGCCAAGGCTGCGGAGCAAGCGGGTGAACAGGTCTCCACCGGCCTCCAGGCCGGCATGGGAACCGCCGGAGGGTTCGGTAAGCAGGGACTCGCCGGCATGGCCGGCATTGCCGCGCTGGGAGCCCTGATCGCCTCGGTCCTCGCGCCGGCCATCGCCTTGGCCTCCGGCGCCCTAGCGGCTGTCCCAGGGTTGATTACGTCGCTGTTGGTACCCATCGGGGCACTAACCCTTGGTATCGACGGACTCAAGAAAGCGGCGGAGCAACTCAAGGCTCCGTTTGACCAGCTCAAAGCTGTGATGTCGAAGAAAACCGAGGACGTGTTCACGCCGATCCTCGGCGGTCTGAAGAACGTATTCCCAACGCTTACAGCGCAACTGCCCAAGGTAATCGACGGCCTCGGGGCGATGGCCAAGTCCGCTATCGACACCGCGACATCGGCGCAGGGACTGGACCACATCCGCTGGACCATCGGCAACATCGCCGCCGGCCTCCAGGCTGCGGCGCCGGGTATCGGTGCGTTCACCTCCGCCCTACTGGGTCTTGCTACAGGGTTCTCCGACAAGCTGCCAGCGATCGGCCAGTGGTTCTCGCAGATCGGAGCCCAGTTCGACAAGTGGGTTACCAAGGTGACCAGCAACGGGCAGTTGTCCGCTGCGTTCGACAACCTCGGAGCGTCGATCCAGGTTGTCGTGGGCCTCGTAGGCGACCTAGTCGCAAAGGGCATCGAGTGGCTGTCCGACCCGAAATTCGGTACGGCCCTGGTGAGTACGTTCATCGACATTAAGGACGCCATCAACGCGACGATGGCCGTTCTAGGTCCGATGTTCCAGGTGCTGTCGGCAACGCTCACTACGATTCTGGCTCCGCTGCGGCTGTTCACCGGGGAATTTGAGAAGCTGCCACTCCTCCTCCAGGTCCCAATTCAGTTGATGGAGAAGCTGTTCACGTCGATCAGCGGCATGTTCTCCGGCATCAACTGGTCCGGCATGTGGGACGGACTCACCACGGCGGCATCCGTCGCTTGGGAGGCCGTCAAGACAACCGGCTCCGATGCGTGGAACACGTTGGTCTCCGGACTGACCGACGCCGTGGGGCGGATTGTCACGGTGGTCTCCGAGCTTCCGGGCAAGGTCACCTCGGCACTCGCCGGCATGGCAAAAGCCGGCTGGGACGCAGGCGTCCAGCTTGTGCAGGGAATGATTAACGGTGTTGGCTCACTTGTGAGTTCGTTGGTCGACAAGGTCTCCGGCCTTGCATCGTCCGCTATCAACGCTGCCAAGTCGGCTCTGGGTATCCACTCCCCGTCGAAGGTATTCGAGCAACTCGGCCAGTACACCGGGCAAGGGTTCGTGAACGGCTTAGACGCCATGATCGACCCGGCCAGTAAGACCGCACAGTCGCTGGCAGACGCCATCCAAGCGCCGTTTGAGAACCTCGGGACCTACAAGAATCAGGGGATCAACTCGGCGTTCGACTTCGCCAGCGCGAACGGAAACCAACTGATTACCGACCTCGGAGGCTCCGGCAACGGCGCTCTGGAGGCAATCATGGGTTACGGGATGGAGCTCGGCAAGGGTGCGCTGACGGGAGACCTGTTCAAAGGTGCTCAACCGCAAGGCGATACGTTCAACTTCCAAGTGTCGAATATGGACGAGGCACTAGCAGCCAAACAGAATGCGCTCCACAAGCGGGCGCTGCAATACCACTAAAACCATTGACGCACAACTGAATACGACTAGAGCCCTCGGCAACCGCCGGGGGCTTTCTTGTTGACAAGAGAGGGAATCCATTGGGAGACAACGAACAAAGAGAGGCTGCGTTTCAACGGACGCTTACCTCCACCGTGAACTACTTCCAGGCGATCCGAGACGCCGGGGACCTGCCGTGGTTTGAAGACCCGGCCAAGCTCGCACGCCTCGGAATCACATCAACCGGGGTAGACGCGCAGCGAGAGCTGTTCATGCGCCGGTACAAGGGGAAGGCCGCAGCATGACCGACATCGTCACCGAGACCGCCGAGGTACCCGAGGCCGGCCCAGAGGGCCAGCCGGACGTGAACGCCGGCCTCGTGGAGGCACGGGACCGGTACCGGACCGAACGGGATTCCGCCCGTGAGGAACTGACCGCCGCTGCCGCTCGGATTGAGCAGCTCCAGCGGGCCGAGATCGAACGGCTAGCGGACAAGCTGGCCGAGCCAGCCGACCTGTTCACCCTCGGCGGCGTGACCGTGGCGGACCTACGGGACGCCGACGGCAACGTAGACCCCGAACTGGTCTCCAAGGCCGTAGCCGGCGTGCTGGACACCCGGCCGGGCCTCCGTCGCACCCGCGCAGTCGACCCGACGCAGGGCCAAGGCGGGGGAGGCGTAGCCAGGCGAGCCCTGACGTGGGGTCCTCTCCTGAAGCACTGACCGGCCCGAGGCCGGTAGAGCTCCTTTCTAGCTGCCTCTGAGAGGTAGCCCAACAACTTCATACACCGCAACACAATTCGGGCCTCCAGCATATCGCTGGGGGCCTTTGTCATGCCTACACAAAGGACAATCCAATGGCATTTGTTAACAACATGACCGGCGCCGGCCTGACCTCTGCCGCCGAGGCATTCACCCCCGAGGACTTCGGAAAGCTGGTGGACGTCGCCGTGAAGTCGGACTCCGTCGCCGGCCGCGTGGCGACGAGCACCGCCACCGATAAGGACAAGATTCGGTACCCGAAGCTGGTCTCGTTCCCGAGCGTGGCGCATTACAAGCAGCTCCAGGAGATCGCGCTGGCCGATCCGACCACGACTGAAATTCCGGTAGACATCTACCGGACCGCTGGCGCTCACCGGGCGTCGCGGGAGCTGGCCGCCGACTCGACTCCGGACACCGCAGACATGGTTGCCGGTGTGCTGGTCGAACAGATCAAACTGGCTGTTGACGCTGCGTTCCTCGGCAACACGACCCCCGACGGTCCCGACGGGCTGCTGAGCACCAGCTACACCACCGTCGATACCGGCGCTGCGTTGGCCAACCTGGACCCGTTCATCGACGCCAAGTTTGCCGCCGAAGCAAGCGGCGGAAAGCTGACCTCGTGGGTTATGCACCCGAACGTCGCCCGGGACATCCTCAAGCTGAAGAAGCTGACGACCGGCTCTAACGAGTCGCTACTGACGTACAACGATGCAGGCGATCTTGTGATTGCCGGCCTCCCCGTCGTCACTAGCCCTCTGGTCGACGTCAGCACCAAGTTCTGGGGTATCTCCAAGGCCCGCAACGTGTTTGTGATCCGTCAGGGCACCGAGGTGGAGCGGAGCACGCAGTCTTCGTTCCTGAACTACGCGCTCGACATCATGGCGAACTTCCGCTACGGACTCGGCTTCCTGCACGAAGCTGCCAACGTCCGAGGCTACGACGCTCCGTGACGTAGGGCCTAAATAGGTTGGGGGACGGCGGATTAGCCGTCCCCTGCCTGCCAATCTGTTATCTGGGGTAGATCAGAAGTTGGCAGCGTACAACCACTGTCGTGGAGTCTCAATTCCAGATCGAGGACGCGAGAGTAAACATTTTGAGTCGCAGTCCGGAGGACAACGAGGTTGACCTCCAGGTTGGCTACGGCCGTCAGTATCGAGTCGCAGATTTGTTCGGCCGGTACGTCGTCTCCGGCCGCTAGCAGCTCTTGTAGCCGCTCCAGGACCGTCATGGTTACCGGACCTAATCGGATGTTCGGTACGTCGTCAAATTCCCTGACTCGCAGGTTGTAAGCGGTCACTAGCCTTCCCCGTCCTGCCGCAAGTTCACGGGTTCTGAATCGCTTACGGCGCCGGCTCGAATGGCCTTCTCAATATCCAGCAGCATCCCGTCCCACGTCGCCCATCGGGGCTCGTGAGGGTAGGTATCAGGCTCTTCATAGTCGGGCAGCCTCCGCCTGACATCGGCCAGCAGAATCTTTTTGTTGTCCGCTTCCGCCTGCATCCAAGACAGCAGGGCCTCGGACAGGCGAATGAAACCGAGGACGAACCCGGCGAGCGCACCCTCCTCGGAATTGGTGGACCCGCGCTCCGCCTGTCGCTTCACCGCTGCCTTCAGCTCGGCCGCGACGTCCTCCATCGCGTACCGTGACCCGCCCGCCATGTTCTCTCTTGCGACCGCGAGCGCGTCAAGCGTGAAGTCACGCGTCTCTTTACTCCACGGCTCTCGCTCCGCCCCCGACTCTTCCCCTGCCATGGCAACCCCTTTGTTGTAAGCGGACTGTCCCGCACCACAACGGTATCCAGCCCCTACGACAAATCCACACATAAACCGAAAAGGAACACCGTGAACCAAGCCCGCTGCCCGCGAGAAGGCTGCACCAAAAACCCGAGAAGCGGATATGACTACTGCGCTGTTTCATGCCGCGTAGCAGACGACGAGATGGCAAAAGCCGAACGGATATGTCGTGAAGGCCACCCCGGGTCGGCCGAGCTATGGTCCGCTGCTGTCGCGTTCAACGATGCGCTCACCGCGCTACGCAAAGAGTTCGCCTCGGTATACAAGCAGTCCGGTATGACCAAGGAACAATGGCGAGAGCTGGCCTGGCGTGCCGCATAGCACACGAGGCCGTGCCAGAAACGACCCCAACAGGTTGCAAGACGTAGCCATCCAACGCGCCAACAAACACGGCACCGAGTACGCGTTCTCCGCCGGCCCTCCGGTCATCGTGTTGGACCGGCCGCAGCTCCATATCCACAAGGCCAAGCACAAGGGAATGTTTATGCGCGATTGATGCATAACATGCAGCCCACCCCCACGGGAGGAGCCCCTCACCCCGGCACCCCGACCGGGAGGTAATGCGGCTCTGACATCTGATGCATATGCATAGCTCAGATTTTCGACTCCCACGAACTAAACGCCCACGTCATGCATATTTATGCATGGCTAGAGCAGGCCCAGAAAGGGCCGGAAAGGGACCAAGTTGGCCGAGGTAACCCCAACCATCCCCCGTGCCCCGGCAGGGCTCCACAAGGCCGGTAAGGCCCTCTGGCGGGACATCCGCGCCGTCTTCAACTTCACCGAGGAGCCTCACCTGGTCGCCATACTTGAGCAGGCTTGTCGAGTTCGTGACCGGTTGGACGAACTGCAAACCGGTATGGCCGGTCAGCCGCTGATAGGCCCTTACGGGTCTGCGAAACAGTTGACCGTTCACCCGCTGATCGCCGAAATCCGGTTCCAGCAAAAGACACTGACCGAGCATCTACGCGCTCTCGGCCTCCCGGACAACGGGGACGGGGAGTCCATCTCCGACCGCAACAGGCGCGCCGCCCGCGTCAGGTGGGATGACCGCTAATGCCCACGCGCTGGAATACCAACGCGCACAAAGACACCGGCCCAGATATGGCCATGTTCCAGTCGTGGCTCCACGACTGTATTACCCACATCGACCCAGACCACCCCGTAGACAGGAGTTACCGGTGCCATACGCCACCCCCGCAGACGTCCAGTCCCGATTAGGCCGGGAGCTGGACCCCGCAGAGACCGGCCTCGTCACCATCCGCCTAGCGGACGCAGAGAGGCTTATCCGCAAGCGAATCCGTGACCTAGACGACCAGGTCACCGCCGGCACGATCGACGCCGAAGACGTCAAACAGATTCAGGCCGAGGCTGTTCTCCGCCTCGTGCGTAACCCCGAGGGGTACACCTCGGAGTCCGACGGCAATTACTCGTATCAGTTCAGCTCACAGGCCGCATCGGGCAAGCTGGAGATTCTGGCCGCCGAGTGGCAGGCCCTCGGAGTCCAGACCGGCGGCATGTTCTGCATCGTCCCGAACCTGGTGAGGCCCCTGTGAGCTTGCTACACAAGGGAACTGAGGCCGTCACGGTCTACCCACAGGGGGTCACCACCGACTCCGACGGAAACACCATCACCCGGCCGAGCACCGTCGGCATCGTCGCCCGTGCGTCGGTCCAGCCGATCGGTTTCACCGAGGACCAAACCACCGGATTCACCACCGAGAGCCGATACCGGCTCCGGCTGGTAGGCGGCCCCCTCCTCGGCCCGCAGAGTGCCGTGGAGTGGCAGGGCAAGCGGTACGCCATCGAAGGCGAACCCCGGCAGTACACCGGCTCCCCGCGTACGCGGCATACGTCGTACGTCATGGTGAGGGCCTAGTGGCCGTACGTCTCTACGCGGACAAGACAATCAACACCATCGTGAGCCACCTGGACGGTGTCAACGCCGAGGTCCAGGCCGTAGCCAACAAGGGCGGCAACGCAGCCAAAGCCCGTCTAGCCGGCCACAAGCGCAAGCGGATCGACGGGACCGTATCCGGTGCTCACATCGAAGTGGAGCACGGAGAGGTGGATTCCGAATTCATGCTCAAGGGACCCAACGCTATGGCCCTGGAGTTTGGCCACTCCCCCTCCGGAATCTTCAAGGGCACCAAAACCAAGGCGCCCGAAGGCATCTACGTCATCACCCGAGCGGTAGATGCCCTATGACCGTCAGACCCGCCAAACTGGCTCTACCGATCCTCCGGGAGGCCCTGCCGGGCGCCACGATCGGCACGTGGGAGCCCGGCGCCGATCACCGGCAATTGCCGTACGTCCACCTCCGCCGCGACGGCGGTATCGGCTCCGGTATGCCGGACCTGCTGACGTTCCCAGTCGTGGAGATGACCGCCTATTCGGCGGAGTCACCCGGTGACGCCGAGGACATCTACCTGGACGCCCTGGGGGCTCTGAGAGCCGCTGTGCGACGTCGGAAAGTTGTTCCGGGAGTTGGACATGTCCACTCACTGGCAGAGACCCAGGGAGCCACACAGGTGGCCTCCCGCGTGCCGGACACGTTCGCAGTGGAGGGCAAGGTTCGGCTAGGCATTCGGCCGGCGGCATAAGACCGGCATCACTGTTGGGGAGCCACGATCCTGCCAAGCTCCGCGATGGTCTCATCGGTCGACACGTCGCTGTCATGTTTACGCATCAGGACGAGCAGGTTAGCGAGCATTCCCATCCCAACCAGAAGCTCGCTAAGCGCGGCCTCTACTGGCTCGTCTTTGTGCCTAGTCAGCCTTGTAACAAGCGCCGCTTCACTTTTCGGACCCGGTCCGTCCTCTTCGATGACAGCGTCGAGTACCTTCAGAGCTTCACGCGCCCACGCGCGGTTTTCTTCGGTCATTCCCATGTTTGGGAGTCTGACACGTACACGTCTTGTTCCAACCCGGAATAGCCACGCGAGTCAAATTCATTTAGCAATCACTTGCGCTGGAGAACCCCAGCTGGTGGCTCATAACCCCACCACCCTAACGCGCGACCGTGTCAGCGCAGCTTGTGACACGTACGAACGGCGTTCTCGCAGATTACTTTTCGTCCGCTGTGCCCACCCTGTGGACCAAACCGGCTGAGCCTGTGCACCCGGTGTGTTGCAATGTCCAACATGGGCGAGGACGCGACGAGGCCGCTCGAAAACTTGAATTTCAAGCCGAAAACCGGTGCTGCTCTTCATATCTGATTACTTGGCAACGGCGATCAGCGCTCCCGGTTGCAGCCATCGCATGACCTTGACCAAGGTGCCCTCGTCGATCGCCACACATCCGGCCGTCGGGCCGTCACCGATGTGCACGAAGAACGCGCCACCGTTACCGGGCGTCCGCTGCGGGTTGACGCCCATGACGACGGCGTACTTGTAGGGCGTGATGTCGAGGTTCTCGGTGCCACTTGCCGGGTCGGTATCGAAGCGGCACTGCGCTTGCTTGCAGACCTGCATGGTGTTGTAGGTGGGGCTCTTCATATCGCCGTCCCACCAGTGATCCGGTGTGGTCTGGACGTATTGCAGACCCGTCCCCGGGTTGGCCGCGGTACCGAACGCGAACGGCAGCGTGAAGATGCCCATCGGGGTCTGCAGGTTGCCGTCGTGGCTCTGCGGGACCATGCCCTTCGAGCCCACGTGCGCCGGGATGCCGACGGCGACGGCGTCCCACCCGGCGGGCCCGCGCTGGTACACGTCCATCTTGGCCGACGAACCGCCCACGCCCACAACCGAAATCACCTGCGTGGCCGAACCCACCGAGTTGGCGAACCACGGCGTGACCACCGCGTTGCCGACCGGAGCCAGTGCCACCGCCAGCGCGGCAGCACACAGCAAAGCGAACAGTCGGCGCACCCGTCCATGGTCGAGAACGGTCCGATGGCTGGTCAAGCCAGGGCGGGTCAAGGTTTGGGCACGATAGGGCTTCGGCTTGAAAACCCGCTGGGTGCAAGCAGTGGCAGGCACACCAGGAACCACACGCCGCCCAGCAACCACCCCGCGAGGACATCCGTCGGGTTGTGCACGTTGAGCACCACCCGACTCACCCCGACGACCACCACGATCACCGCGCAGAGCACCTCGATCAGCCGGAGGCGGGCCACCTGAGCCATCCGGAACACCGCGCACAGCCCCAGCGCACCGGCGATGGTGCCCAGCGCATGCCCGGACGGGAACGACCAGGACGGTTCGTGCGCCAGCGCGGTCAGCGGCCGTGCCCGTTGCGCGATGTCCTTGGCGACCTCGGTCACCAAACCCGACAACGCGACCGCGACCAGTAGGAAGATCGCGGTGCGCCGCTGCCGCCGGGCCAGCGCGACGAACGCGACCAGCACGGCAGTGATCTGAAAGGTCCACGGACCGAATACGAAGGACAGCCATCGCCAGCCCAGCACCCAGCCGGGGTGCGCCACGCCGTAACGGTGCGCGGGTTCGAGCAGCGACTCGTCGAGCGTCGTCACCCAGGACCACTGTGCGACCCAGCCCACCCACAGCAGGGCGTAGCCGATCGCGGCCGCGGCTACGATCAGCCAGCGGTTGCGGTTCGTCACCGGTCTCCTTCTCAGTTCCGTTTCTGGCGAGAAATTCGCTACGGGCCGGAACATATTTGTCACGGCCACGAAACAAACTGACCATAGCTTCGCTAACCATGACCCAAGACCTCAGCCAGGAGCCGTTGCCGGCCACAGCTGTACCAGAAGTCGATCAGGACCGGTTGACCGCGACGCGAGAGACCTTGGAGGACTACACCCTTCGATTCGCGCCGCGCAGCTACCGGAAATGGTCGACGCGCGTGGTCGGAATCTCGGCGTTGGGTGGCATCGCCTACCTGGCCGACTTCGCGATCGGTGCCAACATCGGCATCTCGTACGGCACCACCAACGCGCTCGCCGGAATCGCGATCTTCGCGGTCGTCATCCTGCTGACCGGGTTTCCCGTGGCCTACTACTCGGCCCGCTACAACATCGACCTGGATCTGGTGACCCGCGGCAGCGGCTTCGGCTACTACGGCTCGGTGGTCACGAACGTCATCTTCGCGACGTTCACGTTCATCTTCTTCGCGCTCGAAGGGTCGATCATGGCCCAGGGCCTCAAACTGGGCCTGGGCATACCACTGTGGCTCGGCTACGCGGCGTCGACACTGGTGATCTTCCCGCTGGTCATCTACGGCATGAAGGTGCTCTCGACACTGCAGGTGTGGACCACCCCGCTGTGGCTGGTCCTGATGGTCCTGCCGTTCGGCTACCTGCTGATCTCGCACCCCGAATCGATCCACGACTTCTTCGCCTACCAGGGCGCCAACGGCGCGCAGGGCTTCGACATGGGTTCGACGCTGCTGGCTGCCGGTGTGTGTCTGTCGCTGATCGCCCAGATCGCCGAGCAGAACGACTACCTACGGTTCATGCCGCCGAAGACGCCCGAGAACAAGCGGTCGTGGTGGACCTGGATGATCCTGGCCGGCCCCGGCTGGGTGTTCTTCGGAGCCATCAAGCAGATCATCGGCCTGTTCCTGGCCGTCTACCTGATCGGGCACGTCGCCGACAGCGCCGGCGTCGCCAACCAGCCGGTGCACCAGTTCCTGGAGATCTACGACAACTTCCTGCCCAAGTGGCTGGCGCTGACCCTGGCCGTGATCCTGGTGGTCATCAGCCAGATCAAGATCAACGTCACCAACGCCTACTCGGGCTCGCTGGCCTGGACCAACTCCTACACCCGCGTCACCAACCACTACCCGGGCCGGATCGTGTTCCTCGGCGTCAACCTGCTGATCGCGCTGGTGCTGATGGAAGCCAACATGTTCGACTTCCTGAACACCATCCTCGGCTTCTACGCCAACTGCGGTATGGCCTGGATCGTGGTCGTGGCCAGCGACATCGTGTTCAACAAGTTCGTGCTGAAGCTCTCACCGATGCAGCCCGAATTCCGCCGCGGCATGCTCTACGCCTTCAACCCGGTCGGATTCGGATCCATGCTGATCGCGGCGGGTCTGTCGGTGATCGCGTTCTTCGGCGGGCTGGGTGAGGCCCTGCGGCCGTACTCGCCGCTGGTGGCGATCGTGCTTGGCCTGGTGCTGCCGCCGATCTTCGCTATCGCGACCAAGGGCAAGTACTACCTGCGCCGCACCGACGACGGCATCGACCTGCCGATGTACGACGAGTACGGCAACCCGTCCGACGCGCACCTGCTGTGCCAGAACTGCCACCACGAGTACGAGCGGCCGGACATGCTGGCCTCGGCCGAGGGCGGCTACATCTGCTCGCTGTGCCTGGCGACCGACAAGACCGGAGAGCACGTCCTGCCTGCGCAGACCTGACGGCGACACGGCCACGAACGGCGTCGAGCGGGACAACACGTCCACGCTCGGCGCCGTTTCGCGTGGTGGATTCACCCCCGAGGCATACGCTGGAGGCATGCCCGTTCTGCTGCGGAAGATGCTCGGCATCGGAAACGTGCCCGACGACATCCGCGAGCAGCTCCAGGCCGAGGGCGTCCTGCACGTGGCCGAGTTCGTGCCGGTGACCTTCCGGTTCTCCGGCCACATCCCCGGCAAGGTCGCCAAGAGCACCCTCCGCAGCCTGGTCGGCGCGCTGATCGTGACGGAGAAACGCCTCATCGGCACGCTGTCGTCGGCCCCCAAGAAGGCCGTCAAGACCGTCAACCACCCGTGGGACGCGCCGGCCGGGACCATGGTCCAGGCCGAACTGGACGACTCCGGGCTACTGCTGGACGCCACGGACATCTCCGCCATCGATCCGACTTTCGAGGGCTCGATGTCGCTGCGCTACAAGACCCCACTGCCGGCCGAGGTGCTGGCGGCACTGCCGGCGCGCAAGTTCACGTTCGACGTCCCGAGCAAGTACGTCTACCTCGCCTGTGGGATGCCCACCACCACCTGACCTGGCCGGGGCGTAGCGTCGGGCCGATGACGATCCGGTACGACGAAGCGCTGCGCGAGCAGGTCGGGACGCACCTGGCCGGGCACCGGCGGCGAGTGGTCGACGACCCGAGCAAGCGCCACGCCGCGGTGGCCATCGTGCTGGTGGACTCGGAACCCGGTGAGGACCGGATCGACCCGGCTCCGGTCGACGAATGGATCGGCGGGCGGCCCCTGCCCGACCAGAATCTGGACGGCCGAATGGTCGACGTCGCCGGCGGCGCGGCGTTTCTGTTGTGCCGCAGGACGTCCCGGCTGAACTCCCATTCCGCCCAGTGGGCGCTGCCCGGCGGGCGCCTCGATCCCGGCGAAACGGTGGTGGACGCCGCGCTGCGGGAGCTGCACGAGGAGGTCGGCATCAAGTTGTCCGACGAGTCGGTGCTGGGCCTGCTGGACGACTACCCGACCCGCTCCGGATACGTCATCACGCCGGTGGTGCTGTGGGGTGGCGGCCGCCTGGACCCGCAGCCCTCCCCGGACGAGGTGGTGGCCGTGTATCGGGTCGGGCTGCACCAGTTGCAACGGCCGGACTCGCCGCGGTTCATCACGATCCCGGAGAGCGACCGTCCGGTGGTGCAGATTCCGCTGGGCAACGACCTCATCCACGCTCCCACGGGTGCGGTCCTGCTGCAGATGCGCTGGCTCGGCCTGGAGGGCCGGCCCGACCGCGTGGACGAGCTCGAGCAGCCGGTGTTCGCCTGGCGGTGAGTGGTTTGTGCACGTCTGGTAACGCTGGCCGTTACGGGACATGCACAAATCGCGCAGCGTAAAACCCTTGTCCAACAATCCAACACAGGGTGGCATGGCTGGTTCGGCAGCAGAATCGTAGGAGGTAGCCGACTCGTGTCCCAATCGCCGGGCCAGAACGTACTTTTCGTGCACTGGCACGACCTCGGGCGCTATCTCAGCGCATACGGCCACCCTGACGTCAGCAGCCCCCGGCTGGACCAACTGGCCGCCGAAGGCATCCTGTTCACCCGGGCCCACGCCACCGCCCCGCTGTGCTCGCCGTCGCGCGGTTCCATCTTCACCGGGCGCTACCCACAGAGCAACGGGCTGGTCGGGCTGGCGCACCACGGCTGGGAATACCACGCCGGCGTCCAGACGCTACCCCAGCTGCTCTCCGAATCCGGTTGGCACACAGCACTGTTCGGCATGCAGCACGAGACGTCATTCCCGTCGCGGCTGGGTTTCGACGAGTTCGACGTGTCGAATTCCTACTGCGAGTACGTCGTCGAACAGGCCCTGCGGTGGCTCAGCGAGCCACCGCAGAAACCGTTCCTGCTCACCGCCGGATTCTTCGAGACCCACCGGCCGTACCCACGGGAACGCTACGAGCCTGCGGCGAGCGACACCGTCACCGTCCCCGACTACCTGCCCGACACCGACGCCATCCGCGACGATCTGGCCGAGTTCTACGGGTCCATCGCCGTCGCCGACGCGGCGGTGGGCCGGCTACTGGACGCACTGCAGGCGGGAGGGCTGGACCGCAACACCTGGGTGGTATTCCTCACCGATCACGGGCCGGCCCTGCCGCGGGCCAAGTCGACGCTGTACGACGCCGGGACCGGGATCGCCATGATCGTGCGGCCGCCGCGCGACGCCGGAATCGAGCCGCACGTCTACGACGAACTGTTCAGTGGGGTGGATCTGCTGCCGACGCTGCTCGATCTGCTCGGCGTGCCGGTTCCGGTTGAAGTGGAAGGGCTTTCACACGCGGGGGCGCTGGTCCGCGCGGCGGCGGGCCCCGAAATCCGCACCGAGGTCTACACCGCCAAGACTTATCACGACTCGTTCGACCCTATTCGCGCAGTGCGAACAAAAGACTTCAGTTACATCGAGAACTATGCTTCGCGTCCGTTGTTGGACCTACCGTGGGACATCGCCGACAGCCCACCGGGCCGGGCAGTGCAGCCGGCCATCGCAGACCCGCGTCCGGCCCGTGAGCTCTACGACCTACACGCCGACCCCACCGAGCGGCACAACCTGCTCCTCGACGTGCAGCCCGAATACCATGCAGTGGCAGCGCAATTGGCACTCAAGCTCAACACCTGGCGGCAGCAGACGGGCGATGTCATACCCTCGGATTTCACCGGAACACAGATCTCGAACCGCTTCACCGGGACCTATCTGAGCCTCCATGGGCGCCCCGCCTCGAGCCGGTCCGCAGCGGCGTCCGACCGCGGAATCGACCTGGAATCCACCTCGCAAGATTAATACTCAGTGTGCGAAAAATCCCCTTCTGCAAGGGATTTCGACGCAAGCTAGGCTCATGCGCCATGACAGCATCGACGGCCTATCTGGTCCTCGCATCCCAGCGCAGCGGCAGCACACTGCTGGTTGAGTCGCTGCGCGCCACCGGTGTGGCCGGCGAACCGCAGGAGTTCTTTCAGTACCTGCCACACACCAGCATGTCGCCGCAGCCCCGGGAATGGTTCGCCGACACCGAGGACGAATCGATCCTGCGGCTGCTCGATCCACTGATCGACGGCAGGCCCGAACTGGCGCCCGCGACGATCTGGCGTGACTACATCCAGACCGCCGGCCGCACGCCCAACGGCATCTGGGGCGGCAAGCTCATGTGGAACCAGACCGCACAGCTGCAACGTCGGGCCGCGGATCTGCCGGACCGCTCCGGTGACGGGCTGCTGGCCGCCATCCGCGACGTCGTCGGCTCCGATCCGGTCCTGATCCACATCCACCGGCCCGACGTGGTGTCTCAGGCGGTGTCGTTCTGGCGGGCGGTGCAGACCCGCGTGTGGCGAGGCCGCCCGGACCCGGTGCGCGACGCCCGCGCTGAGTACCACGCCGGAGCCATCGCGCACGTCGTACGGATGCTGCGGGCCCAGGAGGAGGGCTGGCAGAAATGGTTCCTCGACGAGAACGTCAATCGGATCGAAGTGCCCTATCCGGTGTTGTGGCGCAACCTCACCGAGGTCGTCGGCGACGTGCTCGAGGCACTCGGCCAGGACCGCAGGCTCGCACCGAGACCGGTGCTGGAACGTCAGGCCGATCAGCGTTCGGACGAATGGGTGGAGCGCTACCGCGCCGAAGCCGAACAGGAAGGACTGCCGGTATGAGCACCGAAAGTATCCATGTCGACGAGCTCCGGCTGCTCGAGGCCGAGGCCGTGCACATCATCCGCGAGGTGGTCGCCGAGTTGGAGCGCCCCGTGCTGCTGTTCTCGGCGGGCAAGGACTCGATCGTGCTACTCCGATTGGCGGAGAAGGCTTTCCGCCCCGGGCCGCTGCCGTCTCCGGTGCTGCACGTCGACACCGGCCACAACTTCCCGGAGGTCATCGACTTCCGGGATCGCCGCACCACCGGCGTCGGGCACAAGCTGCTCGTCGGGTCGGTACAGGAGAGCATCGACACCGGACGGGTCGCCGATCCCGGGCCGGGGGCGTCACGCAACCGGCAGCAGACCCGCACCCTGCTCGACGCGCTCGAGGCCGGCGGCTTCGACGCCGCGTTCGGCGGGGCCCGCCGCGACGAGGAACGCGCCCGTGCCAAAGAACGCATCCTGAGCTTCCGCGACGAGTTCGGCCAGTGGGACCCGCGTGCGCAGCGGCCCGAGCCGTGGTCGCTGTACAACGGCCGTATCCGCCGGGGCGAGCAGGTCCGGGTGTTCCCGCTGTCCAACTGGACCGAGCTGGACATCTGGCGCTACATCGAGCTGGAAGGCCTTGAGCTGCCGTCGATTTACTTCGCCCACGAACGCGAGGTGTTCGAGCGCGACGGCATCCTGCTCGCGGTGTCGGAGTACGCCCAACCGACCGGTGACGAGACCGCCGCCGTCGAATGGGTGCGCTATCGCACGGTCGGCGACCTCACCATCACCGGCGCGGTGCGCTCGAAAGCCGTTGACATCGCGAGCGTGATCGACGAAATATCCGCTGCCACAGTGTCGGAACGCGGCGAGACCCGCGCCGACGACCGGACCTCGGTGGCGGCGATGGAAGACCGCAAGCGAGAGGGCTACT
Organism: Mycolicibacterium sp. P4_G11; assembly: GCF_056555145.1. Taxonomy (NCBI): domain Bacteria; kingdom Bacillati; phylum Actinomycetota; class Actinomycetes; order Mycobacteriales; family Mycobacteriaceae; genus Mycobacterium; species Mycolicibacterium sp. P4_G11. Next base: position 554,746 of record NZ_JBFUJW010000005.1, read on the forward strand.
TCTGATGAGCACGAGACAGCTGCTTCGGATCGCCACGGCCGGCTCCGTAGATGACGGCAAGAGCACCCTGATCGGCCGGCTGCTGCACGACACCGACAGCCTGCCCCTGGACCACCTCGACGCGGTCACCGACGACGACGGCGTCGCCGACCTGGCAGCCCTGTCCGACGGTCTGCGCGCCGAACGGGAACAGGGCATCACCATCGACGTGGCCTACCGCTTCTTCTCCACCGAGGCGCGCAGCTACATCCTCGCCGACACCCCGGGCCACGAGCGGTACACCCGCAACATGTTCACCGGCGCGTCCAACGCGCATGTGGCCATCCTGCTGGTCGACGCCCGGGCCGGCGTGCTGCGGCAGACCCTGCGCCACGCCCGCATCGCAAAGCTGTTGGGTATCAAGCACTTCGCCGCCGCCGTGAACAAGATCGACCTGGTCGATTTCGACCAGGCGCGGTTCGACGCGGTGCACGACGAACTCGGTCAGGTCGCGGCCCGGCTCGGGGCGGTGGATCTGACGGTGATCCCGTTGGCCGCCAAGCACGGCGACAACGTCGTGCACCGCTCGGAGCACACCCCGTGGTACGAGGGCCCGACTCTGCTGGAGTATCTGGAGGGCATCGAACTCAGCGCGCCCCAGCCCGAACCCGCCAAGCTCCGGCTGCCCATCCAATGGGTGTCCCGGCCCACCGCCGAACAGCGGCGCCGCTACACCGGCCGGCTGAGTGCCGGCACGCTACAGGTCGGCGACACCGTGCTGAGCCTGCCCGCCGGCACCAGTTCCACCGTCACCGCCGTGGACACCCTCGACGACGACCGCGCCACTGCCGTTGCCCCACTGTCGGTTTCGATCGAACTGGCCGACGACATCGACGTCGGCCGCGGTGATGTGCTGGTCAGTAGCGCCGACAACGCGTCACTTCCGGTACTGGCCCGCGAACTCGACGCAACGGTGTGCTGGTTCGCGGAGACCCCGCTGCGAGCCGGTGACCGGCTGGCGCTCAAGCAGGGCACCCGCACCGTGCGAGCCACCGTACAGGCGTTGCACACGCGGCTCGATCCCGAGACGCTCGACGACATCGATCAGCCGGTCGAGTTGGTACTCAACGACATCGGCGCCGTCACGCTCCGGACCAGTTCGACGGTGATCGCCGACCCGTACCGCGACAACCGCGAAAGCGGCGCCTTCATCCTGATCGACGAGACGTCCAACGACACCGTCGGCGCCGGCACCATCACCGAGCCGCGCGAGGTCAAGCTCGGCACCCACTCACGCAGCGATATCCGTTGGCACCATTCATCGTTGGACCGGTCCTACCGGTGGGCACGTACCGGGCAGCGCGGCGCCACCATCTGGTTCACCGGACTGCCGGCGTCGGGGAAGTCGACGCTGGCTGTCGCAGTCGAGCGGGCACTGGTCGAGACCGGGCAGGTGGCATACCTGCTGGACGGTGACAACATCCGGCACGGGCTGTCCGACGACCTGGGGTTCTCCGCGGGCGACCGCGCCGAGAACATCCGCCGGGTGGGCCACCTGGCCCGGCTGCTCGCCGACTCGGGTGTGGTGGCACTGGCGTCGCTGGTGTCGCCGCTCAAGTCGGACCGCGACACCGCCCGCGAGTTGAGCTCCGTCGCCAAGCTGCCGTTCATCGAGGTCTACGTGTCGACCCCACGCACCGAGTGCGAACGGCGCGACCCGAAGGGCCTCTACGCCCGCGCCAAGGCCGGCGAGCTGCGCGGCCTGACCGGGGTGGACGCCCCGTACGAGCCGCCGGAGAACCCGGACCTCGTGGTCGACACCACCGGCGCCGACATCAACACCCTGGTGGCCCAGGTGCTGGGGGCGCTCAACACCCTGCGCTGACCCGTGATTTGTGCACGTTTTTMCGCGGTCGGCGCGGAAAAACGTGCACAAATCGCCGTGTCCCCCAATCGGGGGACAACGAATTCATCCTGTACGGGGCCCACCTGGCGGACATACATCGGGGCCCTGCTGCGGGACTCTTGAGTCAACACCGGATCACTCCGGAAACGACATCAAAAGCCCACAGCAGCAGGAGAATTCAAATGAGCATCGTCACCCGCTGGGTCAGCTACTTCATCATCGTCATCGGTCTGACCATCGCACCCGGAATGATCGCCATCGGGCTGGCCACCTCGGCCCACGCCCAGCCGAACACCGGCGCCAGCACCTCGAGCACGGTGCACCAGACATTCCCGCACCAGAACAACTTCCCCCAGCCCGGCACCCCAATCCATCACCACCACCAGCACAACCACTGATTCACGTCTGGGCAACCACGAAAATCCGGCGGAACGGGAAGAACGTGGTGCCGTCGGGCTGGGGTGGGTACGCCTGCGCCAGCAGCGGGATGATCGCCTGCCGGTACTGCTCCCAGGCATCGTCGGTCAGCCGCGAGCGGACGTCGGTCAGCGCGGTACCCGTGATCCAGTCCAGCACCGGGGTTTCGCCGGTCAATTGATGCAGGTATGTGGTCTCCCAGGCGTCGACGGTGCAGCCTTCGGCCGTCAGCAGCGCGGCGTAACCCGCCGGGTCGTCGACCACATTCGTCTCCCGGAATCGGATATCGGCCAGCGCGTCGGCGAACTCCGGGCGCCGGGCCACCTCCCGTACGGCCTGATGCGACGGCGAGTCGAAGTTGCCGGGTACCTGGAAGGCCAGCCAGGCGCCCTTCGGCAGCTGCGTCACCCACCGCCGCAGCAGTTCACGATGTTCCGGAACCCATTGCAGCACAGCATTACTGACCATCACGTCGGTGTCCGGCGCGGGCGACCAGTCGGCAGCGGCAACCACCCGGGCGTCGACGCCGCGAGCCCGGGCTGCAGCCACCATCTCCGGTGAGTTGTCCACCGCTTCGATCACTGCGTCGGGCCAGCGCTCCGACAGCGTGGCGGTCAGATTTCCCGGCCCGCAACCCACGTCCGCCACCCGCCGCGGCGTCTGGGCACCCACGCGCGCCAGCAGGTCGTAGAAGGGCCGGCCGCGGTGGTCAGCGAAGGCGAGGTAGATGTCTGGATTCCACACAACCCCATCCTGCCGCCGGAGGCTGATGAGTGCCTGCCATTCTGGTAGGCGATGGACGAGTCAGTACGCGACCTCTGGCAGTCGCTGGGCCTCCCCGGCCTGATCGACGTGCACACCCATTTCATGCCCAAGTCCGTGATGGACAAGGTGTGGAAGTATTTCGACAGCGCCGGGCCTCTCACCGGCCGGACCTGGCCGATCACGTATCGCACCGAGGAGCAGCACAGGCTGGAGACGCTGCGCGGTTTCGGGGTGCTGGCGTTCACCTCCCTGGTCTATCCGCACAAGCCCGATATGGCGGCCTGGCTGAACCAGTGGGCCGCTCAGTTCGCCGCGCAGACCCCCGACTGTCTGTCCACCGCGACCTTCTACCCTGAGCCCGGCGCACCCGCCTACGTGGCCGAGTCCATCGCGGGCGGCACTCGGGTGTTCAAGGCGCACGTTCAGGTCGGCGACTACAACCCGGCCGATCCACTGCTCGATGACGTGTGGGGCACCATCGCCGACGCCGACGTCCCGGTGATCATCCACTGCGGTTCCGGTCCGGCGCCCGGTACTCATACCGGCCCCGACCAGGTCCGCACCGTGCTGGACCGCCACCCCGACCTGAAGCTGATCATCGCGCACCTGGGTATGCCCGAGTACAGCGAATTCCTGGACCTCTGCGAGCAATTCGACGGCGTCCACCTGGACACCACCATGGCGTTCACGCCGTTCATCGAGGAAAACATGCCGTTCCCGCCCGCCGAATTGCCGCGTCTGGGTGAGCTCGGTGACCGAGTCCTGTTCGGCAGCGATTTCCCCAACATTCCGTACCGGTACGCCGAGTCCCTCGAGGTGCTCACGAAGGTCGCCGCCGACGACGATTGGCTGCGAAAAGTGCTGTACCACAACGCCGCCAGGCTGTTTGATCTGGAAGATCAGCTGACGGGGGCCGAGAACCGGGGTTAGCATCCGAACGTGACCAGTCCGCCAGGCGATGCGTTCAACCCACCCGTCCCGGTTCCCGACGTAGCGGGTGCGGATGCCACCGCGCGTGGACTGCCACGACGGGCCGACCTGACCTGGCAGCAGAAGCTGATCGTCGACTCCTCGGCGGTGGCCGACCTGGGGCTTCGCACGGCGCTGGCCTCGGTGATCGGCGCCGGCATGATTCCGCGGATGGCCGCCTCGGCGGTACGAAGCCGAGCCGGTGACGACCCTGATGCCCTGCGGTTCTACGCCGAACTCGCCGCCACCAAGGACCCACAGCAGTGCTTCCCGGCGCCCAGCGGTCCTCCGCTGGTATCCGCTCGTCCCGCCGGCCCGGTCGCGCAGCGGGTTGCACGCGGCCAGGTGGACAACATCTGGTTCCCGAGCACCTACGACGCCGTGTATCCCGGCATCCGAGAGCGGCGCCGCAGCTACACGCGCAACAACGTGGTGCATGCCCAGCACTGGCGGCACGACGACGGTCCACGCCCGACACTGTGCGTCATCCACGGGTTCATGGGCTCGCCCTACCTGTTCAATGGCCTGTTCTTCTCGCTGCCATGGTTTTTCCGGTCCGGGTACGACGTACTGCTGTACACCCTGCCGTTCCACGGGCCCCGGGCCGAGAAGGGCTCTCCCTACAGTGGATACGGCTTCTTCATGGACGGTGTCCCCGGCTTCGCCGAAGCCATGGCGCAAGCGGTGCACGACTTCCGTTCCGTCCTCGACTACCTGGAGCACACGGGCGTCGATCGCATTGCGCTGACCGGAATGTCGTTGGGCGGCTACACCTCATCACTGATCGCCTCGGTCGACGACCGCATCCAGGCCGTCATCCCGAACGTTCCGGTCGTGACACCGGACCGGACGGTCGACGAGTGGTTCCCGGCCAACCTGCTCGTCAGGCTGAGCAACCGGCTGGCGCATATCGATGAGGATCTGGTTTCAGCTGCCGGCCGGTACCACTCACCGCTGAACTACGCGCCGGTGGTGCCCCGGGATCGCCGATTGATCATCGCCGGCCTGGGTGATCGCCTGGCGCCGCCGCAGCAGGCCGAATTGCTCTGGGAACACTGGGATCGCTGCGCGTTCCACTGGTTCCCGGGCAACCACATCCTGCACGTCAGCCAGCCGGACTACCTGCGCCGGATGACCAAGTTCATGAGCCCGTTCATGTTCGACGGCAGCGACTGCCCGGCTGACCGGGCAGGCACTGCCCGCTGACCCTGTGGGCAGGGCCGCCGCTACTCGACCTCTTACGCCCTGGCCGCAGCGTCGACGGCAGAATCAGCGCCAGCGCCGAACGTCGACAATTCCGCCAGCAGCGCAGTGGTCAGCACACCCGCGCGCGTGGCGAGGCCACCGACCGATGCGGGCGCCATCGCCGTGAGCAGCGGACCCTGCCGACCCGCCTCGCGCGTCAGGCCCGCGACGGCGGCCGCGGCAGGCGCGTTGGCCGTGCGCACCGCGCAGGCCGCGGAAATGGTTGCACCAGGCGAGAATTCGAGCACCGTCCACAGCTCCGTCGTCGACGCCAGTGCGGCCAGGCATTCCGGCAGGCGCGGATCCGCGGGCAATCCGTAGGCGGTGAGGTAGCCGTCCCCGTCGCGGACCGCACGCCACGTCTCGCGCGCGTCGGTTGCCATGGGCGAGGGCGCTGCCTCGGTGACCGCGACCGGCACCCCGGCCTCACGGAGCTGGTCGGCCAGCCGCCGGGCCACCTTCTCCGCCGTGTCCGCGAGCGGCAGATCCGACGACCGCGCCTGCAGGGCAGCAAGATTCGACGCCGCCGTCACCGTGACACTGACCCATGCACTGCGCGTGCCGTCGAGCTGACGTTCCGTGACGCGCACCGAGTCGCACCGGACGCCGTAGCGGTCGACGTAAGAAGCCACGAGAGGCAGTGCGTGGTACGGGAATCCGTCGGCTTCCAGTACCACCGTGACCTGATCAGCCGCCGGGGCCGCCGCACCGCGCCGGTTCCGCCGCCACACCGCGAATCGGCGGGCCACCATCGTGGTCAGGAACATCCCGCGCCACCAGGCGAACACCAGCAGCACCACGGCGACCGCGATGCCCAGGATCCACTTCTGTGGCGTCGTGTGCCACGGGTACGTCATGGCCGCCGGGATGATCGCCAGCAATGCCAACGTGATTCGGGCCGTCATCGGGCGCCGTCCTTTCTTCGGTACGCGATCAGTGCGATCAGTGCGGCGATCGCCAGCACTGCCGCACCGGCGAACGCGATGGTCCGCGGCGTGGTGTCCTTCGGGGCCGGCTCGGGCGGCATGGCAACAGACACGGCTTTCGGTGCCGAACCGGTCGCCGGCAGGTCCCACGTCAATGCCGCAACCGGGTCGACGACGCCGGCGCCCACCAGGTTCGACGGCATGCGCGCGGCACCGTGCGCGGTGGCGGTCAGCCGGTGCGTCACGTCAGCCGCGTTGAGCGCGGGAAATCGACTGCGCACCAAGGCCGCGACACCTGCGACGTAGGCCGCCGCGTAGCTGCTGCTGCGCAACGGGAACAGGTCGCCCCGCTCGTTGGGCAGCGCGTTGGCCAGACCATTCACACCAGTCGACGCGATGTGCTCGCCGGGCGCAGAGATGCCGACCCACGGGCCGGGAGTGGTGAAGTCCGACGGCTGTCCGGCCGCGTCCAGCGACCCGACCGACAGCACATACGGCTGCCACCAGGACGGGATCGACACCGATTTGACGCCGGCCCAGTTACGCGGGTCGGCCGCATTCCCGGGGTTGTCGAGCGGGTTGGCCTCGCACGACGGGCCGCCGGCCAGGCCGGCCCGGTCATTGCCTGCGGCGGCGACGATCACCGCATCCTTTTCCTGCGCAGCGTATTTCAGTGCCGCACCCAGTTCGGTCTGATCGACGGGCCGATCGGCGGGCAAGCAGGTGACCGCCGTGATGGCGATGACCTTGGCGCCGCGGTCGGCGGCATGCACCACGGCCCGGGCCAGTGACGTGACCGCGATGGTCGCCTGCGCCGCAGCCGCGTCTCCCCCGTTGCCACGCGGGGCGTAGCGCTCGGACGTCTGACGGATGGCCAGGATGCGGGCGCCCGGCGCGACGCCCGAGAACCCGTCCGCGCCCGGCTGACCGGCGACCAGGCCGGCGACCAGAGTGCCGTGGCCATCGCAATCGGTAAGTCCGTCAGTGTTCTCCACGAAATCACCGCCGGCCTCCACATTGGGCAACCGCGGTCCGGGATGCACGCCGGTGTCGATGACCGCCACCGTCTGTCCGTCACCGCGGCTGAAGGCCCAGGCGCCCGGCACGTTGAGCAAGGTGTGACCCGGACCCGGTGCGCCCGGATCGGTGCCGGGCAGCACGCCGGCGGTGACGCACTGTCCGCGTTGGCCCATCGCCGCGACGGGACCGACGCTGCCCGACGGCGGTGCCGCATGCTCGTCGACGTGCGGCGGCACGACGGCACCGGCGGCCGGCAACACCGCCGCCGGCAGTACTGCGGATGAGGCGGCGAAAGCAACTGTCAGGACGGAGATTCCGCGCCGGATGGCCACCATCACCGGTTGATGACCCAGGCGAACAGACCCACCAGGTAGGCCAGCACCGGGATCAGCGAAGCGTCCAACGCCGTCGCGGCGAAGCCGACCAGGCGACGCATCGGCAGCGAATAGGTCTGCGGGTCGGCCACCTGGGGGTTCAGCGCAGCCACCACGCCCACCGCCACGAGCACCGCGAGCACGCCCAGCGACCACCATGCGTTGGAGTAGTGCCCGCCGGCGGCGAACATCGTAAGCAGCACGGCCGCAACCAGATACGGCTGGCTCAGCAGCCACAGCTTGCACGGCACCGAGTCCCAGATCCGGGCCCGCAGCGCCGTCGCGAGGGCGGCGGCCACGACCACGTACCAGGCCCACGCCGACGGGTGCGTCCCCGCCACCAGGACCACCGAACCGGCGGTCAAGGTGAGCACGGCACCGGCGAGGAAGCCGGTCTGGTGTGCGTCGCACACCCGGACGCGGCGCGGCAGATCAGCCAGCACGGACAGCGGCAAGGCCGACGGCGTCGGGTCACCCGGCGCCGGGATGTTCGGGACCGGGAACCGGGCCCACAGCGTCGAGAGCTGAGCGGCCTGGACCACGACCAACAGCGCGAAAACGATCAGCACAGCGCCGATCACGGTGTTGCCCAGCTGCCAGACCGAAGCGGCGCCACCGACGATCATGCCCGCGATACCCAGGACGGTCGTGGCGGTGAAGGCCGCGATGGCCTGCCCGCCGACGGCGATGCTGACGATCGACCAGGCGGCGACCGCCGCGGCACCGAGCAGCAAGCCGGCCGGACCGGACGCGCCGGGGACCGCCAGCGTGAAGGCCGCGCCGACCGGCAGCAGGGCGGCCAGACTCAGAGCCGTCGCCAGCTTCGGCAGGGCGGGCCGCGTCAGCAGGGCTGCCGCAACGGTCAGCACCGCCACGCCCACGACCGTGAACAGGCCGGCAGGCTGGCCGGTGCGTACCCGCACCAGCGTCGCCAGCGCGGTGGCGAGCACCGTCAAGGCCACGACTGCCCAACCGGCGAGGCGGCGGATATGCGTGTTACCCCAAGGGTTTTCGCGAGCGGCGGAGAAGATAGCGGCGGCATCGGCGATGTCCTCGACGATGCGCGGCGCCGGCGGACCGGCGGGCACCGGCTGCAGCGCCAGCAGATCACCGTCGACGATGCCGACCGTGTCGAGCGTCGCGTCGAGGCTGTACGCCGCGCCACCCAGCGGGGCCAGCGACAATTCGGCGCCGCTCGCGGCGTCGGGCGCGACGATGCGCCGCACCGCGGGCACGATCTCCCGCAAGGGCAGGCCCGCCGGCAGTGCGACGTCGGTGAGTCGCCCGCGACCACCCTGCTCGTCGCCGGCGGCGAGCACTGCGACCCGCACAATCGGCATCGCGGTACTACCAGACGTGTTCTGGGACATTTTCTTTCCGTTCTCCAGTCGAGGTCTCGAAGTCTCGGGTCGGGTTCACTGTGGGGAACCAGGGACCGTCGGGCAGGCTCGCGGTCAGTCGCTGCACCGCAGCGGTGACGGCAAGATCCGTACCCGGGGCAAAAGTTGAAATCCAGGTGCCGTCAGCGGCTTTCACCGGGGCCACGACGACGCGACCCGCGGTGGTGTCGACGATGCTGACGCCGACGTCGGTGCTGATCCGGTGGCCGTCACGGTGATCGCCCGCGACGATCTCCACGTAGCTGCGGCCGGGTGCGAACGCGGCCCGCACCACGGCGTGCGCGGTCGGCGGGATGCCGAGGTGATCCATCACCTCGTCCAGCGAATCGCCGCGGCGCAAGCGCTCGTCGGCCTTGGCCCCGATGTGGGCGGGCATGGCGAACTCATCGAACCGAGCGGCCGCGCGGCCGGACAACCCTGCCGTGAGCACCGACACCAGCGCGTCCGGGGACGCGACGGTCAGTTCGGTGCAGGTCATCAGGTGCTCGCTGCGCAGGACCGCCACGGTGGTGTCGCCCCTGCGCGCGAGAATCCCGCGCAGCATGGCGCCCGATCCGGACACCCATCGCAGTTCCAGCCAGCGGCGGGGCCGGCACACGGTCCGAATCCAGTGCGCGACAGCGGGATGCACGGAGCCGTCGGCAGACAACACTCCCATCCGCGTCAGCGCGGTGACCTGGTCCGCATCGAATCCGGCTTTGGCGGAGGGCTCGCTGTAGGGCTGCGTGATGGCCAGCACCCACGGAAAGCTCCCAGCGCCGAGACGATCCGCGAGGAACCAGGCTTGCTCCGCGGTCAGTTCGACCGCGGAGACCGGGATTTCGGCGTGCTCCGGGGTGCCTGACACCCCGGAACGCGCCGAAACCGTTGGACTTAAACCCACTTGGCGCCTTCGGCGCTGTCGCGTGCGCTCATCGACAGCGTGTTGGTCTCGTGGGTGGTCGCCATCGCGCGGTACGCGTGGACGAGTTCTTCCATCGCCGTGTTCCACTGGGCCTGCCACGCCTGGTAGCTGGTTCCGGTGTCACCCTGCCAGGCGCCGGCCAGGGCGGCCTGCTCGCTGGCGATGTCGAGGCCGACGGCGTGCAGGGCACCCGAGTAGGCGGTCATCTCACCGGCGTGGGCCAGCATCGCCGGGTAGTTGTACATGATCTGGGACATGGGATTTCCTCGCTCCTGATTGTCGGGGTCGGCGTGCGGCGGCTAGACGGACGTGTACGTGCCGGCTGCGGCGGTGTCCTGCGCGACGTAGGTGCCTGCCGCGTCGCCCAGGTTGGCCTGCGCGATGTCGAGCAGGGCGTTGACCTTGGCCGCAACTTCCATGAAGCGCACGTGTGCGGCCTGGAACGCGACTGCCGAGTCACCCTGGTGGAAGCCCTGCGCCGACTGCGCAGCCTGTTCGGCCTGGGCGATGGTGCTGCGCATCAGCGCGGCCTTGGCCGAGAAGGCCGACTCGGAAGCGACCAGCTGGGGGATGTGTGCGTCGAGCATGCTCATTGTGATTCCTCTCGGGGTACGTCCGGATTGTTTTGGTGGTCAGGTCTTCTGGTCTGCAGGTTCAGCGGTTGGCACCGCCTTCCGAGCCCCAGCTGCCGGGCAGCATGGGGTCGGTGACGCCACCGCCGAAACCGTTGCCGGTCAGGCGGTTCAGGCCTGTCGCCTGCTGGTCCTGGCGGTGCACCGTGCCGGTGAAGCCGATCGGTCCGGCACCGCGGGCGGAGGCCAGAACATCGGTGCGTGGGGCCCTGTCCGCTCCGGCGTCATCGCCGAAGTCCGGATCGACTTCCGAGTTCATGTCCATGAACTCGTCGCGGACACCACGCTCTTTCGCCGCGCGACGGCGACGGGCGCGCCGCCGCTCGGTCGCGGCGGCAGCGGCAGCCGCCGCGGCTGCGGCAGCGATACCGGACGCCGGGGCCGGCGCGGTGGCGCCGTCCCGCAGGGTCGGGGTGAATCCGGGACCCGGGTCGTCGACGGCCACCGCGTAGGCCATCATCGGCGCCGGGGCCGCCGGCGCGGGAGCCGCCGCCGAAGCCGGTGCGGGCGCAGGCGCGCTCGCCGGGGAGGCGGGCGTGGCCGGCACCGTCGGGGCGACGCTGACGACCGGCATCTGATGGTCGGCAATCTGCAACTGCGGCGGCGGTGGGAACGCATCGGCGACTTCGGGATCCGGCACATAGTCGGGTTCCAACAGCGTCAACAACCCCAGGCTGGACAGACCGACCGCAATCAGAGCCGGCCCCCACAGCGGTGCGGACAGCATCAAACCCCAGGAACCCCAGCCGACCGGCTGGAAGAACGCCTGATAGCCCAACGCGAAAAGCAGTGGCCCCCAAGTGGTCAGCGCTTGCGACGGGTTGGTCAGGAAGTCGAAGATCATCTGCTGGATCTGGCCCAGCGGGTCTTGCAGGAACTTCCAGATCAGGTCGCCGCCCGGCAGCGTCTTGATGTAGTTGTACAGGTAATCGGTGATCGCGTTCGACGCGTTCAACGACGTGCCCGCATCGGCCGCCTGCAACTGCGCGCCCGCCTGCGTGGCACTCGCCGTGGCGGTACCGGCCTCGCCGACGCCGGCCGCCAGCATCATCGGGGCCGGCGTGGTCGCCGGGGCCGCCGCCACCGCGGCACCCGACACCGCCTGATAGGTGCCCATCACCGTCGCGGCCTGCAGCCACATCCGGGCGTAGTCGGCTTCGTTGAGCGCGATCGGAATCATGTTGATACCGAAGAAGTTCGTGGCGACCAGCGCCGCATTCACCACGTGGTTGAGGGCCAGTTCGGGCAGCGACGGCATCGCGGCCAGGGCGGTGCTGTAGGCCGCGGCGGCGGTCTCGTGCTGTACCGCGCTGGCGGCACTGTTGGCGCTGGCCTGGGCCAGCCAGGTCAGGTACGGCGCATGGGAGGCGATGTACTGCTCGGCGCTCGGCCCCTCCCATGCTCCCGCCTGGACCTCACCCAACAGCGCGGTGAGTTCAGCTGCGGCCGAGGCATATTCGGTGCTCAGCGACTGCCAGGCAGCCGCCGCGGCCAGCAGCGAACCCGGACCGGGGCCACTGGACAACAGCGTCGAATGAACCTCCGGTGGCAGCGCCATCCAGACAGGGGCGGTCATGTCAGCCCAACACCGTCACGTAGGTGGCGGCGGCTTCGGCATCGCCCGTCGCGTAGCTGATGCCCGCCTCGCTGACACCGCCACCGGCACGGCCGAGTTCGGTGACGCCCTGCGCCGCGACGGCCTCGTGCTCGGCGCCGTGGGCGCTCAGCCCGATCGCCGTCTGCAGCGACACGGGGTCGGCGGCGGGCGGGATCACCGCGGTGACCGCCGGAGCGGCCGCGGCATGGGCGGCGGCCAGGCGGGCGGTCAGTGCTTCGACGGCCGCCCCGGCTGCCGTCAGTCCTTCGGGAACAACGCGCAAGGTCATCAGTGGAACTCCCCTCGTTGTGGTCCGGTGGGTCGGCCCGTAATCGGGTCTGCCACCAGCGGATTGATCAGCTGGACATACGTGGCTTCATCGCTGTCGCCGACCACCATGGCGCGACCGGCGGGCAGGCGGTTGAACCGGTGGCCGCGGATCCGGCCGCTGTCCTGCGGGTTGCCGGACAGCATGACGGTGGTGGCCTGCAGCTCGTTGAGCCTGCGCAACAGCGGGGCAGTCATCACCGCGTGGGCCGAGCCGGCGGCCCGGGCGGTGACGATCACCCGCAGACCCAGTTCGGCGGCCTGGGCCAACAGCCCCAGCAGTACCGTCCAGGGCCGCTGGCCGACGAACGGACCGCTGACCGCGGGTGCATCCGGGATCTGGTCGACGTCGTCGATGATCAGGTAGTGCAGGTGGTTGCCCTGCCCGTTCCGGTAGGTCCACCCGCTCAGCTCCGCGGCCGACAGACCCGCTGGGGGCCTGCGCTTTTCGAGCAGTGCAGCCAGGCCGAGCATCGCCGGGGTGACCCGGTCGACGTTGGGGGTGTACTCGTTGTCCGCGAACAACGGTTCGTCCACCAGATGCAGTCTGCGGTCGATCACGGTGAACGCCACCGACTCCGGCGTCGAGTTCTCCCGGATGGTGCGGATCAGATGCCGCAGCAACGTGGTCTTACCGGACTTGGCGTCGCCCAGCACCATCAGCAGCGGGTTGGCCGAGAAGTCGACCGCAACCGGTGCCAGGTCCTGCTCGCGCTGACCGATCACCACCGACTCGGGGTTCCGGTACAACGGCGCAAGGGTTTCCGGCGCCAGGTCCGTCGGCAGCAGACGCACGGGCGGCGCCGTCTGCCCCGGGTAGTGGGCGTTGATGGCAGCGATCGCACCGAGATCCGGTTCGGCGAACAGGAAATGCTCGGCCGCCATGGTCAGGCCGCGGCCCGGTTGGTCGGCGGGGACACCGTCGGCGGGGCGGGACAGGGCCGCCACACCGGGGGTACCTGGCGACCGCACATTGCTGTCGCGCGAGTCGGCCAGCTTGAGCTCGAGCCGCAGACCCAGCCCGTCGCGCATCGCCAGCGGCACCTCGAGCCAGTTCGGCGTCGTGAGCACCACGTGGATGCCGTAGGCCATGCCGGTGTTGACCAATTCGGTCACCTTGGACAGCAACGGGTTACGGGTGTTGAACGTGTCGGTGTTGTCCCGGCTGAACGCATACAGGTTGTCGATCACCAGGAACACGTCGCCATAGCCGTCATCGCGCAGATCACCGTCGCCGGCGGCGGCCCGGGCCTGGCGGGACGCGAGCAGCTGCTCGAGTTCACCGAAGGTGCGACGGATGCGTTCGGGCTCCAGCGGCGACGCGACGCTGCCGACATGGGCCAGTGGCTTGAGCGAGCGCAGCCCGCCGCCGCCGTAGTCCAGGCAGTAGAACGTGACAGCGCGTGGCGAGTGCGTCGCGGCCGCGGACAGGATGAACGTCTGCAGTGCCGTCGATTTCCCGGACTTCGGCCCACCGTGGATGACCAGGTTGGCGGCCGCCGAACCGGCGTCGAAGACCAGTGGGTCGCGACGCATCTGGAACGGACGGTCGATCTCGCCAAGAGGCCAACGGCCATGGCCCGCAGGAATCTCGGTGCCGGCCAACAGCTCCGGCAACGCGATCGGCTGGTCCAGCGGCGCCAGCCACAGCCGCGGCGCCCGCGGACCGTACTGGGCCAGCTGCTCGCCGACGGTCGCGACCAGCTTGCGCGGCGCACGCAGATCCGGAGCCGTGTCGGTGACGATCACCGTGTCGGGAGCCGGGGTGACGTGGCCTGCCGGGAACAGCTGTGGCTGCGGAACCGCATGCACCACAACGGCTTTCTCGACCCGCGGCGGGTCGTAGATACCGTCCACGTAGGTGCTGCGGAACTTGACCGGCACGGCGCCGGGGGTGGGGACCAGGAAGCCCTCGCCCTTGTGTTCCGGACCGGCCTCGATGTGGTACGCGTCCTCGACACCGATGATCTGCCGGCTGATCGACGGGCTCGCGACCTTCAGACCGATGCGGTACGAGGTGTTCTTGTCGATGTCCTTGATCCGGCCCACGTCCAGCGTCTGGGACGCGAACAGGATGTGGATGCGGAACGAACGGCCCTTGCGGGCAACATAATCGAACAGCTCGGCGTATTCGGGATGGTCGGCGAGCATCAGCGAGAACTCGTCGGCGACCACCAGCAGCGTCGGGATCGGGGGCAGGTCGTGCCCAGCCGCCTGCGCCGCCTCGTATTCGAGCACCGAGTTGAAGGCACTGCCCTGCACGCGGCGGCCGGCCTCCATCAGCAGCTGCTCACGCCGCGCCACCTCACCGCGCAGGGTGTCCGCGAACCGGTCGGCCAGCGACCGCTTCTCGGCCATGTTCGAGATGACGGCGACCACCTGCGGGAAATCCCGGAAGATGTCGGCGCCGGCCTCGCCCTTGAAGTCGGCGTAGATGACGATGAGGCGTTCGGCCGAGTGAGTCGTCAACAGCGACAACAGGATCGACATGAGGGTCTGAGACTTGCCGGAGCCCGTCATACCGATCATCAGACCGTGCGGCCCCATGCCTCCTTCGGCCTCGTCCTTCAGGTCGAACATCAACGGTTCACCGGTGGCGGTGACGCCGATGGGTACCCGCAGCTCGTCGGCCCGCGTGCGCGGCGCCCAGAGGCCCGCGACGTCCAATGCGGCCGCATCGGGAATCCCCAGCAGGGTGCCGAAGGTGGTCAGTCCGGCACCGGTACTCCGGGCCCGGTTCGGGTTGGAGTCCCAGCGCGCGAGACTGCGCGCCAGGTGCGCGGCGGCCCGCGGCGAAAAGCCGTCGGCGGCATCGAAGTACGACTGCCAGCCGGCTGCCGCCCACCGCTCGATGCGGCCGTCGGCCACCCGCAGCACCGGGCGGTCGGGGTCCGCGTACTCCGGCTGTTCCGTGCCGCGCTGCACCACGGTGACGCCGGCCAGTCCGGCCCGCGGCAGGAGCTCGTTGATGTCGGCATCCGGGTCGTCCACGACGATCAGCAGGTGCCGCAGCGGCGCGGTGTCCGCGCCGCCGAACGGCTGCCGGTCCGCGAGTTCATCGGACAGCATGCCGGCGAGTTCGGGAACACCGGCGGCCAGGTAGCGCGCCGGGCCGACACCGTCGATCTGGCCGGGAATGTCACTGTGCGGCAGCCACTTCAGCCAGGACCAGGATTCCGATTCGAGAGCCTCGGCATCCGCGGCCGCCAGGCCGACCCCGAGCAGGGCGGGATCGTGCCAGGTCACCGCTTGCGCGATCCAGGCGCGCAACGCGCCCCGTACCTCGTCGGCATCGCCGAGCACGGTGATCCGCGAAACCTTGGTCAGGTCGATACCACCGGGAACCGCGGGAACCGTCCGCTGGACGTCGAGCAGTCCGCGCAATGCGCTGTGCGACACCGGCTCCAGATCGATCTCGGCCGCGGTGTCCTTGACCTGCAGCACCGTCTCCAGGCGCGCGTCATGCAGCCCGGCGCGCACCACCAGGAAGTCGGCGTCGTGCGGGTCGCGCTCCCACTGGCGTCGGGTGCCCGCGACGGCGGCCAGCTGCTCGGGTGCGGGGTGGGACCATTCGCGGGCCGCGCGCTGCTCGGCGGCCTGGGCCCGGACGTTGTCCCGCACCACCGACAGGTAGCGCAGGTAGTCGGCGCGCTCGGCGTCGACCTCTTCGGTCCGGGTCTTGTTGTCCGAACCGCGGTAGAAGGCGGTGGCGGCCAACAGGAGCACGAACGGGAAGAACAGCGTCTGCGGCGAGATGACGCGCATGCCGGTGGCCACCAGGGCCACGACCATGCCGACAATCAGGATGACGATCAGGTAGGGCAGCACGCGGCGCAGCAGCGACGGCGGCACCAGGCGCGGCAGCTCGGGCGGCGCCTCGATGGTGATGACGCTCGCGCGGGTCGCCGGGACGGGCAGCCGGCGCCGCGCTTCGAAGATCAGACGGCTCACGGGTTCTCCCTCAAAACGGTGTCGACAGCTGGGCGAACCAGTGCCGGAAGCTGCAACGCGTCACTCCGCGACAATGTCGGGCCGGGCGCGAACTGGCTGAGGATCGACCACGGCACCGGCAGCGGTGACGCGGTAAGCCCCAGCGCGGCAGGGGTTTTGCGATTTGCGTTGGTGGCGTCACCTTCGGTGGAGATGCCGTAGCGGACGCCGGTGTCGCTGATCCAGTAGCCGGACAGCGCCGGGGTGCCGGCTTGTCCGGTGGCCTGGACGAAGTATCCGGTGCCCGGGGCCACCGCCACGCGCTGCGCGGTGCCGGCGGGGCCGGCCAACGCGACGGGGTGCTCGTCGGCGGGCAGCGGCAACATCGCTCCGGACAGCAGGGTGAGCGAATTTGTCGTGGCGCCATCGTGTTTGGTCCAACGGGCGCAGGTCAGTGGCGCCTTGGTGACGTCGACGACGGTGAGCGGGCGCTCCGGGTACGCCGCGGTGTTGATCGCGGTGGAGACCGGGATGCGGGCGACCTGGTCGGCGGACAGCCGCGGCGGCTGCTCCAGACCGTACGAGTCGGTGTTGCGCAGAATTGCCGCTACGACCTGTGAAATCGGTTGCAGGCCATCATCGAGGACCGCGTAGTACTGGAGGGCGTTGCCCGCGTTGTCCGAGCCGGCTCCGGTCGTGATGGCGGTGACCACCGCGCCGACGGGTGCGGCGACCGGCAGTGGGTACGGCGTCGGCTGGCCGGCGTTGACGATCGCCGGGGCAGCCAGCGGGGCCGATTCCGGGATCGCGTTGAACAGGCCGTCGGCGATGGCGCGCGGCGCGGGCAGTGCAGTTCCGTTGGCGCCCAGGCCGAGTGCCGCCGTCACCGCGCGGTTGTTCAGGTCGACCGCGCTGCGCTTGCCGTTCCACAACAGCCAGCTGCCGCCGTTGACCCCGGCGGAACCGACGCCATCGTTGCGAACCAGCACAGCGTCGTCGGCACCCAGTGCGGCGGCGCGGGATCCGCCGTCGGCCAGCGGACCCGTGATCAGGGTGACGCCCACGACGTCACCGGTGGCCGCGTCGCAGACGGTCCAGTCGGCATCGCGAGAAGTGTTGGGCACCATGCGTTCCGGCGCACCCGGGATGCCGATGAGGCTGCCGCGAGCGAACTTGTCCAGTTCCGCGCTCGGCACCGTGGTCGGATTGTCCGGCCGTCCGGCGATGAGCCGGGCCGAGGTCAGGTTCAGCACCGGGTGCAGTTGGTCACCCACCCGGACGTACAGCGCAGAGGTCTCCCGATCGGCCAGGATCACGTCGTTACCCGCGACACCGGCGGGCCGGATCAGGGAGAAGACGAAGCAGCCTGCCAGTGCGGTGACGAGCACCAGCCCACCGACGAGGACGGAGCGGCTCTGGGTCCGCAACGGGTCGACCAGCATGCGGGTGTCATGCATGGCGACGCCAGAGGCGATGCGCCGCATGAGGAATCGCCAACCGGACACCTGGTGCCGGGTGACGAAGCCGCGGCGGTACTCGACCTGCTCCGGGTTGTCGTTCACCGGAGTACGGGAACTGAAAGTCTTTCGGTCGTCACTCACTGTGCGGGCACCACCAGTCCGAGACCACGCAGCAGCGGCGCGGCCGAGTTGCCGACGTCACCCGCGGTGATCGTCATGAGTTCGTCGTCGGTGAAGTCGTGTGCGGCAAGGTGATCCAGCCGGTACTCACGTTCTTCTTCGGAGCGCTCCACCAGATTTCGCACAAAACGGCCGTTGCCCGCGATGTCGAGGCTGCGGCGCGCGACACCTGCGGCGTCGGGCGTGGTCGCCGTCGCGAGGTGTGCGAACAGCTGCTCCATCTCGGTCTGCGCCGCGGGTTCGAAAACGCTGTCCCGCTTTTCGGCCATGCGCATGGCGATCTCGGTGAGTTCAGAGGCCGAGTACGACGGGAAGTCGATGCTCCGCGTGAAGCGCGACCGCAGACCTTCGTTGGTGTCCAGGAACATGTCCAGGTCCTTGCGGTAGCCGGCAATGATCACGACCAGCCGGTTGCGGTCGTTCTCCATGCGGGCCAGCAGGGTGTCAATGGCGACCAGGCCGAAGTCGTTCTTTGCGCCGGTGGACACCAGCGCGTACGCCTCGTCGAGGAACAGCACGCCGTCGAGCGCACTGTCGATGACGGCGTTGGTCTTGGCCTCGGTTTCACCGATGTGCTGGCCGATCAGGTCGGCACGATGCACCTCGCGCACAGTCTCTTTGCGCAGCAGGCCCAGACCGCAGTAGATCTTGGCGACCACCCGGGCGATGGTGGTCTTACCGGTTCCGGGCGGCCCGGCGAACACCAGGTGGTTGGTGCGCTGGGCGACGGTCAGGCCCCGCTCCTGGCGCCGAATCGACATGGCCACAGAGCTTTTCAGCCGGGCCACCTGGTACTTGACCTCTTCCAGGCCGATGAACTCGGCCAGCTCGGCCTCCGCCTCGACGAGCAGGTGCGCCTTGCGCGACTTGGCATCCGGGTCGACGAAATCGGCCTCGGTCGGCTCGGTCTCGGGATCCCACGGGTTGTGCCGGGCCTCGATGCGGGCCGCGGTGGTCGGGTCGATGCCGAAGCTGGTGTCGGTCAGAGCATGTTCGGCAGCGGTGTTGTCGGGGTGCGCGGCGTACAGCTCGGCCAGCACATCGGTGGCCTCGTCGTCCTCGCCCTGCGCGCGCAGGGACAGCGCCTTGACGAAGGTGCCGTCGACCACGGCGACCGCGACCGGCCCCTCCGGGTCTTCCAGGTGCGACAGCGCCGGAGCGAACATGCCCAAGTGCGCCAACGCAATACCCAGCGCCACCCGCGCGGCATGCGCGTAGGACGCGTCCAGGTTCGGGTCGCTCACGATGGGGGTCAGTTGCCGGACGACGTCCGACCAGCGGCGGGTGCGGTGGTACATCGCCACCCGCACCCAGCGCGCCGGCAGCCAGCCCGGCTTGCGGTCGAGCAGGTCGCCCACCAGCTGATCAGCCTCTTCGTAGGCGCCGGCGCCGGCGAGGGTTGCGGCATAGGCCAACTGGAAGCCGTCGCGGTCGGTCGCCCGGAACTGCAGGTACAGACCGCTGTCGTAGCTGAAGCCGAGATCGCCGTCAGCGAGGTCGAGGGCCCGCTGCAGCACGCCCGCCGAGGACACCGTGCGCCAGATCGCCTCGATCACGTCGGGCGTTGCCGCACCCGCGGCAGCCAAGCCGGTCCAGGCATCGCAGTGCTCGCCGGCAATACGCGTCAAAGTCAGGAAGCCACCCAGGGCGGCGTCGAGGTCGGCCGGGCGACGGCGACCGTCGACACTCAGGCCGAGCGCCAGACAGCTGCTGGAGAACCGGGTCAGCACGTCGCGATCGACGCGTGATGCCCGCTGCGCGGCGTCACCATCGGCGACCACTGTGTTACTGCCCGCGTTGCTCGGTCGCACGTGGGTCCTTTCCGTCATCGACACGCCAGAGGACGTTCCACCACTCATGCGGCGGCCGTCCTAAGAAGGAGTCGGCACCCGGAACGGATTGGTTCCCGGCGGGCCGCGAGACGGGCACTGTGCCGCGCGGGCGCGGTTTGCTCGAAATGCACCGCGGCGGATACCGCAAATGTGTCAGTGCCCATGGTGGTGTTCGCGGGATATTAGAGTCCCCGCATATCTCCTTAAGTATGCCTAAGCTAACCCTGCGAAGTTAGCATTGCATAACTTAAGTTGTCGAGACGTACCCCTCCGCCGGAGCAGGTGACGACGCTCACTCCTTAACGGCAGTGACCAGGCTGTTCGAGGCGATCATGGTTGCTGCTTCCGGATTCGTCGGCACCGGACGCCCGACCGCGCGGAAATAGTCGGCGAGACCGGTGGCCTCCGCGCGCCACCCCCGCGAGCCGAACCAATCGGCCGCCGGCGCGATCTGCTCGTTGTAGATCAGCTTGAAAAAGCCGTCCGCCATCTCGTCCGACGCCGCACGCTTTGCCGCGAACACATCGGCCGGCATCGGCTTGCCCTCTTCGACCGCCACCCAACTGCCGGGCGCTGCCAGCGCATCGATACCGGCGAACAGCTGGCCCTGCGCGGTGGCCGGCAGGTAGATGAGCAAGCCCTCGGCGATCCATGCCGAAGGCTGCGTGGGATCAAAGCCGGCGTCCGTGAGCGCCGTCTGCCAGTCGTCGCGCAGGTCTACGGCGATCTCCCGGCGCTCGGCTTTCGGTTCGTCCCCGATGCCGGCCAGCACCTCGCGCTTGAATTCGAGTACCTGCGGTTGATCCAGTTCATAGATGGTGGTGCCGGCGGGCCAGTCCAGCCGGTAGGCACGCGAGTCCAGACCCGCGGCCAGCAGCACGATCTGGCGCACGCCGGCGGCCGCGGCACTCTGGAAATAGGTGTCGAAGTACTTGGTCCGCGAGCCCTGGAAGTCAATGAACGGTTCGCCGAACTCGGACGTCGCCAAGGGATGCTCCGGGGCCTCGCCGTCCAACACGTCGGCCCACACACCGCCGACCGCGCGCGTGAACACCTCGGCATATTGGTCCACCGCAAGCGGATTGGGCTTTGCCGCTTCCAAGGCCCGCGCCGCTGCGACCATTACCGCAGTCGATCCGACGCTCGTGTTGATGTCCCAGGTGTCATTGTCGGTCCGCACCCGCGCGAGGGTACGCCGACAATCTGACTGCCGACTCAGACCAGACTCAGACCAGCGGACGCCCGGTACGGATACGCCAGTCCAGGTCCCGCAACATCCAGTTGAAGGGGAAACGCCGCAGCGGCCCGGGCAGCACCCGGTTGACCACCTTCACCAGTTTCATCAGCGAGTTGAAGCGCTTCTGCCGCTTGGCATCCCATGGCAACCGCATCTCGTCGCGGAAGCGTTGCGGCAGAAAGCCGGTGGTGAGCAGCAGCGAGAACGCCTCGAACCAGCGCTGCAGCGGCCCCGGGAGTTGCAGCCCCTTCATCCGCACCGCGGCGATCGGATACAGGTAGTCCCGCACCGTGTCATCGATGTGGACCTGGTCCAGCGACTCTTGCCAGTACTTGTCGAACGCCGCCCGGTCGGCCGGCCACATCTCCGGCGTCACCTGCAACGTGGTGCCCATCGTCATGCCCTGCCGGTAGAACTCCTCGGCACTTTCGTCGTCCAGCTCTCCGACGACCATGCGGTATACGTCCAGCGCACCCTTGAACAAGCATGCTGCCACCCAGAGCTGCAGGTTCTTGTCCATGGCGCTGTACTTCACCGGGCTGTCCTCAGTCGAGTAGACCTGCCGGTGCGCCTTGTTCACCGCGCTGCGGTACGCCGCTTTCTGGTCGTCAGATCCGAGGATCGCGACAGCCAGGTACGTGAAGGTGGTGCGGGCCCGCTTGATCGGGTGCAGGTCGGTCCGCCCGCTTTCGACCCGGCTCTCCAGGACGCCGTAGCCGACGCCCGGCCGGGCCAGCTGCATGATCACGTTGGCCGGGCCCGCCAGCAGCGCGGCGCCGACCAACCCGTCGGCGTACTGGACATCGCGACGCACCCGCCGGCCCGGCGCGCACGCATTGACCGGCAGTTCGACCAGATCGACCGTCATTGGTCACTCCTCGCAAAAGTGAGAACGATTGATTCCTGATATTGCCTGCGCCGCGGTGGGGTGTCAAGATGGCGGGGTGCCTCAGGTACGCCCGTACCGCGGGATCGACGCGACAGAACGCCTGGCCCAACGACGGGCCCGGCTGATCGACGCCGGACTGGAGATTCTGGGTGCCGCGCCGCCGGCGCCGGAACTCACCGTCCGAACCATCTGCGGCGGCGCCGGTGTCGCGATGCGCTACTTCTACGAAAGCTTCACCGACAAGGACGTTTTCGTCGAGGCGGTGTACGACCACGTCATCGCCGACCTGGCCGCCACGACCCAGGCGGCGGTGGCCGCAGCGGCACCCGACGAGCAGAGCCGTGCCGGCATGGCCAACATCGTGCACGCGATCGCCGACGACCCCCGGGTCGGCCGGCTGCTGTTCAGCACCCAGCTGTCCAACGAAGTGGTGGCGCGCAAACGCAGTGAGTCGACTGTCTTCTTCGCTGTGCTGCTCGGCCAGTACGCCGGTGACGCCCTGCAGTTGCCCGCCGGGGATCGGCGCCGGGCCAGTACGCATTTCGCGGTCGGCGGCGTCGGGCAGACCTTGAGCGCCTGGCTGGCCGGTGAAATCACCTTCAGCCCAGACGAATTGGTCGATCACCTGGCGCTGCTACTCGATACGCTCGGTAAGCGGGCCGTCCGCCGGTGACCGGGCCACGACTGCGCCGACCCCGGCCGCCGCTGAACCAGCACATCGACTTCTTCGGCTACTGGTCGCATGACGGCGAGGTGTCCGACCGCAGCAGAGCCCTGCCCCGCGGCGCGGCCACCGTCGTGATCGACGTCGGCGGACGGGAGCGGGTCGACTTCTACTCGGCCGACGGGACCACCCGCATGCCGGCGGAACCGGCGTTCCTCACCGGCCCAGGCACCCTGTCGTACGTCACCCGCATCGACCCGGGTGAAGCGGTACTGACCATCCACTTCCGCCCCGGCGGCGCACTCCCGTTCTTCGGAATTCCGTTGGCGGACCTGGAGAATGCCTGCGTCAACCTGACCGACCTCTGGGGCGCCGATGCCGCGCTGCTGCGTGAGCGACTGATCGCGACACCGGCCTGGCCGCGGCGCATCGAGATCGTGGAGGATTTTCTGCTCACCCGGCTGCGGCCGACGCCCCTGACGCTCATGCCCGTGTTGCACGTCGCCGAACATCAACCGTCCCTTCGGGTTTCCGAGGCAGCCGAGCTGACGGGTTTGTCCCCCAAGCGATTGATCGCGACGTTCCGCCACGAGATCGGCCTGACCCCGAAGGCGTATCTACGCGTGCGGCGGCTCCAGTCCGCCCTGCGCCTGCTCGATGCCGGCACCGGCGACGGCGCCGACGTCGCGGCCACGCTCGGGTACTTCGATCAACCCCACTTCGTGCGCGAATTCCGCGGGTTCACGTCGATCACCCCGACGCAGTACGCATCACGGCGCAGTGCGCTACCGAGCCATGTGGGGCTGCCGGGCTGATCGAGCCGCGGCAAAAATATCCAAGCGCCGTGCTCGGCAGACCGGCACCATGGTGGGATGCACGAAGGAGCCAAGGCCGTGGCGAACACCGGCCTGCTGGTCGCCGCCATCCGCGCCGACGAATCCCGCCGTACTGACAGGCTTTTCACCGATCCGTTCGCCGAACGCCTGGCAGGCGAGACCGGCCACCGGCTGCTCGCCGAGGCCGTCGCCGAAGCCGGAGACCGGCCGACCCGCCAGATCGTGGTGCGCACCCGGTTCTGGGACGAGGCCCTGCTCCGCGCCACGCAGTCGGTCCGCCAGGTCGTCATTCTCGCGGCGGGTATGGATGCCCGCGCGTTCCGGCTGCCGTGGCCCGCCGGCACCACGGTCTACGAACTGGACCAACCCGAGGTGATCGCCGCCAAGGCCGCGGCGCTCGAGGGCGAGCAGCCGTCGTGCACGCGGGTGGCCATCGGCGCCGACCTCACCGGCGACTGGACAGACAGCCTGCGTTCCAACGGCTTTGACGCCCGCCGGCCGACGGCGTGGCTGATCGAAGGGCTGCTGCAATACCTCGACGAAGCCGCGGTCGGCACGGTATTCGCACGGGTCGACGCGCTATCGGCGCCGGGTTCGGTGCTGCTGTACGACATCGTCGGCAGAACGCTGCTGGACGCGCAGCTGTTGGCAGCGGTGCGACAGTCGATGGCGCGCAACGGCGCACCGTGGCTGTTCGGCACCGACCAGCCGGGCGAACTCGCCGAGCACCACGGCTGGTCGGCGGTGGTCACCGACGTGGCCGAGCCGGGCAATGCCTGGGGCCGGTGGTTCGCACCAGCCGTCCCCATGGACGTGCCCGACGTGCCACGCGGCTACTTCGTGGAAGCGACGAAGTAACCGCGCCTTAGCCGTGATGTCAGGTGAGGTGGTCGAATTCACCGCTGACATGGCGGATATGCGCGTCGGCGGAACGGTGGACGACGTCCTTGGCATCGTGATCGATCTCGTCGCCACCAAGGGTGTAGAGCCGGTCGTATTCGTAGGCATCAAGGCGGTCGACGATGCGTCGCACCACTGCCGCCGATAACGGCAGGTGCTTGGGGTACATGCGCTGGAACGACACCCAATCCTTGGCAAGACCACCGGAGATGGTGTCACCGACGAGCAGGGTGCCGTCCGCGGTCAACGCCACGGCGCTGCCCCGCATGTGACCACCCACGTGCACCAGCCGCACTCCCGGCAGCGGCTCCATCTCCCCGTCCCAGTATTCGATGACCGGGTCGGCGACGGGAACCCATTCTTGGTCACGAGCATTCACGTAGACCGGGACGCCACCGAATGCCTTGCTCCAGGACAGCTGGGCGCCGAACATGTGGGGGTGACTCGCTGCGATCGCCGCGATCCCGCCGAGTGCCTTCACCAGACCGACGATCGAATCGTCCAAATAGGCCGGCGCGTCCCACAGCATGTTCCCGGCCGCGGTCTGTACCAGATATGACCGGTGCCCGATCGCGAACCGAGGTGCCCTGCGCAGGCTGTGCACTCCTCGACCATGGTCGACGTATTCAGTCTGATGCGGCTGCGCGGCAAGAAGTTCCAGAGTCGTCCAGGTGCCGTGCGATGGCAGATGACCGCACTCCTCGATGGGAACAACCTCAGCGGTGAAAACGCAACTGTTCTCGGGAGGCCGCGCTTCGGTGTCGGCGTGCTCGACTCCACATCCATCGCAAATCCAAGTAGGCATGCACCAAGCCTGCAACCTCAACCATAGTTGAGATCAAGGCGCATTGGCCGCGGTTCCCATGGACGTGCCCGACCTAACACCCGCGGCGCGAGAGTTCTGCCAGCCAGGGATGGCCCGGTCGCCATGGTGCGGTTCGCGGAACCCATCAAGGCGATAGTGCCCGGTCGCCGGTTCGCGCAACCAGGTCTGATGCATGTCGTCCGCCTCTTCGGCGGGCGTCCAGGCCTGCCAGAGCCGGTCGCATTCCTCGGCCGACAGCAAGCGTCCGGTCATCGGCTAACGCCCTTCACCGAGCGTGGGGGATCTTGAGACGACACGCCGCTCGGACGATCGGCAGCCCACACGCTCGACGTAGCAAGTCAGACCGGTGCCACAGCGGGCCGCCGGTCGGCCGCGGTCCGCGGCTCGGTCACCGTATCGGCCGAGGTGAATTCCTTGGTCCAGCAGGCGAACTCCAACGTGATGCCGTCGGGGTCCTGGAAGTAGAACGACCGCACGTACACGCCGGGATGCACCGACGGTGACGCCTGCATGGGGCTCTCGTCGTGATTGAGCACCGGGCCGACCCGGACACCCTTCTCCTTCAGCCGTTTCCGGTACTCGTCGAATTTTTCGGCGGGCACGTGAAAGGCCAAGTGGTTCAACGAACCAACGGCACTCATGAACTCCCCGATCCCGGGCAGCGCCGCCGGCTGTGAGATGCCCGGCGCACCGTCGGGCGCCTGGGTGAACCAGAAGAACGCTACGCAGTCCCCGTTGCCGGCGTCGAAGAAGAAATGCTGCCCCATGCCACCTGGCAGATCGACCGACTTCACCAGCGGCATGCCCAGTACGCCCGAGTAGAAGTCGACCGTCCGCGCCATGTCCGCACAGACCAGGGCGACATGGTTGATGCCACCCAGCTCGAATTCAGTGTTGCGGTTGTCCGGCTTGATCATCGTGCCACTCCTGACGCCAGGGTCTGGTCAATCACCGAATCTGAATCTAACATCAGGTTCAGGTTTGATCAATGACGTTTCGAAAGGTAGCCACCGTGACCGTCGCGCCACGCGAGCAGCTCCCCACCGTGCGGGGCCGCCAGACGCAGGCGGCCATCGACAACGCCGCCCGCGCCGTCATCGCCCGAAAAGGCATTCTGGCGACCACCATTTCGGACATCGCGGCCGAAGCCGGCCGGTCCACCGCGTCGTTCTACAACTACTACGACTCAAAAGAAGCGATGGTCCGTGAATGGGCGGAGCGCTTCCGCGACGAGGCCCGCGATCGGGCGCTGGCCGGCACCGGTCCCGAGCTGACCAACTGGGAACGCTCCCATCAGGCCGCTGCCGCGCACTGGGACACCTACCGGCACCGGTTGGCCGAGGTCATCGGCATCTCTCAATTGGCAATGGTCAACGACGATTTCGCGCAGTGCTGGGCCGAAATCTGCGAACTGCCCATCTCGCTGATCATGGCGATGGTCAAACATGCTCAGCAACAAGGCTTCTGCCCCGACGATGAACCACGCCTCGTCGCGGTGGCTCTGGTATCGATGTTGAACCAGTTCTGCTATACCCAATTGTCAGGCGATGGCGCCACCACCGCAGACGACGACGCCTGCGTCACCACCCTGGCCAACATCTTCTACCGGACCATCTACCACGAGGGGAATCCGCGTACATGAACAAACCCGGAAGTTCGTCCGCCGCGGGAGTCACCCGAGAGTTCATCGGGATGGATTCGCCGACCGCGCTGCGCGCCGGGTCCGGTGGACATCCCTGCCAGGGCATCTACTACCGGGGCATGGGCCGCAAGCCCAAGGTGGCGATGATCGCCGCGCACTACCAGATCGACTTCGCCGAGCACTATCTCGCCGATTACATGGCTACCCGGGGTATCGGGTTCCTCGGCTGGAACACCCGATTCCGCGGCTACGAGTCCAGCTTCCTGCTCGATCACGCGCTCGTGGACATCGGTGTCGGGGTGCGCTGGCTGCGCGAGGTGGCCGGCGTGGAAACCGTTATTCTGCTGGGCAATTCGGGGGGCGGATCGCTGATGGCCGCCTACCAGGCCCAGGCGCTGTCCCCGCACATCACCCCGCTGGACGGCATGCGCCCGGCCGCGGGCGTCTTCGACCTGCTGCCCGCCGACGGCTACATCTCCAGCGCCGCCCATCCCGGCCGACCGGACGTACTCACCAATTGGATGGACGGCTCGGTGACCGACGAATCCGACGCACTGGCAACCGATCCCGATCTCGACCCCTACGCCGAGCACAACGGCCCGCCCTTCTCCCCCGAATTCGTCCAGCGCTACCGCGATGCACAGGTCGCCCGCAACCACGCGATCACCGACTGGGTGGAAACCGAGTACGCACGCGTCCGCGCCGCAGGATTCCGGGACCGCCCGTTCACCGTCATGCGGACCTGGGCCGACCTGCGCATGATCGACCCCACCCTCGAACCCACCAAACGCCCGGCCAATCAGTGCTACGCGGGCGTCCCCGTCCAGGCCAACCGGTCGGCCAACGGCATCGCCGCCGCCTGCACGCTGCGTAGCTGGCTGACCATGTGGAGCCTGCGGCACGCCCAGACCCGGGCCGAGCCACACCTGGCCCTCATCGACAACCCCGCGCTGGTGATCAACGCCGAGCAGGATTCGGGCGTGTATCCCTCTGACGCACAACGCATCTTCGATGCGCTGGCCACCACGGACAAGACGCTGCACGCCATCGACTCCGACCACTACTTCACCACCCCGGGCGCCCGCAGCGAGCAGGCCGATCTCATCGCCAAATGGATCGCCAAGAGATGGCGGTGACGCCACCCGTTCGGGTACTGGCGCACTTCACCCCCGGCCCGCGAGTCACCGATTTCCTTGCCCCACTGCACGATCTGATCGACGTACGATTCTGCGCGGCCGACGACGACACCACGTTCTACCGGGAACTGCCCGACGCTGATGTGCTCTGGCACGTCCTGCGGCCGGTCAGCGCCGATGACCTGGCACAGGGCCGCCGGCTCAAGCTCGTCCACAAGATGGGCGCGGGCGTCAACACCATCGACGTCGAGGCGGCGACGCGACTCGGAATCGCGGTGGCCAACATGCCCGGCGCCAACGCCCCCTCGGTCGCCGAGGGCGCGGTGATGCTGATGCTGGCGGCACTGCGGCGGCTCCCGGAACTCGACCGCGCCACCCGCGCCGGCGATGGCTGGCCGACCGACCCGACCCTCGGCGAGACGGTGCGGGACCTGGGCAGCTGCACCGTCGGCCTGATCGGCTACGGCAACATCGCCAAGCGCGTGGAGACCATCGTCACCGCGATGGGCGCGACCGTCGTGCACACCCATACCCGTGGCGCACAAGGCCACCCCGGCTGGCGGGCGCTCCCTGACCTGCTCGCCACCAGCGACGTCGTCTCGCTGCACCTGCCGCTCACCGAGCACACCGAAGGACTGCTCGACGCCGACGCACTGGCGGGGATGAAACCGGGTGCGGTCCTGGTCAACACGTCACGCGGCGCGGTCATCGACGAAGCCGCGCTGATCTCCGCCCTGCGCGGCGGGTCATTGCAGGCCGCCGGCCTCGACGTCTTCGCGACCGAGCCCGTCGATCCGAGCAACCCGCTGCTGGCGCTCGACAACGTCGTCGTCAGCCCGCACGTCACCTGGTACACCGCTGACACGATGCGCCGCTACCTGGAAGAAGCCGTCGCCAACTGCGAGCGACTCGCCATCGGACACCAGCTGGCCAACGTAGTGAACGAAGTCAACCTCTAGACACCCGTCAAGTGGGTTACTCTCGAAACCAACCGACCAGTTATTTGGTCGGGTGCGCCGAACCACGCCCATAGCCGGTCACAGGAGGCAACGATGCCCATCGCGATCATGTCCGAGCACAACGATCTGGCCGATTCGGTCCGATCCCTGGTGGCGCGCGTCGCGCCGTCCGAGGTGCTGCACGAGGCCCTCGAGACCCCGATCAGTAACCCGCCGCCCTACTGGGGCGCGGCCGCAGACCAGGGCTTGCAGGGCCTACACCTGTCAGAAGCCGTTGGCGGACAAGGCTTTGGCATCCTCGAGCTCGCGATCACCCTGGCCGAGTTCGGCTACGGCGCCGTCCCCGGACCGTTCGTCCCCTCGGCCATTGCCAGTGCCCTGATCGCCGCGCACGACCCGAAGTCGCCCCTGCTACCCGGCCTGGCCTCCGGCGAGACCATCGCCGCCTACGCCTTGGCCTCGGACCTGACCGCCACCACCCAGGGCGACGGACTCGTCGTCAGCGGCGACATCCGTGCCGTCCCCGCCGCGGCGCAAGCCGCACTGCTGGTCGTCCCCGTCGACGGCGGCGCTCAGTGGGTGGTACTCGATACCGCGACGCTGCAGATCGACCCGGTCCAGACCGTCGACCCGCTGCACCCGGCGGCCCAGGTGCGCGCCGCCGGCGTCACGGTCGGTGCCGACCGGGTGCTCAGCGGACTGACACCGGCGCATGCCCGGGCCCTGATCACCACGCTGCTGTCGGCCGAATGTGTCGGTGTCGCGCGGTGGGCCACCGACACCGCCGCCGAGTACGCGAAGATTCGTGAACAGTTCGGCCGGCCGATCGGTCAGTTCCAGGCCATCAAACACAAGTGCGCCAACATGATTGCCGAAACCGAGCGTGCCACCGGTGCGGTCTGGGACGCCGCCCGCGCACTCGATGAGCACGCATCGGGCGACGCCGACTCCGACTACCAGTTCGCCGCCGCCGTGGCCGCCACCCTGGCGCCCGTCGCCGCCCAGCACTGCGCACAGGACTGCATCCAGGTGCACGGCGGCATCGGCTTCACCTGGGAGCACGACACCAACGTCTACTACCGGCACGCCATCGCACTGGTCGCCGGGTTCGGCCGCGCCGCCGACCACCCACGGCAGGTGGTGGACCTGGCCACGACCTCCGGCATGCGGTCCATCGACATCGACCTCGATCCGGACACCGAGAAGCTGCGCGCCGAGATACGCGCGGAAGTGGCTGCGCTGAAAGCGCTTCCGAGCGGGCCGGAACGCAACACCGCGATCGCCGAAGGCGGTTGGGTGCAACCGCACCTGCCGACGCCGTGGGGCCGGGCCGCCGCGCCGATCGAGCAGATCATCATCGCCCAGGAGTTCAGCACCGGAAAGGTGCGGCGCCCCCAGATGGGTATCGCGGCCTGGATCATCCCGTCGATCGTGGCGTTCGGCACCAGCAAGCAGCAGCAGGATTTCCTGCCGCCGACGTTCCGCGGCGACATGATCTGGTGTCAGCTGTTCTCCGAGCCGGGTGCCGGCAGTGACCTGGCCAGCCTGACCACCAAGGCCGTCAAGGTCGACGGCGGCTGGCGCATCACCGGCCAGAAGATCTGGACGACGGGGGCCCAGTTCTCCGCCTGGGGCGCCCTGCTGGCCAGGACGGACCCGAGCGCGCCGAAGCATCAGGGCATCACGTACTTCCTACTCGACATGAAGAGTCCCGGCGTCGAGGTCAAGCCGCTGCGCGAACTCACCGGCAACGCGATGTTCAACACCGTCTTCATCGACGACGTGTTCGTGCCCGACGACATGGTGCTCGGCGAGGTGAACCGCGGCTGGGAGGTCAGCCGGAACACCCTGACCAACGAGCGGGTGTCGATCGGCAGCAGTGAACCGCCCTTCCTGGCCAGTCTCGAACAGTTCGTGGAGTTCCTGCGCGCCGGCGAGTTCGACGAGCTGCAACGTCACGAGGCCGGCAAGCTGATCGCCGAGGGCCACGCGGCCAAACTGCTCAACATGCGGTCGACGCTGCTGACCCTCGCCGGTGGCGATCCCATGCCGGCCGCCGCGATCTCCAAGCTGCTGTCCATGAAGACCGGTCAGGGTTACGCGGAGTTCGGGGTCGCGTCATTCGGCAGCGACGCGGTCATCGGCGATACGCAACAGCCCTCGGGCCGGTGGGACGAGTACCTGTTGGCCGGCCGCGCGACGACCATCTACGGCGGCACCTCCGAAGTGCAGCTGAACATCATCGCCGAACGGCTGCTGGGCCTGCCCCGCGACCCGTAACCGTTTCTCGCGAAGAGTCGTGAAAACCCCCATTTTCGAGCGGAGATGGGGGTTTTCCCGACTGTTGAGGACTACTGCCCCGGTGTACCGTTGACGTAGACGGAAGCATATTTGGTGGTGATGATCATGACCACACACGAGCTGAGGACACCGGCGTCGCGCGTGCTGCGACTGGTGTCCATCGGGGCCATCGCGATCGCATTCACGGTCCTCCCGACGGCGTTACGCAGCCCGGCCACAACGCTGCAGGCGGGCGGTGACCCGTGCGTGAACGGCGTCGTCCCGTGGAACCCGTACGTCGTGAACTGCAACCTGCCCGTGCGGAACATACCCAAGGTGCGCGGCGCGGCTCCCGACGCGGGTGCCATCATCGCGTGCCACGACAAGCCCGGCTGCCTGTCCTGGTACGTCAACGGTAACTAGAGGTCCATCTCCCGCAGCGCACGCTTGAGGATCTTGCCCGTCGGGTTACGCGGCAACTCGTCGAGGAAGACGACCTCGCGCGGAACCTTGTAGCGCGCCAAGTGATCTCGGACGTAGGTCTTGATGTCGTCCTCGCTGACCGTCGCGCCATCGGTCGTGACGACGAACGCCCGCAGGCGCGCGCCGAAGTCCTTGTCGTCGACACCGATCGCGGTCGCCTCCACCACCTCGGGGTGCCCGCTGATCAGATCCTCTACCTCGGCGGGGAAAACGTTCTCACCGCCGGAGACGATCATCTCGTCGTCCCGGCCACTGACGTACAGGAGTCCGCGCTCGTCGAAGTAGCCGACGTCGCCCGACGACAGCATGCCGTCGATGATCTCCTTGCCACCGCCGCCGGTGTACCCCTCGAACGGGAAGGTGGTGCCGACGAAGATGCGCCCGACGCTGCCCTGCGGCAGCTCCTTGCCGTTGTCGTCGAAGATCTTCACGCGGACGCCCTTGACCACCGGGCCGACCGTCGCCGGGTTGATCGACAGGTCTTGCGGGCGGGCGATGGTGGCGAACGAGATCTCGGTCGACCCGTACAGGTTGTAGATCACCGGGCCCAGATCCTTGAGTGCCCGCGTCGCCAGCTCGGACCCGAGCTGCGAACCCGAGATGAAGACGATGCGCAGGCTCGACAGGTTCGGCTTCGGCGACGTCTTGTCGAGTTCGTCGAGAATGCGCGACAACATCACCGGCACCACCACCATGGCGGTGACCTGGTGGCGTTCGATATCGGCGAGCACGGTCGCCGGCTTGAACCGGCGGCGCAACACCAGGGTGCTGCCGAGCAGCATGGCAATGGTCGAATGCAGGTACCCCAGCGCGTGGAACATCGGCGCGGGCAGACTGGTCACCTCGCCGGATTTGAACGGCACCGAGGACAGCACACCACCCACCGGGGCCAGCGATGGCGGGGCACTTCGATTGGCGCCCTTGGGAGTTCCCGTCGTGCCACTGGTCAAGATGATGATGGAAGCGGACTTCGCGACCTTCGGCGGCGCGAGGCTGCTGGTGCGAGCGATGACGTCGGCCAGTGATTCGTCGACGCTGCCCGACGGCTCCGGCTTGTCCGGGTTGTGGCCCAGCGCCCGCAGCTTGCCCAACGGCGGCTCCGAAAGCGCGACGGCGTCGGCGTATTCGTCGTCGTAGATGATCAGCTGAGCGCCCTCGCGCTCGGAGACCTCTTTGATCTGCGGACCCGAGAACTCGGTGTTGAGCAGGATGATTCGCGCACCGACACGCGCCGCGCCGTACACCGACACCAGGAACCACCGGTGGTTGCGGGCCAGGATCGCGACGCCTTCGCCGGCCTGAACGCCCTTGGCGCGCAACGCGTTGGCCGTCGCGTTCACGGCGTCGTCGAACTCCTGGAAGGTGATGTCGCCGTCGTCGTCGATGACGGCGGTGCGGTGCGGAGTGCGGCGCGCATTGAGCGCCGGGACCATGCCGATCTCACCCCAGCGGACGATGTCGGCCAGCATGGCCGCCATGTGCTGCGGCGACTCGAGCTTGAGGGCGCCCGCCTCGAACATCTTCCTGGCGTAGTGGAGTTCGGCGGCGCCGCGGTCGACGTATTTACCGACCGACTTCTCCAAAGTTTCCTGAACCTTGTTTGCCACCTGCGACGGGAGGTCAGTCAGCTTCGCCATGAGCCAACCATATGTGACACCCCGGGTAACGCGGCCGGAACTCCCGCCCCAATTATCGGGCCGATTACGCTTGTCCACATGGGTGACTCGCGGTCCCTCGAGGTAGGCGGACGCGAGGTTGCCGTGAGCAACCCGGACAAGGTGATCTTCCCGGAACCCGGGGTGACCAAGCTCGACCTGGTCAACTACTACCTGTCCGTCGCCGACGGCGCGCTGCGCGGCGTGGCCCGGCGGCCCATGATCCTGAAGCGGTTCGTGAAAGGCATTGCCCAGGAAGCGATCTTCCAGAAGCGGGCGCCAGAGAAACGGCCGGACTGGATCGAGGTGGCCGAGCTCAAATACGCCTCCGGCACCTCAGCGAAAGAAGCCGTGATCGACGAGGCCGCCGGGCTGGTCTGGGCGGTGAGCCTGGGTTGCATCGACTTCAACCCGCATCCGGTCCGGGCCGACGACCTGGAGCACCCGGACGAACTGCGCGTCGATCTGGACCCGATGCCGGGTGTCGAGTGGCCGCAGATCGTCGACGTCGCCATCGTGGTGCGCGATGTGCTCACCGACTACGGGCTGACGGCATGGCCCAAGACCTCCGGCTCGCGGGGTTTCCACATCTATGCCCGGATCCAGCGGAACTGGTCGTACAAGGAGGTGCGGTTGGCCGCCCAGACGGTGGCCCGCGAGGTGGAGCGACGCGCACCCGACCTGGCGACCAGCCGATGGTGGAAAGAGGAACGCCAGGGCGTGTTCGTCGACTTCAACCAGAACGCCAAGGACCGCACGGTCGCGTCGGCGTACTCGGTGCGGTCGCGGCCCGATGCCCGGGTCTCGACACCGCTGTTCTGGGACGAGGTCCCGGGCTGCCGTCCCGAGGAATTCACCGTGGCGACGGTGCCCGGCCGGTACGCGCAATTCGGCGACCCGTGGGCCGGGATGGACGCCGCTGCAGGCGGTCTGGAGGGATTGCTGGCGCTGGCCGACGAACTGGGTCCGATGCCCAAGGCGGAGAAACCAGAGGGCGGCGCGACGGCCGACGGGCGGCGCGCGTCGCAGATGCCGCTCATCGAGGTTGCCCGCACCAAGACCCGTGACGAGGCGATGGCCGCCCTCGAGGTGTGGCGGTCCCGTCATCCCGAAGCGGCATCTGCCCTGGAAGCCATCGATGTTCTGGTCGACGGCATGCGTGGACCCAGCTCGATCTGGTACCGCATCCGGATCAACCTGCAGCATGTGCCGGAGCAGTTGCGGCCGCCGCAGGAGCCGCTCATCGCCGACTATTCGCCGTGGGTGGGCTATCAGGGCAACCAGTGGCGCCGTCCGTGAGCGTTACCCCGCCGAGACCATGTTTGCTAGCTGGAGCCATCAGACTTCTTAGCGATGATTTAGGACTTACTCCCCGGTACCTTAACTTGGGCACATAACTTCGATCTTGAGCCGAAGAAACGACACAGCAGTCGGGCGTTCGGCAACATCGAAGGGAGGCATCACATGGCTATGGTCACCAGCGACTCGGCATCGACAGCCGCTTTCCGCTATGGCAATCCGGCGGTCGCCTGCGGCGACGCCGAGGTGCGCGCCCAGTGCCGCCAACTGGCGACGGTACTCACCGTCACCGGAGTCATCGACGAATCCGATGTGGACCTGGTAGCAGCGCAGGCACGGCGCTGCGTCCTTCCCGAGAAGCCGTTCATCCTGGACCTGAGCGGGGTCACCTCGTTCGCAGTGTCCTGTGTCGAACTGCTCGACAAGGTCAACGACAGCTGCATCGCAGCAGGTAATGAGTGGTCCCTGATCGCATCCCAGCCGGTTTCGACCGCACTGCTGGCCTGCGGCGCAGAGTCCGCCTTCCCGACCGCAACCTCCGTCTCCGAAGCGCTGCACCATTTCTCGGACAGCATGTACGAGCGCCGTCGGTTGCTGCCGTTCCTCACCAAGAAGTCCGCGTAAGACAGGAACTGAACATGTTGATCGATCTCCGCTGGCTGAGTGCCCTGCTCCACCACCACCGTCGTAAGACGCATCTCGCGACGCCGGCTTTCTGACACCTTCGACCTCCAACACGGTGCCGACACCAATCCTGGTGTCGGCACCGTGTTTTTGCGTGCGCGTCGCCTATGCGAAGTCGACGCGCACGATCACGCTGTCGTCCCAGACATTCCGGTTCCGTGCCTTGCGCCACTTCTCGCGCCACGGAAGACCGGCGTGCACCTGCGTCACGCCCGGAATTCTGATGAGCGGCACCAGATTCCACTGCCACCCATAGCGTCGGTGCAGCACGCGATTCGCGGCAGCCGCATCCACACCGTCGAGGATCGTCGCCGTGCCGGTGAATACGGTTGCGCCGCTGAGTTTTCGGCCGCGATAGTCACAGGCGGTCAGCTCCACCTGCGGATGCGCCCGCAGGCGTGCGGTTTTCGGTCCGCGCTTGGTCCGGAACATGACGGAGTTGCCCGCAGCGGCGAACCACATCGGGGTATCGACCGGCTCGCCACTTTTCCGGTAGCTCCGGAGCAGTGCGTACCGGGTCCTGCTCAACTCGCTGATGTCTGATCGCTGTGCGTTGGTAGCCATGCACACAGTCAACGACTTAGAGTTGGCTCCAAGTCAAGCCCGATCCAGGAGTGTCATGGCCACGTTCACCATCGGCGAAGTGTCGGCGCGCACCGACGTCGCCGCGACGACGCTGCGGTACTACGAACAGATCGGTCTGATCCCCGCACCGGCGCGGGTCGGCGGCCAGCGCCGCTACGACGGCGCCGTCGTCGATCGGCTCAACGTCATCCGGGTGTGCAAGACCGCCGGGTTCTCCCTGGACGAGATCCTCTTGCTGTTCGCCGACGACGCCCCCGGCCGGCCCTCGACGCGCGCACTGGCCACGGCCAAGCTCGCCGAGATCGACACCAAGATCGCCGAATTACATCTCGCCCGGGCGATCGTCGAGTGGGGTCTCCAGTGCACCTGCCCGTCGATCGACGCCTGCAGTTGCGGCATTCACCCCGCCAAGCCCTGGGACTCCCAGACTGCCGCCGGCTGATTCCGTCAGTGCCCGCTCGAGCGGGCTCCACCGACTTCCGCGGGCAATGGCGGCGGAAGTGGAGTGGTCGGCACGGGCGCGGGAGCTCCGGTGACCGGTGCGGGTGGCGTGCCCGCCGGCGCGGGCGCCGCGGCGGCAGTGCCGGTCAGCGGCCCGCCGCTGCGGTAAAAGGTCATGGGCTCGGACCTGATCGATTGTGAACCCGCGCTGATATCAAGCGATTTGGCGCTCACGACGTAGGTGATGCCGTCACTCGTCGCGGTGTAGCCGCCGTTGCCATCAGCGGTGGCGGAGACGATCAGCTTCGCACCGTCACTGATGCGCACGCCGCGGTACTGATACTGACCGCCGGCGCTCTTGCAGATGGCCACCCGCGACGAGGCGGTGCTCCCGAAAGCCACCGCGGTATCGCCGGTCGGGCAGCGGGCTGTCGAGTCGACGAACCCCTGCGCGTCCGTGGCGGGATCGGCCGACGCCGCCGGACTCCCGGCCAGCACCAGCGTCGCACCCGTCAGGGTTGCAGCCAGGAGCCCCGCGGCACGGAATGTGAAGTCGGACATCGTCACCACCACATCACACCGCGACCCGTTCGGCGAGCGCCCACACCGCGTCCCGGCAAACCGATTGCCCGTCGTAATCTCCGGGCCTGGATGAATTCTTGGAAAACTTCAGCTTGATTTATTTACCCGGGCAGGCAAATTGTGCACGTATCGGCAGGTCAGACGGCCGACGAGTGAATTTTCTCAGCTAGAGGCGAGTGCTGGTATCCGCTACCTTCAGACCGCCTAATTCCGTTCTGTTTCACTGAATCCGGGGTCCATCATGCAAATCGCTGTTCGGCACAACGCACTGCCTTCGTCTCTCGTTGCCGGAATGTGCTCGGTGTGCATCGTCGCCTCGGTCGGAGCCGTGGCGCCGCTGCCCGCACCGCAGGCCGTGCCCGCGGCGGCACACTCTGCCGTGACGACCGTCTCCACCTACGCGGAGAAGTACTACCTGACTGCCTTCCCGGCAGACCTGCTGCAGCTGATCTCGCTGCCGTTCACGACGTACCAGACGTTCGTGAACAACCTCATCGCCGGCCCCAACGAGTTCATCAAGGCCTTCAACACGCTCAACGCCGCGATCTACGCCCAGACGGTCGGCCCGTTCGTCGCCCAGCTGATCCAGGGCCCGAACGCGATCATCAACAACCTCAACGCGATCAACAAGGCGATCCACGCCGCGACGCTGCTCCCCATCGTCAACACCCTGATCGCGGCGCCGAACGCCATCATCAAGGGCATCAACGCCATCAACGCGTCGTTCTTCAACGGCACGACGGCAAAGATCCCGGTGCTCATCACCACGGCGATCAACACCGCGATCGCCGCGTTGCAGAACCTGAGCACCTTGCCCGCCACCATCATCAAGGGGATCAGCGCCCTGCCGGGCGCGCTCATCGCCGGACTGAACGCCCTGCCGGGCGCCATCCTGTCCGGATTCCCCCTGGCCGCAACGCCGTTGGCCGCCACCACCTCGTTGAAGACTCTGTCCGCGGCCACGGTTGTGCCCACGACCCAGCCGTTGTCTCTGACGGTCAAACCCGCAGCGGCAGAGGCGGATACGCCGAGTGTTTCGGCCAAGACGTCGCCCGTGTCCAGCACGCCGGACAAGACGCCCGCCGCCACCGACACCGGGAAGACGACGGAGAGCACCGGCTCCGGCGCCACCACTGACAGCCCGACCGAGGCCAAGGACACGACCAAGCCCGCCGGCAAGACCGACGAGAAGTCGGACACCAAGGGCACCGACACCAAGGGCACCGACGCCAAGGACACCGAGACCAAGGGCGCCGACAAGCCGGACACCAAGTCCGACACGAAGTCCGACACGAAGTCGGACAGCAAGTCGGGCACCGACAAGTCGACCGCCGACAAGTCCACGAAGGCGGACTCGAGCAAGTCCAAGAAGACCGACAAGTCCACCTCGAAGGGCGGCAAGCACAGCGCTCCCGACGGTGCCAGCGGTTCGGTCTCCGTGCCCGCGGGTTCGACCGGCGGCAAGCACCGTGCGCCCGACGGCGGCAGCTCGTCGCACAGCTCGAGCAGCAGCAGCAGCAGCAGCCACGACAGCTAGCACGTAGCACAACAACATTGAGGGCTGTGGCTTCGAAAAGCCACAGCCCTCAATGCATTCCCGCCCACGTTCGGTGGACGGGGTCAGACGTCAGTAACCAGGAATCGCCGGCACGACCGGAGACGAAGCCAGCTGCAACGGCGCCTGCGCCGCAGGTGCCAGCAGGCCCGGCGCGGGCGCCGTGACCGCCGGCAGGGTGGCCAGACCAGGCGCGGGAGCCAGTGGCGCGGTCGCCGTACCGAGCACACCAGGAACCGGTGCCGTCGCGGCCCCCAACGTTCCCGGCAGCGGCGCCGTCACCGCACCCAACGTTCCCGGCACCGGAGCCGTGGCCGCGCCCAAGACGCTCGATACGGGAGTCGTAGCCGCGCCCAGCGTGCCCGGAACCGCGCCCAGGGTGCCCGGAAGCGCCCCGGTGGCGCCCGACAGGTCTGGCAGCCCGACAGAGGGCAGCCCCGGCGGTGCCACCGGCAGGCCGCCGTTCATCAACGCCGGGATGTTCCCGTTGGCCAGCGCCGTCATGAAGGCGGGGCACTGA
This sequence comes from Mycolicibacterium sp. P4_G11, assembly GCF_056555145.1. Lineage (NCBI taxonomy): Bacteria > Bacillati > Actinomycetota > Actinomycetes > Mycobacteriales > Mycobacteriaceae > Mycobacterium > Mycolicibacterium sp. P4_G11. The sequence continues at coordinate 593,782 of NZ_JBFUJW010000005.1, forward strand.
GTCTGGATCGCGACCTGCGTGGCGAACCCGGCCAGCGGCGGCGCGATGCCGCCGTTGCCACTCATCTGAGTTGCCGTGCTGGCCATCTGGCTGCCGGGCTGCACGAGCAGCGGGCAGATCGAGGTACCCACTTCGGCGATCGCATTGCTGACGGGCCCGTTGTTGCCGATGCCGACATCATTGAGCGCGTCATGGACGACGTCGGCCTGGGCGCGCGGCCCCCACATGAGAGCCGCGGCGACGATCGCCCCGGCCACCACGACAGGCCGCAGCACCGCGGCAGATGTCGCGATGACATCCACGGAGCCGACCTGTGTCCTTCCGGTCTTCGGCCGGCCCGGGCGGGCAGCCACCGATCGCCTGCGGTACGTCACTTCAGTCGTTGCGGTCATCAGCACGCTCCCTGTTCCTGAGTGCTCGGCGCCACATTGGGCACTGATTTCACTTCGGTAACGGTGGGCTACAAATGTCACAAATACAACACGGACCGATAACCGTTCGAACCCTATGCGTTTCGCTACGTTGATCTCTGAGACCGGACTGAAATTCTGTCCCCTTTTCTTATGGGGGCTTCAACTCAATAACACCAGTAGTCACATTTGCCTCATTAGCACCTTCCGGCACAATTTGGAAGAGGCGTCAATACTCGGCCAGATGCAGGCTTTCGGGCGTTCCACCAGAACCCGGTTGACCCACCACCGAGCGCCGAACACACCCCACATCAATTGACGCCGGAGTAGGGCCTTACTTTGTTCATAGGTAATGGTCAGACGGGTGTGACATACTGCACTCTGGTCAGAAAAGGGGAGGTGATCTCCGCGTGATGCCCCACGCGCGGCTCGCCGCCGCCTCCAGCCTCCTCGCCGCAGGCTGCCTGGCATTCCTTCCCGAAGCCGCCGTCGCATTCGCGCTTCCGTCCTCTGACTCCGACACCAGCAGTAGTAGCTCAACGACGGGGACGACGGGCACCAGCTCAACCACTGGCACCACCGGCACCACTACGGGCACGTCCACTGGCGGCACCACCGGCAGCTCGGACACGTCGACGACGACCGGCACCGGCACGACGTCGACGACCAGCGGATCCTCGACCACCACGGGCTCCACCACGGGCAGCAGCTCGTCGTCGAGTCTGCCGAACACCTTGGGCGGCATGGTCGGTCAGTTCACCCGCATCATCCAGCACCCGGCCAGCATCATCGGCGGCGCACCACTCACCGGCATCATCCCCGGCGTCAAGCCCAACCAGAACGCCCCGCAGCTGACGCCTGGCGCCACATCGACGTTCGCCGCGTCGGCCCCCGCGCCGACGAACATCGCGGCGCCGCAACCGTCTGCCGCCCTGGCGCCGGAGCCGGCCAAGACCACCGAGGACACCACCGCCGCGGCCGCACCCAAGCCCCCGCTGGCGCAACTCCCACTGATGGCCGCCCAGGTTCCGTTGACGGCGCTCGACCTGGTCAAGACCACCCTCCCGACAGTCGTCGAAGCCGTGCCGATTCCAGGTCTCGCCGCACTGCCGGCCTTCGCCGATGCCCTGATCAACCCCATCGAGAGCACCGTCCGAGACCTGGCGGCAGCCGCGTCCGACCTGCCGTTCCTGCAGTATGAGCCGGGCATGCCCCTCATCCAGTCGCCGCTGGACAACCGGACTCTCCAGCAGAACGCGCCCCAGATTCCGAAAACCTTTGCCGCAAGCACTGATTCGGTACCGCGCGACGTCTCGCCCGGTGCTCCGGGCACACCCGTCAAGCCAGTCCCGCCGATCCAGCCCCGCAACGTCTTCGCCGCCGAGAGCCACCTCGTCGCATCGACGGACTTCCGGCCGGGCTATCCGGACTACCTGCGGGCCGCGGGACTCAGCGAGGTCGCGGCGGTCGCCGTCCCCGGGTTCGCCGGCATCATCACCCTCACCGCCGCCGGCGGCTTGGTCGGATACCGGCAGGCCCGCGCCACCTCATCGGCACCCAGTCGCGCCCAGCGGTTCGTCAACTAGGCCCAGCCCAGGTCGACGGCAGCATCGGCGTACGCACCACATCGCGTAACACCGTCGCCCGCGGGCCAACCAAACCGCGCGCCGAGACATCTAGTCCCGCATCGTGATTGGTTCCGATGACGTCGGGCTCTGCCGGCGTGCCAGGCAGAGTCATCCGACCATCGGCCGCCATTGTTTCGTGCCGGTATTGCCGCGCTTTCCGGCGCCGGCGGGCCGCACGGCGCTCGGCCACGGCCACGCTCGCCGCCACCGGTTCCTGAGCCGGGGCGGATGCCACCTGGGTGGCCGAACCACGCACCGTCGGCGCGGAACCCTCCCCGTCCGGGCCGACACCCACGGCGTACAGGTACGGCACGTCGGGCACAGGAGCCATCGGCGCGGCCGGCGATGACGGAGCCGGCGCCGAACCGGTTTGCGGCGCGGCCGATGACGTCATGCCCGCCGGCGTCGTTCCGGCCGCCGGCCAATCACTGCGATCCTGAATGTCGTTGTGGCCCAATGCAGGTGATTCGGCAACCGGACCCGGGATTACGTCCGTGGCCGGCTCGGCCGGCGGAACACCGCTCGCTGCCGCGGCCGCGGCAGCAGCGGCTGCCGGCGCGGGCACCGCGGCGAACGGGCCGAAATAGATGAGCGGATCCAGCACGGAGTAGGTGAGGATGCTGAAGAGTTTGGCGTTCACCGCGGCCGCCGCGCCGTCCAACGCTTGAGTCGCGATGCTGCGCAACGGTTCCGGCAGCTCACGGGCCCACTCGGCCAGCGCATTGACGAGTTTTCGCACCTGCTCGACCACAATGCCCGCGGGATCACGGAACGTGAATTGACCGGAACCCGACGTCGCCGACGCGGCGCGGGCCGAAGCGCCAGAATCAGCGGACAGGATGGCCGGAGCCGGCGCTGCGGTCGGCGACGACTGCACACTCACCGCGGACACGCCCTCGTACACCCGCATGGTGGCAGCCGCCTGCAACCACATCCGGCCGTAGTCGGCTTCGTTCAGCGCGATCGGAATGGTATTGAGGCCAAGGAAGTTCGTCGCGAGCAAGCTGGTGTGGACGGCATGGTTGGCAGCGAGTTCGGCCAGCGTCGGCATGCCCGCGACGGCGACGGTATAGGCGGCGACGACGGTGTCGTGCTGCTGGGCGATCAGCTCGGCGACGGCACCCATCGAAGTCAGCCAGTGACAGAACGGCTGATGGGCAGCCACGTACTGCTCGGCAGTCGAGCCGTCCCACACCCCGCCCTGGACCGCCGCCAGGATGCCCGTCAATTGCGTTGCCGCATCAGCATATTGGGCAGCCAATCCACGCCACGCAGCGCCGGCCGCCAACAACGAACCGGGCCCCGGCCCGGTCGCGAGCATCGCCGAACTCACCTCCGGCGGCAGCGTCTCCCATATCGTCGACACATAATTTAGGCTAACCTAAGTTCAGCCGCTCAGGTTGGCCACCTCGGTGCGCCCAAGGGGATTTCCGCCGAGGATCGCCCCGGGACATCCGCCGACCGGTAAGAATTGGGTTCGACCGGAATAACCCGGCTTCCTCAATCCGTTGGGAACTGACGTGACCGAACATGAACTGAGCCCCACCGACTGGGTCCGCAAGCAGACCGAACAGATTCTGGCGCAGGGCACCACCGATGGCGTGCACATCCTCGATCGGCCGGTGGTCCTGTTCACCACCACCGGAGCCAAGTCCGGCAAGAAGCGTCTGGTGCCGTTGATGCGGGTCGAGCACGACGGCCGTTACGCCCTGGTGGCGTCCAAGGGCGGCGCCCCGGAGCACCCGTCGTGGTACCACAACGTCAAGGCCAACCCGCGGATCACGGCGCAGGACGGCGAGACGGTCGTGGAGCTGACCACCCGCGAGCTCGAGGGCGACGAACGCCAGGAGTGGTGGGACCGGGCAGTTGAGGCCTACCCGCCCTACGCCGAGTATCAGACCAAGACCGACCGTCTGATCCCGGTCTTCATCGCCGAATAATTTCCCGCTCCCCGATCGGCAGTAACCGACGCGCGGACTGCAACAAGATGCGATGGAGTTCGCCGTCGGGAATGTCCTGCAATTCGGGGTCCATCGCGCTGCCGTAGACGCCCGAGATCACCAGCGACATGGTCACCCTGGTCTCGGTGTCTGCGCCGTCCAGTCCGAGCACGCTGCGTAGCCGCCGATTGATGGCGCTGCACTCCTCGTGGGAGTTGACCAGGGTGTCGATGGCCGGGTCGCGATAGAAGACTGCCGTCACGCGCCGGTGCCGGACCGCGAGCTCGACGAACCCGGTGATCGCGGCCTCCTGCCGGGCCGGCCCTCTCTCTTCGGCCTCGATCGCGGTGGCCAGCTGATCGAGGTCGGCGAACACCGGCCGGATAACGGCGAGCACGATGTCGTCCTTGGAGTGGAACTGGTAGTACACGGAGGCCTTGCTGACCCCCATGTGATCGGCGATCATCTGCAGCGATGTGCCGTTCACGCCGTGGTCCGCAAACAACGCCAGGGCAGCTTCGATCACCCGCGTACGCGCTGATCCGCGCGGCCCCACCGATTTGGCCAATCCCCGCTCCCTGTTCACCGCCGACCGGGTGGTCGCCGTGTAGCCCTGGTCACCGCCATCACGGCGACGTCACGTGCGTCACACGGGATGCCCCGATGTGCGCACCGACCTGCATCAATTCAATCGCTTAACTTGTCTAAGTTTACCTTGGTGGATACTCTGAGTCTGCCGATCGGCAGACTGAATGTGACACAGCCGGCGGCGCCGCACAAACCGTGCGCAGCGCCCCAGGTCACGCAATCCGCCAAGGCATGTCGAGCAATCGAGGAACGGGGAGGTCAGCATGACCAAGGAGATCGCTGCATGATCGGCACTGCGCTCAAGAAGGCGTGGATCCCGCTGCTCATCCTCGCCGTGGCCCTCGTCGCCGGTTTCACCGTGCAACGCGTGCGCGGCTACTTCGGCCAGAACCCCGTCATCGTCACCCCACGCAACTTCGCCGACGACGCCAAACCGTTCAAGCCTAAGGTCGTCACCTACGAGATCACCGGCGAACCCGGCGCCTACGCCGACATCAACTACCTCGACCTGGACGCCAAGCCGCAGCGCGTCGACCACGCCACGCTGCCCTGGAAACTCGTCCTGTCCACCACCGCACCGGCAGCGTCGCCCAACATCGTCGCCCAAGGCGACGGTGACTCCATCACCTGCACCGTCCACGTCGACGACGAACTCAAAGACACCCGCACCTCCACGGGCGTGCACGCCCAGACCTT